>NZ_CP041203.1:3197136-3836563 GCF_008033115.1 Cellulomonas sp. Y8
CTGATCGGACACACCGGGCACGAGGAGGTCGAGGGCACCCAGGGCGAGGCGCCCGCGCACGTCCAGGTGGTCGACTCGCCGGACGCCGTGGCCGACGTGGTGGTCCGCGACGAGAGCCGGGTGGTGTGGATCTCGCAGACCACGCTGTCGGTGGACGAGACGATGGAGACCGTCCGGCGGCTGCGTGAGCGGTTCCCGCTGCTGCAGGACCCGCCGAGCGACGACATCTGCTACGCCACCCAGAACCGGCAGGTCGCGGTCAAGAAGCTCGCGCCGGAGTGCGACGTGGTGATCACCGTCGGCTCGGCGAACTCGTCGAACTCGGTGCGGCTGGTCGAGGTCGCGCTCGAGTACGGCGCCCGCGCGTCGTACCGGGTGGACACCGCGGACCAGGTGGACCCCGCGTGGCTCGAGGGCGCCCGCACCGTCGGCGTGACCTCCGGGGCCTCGGTGCCGGAGATCCTGGTCCGCGACGTGCTGGACCTGCTCGCGGCGCACGGGTTCGGCGACGTCGAGGAGGTGCGGACCGCGACCGAGGACCTCATGTTCTCGCTGCCGCGCGAGCTGCGCGCGGACCTGCGCGCGGCCGGCGGGGACGACCCGCGCCCGCGCCGGGGCGACCGGCCCGACCTGGCGGTCCGCCCCGTCTGACCCGGGTCCGCCCGGTCCGGCCCTCAGGCCCCGCCCGGCCCCGCCTCCGGCGGCCGCACGTCCCCGAGCACCGCGTCGTCCAGCGCCCCGAGCGCGTCGGCCGCCCGCCGCCCCGTCCCGGGTGCCGTGGGCGCGTCGGACCCCAGCCCCACCACCTGCTGCGTCTCCCAGGCCACCAGCTCCGGCGCGGTCACCACGGACAGCCGTCGCTCGACGGACGGCGGCGTCTCCAGGCCCGCGTCCACGACCCGCAGGTCGGCGAACTTCCGGGCGCTCACCAGCACCCGCGACTCCAGCGAGGCGACCGACTGGTTGTACGCCGTCGCCGCCGAGTCGATCGCCCGGCCGACCTTGGACAGGTGCCCGCCGAGCGTCGCGATCCGGCCGTGCAGCTCCTTGCCGAGGTCCAGCACCGCCTGGGCGTTGCTGGCCAGCGCGTCCTGCCGCCAGGCGTAGGCCACCGTGCGCAGCAGCGCGAGCAGCGTCATGGGGGTCGCGATGACGACGTCCTTCTCGAACGCGCGCTCCACGATCGCGGGGTCGACGTCGATCGCGGCGTGCAGGAACGCCTCGGCCGGCACGAACATCACGACGAACTCCGGCGCCGGGCTGAACTGGTCCCAGTACCGCTTGGCGGCGAGCTGGTCGACGTGCGCGCGCAGGTGCCGGGCGTGCGCGGCGAGCCGGCGCTCGCGCTCCGCGGGGTCGGTCGCCTCGACGGCCTCGAGGAACCCGAGGAACGGCACCTTCGCGTCGACCACCACGCGCTTGCCGCCCGCGAGGTGGACGACCATGTCCGGCCGCAGCAGGCCGTCGTCGGTGCGGACCTGGTCCTGCTCGGCGAAGTCGACGTGCGGCAGCATCCCGGCGGCCTCGACCACCCGGCGCAGCTGCACCTCGCCCCACCGCCCGCGCACCTGGGACGCGCGCAGCGACGTGACGAGCTGGGCCGTCTGCTCGCGCAGGCGCCCGGCCTCCTCGCGCATCTGCCGGACCTGCTCGCCCAGCGCGGCGTCGTGCTGCGCGCGGGTCTGCTCCGCGGTGCGCAGCTCGGCCCGCACCGCGTCGAGCGTCCGCGCCAGCGGGTCGACCATCGAGCGCACCGCCTGCTCGCGCTGCGCGAGGTCCCCGGACTGCTCCTGGTGCCGCGCCGCGAGGCTCTGGTGCGCGAGCGCGAGGAACTGCTCGCTGCTCTGCGCCAGCGCGTCGGCGGCGAGCGCGCGGAACCGCTCGGCCTGCCGGTCGGCGTCGACGGTCCCGCCGCCGAGCTCCGCGGCGGTGCGCCAGCGCGCCGCCTCCACCTCGGCGCGGCGCAGCCGCGCGCCGGAGCGGCCGGCGGCCAGGAGCCAGCCGAGGGCGAGCCCCGCGAGGAGGGCTCCGGCGAGGGCGAGCACGAGTCCGGTGTCCATGACCTGCAGATTGCCAGGCGCCACCGACACGCCCGCCCCTATGCTGGATCGATGGAGCCGATGTCCGCTTTGTCCATCCACGGGGTGTGGAAGAGGTTCGGCACGAAGATCGCCGTGGCGGGCGTCGACCTCGAGGTCCCGGCCGGGTCGTTCTACGGCCTCGTGGGCCCGAACGGCGCCGGCAAGACCACCACGCTGTCGATGGCGACCGGCCTGCTCCGCCCGGACTTCGGCCGCGTGCTCGTGCGCGGGCAGGACCTGTGGGCGGACCCGCCGGCGGTCAAGGCGGGGCTGGGCGTGCTGCCCGACGGCGTGCGGCTGTTCGACCGGCTGACCGGCGCCCAGCTGGTGACCTACGCGGGCCTGCTCCGCGGCCTGGACCGGGACACCGTCCGCGACCGCACCGCGGACCTGCTGCGCACCTTCGACCTGACCGCGGACGCGGACACCCTCGTCGTCGACTACTCGGCCGGCATGACCAAGAAGATCTGCCTGGCCTGCGCGCTCGTGCACGCCCCGCGGGTCCTGGTCCTCGACGAGCCGTTCGAGGCGGTCGACCCGGTGTCCGCCGCCAACATCCGGGACATCCTGGCGGCCTACGCCGCGGGCGGCGGCACCGTCGTCGTCTCCTCGCACGTGATGGACCTGGTGCAGCGCATGTGCGACCACGTCGCCGTCATCGCCGGGGGTCACGTGCTCGCGCAGGGCACCGTCGACGAGGTCCGCGGGGACGCGTCGCTGGAGGACCGGTTCGTCGAGCTGGTCGGCGGCCGCCGGACGGAGGGGGCGCTCGCGTGGTTGCGCACCTCGTCCGACTGAAGCTGACGCTGCTGCGCAACGGCCTGCGGCGCAGCGTGTGGAAGGTCGTCGCGCTCCTGCTGTCGGTCCTCTACGCGCTGTTCCTGCTCGGGCTCGCGGTGGTGGGCCTCGTGGCGCTCGGCGCGCACGACGACGCCGAGCTGACCCGCACGGTCGTCGTGCTCGGCGGCGCGCTGCTCGTCGCGGGGTGGTGGCTGCTGCCGCTGGTCGCGTTCGGCGTGGACAGCACGCTGGACCCCGAGCGGTTCCAGCTGTTCGCGATCCGCCGGCGGCACCTGCTGACGGGCCTCACGCTCGCCGGCCTGGTCGGCGTCCCCGGCGCCGCGACCCTGGTGCTCGGCGGCGCGTCCGCGCTCGCCTGGTGGCGGGACCCGGGCGCGGTGGTCGCCGGCGTCGTCGGGGGAGCGCTCGGCGTGGCCGTCTGCGTGGTCGGCTCCCGCGCGATCACGACGATGCTCGCCCCGCTCGTCGGCGGCCGGCGGTTCCGCGAGGTGGCCGCGGTGCTGGCGATCGTCCCTCTCATGCTGATCGGCCCGATCCTGCTCGGTGCGACGGCCGGGCTGTCCGCGGTCGCGGACGCGCTGCCCGCGGTCGGCGTCGTGGTCGGCTGGACCCCGCTCGGGGCGCCCTGGGCGCTGGCCGCCGACGTGCAGGCCGGCGCCTGGCTCGCCGCGCTCGGCAAGGTCGCCGTCGCGGGTGCGACCCTCGCGGTGCTCGTCGGCGTCTGGGACCGCGCGCTGTCGGCTGCCCTGGTGCGGTCGCCCGGCGGCGCGGGCCACGTCGCGCGCAGCGAGGGCCTCGGGTTCTTCGCCCGGTTCCCCGCGACCCCGACCGGCGCCGTCGCCGCCCGGAGCCTCACGTACTGGCTCCGCGACCCGCGGTACGCGGCCGCCGTCGCCGTGGTGCCGGTCATGGTCCTGCTGCTGTGGTTCATGGGGCGGGGCGGCGGGATCGTGCTCGGCGCGGGCGTGGTCGTGGCGTTCGTCATGGGCTGGTCGCTGTCCGCCGACATCTCCTACGACGACACCGCGTTCTGGACGCACGTCGCCGCGCCCGTGGACGGCCGGGTGGACCGGGGCGGCCGCGCGATCGCCGGCATGGTCGTCGGCGGCGTGGTGGTGCTGGCGACCGACGTGCTCGTGCTCGGCGTGTCCGGGCGGTGGGACGCCACGGCCCCGGTGCTCGGCATGTCGCTCGGCGTGCTGGCGGTCGGCGTCGGGGCGTCGTCGATCTACTCGGCCCGGGTCGTCTACCCGGTGCCGAAGCCCGGCGACAACCCGTTCTCCACGCCGCAGGGCTCCTCGCTCGCAGTCATGCTCACCCAGTCGCTGGGGATGCTGCTGCTGCTCGCCGTGTGCCTGCCGACCGTCGGGCTCGGCATCGCCGCGGTCGTCACGGGTCACGCGCTGCTCCAGGTCCTGACCCTGGTCGTCGGTCTCGGCTCGGGCGCGGCGGCGCTGGTCGTGGGCGTGCGGGTCGGCGGCGGGCTGTACGACCGGCGGGCCCCGGAGCTGCTGCAGACCATCCGCTCGTTCGCCTGAGGACCCGCCCGGGTCGCCCGCCCCCTAGGATGGTCGCCCGTGGCACTCACCATCGGCATCGTCGGCCTGCCCAACGTCGGCAAGAGCACCCTGTTCAACGCGCTCACCCGCGCGCAGGTCCTCGCGGCGAACTACCCGTTCGCCACCATCGAGCCCAACGTCGGCGTCGTGCCGCTGCCCGACCCGCGGCTGGAGAAGCTCGCGGAGATCTTCGGCAGCGAGAAGATCCTCCCGGCCACGGTGTCGTTCGTCGACATCGCCGGCATCGTCAAGGGCGCGAGCGAGGGCGAGGGGCTCGGCAACAAGTTCCTCGCCAACATCCGCGAGGCCGAGGCCATCTGCCAGGTGACCCGCGCGTTCGCCGACCCCGACGTCGTGCACGTCGACGGCCGCGTGTCGCCCAAGGACGACATCGAGACGATCAACACCGAGCTGGTCCTCGCCGACCTGCAGACGCTCGAGAAGGTCGTCCCGCGCCTGGAGAAGGAGGTCCGCATCAAGAAGGCGGACCCCGCCGAGCTCGCCGCCGCGCAGGCCGCCCAGGCCGTGCTCGAGTCCGGGCAGACGCTGTTCCAGGGCGCGAAGGCCGCCGGGCTCGACCTGGCCGACCTCGCCTCGCTGCAGCTCATGACGGCCAAGCCGTTCATCTACGTGTTCAACACGGACGACGCCGGCCTGGCCGACACCGCGATGCAGGACGAGCTGCGCGCGTTCGTCGCCCCCGCCGACGCGATCTTCCTCGACGCGAAGTTCGAGTCCGACCTGGTCGAGCTCGAGCCCGACGAGGCCAAGGAGATGCTGGCGGACAACGGCCAGGACGAGGCCGGCCTCGACCAGCTCGCCCGCGTCGGGTTCCACACCCTCGGCCTGCAGACGTACCTGACGGCCGGCCCGAAGGAGTCCCGCGCCTGGACGATCCACCAGGGGTGGACCGCGCCGCAGGCCGCCGGGGTCATCCACACGGACTTCCAGAAAGGCTTCATCAAGGCCGAGGTCATCTCGTTCGACGACCTCGTCGAGGCCGGCTCCGTCGCCGCCGCCCGGTCCGCGGGCAAGGCGCGCATCGAGGGCAAGGACTACGTGATGGCCGACGGCGACGTGGTGGAGTTCCGCTTCAACGTGTGACGGTCGGGAGGCAGGCCGAGCGCCGTCCGCTGCTAGCATCACGGCTAGCACTCGCGCGCGAGGAGGAGGTCGCCAGCATGTCCACCATCGTCGTCCGCGGGCTCGACGAGTCCGTCAAGCAGCAGCTCGCCGCCCAGGCGAAGGAGCACGGCCGCTCCATGGAGGCCGAGGCGCGGGACATCCTCACGCAGGCCGCCCGCCGGCCCCACATCGGCGTCGCCCTGCTCCGTGCGGCGCGTCAGGCCGGCGGTGTCGACGACCTCGTGGTGCCGGAGCGCACCGACGACGCGCGGGCGGTGGACTTCGGGTGATCGTGCTCGACACCAACGTCATCTCGGAGGTCTTCCGGCCGGAGCCCGAGCCGCGCGTGGTGACGTGGCTCGAGGCCCTGACCGGTGAGGTCGCGATCACGGCCGTGACGCTCGCGGAGCTCCTGGCGGGAGTGCGGCGGCTGCCCGACGGGCAGCGCCGGTCCGCGCTCACCGAGCGGATCCACCTGGCCGTCGAGCCCTACCGCGCGACCCGGGCCATCCTCCCGTTCGACGTCGCGGCGGCCGAGCAGTACGCGGACGTGCTCGCCGCGCGGGAGCGGGCGGGGCGACCGATCCACTCGGCGGATGCGCAGATCGCGGCGATCTGCCGCGTGCACGGGGCGACGTGCGCGACGCGGAACGTCAAGGACTTCGACGGGACCGGGGTCGACGTCGTCGACCCGTGGGCCGCGTGACCGAGGACCTGCTCGCCGCGCTGCGCTGCGACCCCGAGATCCCCGCGCCGGACCTGGTCGCGGTCGACGCCGCCGACCGGCTGGTCCTGGACGAGGCCGCGCCGCTGCTCGACGGCGCCGAGCCCGGCTCGGTCGTCGTGGTCGGCGACCGGTACGGCGCGGTGACCCTCGGCGCGGTCCACCGGTTCGGCCTGACCGGCGTCCGCGCGCACACCGACCGGCTCACCGGCGAGCTCGCGCTGGCCGAGAACGCGGCCCGGCTGGGCGGCGCCGACGCGTTCCGGTCGCTCGCGGACCTCGGCCCGGAGCTGGTGTCCGGCGCCCGGGTGGTGCTGCTCCTGCTGCCGCGGTCGCTCGACGCGCTGGACGAGATCGCCGAGCTCGTCGCCCGGCACGCGGACCCGACGGTGGCCGTGGTCGCCGGGGGCCGCGAGAAGCACATGTCCCGCGCGATGAACGAGGTGCTGGGCCGGCACCTCGCCGAGGTGCGCGCCAGCCGCGGGCGGCAGAAGGCCCGCGTCCTGCACGCCGCCGGACCCCGCGCGGTCGACGGGGGAGACCCCGCCTGGCCCGCCACCGCGCGCCACGACGACCTCGGTCTGACCGTCCGCGCGCACGGCGCGGCGTTCGCCGGCGCCCGCGTGGACATCGGCACCCGGTTCCTCGTCGAGCACCTGGCGGACGCCGTGCCGGACGCCCGCGCCGCGGTGGACCTGGGCTGCGGCACCGGGGTCCTGGCGTCCGCGCTGGCCGCTGCTCGTCCGGCCGTCGAGGTGGTCGCGACGGACGAGTCCGCGGCCGCGGTCGCGTCGGCCCGGGCGACCGTCGAGGCGAACGGGCTGGCGGACCGCGTGCGCGTGCAGCGCGCCCGGGGCACGGCCGGGATCCCCGACGCGAGCGCCGACCTCGTCCTGCTCAACCCGCCGTTCCACGTGGGCGCCGCGGTGCACGACGGAGTCGCGCGCGGGCTGTTCGCCGAGGCGGCGCGGGTGCTCCGTCCGGGCGGCGAGCTGTGGTGCGTGTGGAACTCGGGGCTCGGCTACCGGCCCGCGGTGCAGGCGGCGGTCGGCCCGACCCGGCAGGTGGCGCGGAACCCGAAGTTCACGATCACCGCGTCCCGCCGGGCCTGACCGCGCGCGTCACAGCAGCGTCGTCAGCACCCCGCCGTCGGCCCGCACCGCCGCGCCGTTCGTCGCCGACGACAGCGGGCTCGCCAGGTAGACCGCCAGCCGCGCGATCTCCTCGGGCTCGAGGAACCGCTGCAGCAGCGACGTCGTCCGGGCGGCGGCCATCGCGTCCTTGAGGTCGGCGGCGGGCACGCCCCGGGCGTCCGCGATCCGCTCGACCGTCCGTGCGACGCCGTCGGAGTAGGTGGGACCGCCGAGGATGCTGTTGACCGTGACCCCGGTGCCGCGGGTGGTCTTGGCGAGGCCGTTGGCCAGCGCCAGCACCCCCGCCTTCGTCACGCCGTAGGGCAGCATGTCGGCCGGGACGTCCACGCCCGACTCGCTGCTGACGAACAGCACCCGGCCCCGGCCGCGGGCGAGCATCGGCGGGAGCAGCCGGCGGGTGAGGCGCACGCCGCTCATGAGGTTGACGTCCAGGTAGCGCTGCCAGTCGGCGTCGGTGGCCCGGTCGAACGGCACGACGTCGAACACGCCGGCGTTGTTCACGAGCACGTCGACGTCGCCGAGCCGGTCGAGCAGCCGCTCCACCTGGTCGGCGTCCGCGAGGTCGGCGGCGATCCCGGACACCGCGGCCCCCGGGACGGTGGCGCGCAGCCGGGCGACCGCGTCGTGCACCCGGCCCTCGTCCCGCCCGTTGACGACGACCTCCGCCCCCTCGCGGAGCAGGGCCTCGGCGATCGCGAGGCCGATGCCCTGCGTCGACCCGCTGACGAACGCGCGGGTCCCGGTCAGCTGCAGATCCATGGTGGTCCTCCCCGTGCCGCCGCACCGCGCGGCGATCACTTGCTCAGGAAAGTCAAACTAGGCGGAGAGGACTTTCCTGGGCAAGTCAGGCCGCGCTAGGCTGCCCGTGTGACCGACGCCGCGCAGCCCCCCGCCGAGCTCGAGGGCGACGACCTCGCGACCTGGTCGTCGCTGGCCACCGTCCTCGAGTGGCTCCCGCCCGCGCTCGACGCGCAGCTCCAGCGGGACGCCGGGATCACCCACTTCGAGTACGGGGTGCTCTACGCGCTGAGCCGGGCGGACGACGGGACGCTGCGGATGAGCGTGCTCGCGGACTACGCGAACAGCACCCTGTCCCGGCTGTCCCGCGCGGCGGCCCGGCTGGAGGGGCGCGGGTGGCTGCGCCGGGCGCCGGACCCCGCGGACGGGCGCTACACGCTCGCGCTGCTGACCGACGCCGGGCGGGCGGCGGTCGCGGCGGCGACGCCCGGCCACGTCGCGACGGTGCACCGGCTGGTGCTCGACCGGCTCACGGCGGCGCAGGCGCGGCAGCTGCGGGAGATCAGCCGGCGGATCGCGCGGGGGGTGCGGGAGGACGGTGGCTGGCGGCCGCCCGTGCCGGGGGAGCAGTGACCGGCGGGCGCGTCGGGTGCCTGCAGAAGGTGGCGTAGAGGGTCTGCAAAAGGTCGCGTAGCCGGCCCGTCAGGGGCAGCGGCAGACAGCCCTGAGCCCCGACCTGGGCTCCTCGGTGCGGCTCCCAGACCCGCTCCGGTGGCGACCGGCCGCTGCCTGCGGCCTCCCGTCGGCCGGCTGCGACGACCGGGGGTGGCGGCGTGGCACGCCCATCCTCACCCCTCCCCGGCGGCCCGCCGCACGAGCTCCCGGATCGCCGCCTCCTCGGCGTCCCCCACCCGCGTCAGCGCGTACGCGGTCGGCCACATCCCGCCGTCGTCCAGCCGTGCGTCGTCGTTGAACCCGAGCGTCGCGTACCGGGCCTTGAACTTCGACGCGGGCTGGAAGATCAGCACGGCCTTGGTCGCGCCGTAGGCGGGCATCCCGTACCAGGTGCGCGGCGTGAGCCCGGGGGCGACCTCGCGCACGATCGCGTGGATCCGCTCCGCCATCGCCCGGTCGTCGTCGGGGAGCTCGGCGATCTTCGCGAGCAGCTCGGCCTCCGGGTCGCCGCCGGCCTTGCCGCGCTTGCGGGCGGTGCGGACCTCGGCGGCGCGCTCCTGCATCGCGGCGCGCTCCTCGGCGGTGAAGTTTGCGGTGGAGCCGTGGCTGTCGGCCATGCTCGGTGCCTCCTGGTCGGTGGGGGTGCGGTGCGTGAGCCCACCGTAGGAGCCGGGGTCGGCGCGGTGCTTCTCCGATCCTGACGGGTCCGCGCGGCGGCTCAGTCGGACTCGGCGAGGTCCAGGTCGTCGACGATCGCCTGCACGTCCTCCAGGTGCTCCGGGCAGTAGACCCCCACGATCAGCAGCTCGGCCTGCACGGCCCGGCTCTCCGCGATGGTCGGCCGGTAGCCGGGTCCGGTCGCGCCGTTGGAGAGGCCGGCGAAGATCGCGGCCTGGCCCAGCGCGGACGCCGGGTCGCTGCACGCGACCCCGCCGTCGGTGCCGAGGACGGCCGCGACGCGGTCGGCGGACGGCAGGTGCTCGGCGCCCGCGGCGGCCATGGCGTCGACCAGCTCCTGGGCCTTGTCCTGCGCCTCGGCCTCCTGCCGGGCGGAGCGGAACGACAGCAGGGCGACCAGCACCAGCACCGCGAGGACCGCGATGCTCACTCCGTACACCCAGCCGCGCTCGCGGCGGGTCGAGGTCTCGACGGGCACGGTCATGACGCGCTCACCTCCGGCTGCTGCGCCTCCGCGAGCCGCCACGACGGCTTGCGGAGCCGGTAGAACAGGAACGGCACGAGCAGGCCGAGGCCGAGGGCGCCGCCGCCGACGACCAGGACGTAGACCCACGGGCTGCCGGTGCCGAGCTGGGACGGCGGGACGAAGCCGACGAGCAGCGCCGCGGCCGAGGCGACGAACCCGACGCCGCACAGCGTGCGGATGATCGGGGCCCGGTACCCCCGCGGGTGGCCCGCGTGCAGCCGCCGCAGCCGCACCGCGGCCACGAACATCAGCAGGTACATGATCAGGTAGACCTGCGTGGTGATCACCGAGAACACCCAGTACGCGCTCGACACCGAGGGGATCAGCGCGTAGCCGAGGGCGATGAGCGTGGTGACGGCGCCCTGGGTGACCAGGATGTTCTGCTGCACGCCGTTCTTGTTCAGCCGCTGCAGGAACGGCGGGAGGTAGCCCTCCTGACGGGAGATCAGCAGCAGGCCCTTCGACGGCCCGGCGAGCCAGGTGAGCATCCCGGCGACCGACGCCGTGACGAGCATGACCCCGATGACCGGCGTGAGCCACTGCCAGCCGAACTGGGCGAACACCGCGTCGAAGGCCTGCATGATCCCGGCGGTGAGCGACAGCTCCTCCGCGGGGACGAACCAGGAGATGGCCAGCGCGGGCAGGATGAAGATGAGCAGGACCATCCCCATCGCCAGGAACATCGACCGCGGGAACTCGCGCCCGGGGTTCCGCAGCGAGGACACGTGCACCGCGTTCATCTCCATGCCCGAGTAGGACAGGAAGTTGTTCACGATCAGCACGAGGCTCGACAGGCCGGCCCAGGCGGGCAGCAGGTGCTCGGCGTCCATCGGCGCGGCCGACGGGTTGCCCTGCCCGAGGAACACGACGCCCAGGGTCACGAGCAGCACCCCGGGGATCAGCGTGCCGATGATCAGGCCGCCGGACGCGAGCCCCGCGATCGCCTTGGTGCCGCGGGACGACACCCACACCCCGCTCCAGTAGACGACCACGATGACCGCTGCGGTCCACACGCCGCTCGTCGCGAGGTCGGGGTTGATGACGTACGCGAGCGTGCTGGCCACGAACCCGAGCAGCGTCGGGTAGTAGAAGATCGTCATCGCGAACTGGCACCAGACGGCGAGGAAGCCGGCCGGCTTCGAGATGCCCTCGGAGACCCACTTGTAGACGCCGCCCTTCCACCCGGACGCGAGCTCGGCGGACACCAGCGAGGTCGGCAGCAGGAACACGATGGCCGGCACGACGTAGAGGAACACGGCCGCGAGCCCGTAGATCGCCATCGTCGGCGCCGCGCGCAGGCTGGCCACCGAGCTGGTGGTCATCATCGCGAGCGCGACCCAGGAGATCCACTGGGCCGCCGGCACCGGGGTGCGGGCCGGCACCGCGTCGGCGGGCGGCGGCTCGGGGGCGTCACCCGCGCGCCCGTCGCCGGCCGGGGTGCCGTTCGTGGTGGGGGTGCCGTCGACGGCGACGCCGCCGGCGTCGGGTGCCGGCGCCGCCCGGTGCCGCGGCGTGGGCTCGCCGGTGGTGGGTGCGGTCTCCGCGGACATGGTGCCCCCCTCTCCGCGCCGTCTCCGGCGACGGGACTCACGCTAGGGAGACGCCGGAGCGGTCGTCCTCACCCGGCTGGGGTTACCCCGGGGACGCGTCACCGCACGCCGTAGACCCGCGCGCGGTGCGCCGCGAACCGCCGCCGCCCGACCGTGCGCCACAGCAGCCGGGCGGGCGCGGGCAGGTTGGTGCGGAGCCAGCCCGCCCGCTCGGGCTCCGGCACGGCGTCCAGGATCCAGCCGAGCTGGAGGAGCATCCTGCTGCGCGGGACCGAGGCCATGCCGTGCTCGTGCAGCTGGTCCCACTCCCGCTGGCTCAGCACGCTCGACGCCGTCGGGAGGATGCGGTCCTCCTCCTGACCGAGGTGCAGCACGAGCAGGGCCCGCAGCTCCTCCAGCACGCGGGCGACGTCGTCGCGCGCGACGACCGGCGCGCCCGTCTCCCAGGCGGGCAGCGCGGCGTCGAGGTCGCGCAGCAGCCCGGCGACGTCCGCGTGCTGCGCACGCATCAGGCCGACGTGCAGCGCGCACCCGGGGGAGCGCTGCTCGAGGCGGTCCCACAGCAGGAGGTCCTCGCCCTCGTGGTGGTGGTGCAGACCCGTCGCCACCTCCCGCACGTGCGCGGCGACGACGCGCATCCGGGCGACGTCGCCGTCCGGGACGCCCCGGACCAGGCCCGGCGCGTCGCCGAACGCGCGGCGGAACAGCTGGTGGATGTGCAGCAGGTCGGAGGTGTCGCACCCGGGACGGTCGGTGGTCGCGGTCATCGTCGGCTCGCTCTCGCTCGGTGGCTGGTCCGCGGAGGTGGCGCCCGGCGCCGGTGACGCCGCCCCTGCGGGCGTCACCGGCTATCGCCGAACGGTGGTGACGACTATCCTCAGGGCCATGTCCGCCGTCAAGGGGTCCGACCCGCTCGACGCCTGGGTCGTGCGCGGGACCGCGCCCGGCGTCGCGCCCGCCGCGACCGAGGGGCTGCGCGCGCTGCTCAACACCGACGACCGGTTCCACGGCGTCGACCGGCTGCGCGGTGCCGGGCCGCGGGCGCTGGTCGAGGCCCGCGACGTCCTGCGCGGCTACCTCGGCGGGGGCGACGCGACGGCGCTGGGCGCGCTCGCGGCGCGGTACCCGCTCGTGGTGGCGCCCGGCGACCCGGCGTCCGGCGGCGGGCTCGCCCTGGAACCCGCGCCCCGGTCCGACCCGGACGCGGTGCTGGTCGGCGGGGTGCTCGCCGCGCTGCACCGGTCGGTCGCGACGGGGGAGTGGGCCCGGCTCAAGGCCTGCGCCAACCCGGACTGCCAGTGGGTCTACCACGACGCGTCCCGCAACCGGTCGGGCCGCTGGTGCTCGATGGACGAGTGCGGCGACGTGATGAAGGCGCGCGCCTACCGCCGCCGCGTGCGGGGCTGACGGCCCCGCGCTGCGATCCCGCTGCGACCCGGTCGCCGTACGCTCGCGGCGCCGGTCGGTCGACCGTCGGCCGACCCGCGCTGGAGGCGACGATGCTGTCCGACCACCCCGCGATGCCCTGCCTCGCCGTGCGGGACCTGGGCCGTGCGCGCCAGTTCTACGAGCAGACCCTGGGCTTCCGGAAGCAGGAGCTGCCGGGGTTCAGCGACGCCGACGAGATGACCGGCGTCGTCTACGGCACGAAGTCCGGCGGGATGCTCGTGTACCCGTCGTCCTACGCCGGCACCAACCAGGCGACGGCCGTCACGTTCCAGGTCGCCGACGAGGCCTTCGACCAGGAGGTCGCGGCGCTGCGCTCCGGCGGGATCGAGTTCCAGACGTTCGAGCTGCCGTCCGGCTCGTGGTCCGACGGCGTGCTGACCGACGGGCCGATGCGGTCGGTGTGGTTCGCCGACCCGGACGGGAACATCCTCAACGTCGAGGCGGTGCGCGTCGCCGCCGCGGTCTGAGGTCAGCGGTCGCCGGGCCGCACCGACGGGCCGCCCCGCCCGCCCGGGCCGGGCGGCCCCGTCGCGCCCGCGGCGTCGGGGTGCCGGAACCGGCGGGTCGTGCGATCCTCGTCACACCGCGCGCGGGGACGACGAGGTCGTCGCGCGGGGGACCGGCGGTCGGCAGGCCGCCCCCATAGCACAGGGCCGCGGTTCCGCGCTGAGCCGGAGGCCCCTGCGGAGGGCGCTCGTCGAGGACGGGCGCTCCGACGGGCATGTTTCCGCGAGGTTACCGGCATGTTCCGTCTTGAATGCTGGACACTACTGCTCAGTATCGATCCGGTAACGATCGCCCGCTGCGGGGGGATGTGTCCGATTTGTCCTGACTGGGGTCACTAGCGTTGCCCCATCCACGGCGGGACCGCACGTCTGCCGCGCTCGGGACGACCCCGGAGGTCGGCCCACGCGGCGCGAGGACGGGCGGGCGCCACCTTCACAGGAGGAACATTGAAGATCAGGCGAATCAGCGCCGCGGCGGCTGCGGTGGCGGCGGGGGCCCTCGTGCTCACGGCGTGCTCGAGCCCCGCTCCGCAGAGCGAGATCGACGAGACGACGTCGGTCAACGTCAGCTGGAACCAGCCGATGTTCTCGACGAACAACCTCACGTCGAACGGCAACGCGACCGCGAACGCGAACGTCATCTACCTGATGACCTCGTTCTTCAACTACTACGACGGCGACCTGAACCTCGCGAAGAACGAGGACTTCGGGACGTACGAGGTCGAGTCCGAGGACCCGCTGGTCGTCAAGTACACGATCAACGACGGCGTCACGTGGTCCGACGGCGAGCCCGTCGACGCGGCCGACATGATCCTCTGGTGGGGCGCGCAGAACGACATGTTCGACACCGCCTCCGGTGACGACGTGGAGTCCGGCGACGACGGCTCGGTCACCGCGCCCGAGGGCTCGGTCTTCTTCGACTCGTCCTCCCCGGCGATGAACCTGATCACCGAGTTCCCGGAGATCAGCGACGACAACAAGTCGGTCACCTTCCACTACACCGAGCCGCGCTCGGACTGGGAGGTCTCGATGAGCCAGCCGTCCCCGATCGCGGCCCACGCCGTGGCGGAGATCGCGCTCGGCATCGACGACCCGACCGAGGCGAAGAACGCCCTCATCGACGCGTTCAAGAACAACGACGCGGCGGCGCTGGCCCCGATCTCGGAGACCTGGAACAACGGGTTCAACTTCACGTCGCTGCCGGACGACGAGCGTCTCTACCTGTCGTACGGCGCGTACATCATCTCGGACTACGTCGAGAACCAGTACGTCACGCTGACGAAGAACCCCGACTACACCTGGGGCCCGGAGCCCAAGGTGGACTCGATCACGATCCGCTACACCGAGGACCCGCTGGCCGCGGTCACCGCGCTCCAGAACGGTGAGGTCGACCTGATCGCCCCGCAGTCCTCCGTGGACGTGCTGGCCACCCTCGAGGGCATCGACGGCGTCTCCTACTCCTCCGAGCAGGAGGGCACCTACGAGCACGTCGACCTGACGTTCAACAACGGCGGCCCGTTCGACCCCGCTGCCTACGGCGGCGACGCCGACAAGGCGCTCAAGGTCCGCCAGGCGTTCCTCAAGACGATCCCGCGCCAGGAGATCATCGAGAAGCTCATCCAGCCGCTCGAGGAGGGCGCCACCACGCGCGACTCCTTCACCGTGGTCCCGGGCTCCCCGAACTACGACGAGGTCGTCGCGAACAACGACTCCTCGCTCTGGGCGGACGTCGACATCGAGGGCGCCAAGGCCCTGCTCGCCGAGGCCGGCGTGACCACCCCGGTGGACGTGCGCTTCCTCTACGGCAAGTCGAACGTGCGCCGTGCGAACGAGTACCAGCTCATCGCGCAGTCCGCGTCGCAGGCCGGCTTCAACGTCATCGACAACGGTGACGACAACTGGTCCTCGCTGCTCGGTGGCGGCACCTACGACGCCTCGCTCTTCGGCTGGCAGTCGACCAACACGTTCGCCCTGAACTCCGAGGCGAACTACATCACCGACGGCGTCAACAACTTCGGTGGCTACTCGAACCCGGCCATCGACGAGCTGTACGGCCAGATGTCCACGAACACCGACGCGGACGTCGAGACCCAGCTGACGATCGACATCGAGAAGCAGCTGAACGCGGACGCCTTCGGCGTCAACATCTTCCAGTTCCCCGGCGTGGTCGCGCACCGCGACGTCCTGCAGGGCGTCTCGACCATCACGCTCTCGCCGACCATCTTCTGGAACTACTGGGACTGGGAGATCAGCGCGTCCGACTCCCTCGACGCGCCGAGCGCGACCGAGACCGAGTGACGCACTGACGCAGCACTGACGCTCCCCCGGGAGCGACGCCGGCACGGGGGTACCGCGGCCACCGCGGTACCCCCGTTGCCGTGCCCCCTAGTACCACAGCCGTAGCGGCACTCACGGCCGACCCCGGCCCGAGGCGCAGCACCCCTACCGGGAGTGCCTACACTTGCGCTTTGCGAGTACCCCCCTTCCCGTGAGGCAAGGACCCCATGGCCACCTCTGTGACGACCCGTGCCTCCGGCGCGCGCTCCGCGCCCGACGCACCGGTCACGGCCCGCCGTTCCTGGTTCAGGAACGCGGCGCCCACCCTGACGTTCCTCGGGCGACGCCTCGTGTCGTCCGCGATCGTGCTGCTCGGAGCGACGTTCATCGTCTACATGCTCCTCGCGTACTCCCTCGACCCCCTCGAGGAGCTGCGGACCAGCACCGCCCCCAACAAGGAGGCGCTGATCGCGGCACGGATCCAGGCGCTGGACCTGAACACCCCGCCGGTGATCCGGTACTTCAAGTGGCTGGGCTCGCTGCTCACCGGTGACCTCGGCTCCAGCTGGGTCACGGGGCAGCCGGTCTCCGCCCTGCTGAGCTCCGCGATCCCGAGCACCGTCCAGCTCGTCGCCGCGTCGACGTTCCTCGCGATCGGCCTCGGCGTCCTCGTCGGCATCGTGTCGGCCCTGCGCCAGTACACGCGCTTCGACTACAGCGTGACGTTCATGTCGTTCGTCCTGTACTCGCTGCCGTCCTTCTGGGTCGCCGTGCTGCTCAAGCTCTGGGGCGCCATCGGCTTCAACGACTTCCTGGCGGACCCGCACGTCCCGCCGCTGTGGATCGCCCTGCTGTCGGTGATCTCCGGCGTGCTGTGGTCGTCGATCATCGGCGGCACGACGCGCACCCGCTGGGTCTCGTTCGGCGCCGCGGTCGTCGCGACGGCCGCCGCGCTGCTGTTCATCTCGAACACCGGGTGGCTGCTGAACCCGAGCCTCGGCCTGGTGGGCGTCCTCGCCCTCGGCGTGGGCATCGCGTTCGGCATCGTGGCGCTGACCGCCGGCCTGCAGAACCGCCGCGCGCTGTACGCGTCCCTCACCACCGCCGCGATCGGCGCCGCGCTCTACTACCCGCTGCAGTACGCGTTCGTGAACGCGAGCTGGGGCCTGATGGCGCTGCTCGCCGTCGCCGCCCTCGCGGTGGGCCTCGTGGTCGGCTACCTGTTCGGCGGCTACGACCGCGTCGTCTCGATGCGTGCCGCCGCGGTCACCGCGGTCGGCGTCGGCGTGCTGCTGTTCGTCGACCGCGTCATGGCGGTCTGGTACCCGTACTCGAACGCCTCTCAGATCAACGGCCGGCCGATCGCGACCATCGGGTCGCAGACGCCGGGCCTGTCCGGCGACTTCTGGGTGGAGTCGCTCGACAAGTTCACGCACCTGATCCTGCCGACGATCGCCCTGATCCTCATCTCGTTCGCGAGCTACACCCGGTACTCCCGGGCGAGCCTGCTCGAGGTGATGAACCAGGACTACATCCGCACCGCGCGGGCCAAGGGCCTGTCGGAGCGGGTCGTCACCACGCGGCACGCCTTCCGCAACGCGCTGATCCCGCTCGCGACCGTCGTGCCGCTCGACATCGCGGCCCTGTTCGGCGGCGCGATCATCACCGAGCGCATCTTCTCGTGGAGCGGCATGGGCGCGCTGTTCATCAAGTCCCTCGGCGCCAAGGACGCGGACCCGATCATGGGGTACTTCCTCGTGACCGGCACGCTCCTCGTCCTCGCCAACATCGTCGTCGACTTCGTGTACGCGGCGCTCGACCCCCGGATCCGGGTGAACTCATGAGCATCACTCCTCCCCTCGAGCCGAACGAGGGCATCACCGACCCGAAGGCCGCGGTCGAGAACACCGAGAACGCGATCGAGCTCAAGGAGGTCGAGGGCCTCTCGCAGGGCCGCATCGTCCTGCGGCGGTTCCTCCGGCACCGCGGTGCGATGATCTCCGCGATCGTCCTGCTCGGCGTCGTGATCCTGGTGACCACGTCCATCGGCTGGGGCCCGATCCCCGGCTGGTGGAAGTACGGCTACCGCGAGACCAGCGACATCGTGAACGCCGGCGGCGCCCCGACGATGGGCTTCGAGAACGGCTCGTTCCAGTTCGGCGACCACCCGTTCGGCCAGGACAACATCGGCCACGACGGCTTCGCCCTGGTCATGCGCGGCACGCAGCAGTCGTTGACGGTCATGGTCGTCATCGGCCTGCTGTCGACCACGATCGGCGTGCTGGTCGGCGCCGCGGCCGGGTTCTTCCGCGGCCGCCTGGACGACCTGCTCATGCGGTTCACCGACATGATCATCACGATCCCGGTCATCATGATCGGCGCCATCCTCGGCGTGCTGGTCGGCGGCGCGAACCCGTGGTCGCTGGCCATCGCCCTGTCGCTGGTGTCGTGGACGAACATGGCGCGGCTCGTGCGCGGCCAGTTCCTCACCCTGCGCGAGCGGGAGTTCGTGGACGCGGCCCGCGTGGCCGGCGCCTCGAACGGCCGGATCATGTTCAAGCACATCCTGCCGAACGCCGTCGGCGTGATCATCGTCAACGCGACGCTGCTCATGGCCTCGGCGATCCTGCTCGAGACCGCGCTGTCGTACCTGGGCTTCGGCATCAACAGCCCCGAGGTCTCCCTGGGGCAGCTCATCAACGAGTACCAGACCGCGTTCGCCACGCGGCCCTGGCTGTTCTGGTGGCCAGGCCTGTTCATCGTGACGATCGCGCTCTGCGTGAACTTCATCGGTGACGGCCTGCGGGACGCCTTCGACCCGCGGCAGCGGCGCATCCCGACCAGGCGGGCCCTGGCCCGTGCGGACGCGCGCAAGGCCAAGTCCCAGGCGCGGGCCGCGGCCAGGGCCTGACGTGTCAGAGCGCCACGGTCAGCACGCTGGCCGCGATCAGCACGGCGATCGCGGCCAGCGTGCCGGCGTGCCAGCGGACCCGCGGGGTCGCGCGCTCGAGGCGGGGGTCGTCCAGGACGCCCGCGTCGCGCAGCTCCTCCCAGCGGGCCCGCACGATGAGGGCCGCCTGGCCGGAGGCGCTCGACGCGAGGTCGCCGGGGCGCACGGTGCCGCCGGGGCCGTAGGTCGAGCCGGGGAGGTTCGCCACGTCGTCCTTGCCGGCGGTGGCCACCCGGGCCCGGCTCGGCGCCGGCGCCGCCCACGCGGCGTAGTCGCCGTAGGCGGTGTGCAGCGTGAGCGCGTAGCGGGTGTCGACCCGCTGGATCGTCGGCCAGGGCAGCTCGATCGTCCGGGTGACGTTCCGGAGCTCGACGCCCGCGGGGCTGACCAGCACGGCCGGGCGCCAGTAGGCCGCCCAGACCCAGAGCACCACCAGCACCACCGGTGCCACGTAGGGCCACGTGGCCCCCGCGTCGGCCACCAGCCCGGTCACGAGGCCACCGAGGCCCAGGACCGCCACGACCACCGCCAGAACCCGGCCGAAGGCCGGCCTGTACTCCACCACGTCCGCCGAGACCATGCGGCCATCGTCCCAGACCAGCGGACGACCGCCCCTCTCGACGTCGCGCGGCCCGCCCACATCGGGTCGTCCCACGGAAGGATCTCGTGAACCGTGTCCACTGACTTCGCCACCGCCCCCGGCGGCCCGGGCACCCCGGCCCCCGGCGCCAAGGCGCCGATCCTCGAGGTCCGCGACCTCACGGTCGAGTTCTTCGTCGACGGCGAGTGGTTCCCGGCCGCCCAGGACGTCAGCTACGACGTCCGCCCGGGCGAGGTCCTCGCGATCGTCGGCAAGTCCGGCTCCGGCAAGACCCAGTCGTCGATGTCGCTGATCGGCCTGCTGCCCCCGAACGGCCGCTCGTCCGGCTCGGCGAAGCTGGCGGGCCGGGAGCTGCTCGGGCTGAACCACAAGCAGCTCAGCCGGGTGCGCGGCAACGAGGTCGCCGTCATCTTCCAGGAGCCGATGACGGCGCTGAACCCGGTGTACACCGTCGGGTTCCAGATCATCGAGACCCTGCGCGTGCACTTCGACATGACGCCGAAGCAGGCGCGCGAGCGCGCGATCGAGCTGCTGCGCCTCGTCGATCTGCCGAACCCGGAGGAGTCGGTCGACAAGTACCCGCACCAGCTCTCCGGCGGCCAGCGGCAGCGCGCGATGATCGCCCAGGCGCTCGCCTGCGAGCCCAAGCTGCTCATCGCGGACGAGCCGACCACGGCCCTCGACGTCACCGTCCAGGCCGAGATCCTCAAGCTCATGCGCGACCTGCGGCACCGCGTCGACGCCGGCATCATCCTCATCACCCACGACATGGGCGTGGTCGCGGACCTGTCCGACCGCGTCATGGTGATGAAGAACGGCCGCGTCGTGGAGTCGGGCTCGGCGGACGAGGTGTTCAACCGCCCGCAGCACGAGTACACCCGCCAGCTGCTCGACGCGGTCCCGCACCTCGGCTCCGAGACGTACGCCGCCCAGGGCCTGCACGGCGAGCACCCGGTGGCCGAGGCCGAGGGCACCGTGCAGGTCACCGAGCGCGCGGGCGTCGACCCGTTCGGCACCGCCGCGCCGGCCGCCGCCCCGGGCTTCGCGCTCGAGGCCAAGGGTCTGGTCATCGAGTACCCGGGCCGCGGTCGCGTCCCCGCGTTCCGCGCCATCAACGGCATCGACCTGACCATCGGCAAGGGCGAGGTCGTCGGCCTGGTCGGCGAGTCCGGCTCCGGCAAGACCACCGTCGGCCGCGCCGCGGTCGGCCTGCTCCCGGTGGCCGGCGGCTCGCTCTCGGTCAACGGCGTCGAGCTGGCCGGCATCAAGCCGAAGGACCTGCGCGCCGTCCGCCAGGACGTCTCGATCGTGTTCCAGGACCCGGGCTCCTCGCTGAACCCGCGCCTGCCGATCGGCGAGTCCATCGGCGAGCCGCTCAAGCTGCACAAGATCGCCTCGGGCGCCGACCTGGACCGCCGGGTCGAGTCGCTGCTGGACCGGGTGCACCTGCCCCGCGCCATGCGGAACCGCTACCCGCACGAGCTGTCCGGCGGCCAGCGCCAGCGCGTCGGCATCGCCCGCGCCCTGGCCCTGTCGCCCAAGCTGCTCATCGCCGACGAGCCGACCTCCGCGCTCGACGTGTCGGTGCAGGCGCGCGTGCTGGAGCTGTTCCAGGAGCTGCAGCGCGAGTACGGGTTCGCCTGCCTGTTCATCAGCCACGACCTCGCGGTCGTCGAGATCCTGTCCAACCGGATCGCCGTGATGAGCAAGGGCGACCTGGTCGAGGTCGGCCCGCGCGAGCAGATCCTCCGCTCGCCGCAGCAGGACTACACCCGGCGCCTGCTCGCCGCCGTCCCCGTGCCGAACCCGGCGGAGCAGAAGCTCCGCCGCGAGGAGCGGGACCGGCTGCTGGCCGCGGCCGCCCCGGCCGGCACCTCGGCCGCGCAGGCCGCGGTGGCCGACGGGGAGCGCGTGCAGGCGTTCGAGGACGAGCAGATCACCAACGCGGGCCGCTACGACGGCAACATCCGCCCCCGCGGCGGCTCGGGCGTCTGAGCCCTCGCAGCAGCACCACGCGCGCCCCGGCACGACCCCTCCTCGTGCCGGGGCGCGCGTGCGCGTACAATCGATCGGCGCTCGACGTCGTCGCGCCCCTCATCTCCCCACTTCCTCGCGGAAACGAGTCCTGACATGACTGTGCCCACCTCGCCCACGGGCACGCGCGTGCGCGGCGACCTGCGCAACGTCGCGATCGTCGCGCACGTCGACCACGGCAAGACCACGCTGGTCGACGCGATGCTCCACCAGTCCGGCGCCTTCGGTGCGCACGCCCACGTGGACGAGCGCGCGATGGACTCGGGCGACCTCGAGCGCGAGAAGGGCATCACCATCCTCGCGAAGAACACCGCGGTCCGGTACGCCGGCCCCGCGGCGGCCGCGGCGGGCGAGCCCGGTGGCATCACGATCAACGTGATCGACACCCCGGGCCACGCCGACTTCGGCGGCGAGGTCGAGCGCGGCCTGTCGATGGTCGACGGCGTCGTGCTGCTCGTCGACGCGTCCGAGGGCCCGCTGCCCCAGACCCGGTTCGTGCTGCGCAAGGCGCTGGCCGCGAAGCTCCCGGTCATCCTGGTCGTCAACAAGGTCGACCGCCCGGACTCCCGCATCACCGAGGTCGTCGCCGAGGCGACCGACCTGCTGCTGGGCCTGGCGTCCGACCTGCACGACGAGGTCGAGGACCTGGACCTCGACGCGATCCTCGACGTCCCGGTCGTGTACGCCGCCGCCAAGGCCGGCCGCGCCTCGCTCGCCCAGCCCGCCGACGGCGGCCTGCCGGACTCGGAGAACCTGGAGCCGCTGTTCCAGACGATCCTCGAGAAGATCCCGGCGCCGACCTACACCGAGGGCGCGCCGCTGCAGGCGCACGTCACCAACCTCGACGCCTCGCCGTTCCTCGGCCGGCTCGCGCTGCTCCGCATCTTCAACGGCGAGCTCACCAAGGGCCAGACCGTGGCCTGGGCGCGGCACGACGGCACGATGCAGAACGTCCGCATCACCGAGCTGCTCGAGACCAAGGCGCTCGACCGCGTCCCGACCGAGAAGGCCGGCCCTGGCGACATCGTCGCGGTCGCGGGCATCGCCGACATCACCATCGGCGAGACCCTGACCGACCCCGACGACCCGCGGCCGCTGCCGCTCATCACGGTCGACGACCCGGCGATCTCGATGACCATCGGCATCAACACCTCGCCGCTGGCCGGCAAGGGCGGCAAGGGCCACAAGGTCACCGCCCGCCAGGTCAAGGACCGCCTCGACTCGGAGCTCATCGGCAACGTGTCGCTCCGCGTCGTCCCGACCGACCGCCCCGACGCCTGGGAGGTCCAGGGCCGCGGCGAGCTCGCCCTGGCGATCCTGGTCGAGCAGATGCGCCGCGAGGGCTTCGAGCTCACCGTCGGCAAGCCCCAGGTCGTCACCAAGAAGATCGACGGCAAGGTGCACGAGCCGGTCGAGCGCATGACGATCGACGTGCCCGAGGAGTACCTGGGCGCCGTCACGCAGCTGCTCGCGCAGCGCAAGGGCCGCATGGAGACGATGTCGAACCACGGCACCGGCTGGGTCCGCATGGAGTTCCTGGTCCCGTCGCGCGGCCTCATCGGCTTCCGCACCCGGTTCCTCACCGACACCCGCGGCACCGGCATCGCCTCGTCGATCGCCGAGGGCTACGAGCCGTGGGCGGGCCCGATCGAGACCCGGGTCGCCGGCTCGCTGGTCGCCGACCGCGCCGGCGCCGTGACGCCGTTCGCGATGATCAACCTGCAGGAGCGCGGGTCGTTCTTCGTCGACCCGACGCAGGAGGTCTACGAGGGCATGATCGTCGGCGAGAACTCCCGCGCCGAGGACATGGACGTCAACATCACCAAGGAGAAGAAGCTCACCAACATGCGCTCCTCCACGGCCGACAACTTCGAGAACCTGGTGCCGCCGCGGCACCTGACCCTCGAGGAGTCGCTGGAGTTCGCCCGCGAGGACGAGTGCGTCGAGGTGACCCCCGAGGTCGTCCGCATCCGCAAGGTGATCCTGGACCAGACGGAGCGCGCCCGGGCCGTGGCCCGCACCAAGCGCGCCTGACGCCTGCGCGCATGACCGACGCCGCGAGCACGCCGACCCGCACGGGTGGCGTGCTCGCGGTGCACGCGCACCCGGACGACGAGACGCTGTCGACCGGGGCGCTGCTCGCGACCTGGGCCGCGGCCGGGCTCTCCGCGACCGTGGTGACCTGCACCCGAGGCGAGCGCGGCGAGGTGATCGGCGCGCGGTCGGCGGCCCTGGAGGGCGACGGCGAGGCGCTGGCACGGCACCGCGAGCGCGAGCTGGCCGCGGCGGTCGCGTCCCTGGGCGCGACCCAGCACTTCCTCGACGCCCTCCCGCTCCCGGCGGAGCCCGCCCACCCCGCGGACCCCGCCCACCCCGCCGACCTCGCCGAGCGGGCAGACGATGTCCCCTCCGCGCCCGTCGAGGGGACATCGTCTGCCCGCTCGGCGCAGGGGGTGCCGGGAGCGCGGTACGAGGACTCGGGGATGAGCTGGGTCGGGACCGGGCGTGCCGGGGCCGCGGGGGAGGTGCCCGCCCGCGCGCTCGTGGGCGTGCCGCTCGACGTCGCCGCGGGGCGGCTGGCCGGGCTGCTGCGCGAGCGGCGGCCGGACCTGGTCGTGACCTACGAGCCGGGCGGCGGGTACGGGCACCCGGACCACGTGCGGGCGCACGCGCTCACGATGCGGGCGGTGGAGCTGGCCGCCGGCGCGGGCGGCTGGGCGCCCGCCGTCGCGTGGGCCGTGGCCCCCGCCGACGCCCTGCGCGCGGGGTACGCCGCCCTCGCCGCCGACCCGACCGCCCGGGCCGTGCTGGCCGCCGCCGCGGACGACCGCCGGGCGACCCGCGAGGGCCCGCTCGAGCTGCCCGACCCGGCGGGCCCGCTGCCGTCGGTCGCGACCGACGCGCCCGCGGACCTGGTCGTGGAGGTGCTGCCTGTCCGGGACCGCCTGCTCGCGGCGCTGCGCGCGCACGCCACCCAGGTCCAGGCGGTCACGCCGCTCGACCACCCGGACGCCGTGGCCTGCTACGCCCTGTCGAACCTCGTGCTCGCCCCGGTCCTGCCGCGGGAGTCGTACGCCTGGGCCCCGGGCCGCGCCCCCGCCGGCCCGCTCCCGCTGCCCTGAGCCGCGCGGGGTAGCCTGGCGCGCGTGCAGCCCCTGACGACCCGGATGGTCCTCCGCGCCCTCGGCGCCCTGCTGCTCGGCGTCCTCGTGGGCGCCGTCGGCACCGTCATGCACCGCTCGGTGCGGCCCTGGGGCGTCGTCGTCTGCCTGCTGCTCGTGCTCGCCGCGTCGGTGACGGTGCGGGCCTGGGGCGGCTGGGTGGCGTCGGTCGGGCTGCTGGTCGGGCTGTTCGGCAGCGTGCAGGTGCTGTCCGGGTTCGGGCCGGGCGGGGACGTGCTGGTGCCGGGAGGGGACGCCGTGCTCGGCTGGACGTGGGCGCTCGGGGCGCTCGTGGTCGCGCTGGCGGTGGCCCTGGCGCCGCGCCGCTGGTTCGCGGACGTGCCGCTGCGCCGCGGGCCGAGCACCCCGTGACCGAGGTCGACCCGCTCTACGGCGACGGGTCCGGCGGGGCCACGGCCGCCGACGCCGCGGCCACGGACGCCTTCCGCGCCGCGATGGGTCGGCTGCCCGCGGGCGTGGTGGTGGTGTCCGTGCGCTGGAAGGGCACCGACCACGCGATGACGGCCTCGGCGCTGACGTCGGTCTCGCTCGAGCCGCCGATGCTGCTGCTCTGCGTGCACCAGGACGCGCGGCTGCGCGACGCGCTCGACGAGGTCGACACGTGGGCGGTCAGCGTGCTGGCGGACGACCAGGGGCCGGTCGCCGACTGGCTCGCCTCGCCCGGCCGCCCCGCCGTCGGACAGCTGGCGCGGGTGCCGCACGTCGCGGCGCCGCGGTCGGGCGCCGCCTGGGTGCAGGGCGCGGCCGCGTGGTTCGAGTGCCGGACCGCGCAGATCGTGCCGGCGGGGGACCACGACGTGGTGCTGGCGGACGTGCTCGAGTCGCGCGAGGGCGACCCCTCGGCGGGCTCGCTGGTGCACCTGCGCCGCCGGGTGCGCGGGCTGCGCTGACCGGCGCCCCCGCCCGGCGCGCCACCGCTGGCGGTCCGGCGCCCGCCGGTCGGGCGCCGTTGCGAAGTCGTGACCTGGGAATGCGCCCAAACCGGGACGGTGGCACGGGTCGGGGACAGCCGGCGGCCGTAGAATCGGCGGTCGCGGTGCCCTGATCCCGGCGCCGCGCACTCGCGAGGGGGAGCTGGATGGCGAAGGGCAGCGCGGAGGGCACCGAGCCCGTCGTGGACGGCGAGGGTCCCGCCGAGTCGTGGTCCCCGCTCGACGAGTTCGAGCCCGAGCGTCCGCGGCGCTGGCTGCGCCCGACGCTGGTCGTCGGCGGGATCGTCGTGGTGCTCGCGGGCGCCTACGTCGGCGCGTCCTTCGCCCTGGCCGACCGCGTCCCGCGGGGCACCACCGTCGCGGGCGTCGAGATCGGCGGCATGACCGCGGCGCGGGCCGAGCGGGCCCTGACCGACGAGCTCGGCGACCTCGCGACCCAGCCGGTGCCGGTGAGCGCGCAGGACATGTCCGGCACGGTCGACCCGGCCACCGCGGGCCTGACGTTCGACGCCGCGGCGACCGTGGACCGGCTCACCGGCGCGGACCTGCGACCCCAGCGGCTGTGGCGGCACGTCGTGGGCGGCGGCGCCGAGGCGCCGGTGACGGTCGTCGACGAGGGGGCGCTGGACGCCGCGGTCGAGCAGCTGTCCGGCTCGCTCACCCTCGCGCCCGTCGACGGCTCGATCGCGTTCGCGGACGGCGAGGCGCACGCGGTCGCCGCCGAGGACGGCTGGGCCCTGGACGACGACGCCGTGCGCAGCACGCTGGTCGACACCTGGCTGACCGCGGCCCGCCCGCTCGAGCTCGCCACCGAGGTGGTCGGCCCCACGATCACCCAGGAGGCGACCGACGCGGCCCTGCAGGAGGTGGCGTCGCGGGTCGTGGCGGCCCCCGTCGCCGTCCAGGTCGCGGGCCAGACCGTCGAGCTGCCGGTCGACGTGCTCGCGGCGACGGCGTCGATGGTGCCCCAGGGCGACGAGCTGGTGCTCCAGATGGACGGCGCCGCCCTGTCCGCTGCCGTGCTCGCCCGCTCGACGGACCTGCTCACCACCGCCTCCGACGCGCGGTTCGAGTTCCAGGACGGCGCCCCGGTGATCGTGCCGGGCACCCCCGGCACCACGCTGGACCCGGCGGCGCTCGCGACGGCCGTGGCGGCGGCGACCCAGGCCGACCAGCGGAACGCGCCGGTCGAGCTCGTCGAGTCCGACCCGGCGCAGACCACCGAGGCGCTGCAGGCCCTCGGCGTGACCACGGTCGTCTCGGAGTTCTCCACCCCGCTGACCTCCGAGCCCCGGCGCACCCAGAACATCGCCGCCGGCGCGGCCGCGATCTCCGGCACGCTGGTCCGGCCGGGGGAGACGTTCAGCCTCACCGACGCGCTCGGCCCGATCGACGCCGCCCACGGGTTCACCACCGCCGGCGCGATCGTCAGCGGCGAGCACACCGACGCGTGGGGCGGCGGGCTCTCCCAGCTGTCCACGACCACGTACAACGCGGCGTACTTCGCCGGCATGGAGGACGTGGAGCACAAGCCGCACTCCGAGTGGTTCACCCGGTACCCCGCCGGCCGCGAGGCGACGCTGTTCACCGGCACGCTCGACATGCGGTGGAAGAACACGACGCCCTACGGCGCGCTCGTCCAGGCGTACGTCGCGGACGGCAAGACGTGGGTGAAGATCTGGAGCACCCCGTACTTCGAGGTGACCACCGAGGCCGGGCCCAAGACGAACGTCGTGCAGCCGACCACGGTGTACTCGCAGTCGGCGACGTGCTCGCCGCAGTCCGCGGGCAACCCGGGCTTCCGGATCACGAACACCCGGACGATCAAGCTCAACGGCGAGGTCGTGGCGGTCGAGCCGTCGACGTGGACGTACAAGGCGCAGAACAAGGTGGTGTGCGGGGCGGACCCGGCCACGGCGGCACCGGCGGGCTGAGCCGCGCCGCCCGCGGGGGCGGGTCGCGCCGGTCAGCGCCGCGGGCGCCGCTCCGGGGCGGGCGGCACGACCTTGCCCAGCGCGATCTCGGCGCCCGGCACCCGGACGTCCCCCGCGCGACGCGTCCGGACGGTGACGCCGTCGTCGTCCACCGCCAGCAGGTCGCCGAGCACGTCGGTGTAGGGCTGCGGCTCCCCGGCGGGCAGCCGGCGCCGGACGACCACCCGCTGGCCGGTCCGCCAGGCGCGCCAAAGGGCGTCGGCCGGGGTGCCCCCCGGGCGGTTCGCGTCGTCGCCGCTCACGTGTGGTCCCGTCTCCTCGTGCCCTGCTGCGCCGGTCGTGCGCAGGTGAGCGATACTAGGAGCAGCCAGCCCGAGCCGACCCGGACCGCGCCCGACCGCCGAGGCCGGGGCGTGTGGAGGACACCGTGACGTATGTGATCGCCCAGCCCTGCGTGGACGTCAAGGACAAGGCGTGCATCGAGGAGTGCCCGGTCGACTGCATCTACGAGGGCAAGCGCTCGCTGTACATCCACCCCGACGAGTGCGTGGACTGCGGCGCCTGCGAGCCGGTCTGCCCCGTCGAGGCCATCTACTACGAGGACGACGTCCCCGAGCAGTGGAGCGAGTACTACAAGGCGAACGTCGAGTTCTTCGACGACCTCGGCTCGCCCGGCGGCGCGGCCAAGATGGGCGTGATCGAGAAGGACCACCCCGTCATCGCGACGCTGCCGCTCCAGGTGCACGGCGAGTAGGCGCGTGGGCCTGCACACCGGCGCGCTGCCGGACTTCCCCTGGGACACCCTGACGGCGTACGGCGACCGGGCGCGCGCGCACCCGGACGGGATCGTCGACCTGTCCGTGGGCACGCCGGTGGACCCGACGCCCGAGGTGGTGCGGCGCGCGCTGGCCGACGCGTCCGACGCGCCGGGCTACCCGCAGACCTGGGGCACCCCGGCGCTGCGCGACGCCGTCGTCGCCTGGTACGCCCGCCGACGCGGCGTCCCGGGGCTGGACCCGGCGGGCGTGCTGCCGACCGTCGGCTCCAAGGAGCTCGTCGCCCTGCTGCCCGCGCTGCTGCGCCTGGGCGCGGGCGACCTGGTCGCGCACCCCGCCGCGGCCTACCCGACGTACGACGTGGGCGCGCGCCTGGCCGGCGCGGAGCCGGTCGCGACCGACGACCCGGCGGCGCTGCTCGCAGGGCCGGACGGCGACCGGGTGCGTCTGGTCTGGCTGAACTCGCCGGGCAACCCGGACGGCCGGGTGCTGGGCGTGGACGAGCTGCGCGCGGTGGTCGAGGCCGCCCGCGACGCGGCCGCGCGCACCGGCCGACCCGTCGTCGTGGCGTCGGACGAGTGCTACGCCGAGCTGGCCTGGGACGAGCCCTGGGCGACCGCCGGCGTGCCGAGCGTGCTGGACCCGCGGGTCACCGGCGGCGACGTGTCGGGTCTGCTGGCGCTGTACTCGCTGTCCAAGCAGTCGAACCTGGCGGGCTACCGCGCGGCGTTCGCCGCGGGGGACCCGGCGCTGGTCGCCGACCTCCTCGCCACCCGCAAGCACGTCGGCATGATCGTCCCGGCCCCGGTGCAGGCGGCGATGACCGTCGCGCTCGGCGACGACGCGCACGTGGCCGAGCAGCGCGAGCGGTACCGCGCCCGGCGCTCGGCGCTGCTCGGCGCCCTCGTGGGCGCGGGCCTCGTCGTCGACCGGTCCGCGGCGGGCCTGTACCTGTGGGCGCGGCCGGCCTCGGGCGACGACGACTGCTGGGCCACCGTCGGCCGGCTGGCGGAGCGCGGCATCCTGGTCGCGCCCGGCTCGTTCTACGGCGCCCCGCGGCACGTGCGCGTGGCGCTGACCGGGACGGACGAGCGGATCGCGGCGGCGGTCGCGCGGCTGGCGGCGGTCGACGCGCGCTGACGCCGCAGGGTCCGGTGCGGACGCGGCGCGACCTGCGACCGGCCGTGTGACCCTCGTCACAGCGCCTCGCGCTGCTCCCGGGATGGTTCCGCCCGCGGACGGCACGTAGCCTCGTCGCAGGCCGAGCCACCCCCGTGGCGCGCGCCCGCACCGCAGCGGCCGCCGGCGACCTGACCTGCACGACCTCGCGGACCGGACCGAGGTCCGAAGCCCCGCACACCGCCCGAGGAGGAGCGCCATGTCCGACGTCACCACCGAGCCTGTCCAGCTGGTCGTCGACGGCACCCCGCACGACCTGCCGGTGGTGCGCGCGACCGAGGGCAACGACGGCGTCGTCGTGTCGTCGCTGCTGCGCGAGACCGGCCTCGTCACCGTCGACCCCGGCTTCATGAACACCGCGTCCTGCGAGTCGCAGATCACCTACATCGACGGCGACGCGGGCATCCTGCGCTACCGCGGCTACCCGATCGACCAGCTCGCGGAGCGGTCGTCGTTCCTCGAGGTCGCCTACCTGCTCATCAACGGCGAGCTGCCGACGACGGACCAGCTCGAGGCGTTCGTCGAGCGGATCAACCGGCACACGTTCGTGCACGAGAACTTCCGGACGTTCATGGGCACGTTCCCGTCCGGCGCGCACCCGATGGCGGTGATGTCGTCCGCGATCAACGCGCTCCCGACCTTCTACCCGGAGTCGCTCGACCCGTTCGACCCGGCGACCGTCGAGCTCGCGACCGTGCTCATCCTCGCGAAGACCCGGACGATCACCTCGTACCTGCACCGCACGTCCCGCGGCGAGCCGCTGCTGTACCCGGACTACTCGCGCGGGTACATCGAGGACTTCCTGCGGATGACGTTCGCCGTCCCGTACCAGCAGTACGACGTCGACCCCACCGTGGTGCGCGCGCTCGACAAGCTGCTCATCCTGCACGCCGACCACGAGCAGAACTGCTCGACCTCGACGGTCCGCATCGTCGGGTCGAGCCACGCGAACCTGTACGCCTCGGTCGCGGCGGGCATCAACGCCCTGTCCGGCCCGCTGCACGGCGGCGCCAACGAGGCCGTGCTCAAGATGCTCGCCGAGATCCAGGCGAACGGCGGCGACGCCACCGAGTTCATGCGCCGGGTGAAGAACAAGGAGCAGGGCGTCCGGCTCATGGGCTTCGGGCACCGGGTCTACAAGAACTACGACCCGCGCGCCGCCATCGTGAAGGAGAGCGCCGACGCCGTCCTCGCCGCGCTGGGCAAGGACAACGAGCTGCTGGACATCGCGCGCACCCTCGAGGAGATCGCGCTGTCCGACGACTACTTCATCTCGCGCAAGCTCTACCCGAACGTCGACTTCTACACGGGCCTGATCTACAAGGCCATGGGCTTCGACGAGCGGATGTTCACACCGCTGTTCGCGCTCGGCCGGATGCCCGGCTGGATCGCGCAGTGGCGGGAGATGATGACCGACCCGCAGACCAAGATCGGCCGGCCGCGCCAGGTCTACTCGGGCTCCCCGGAGCGGACCTTCGTCCCGGTCGAGGAGCGCTGACGGGAGCACCACCCGGACGGGCGAGCGCTTCCCCCGGATCGAGCCGGACGAACCGGTCAGAACCCGACGAGCCGGACCGATCCGGGGGGCATGTCGCCCACTGAGGCCGCGCACCGTCGCGGCAGCGGCCGGCGGTCAGGACCCGTGCGGGGGCGACGCGGGGTGCGGCCGACCGGTGTCGAGCGGGCCTTCGGGCCCGAGGAGATCATCGTCTCCAAGACCGACCCCAAGGGGGTCGTCACCTACGCGAACGACGTGTTCGTGCGCGTGAGCGGGTACGCCGAGGACGAGATCGTCGGCGCCCCGCACAACCTCATCCGGCACCCGGCGATGCCGCGCGCGGTGTTCCGGCTCATGTGGGACGTCATCCCCACGGGGCAGGAGCTGTTCGCGTACGTGCTGAACCTGGCGGCGGACGGCGGGCACTACTGGGTGCTGGCGCACGTCACCGCCTCGCGCGGTCCCGGCGGGCGGGTGGTCGGGTACCACTCCAACCGCCGGTGGGTGCCGCCGACCACGCAGCGCACCGTCGGTGACCTGTACGCCCGGATCCGGGCCGCGGAGGACGCCGAGACGGGGACGCCCGCCGCGCTCGCCGCCGGCGCCGCCGCGCTGGACGCGGCTCTGGCGGACGCCGGGGTGACGTACGACGAGTGGGTGTGGTCGCTGGCCGGCCGCGACGACGCCGACGGGGGTGCCGCGTGAGCGCGACGAGGACGCTGCCGGAGGTGCCGCCGGCGACCGCGACCCGGGGCCGGCGGTGGTCCCGGTCGTCCCGGGGCGCCGGGACGGGGGCCGCGCCCGACGACGGCACCGCGGCCGCGCTGGCGGCGATCGCCGCGTTCTGCGAGCGGATCGCGGCGGGCGACCTCGAGGGGCGGCTCCCCGCGCTCGGGGACGACCCCGACGTGCAGCGGGCCCGCGCGTCGCTCAACCGGCTCGCGGACCTCGTCGACGCCTACGTCCGCGAGTCCCAGGCGTCCCTGACCGCCGCGGGCGAGGGCAGGTTCCACCGCCGGTTCCTGCGCCGGGGCATGCCGGGGGCGTTCCGGGAGGGCGCCGCGCGGATCGACGGGGCGCGCTCCGGGCTGGAGAGCGCCGCGACCCGCACCGCCCGGGACCAGGCCGAGCGTGCCGACCTCGCCGAGCGGATGGTCGCGGTCGCGGAGCGGGTCGCCGGGAGCGCGCAGCGCCTCGCGACCTCGGCCGCGGCGCTGGCGGCGGCCGCCGAGCAGGCCACGGCGGCCGCCCGGGACTCCCGCGCGACCGTCCGCGAGCTCGCCAACACCTCCGGGCAGATCGATGAGGCCGCCGGGCTGGTCAAGGCGATCGCCAGCCGGACCCGGCTGCTCGCGCTCAACGCGACCATCGAGGCCGCGCGGGCGGGGGAGGCCGGGCGCGGGTTCGCCGTCGTCGCCCAGGAGGTCCGGGCGCTCGCCGACGACTCCGCGGGGCGGTCCGACGACATCGCGCGGCAGGTGGCCGAGGCGCAGGCCGTGGCCGAGCAGGCCGGGCGGGCGATCGGCCGGATCGACGAGATCGTCGCGGGCATGTCCGGCCAGGTCGACGCGGTCGCGGCGGCCGCGGGCGGCGGCTCGGCCCCGGGCGCCGAGGGGGAGGGCCTGGCGGAGCTCGCGGAGCGCCTCCGCGAGGAGATCACCGCTTTCGCGTCCCTGCGCTGACCTACTCCCGCCCCCGCCCCCGCCCCGGTCCCGCCCCGAGATAGGACCGTCCAGGGTCCTATCTCGGCGGACAGGTCGGCGAGAGGGGAGCGAGAGCGCGTGGACGGCCGAGGGTCAGGGGGTCGGGGCCAGGGTCAGGGCGACCGTGCCCTCCGGGACCGCGGCCGCGTCGGCCGCCGCGCCGCCCGCGGTCCAGCCCTCGCCGCCGCGGTCCCACCGGGCGTCGCCGACCTCGACCGCGTCGACGGCCAGCGGCTCCGCCACGGCCACCGCCCACTGGGCGACCGCCCAGGACGCGCGGGCCGGGTCGCCGCCGGTCGCGGCGGTCAGCCCGGCGACGTCGAGCAGCACGACCGGCCCCGCCGACCCGTCGGCCGCGCCGTCGACGGCCGTCGACACCGCGCCGCCGTAGTCCCGCTGCACGCGCGCCGCCACGGCGTCGACGGCGCCCGGCCCGGCCGCGGGACCGAGGTCGCAGTCGAGCGCCGCGGGCGTCCAGCCGGTCAGCGCGGAGGCCCACGCGCGGGACCGGCCCTCGTGCTGGGCGTAGGCGTCCGGGAACCCGGAGCGCTGCACCGCCTGGGCGGCCTCGGTCACGGGCAGCTCGGTGTACCCGGGCACGCCGACCAGCCCGTCGTAGAACTTCCCGGTCGAGTACACCGGGTCCATGATCTGCTCGACCGTGCCCCAGCCCTGCGACGGGCGCTGCTGGAACAGGCCGATCGAGTCCCGGTCGCCGTAGTCGATGTTGATCAGCCGGGACTCCTGGAGCGCGGTCGCGAGCCCGATGGTCGCGGCGCGCGCGGGCAGCCCGCGCTGCGCGGCGGTCGCGGCGATCAGGGCGGCGTTGTCGGCCTGGTCCGCGGACAGCCCCCACGCCGTGCCGTCGACGGTCGCGGTGCACCGCCGCGACGCGGGTGCGGGCGACGCACCGCCGAGCGCCCACACGACCGCGCCGACCGCCCCGGCCAGCAGCGCGACCGCGGCCAGCGCCGCGCAGCCGAGCCGCGAGGCCGTGCTGCTGCGGCGGCGGGACACGGCGTCAGTTCGCGTGCAGCGCGGCGTTGAGCGTGATGCCCGTGCCGGTGCGCGCGACCGCCTCGACGCCGCCCGTGAGCGAGTTGCGCCGGAACAGCACGCCGTCGGAGCCGGAGAGCTCGCGGGCCTTGACGACGCGCGGGGCGCCGTCCTCGCCGGCCTGGCCGACGAGGGTCACCTTGGTGCCGGCGGTCAGGTACAGGCCCGCCTCGACGACGCAGTCGTCGCCGAGCGAGACGCCGAGGCCGGCGTTCGCGCCGAGCAGGGAGCGCTCGCCGATCGACACCCGCTCGCGGCCGCCGCCCGAGAGCGTCCCCATGATGGACGCGCCGCCGCCGATGTCGCTGCCCTCGCCGACGACGACGCCCTGGGAGATGCGGCCCTCGACCATCGACGTGCCGAGCGTGCCCGCGTTGAAGTTCACGAAGCCCTCGTGCATGACCGTGGTGCCGGACGCGAGGTGCGCGCCGAGCCGGACCCGGTCGGCGTCCGCGATCCGCACGCCCTGGGGGAGGACGTAGTCGACCATGCGCGGGAACTTGTCGACGCCGAACACCGTCACGGGGCGGCCGGTCGCGGCGCGCAGCCGGGCGCGGGTCAGCTCGAAGCCGTCGACCGCGCACGGGCCGTGGTCGGTCCACACGACGTTCGGCAGCGCGGCGAAGACGCCGTCCAGGTTGAGCGTGTTGGGCGCCGCGAGCCGGTGGGACAGCAGGTGCAGCCGCAGGTACGCGTCGGCCGTGTCGACCGGCTCGGCGTCCAGGTCGACCACGGTCAGCACGGTCTCGGTGCGGACCGCGCGGGCCGCGTCCGCGGCGACCAGGGCCGCGAGCTCCTCGGGGCACTCCGCGGCGGCGGGCACGTCGCCCAGCGCGGGCTGCGGGTACCAGGCGTCCAGCACGGTTCCGGAGTCGGTGACGGTGGCCAGGCCCCATGCCCAGGCGGTGCGGTCGGTCATGGCGTCCAGCCTAGGGGCCGTCGGCGAGGGGGTGGTCGTCCGCGGGTAGGGTCGCGGGCGTGACGACGACCACCCCGCTGGACCTGACCGCCGACCTCACGACGCTCACCGCGGCGGTCTGCGACCTCGCCTCCGTGAGCGGCGACGAGGCGGCGCTGGCCGACGCGGTCGAGGCGGCGCTGCGCGGGTACCCGCACCTCGAGGTGCTGCGGGACGGCGACGCGGTGGTCGCGCGCACGCACCTCGGCCGGCCCTCCCGGGTCGTGGTCGCCGGGCACATCGACACGGTGCCCGTCACCACGGACCCCGCCAACCTGCCGACCCGGCTCGAGGGCGCGGGCGCCGACGCGGTGCTCTGGGGCCGCGGCACGGTCGACATGAAGGGCGGCGTCGCCGTCCAGCTGGCGCTCGCGGCCGCGCTGACCGAGCCGACCCGCGACGTCACCTGGGTGTTCTACGACCACGAGGAGGTCGAGGCCTCGCTCAACGGCCTGGGCCGGATCGCGCGCGAGCACCCGGACTGGCTGGCGGCCGACTTCGCCGTGCTGTGCGAGCCGACGGACGCGGGCCTGGAGGGCGGCTGCAACGGCACGCTGCGCGCCGAGGTCCGGGTGCCGGGCGTGGCGGCGCACTCGGCGCGGGCCTGGACCGGCGTCAACGCGATCCACGGGGCCGCCCCGGTCCTCGCGGCGCTCGCGGCGTACGAGCCCGCGTCCGTCGAGGTCGACGGCCTGGTGTACCGCGAGGGGCTCAACGCCGTGCTGATCAGCGGCGGCGTCGCGACCAACGTCGTCCCGGACCGCTGCGTCGTCACGGTGAACTACCGGTTCGCCCCGTCCCGCTCCGTCGACGAGGCGGAGGCGCACGTGCGCGACCTGTTCGATGGCTACGAGGTCGTCGTCACCGACTCGGCCGCCGGCGCCCGCCCGGGGCTGGACGACCCCGCCGCGGCGGAGTTCGCCGCCGCGGTGCTCGGCGTCACCGGCGGGGCACCCGCGCCCAAGTACGGCTGGACGGACGTCGCGCGGTTCTCGGCGCTCGGCGTGCCCGCCGTGAACTTCGGCCCCGGCGACCCGCTGCTCGCGCACAAGGACGACGAGCGGCTGCCGGTCGCGCAGCTCGACCTGTGCCACGACGCGCTCCGGGCCTGGCTGACGGCCTGACCCGACCCGTCACGCGGGGTTCACCCGGGCGCCGCCGGGGGTGCCGGTGCGTGCACGGCCGCGGACCGTAGAGTCGGGGCCATGAGCGACGACGGCGTTCCCGTGCCGGGTTCGGGCTACCGCAAGGGCCCCGTGCTGCTGCGGCGCGGGCAGATCCCCACCACCACGTCCGACCAGCGCCTGCTGTCCGGCGGCGACGGCGCCGACTGGCTGCACGGCGACCCGTGGCGCGTGATGCGGATCCAGAGCGAGTTCGTCGAGGGCTTCGGCGCGCTCGCCGAGCTCGGCCCGGCGGTCAGCGTGTTCGGCTCCGCGCGCACGCTGCCCGAGCACCCGGACTTCGCGCTCGGCGAGGAGGTCGGCCGGCTGCTGGCCGAGGCCGGCTACGCGGTCATCACCGGCGGCGGCCCCGGGATCATGTCGGCCGCGAACAAGGGCGCGTCCCAGGCCGGCGGTCTGTCGGTCGGGCTGGGCATCGAGCTGCCGTTCGAGCAGGGGATGAACCCGTGGGTCGACCTCGGGGTCAACTTCCGGTACTTCTTCGCCCGCAAGACCATGTTCGTGAAGTACGCCGAGGGCTTCATCGTGCTGCCGGGCGGCTTCGGCACGTTCGACGAGCTGTTCGAGGCGCTGACCCTGGTGCAGACGCACAAGGTCACCGAGTTCCCGATCGTCCTGGTCGGCACCGACTACTGGCAGGGGCTGCTCGACTGGCTGCGCGGCCCGGTGCTGGAGCGCGGCATGATCCGCGAGGCCGACCTGGAGCTGATCCGGCTCGTGGACGACCCGCAGGAGGCGGTGCGGATCGTGCGCGACCGCGGGGCCGAGCTGCGCGCCGCCGAGCGCGCCGCGGCCGCCGCGGCCGAGCGCGCGCAGGAGGAGGCCGAGGCGGAGGTGGCGGACGAGGCGGAGGACGCCGCGGGTGGGCGCTGAGCCCGCCGGGTCCGCGGGCGTACCGGCGCCGGGCGCGCCGCTGCTGCTGCGCGACCGCTGGTTCGGCCCCGGCCGCCCGGTCGTCATGGCGGTGGTGAACCGCACCCCCGACTCGTTCTACGCCGCCGCCCGGTACGACGACGCCGGCGCCGACGCGGCGGTCGCCCGCGCCGAGGAGGAGGGCGCCGACCTGGTCGACCTGGGCGGCGTGCGCGCGGGCCGGGGGCCGGCCGTCGACGTCGCCGAGGAGATCGCGCGGGTCGTCCCGCTCGTCGAGCGCGTCCGCCGCCGGCACCCGGACCTGCTGGTCAGCGTCGACACGTGGCGGGCCGAGGTCGCGCGCGCCGCCGCGGACGCGGGCGCCGACCTGCTCAACGACACCTGGGCCGGGCACGACCCGGCGCTGGTCGAGGTCGCCGCCGAGCGGGGGCTGGGCGTGGTCTGCTCGCACACCGGCGGGCTGCCGCCGCGCACCGACCCGCTGCGGGTGTCCTACCCGCTGCCCGACGACGCCCCCGCGGGCACGGACCCGCGGGACGGGGTGCTGCTGGACGTGCTCGCGACGCTGCGCGCCGCGGCCGCGCGCGCGGTCGACCTCGGGGTGCACCCCGCGAGCGTGCTGGTGGACCCGACGCACGACTTCGGCAAGAGCACCTGGCACTCGCTGCACCTGGTCCGGCGCACCGCCGCGCTCACCGCGCTCGGGCACCCGGTGCTCGTCGCCCTGTCCCGCAAGGACTTCGTGGGGGAGACCCTGGACCTCCCGCCCGAGGACCGGCTCGAGGGCACGCTGGCGGCGACGTCGGTGGCCGCGTGGCTCGGCGCCCGGGTGTTCCGCGCGCACGACGTCCGGGCGACCCGGCGGACGGTCGACATGGTGGCGGCGCTGCGGGGCGACGCGCCCCCCGCGCGCGCCGTGCGGGGCCTGGCGTGACGGCGGGGCCGGGGAGCGCCGCCGCCCAGGACGCCGCCCCGGCGCGCCGCGCCCTCGACCCCCGCACCTGGCCGTGGTGGGTGCAGGCGCTCGCGGTGTACGCGGCGGCCCGCGCCTTCTCGGCCGTCGTCCTGCTGGTCGTCGCCACCCGGCAGGTGGCCAGCGGCTGGACCGGCGCGTCCCCGGGGTACGCCGACTACACGGGCCTCATGTGGGACGCGACCTGGTACCGGACGATCGCGGAGGGCGGCTACCCGGCGCAGCTGCCCGTCGGGGCCGACGGCCTGGTCCAGCAGAACGCGTGGGCGTTCTTCCCGCTCTACCCGTTCCTGGTGCGCGCGCTGATGACGGTCACCGGCGGCTCCTGGGCCGTGGTCGCGCCCACCGTGTCGCTGCTGGCCGGTGCCGGCGCCGTGCTGGTCGTGCACCGCGTGGTCGTCCGCGGGGCGCCCCGCGCCGTGGCCGCGCGACCGGGGCTGCCGCTCGCGACGGTGCTGCTGGTCAGCGTGTTCCCCACGTCCGTCGTGCTGCAGGTCGGGTACACGGAGTCGCTCGCGCTGCTGCTGGTCGCCGCGTCGCTGCTGGCGGTCGTCACCCGGCGGTACGGCTGGGCGTGCGCCGCGGTGCTCGCGCTCGGGTTCACCCGCGCGGTCGCGCTGCCGATGGCGGTGGTCGTCGCCGTGCACGCGCTGGTGCGCTGGCGGGAGTGGCGGGCCGCCGGCGAGCGCCCGCGGGGCCGGGACCTGGCCGGGATCGGCGCGGTCGGGCTCGCCGCGGTGGTGTCCGGCTTCGCGTGGCTCGCGATCTGCGGCTGGGTCACGGGCGTGCCCGACGCCTACCTGCAGACCCAGGAGGCCTGGCGCGGCGCGGCCACCACCGCGCCGTTCGCGGGCTGGTCCTACGTGCCGGCGTTCTGGTTCGGCGACGCGTGGCCGCTGGTGGTGCTCGCCGCCGGGGTGTTCGTGGTCGCGTGCCTGGTCACGCCCTCGGCGTGGCGGCTGGGTCGCGAGCTGCACGCCTGGTCGGCGGCGTACCTGCTCTACCTCGCCGCCGCCGTGGAGCCGGGCAGCAGCCTGGCGCGGTTCCTGCTGCTGGCGTTCCCGCTCGGCGCCGCGACCGCGGGGCTCGTCACCCGCCCGCGGGCGGCGCGGTGGGCGTGGACCGGCGCGGTGGCGGTGCTCATGCTCGTGCTCCAGGTGGTCTGGGTGTGGCACATCTGGCGGTTCGTGCCGCCGGCCGGCTGGCCGCCGTGACGGCGTGCGGACGGCCGCACGGCGTCCGCCGCAGGGGCCTGACGAGGGGGTTGGCGCACCCGCCGCGCGTCGACGGCCCCGCCTTGTCGCCCCGGTGAACTAGACTGAGGCCTGGACATCCGGGAGCCGGAGGCCCGCTCCTGCCCGTCCCGCCCCCCGCGGACGCGGAGGGACCGGGCGCCCGGACGCCCAGCTGACGACGCGAAGGAGAGCCCCGCATGGCCGCGATGAAGCCGAGGACTGGTGACGGTCCGCTCGAGGTGACCAAGGAGGGCCGCGGCATCGTCATGCGGGTCCCGCTCGAGGGCGGTGGCCGACTCGTCGTCGAGCTCAACGCGACCGAGGCGCAGGAGCTGGGCGAGGCCCTGACCTCCGTCGTCTCCTGACCGCGCGGGACCTCCTTCCGACGTGGCTCGCTCCCTGACCCCTCCCGCCGTGCGCATCGGCCGCGCGGTCCCGGCGGTCGGCCTCGCGGCCGGCTCGCTGGCGACCTCGGGGCTGCTGCTCGAGGCCGGCGTCGACGCGGTGGCCGTCCCGGTCGCCCCGGCGGCGCCGGACGACACCGACCTCCAGCCGCGCCGTGGAACCGCCGACGCGGCGGCGCGGTACGGCATCGACCTGGCCGAGCTCGCGGAGCGGGCCGGCCTGACCGGCACCGCCGGCGAGGCGTGGACGCTGCTGCTCCCGCGCCCCGTCGGCAGCGCCACGGGCGACCTGCCCTGGGCGGGCCTGCCCCGACGGCTGGTGCTGGTCGGCGTCGGCGACGGCACCCCGGACGAGCTCCGGCGTGCCGGGGCCGCGCTGGCCCGCGCCACCCGCGGCCTGCGCCGGGTGCTGACCACCGTCGCCACCGAGCCCGGCGCCGACGGCCCCCCGGCCGTGCGCGCGTTCGCGGAGGGCTACCTGCTCGCCGCCTACCGCGTGCAGCGGATCGGCGCGCCCGCGTCCCCGAAGGAGGCGCCGGCGGAGGAGCTCGTCGTCGTCGGCCGCGAGGGCGTCCGCGTGCAGGCCGCGCTCGACGAGGCCGTGCGCGGCGCGACGGCCACCTGGCTCGTGCGCGACCTCGCCAACACGCCGTCGAGCACCAAGGACCCGGCCTGGGTGGCCGACCGGGCGTCCGAGCTGGCGCGCGCCGCCGGCCTGCGGGTCGAGGTCCTCGGCCCGCGCGAGCTCGAGGCCCAGGGCTTCGGCGGCATCCTCGCCGTGGGCCGCGGCTCGGCGTCGACCCCGCGGCTGGTCACCGTCACCTACGACCCGGCCGGGCCGGCGGGCGGCCCCGCGCGCCGCGCGCAGCACGTCGTCGTGGTCGGCAAGGGCATCACCTACGACACGGGCGGCCTGTCCATCAAGCCGCGCGAGGCGATGGTGCCGATGAAGACCGACATGGCCGGCGCCGCGGTGGCGCTGGCGACCGTGCTCGGCGCGGCCGCCGCCGAGCTGCCGCACCGGGTCACCGCGGTGCTCCCGCTCGCGGAGAACCACTTCGGGGCCGCCTCGTACCGGCCGGGCGACGTCCTGCGGATGTGGGGCGGGCGCACGGTCGAGATCGCGAACACCGACGCCGAGGGCCGCCTGGTGCTCGGCGACGCGCTGGCCTGGGCCGACGCGACGCTCGACCCGGACGTGCTCGTGGACGTCGCGACGCTCACCGGCGCGGCGAGCCTGGGCCTCGGCAAGCAGCACGGCGCCCTGTACGCGACCGACGCGCGCCTGACCGCCGCGCTCGAGGCCGCCGGGGCCGAGTCGGGCGAGCCGGTCTGGCCGATGCCGCTTGTCGAGGACTACGCCGACGCCGTGCGCTCCACCGTCGCCGACCTGCGGCACGTCCCGCAGGACGCGAAGTACGGCGGCGGCTCGATCACGGCGGCGCTGTTCCTGCGCGAGTTCGTGGGCGCCCGGACCTGGGCGCACCTCGACATCGCGGGGCCGGCGCGGTCGACGGCCGATAAGCACGAGGTCACCGAGGGCGCGACCGGGTTCGGCGCGCGGCTGCTGCTGCGCTGGCTCGCGGCGCTGCGCTGACCCCGGCACGAGACGCGGACGGCCGCCGACCCCGTGGGTCGGCGGCCGTCGTCGTCCGGGGGCCGGTGGCGTCAGCGGCGGACGGCCACGAGCAGGCCGTCGCCCACCGGGAGCATCGCCGGCATGAGCCGGTCGTCCTCGCGGACCAGCCGCCCGGTCTCGCGCACCAGCGTCGTCGCCTCGTCCCGGCGCGCGGGGTCGGCGACCCGGTCGTGCCACAGCGCGTCGTCGACCGCGAGGACGCCGCCGGGCCGGAGCAGCCGCACGGCGCGCTCGACGTAGGCGGGGTAGCTCTCGATGTCGGCGTCCACGAACACCAGGTCGTACGCGCCGTCGGTGAGCCGCGGCAGCACGTCGAGCGCGCGGCCCGAGATCGTGCGCGTGCGCGCCGCGCGGACGCCCTCCTCGGCGAACGCCTGCTTGGCCGCGCGCTGGTGCTCCACCTCGACGTCGATGGTGGTGAGCACGCCGTCCGAGGGCATCCCGCGCAGGAGGTGCAGCCCGCTGACGCCGGCGCCCGTGCCGACCTCGACCACCGCTCGTGCCCGCGAGGCCGCGGCGAGCACGGTGAGCGCGGCGCCGGTGCCGGGCTGCACCGGCGTGCAGCCGAGCTCGCCGGCGCGGTCCCGCGCGCGCAGCAGGGTGTCGTCCTCGGGGACGAAGCCCTCGGCGTAGACCCAGCTCGCGGCCTTGTCGGTGGCGATGGTGTCCTCCTGGTCTCCGGGTCGTGCGGGGGAGTCGTCCGCGGCTCGCGCGGCGGCCGGTGCGCGGACGTGCGCGGGCGCTGGCCAGCCTAGTGCGCGGTGCGGGCCGCGGCGGCGCGGCGCCCCGGGCGGCTGGCGGGTGGGCGACGGCGGCCCGCGACGTCACCCGCTCGCGCGGGAACCGGGCGGGACGTGTGCGCGTTGTGCGGGGACAGGGGTGGACCGGGTTCGCACCCGGCCCCCGCGTCCTGGGACACTGGGTCCCTGGGACCTCGCGCCGCACCCGCGGCCCCCGACGCAGAAGGACGTGGATGGCGACCTCGTTGCCCGATCCGGACTGGCAGCCCCCGACCTGGGAGGCGATCGTCCGGGAGCACTCCGCGCGCGTGTACCGCCTCGCCTACCGGCTGACCGGCAACCGGCACGACGCCGAGGACCTCACGCAGGAGGTGTTCGTCCGCGTCTTCCGGTCGCTGTCCACGTACACCCCCGGCACGTTCGAGGGCTGGCTGCACCGGATCACGACCAACCTGTTCCTCGACGGGGGCCCGCCGCCGCCAGCGCATCCGCATGGACGCGATGGGCGAGGACGGCGACCGCTACCCGGCCACCGACGCCGGGCCCGAGCGCGCCTTCGAGCACGACAACCTGGACGTCGACATCCAGCGGGCCCTCGACGAGCTGCCCCCCGAGTACCGCGCCGCCGTCGTGCTGTGCGACATCGAGGGGCTGTCGTACGAGGAGATCGCGGTGACGCTGGGCATCAAGCTCGGCACCGTGCGCTCGCGCATCCACCGGGCGCGGGCGCGGCTGCGCGTGGCGCTCGAGCACCGCGCGCCGGCCTCCGTGCGCGCCGCCGCGGCCCAGGACCCGGCGGGCGACCGCTCGTCCGAGGTGACGGCCCCGGCGGGTGCCCGGTGAACGGGCACCTCGGCGACCGGGTCAGCGCCCTCGTCGACGGCCAGCTCGGCCCCGCCGCCGCCGAGCGGGCGCTGGCGCACGTCGCCGGGTGCCCGCGGTGCGCGGCCGACCTCGCGGCGGCGCGGGCCGCCCGGCGGGTGCTCTCCGACTGCGACGACGTCCGCCCCGCCGGCGACCTGACGGCCCGGCTGCTCGCGCTGGGCGGCGCACCCGTGCCCACGGGCGTGGACGCCGGGGCCCGCGCCGCGGCGCGCCCCATGGACCCGTTCGTCCCGCCGTCGGCCGTGCGCGGCGCCGCGGCGTTCACCGGAGCCGCCCCCTCGGCCGGCTCCGGCATCGGGGGGCTGCTCGGCCGGGGCCCGTTCGGCGAGGGCGTCCTCGGCTCGCGCTCCGTCCTGGGCGGCTCCGTCCTGGGCTCGCGGCGCCTGCTCGGCGACCGCCCCGTCGTCGGGAGCGCGCCGGGTGCCACCGCCGCCGCGACCCGTCGCGGCCTGCGCGCCGCCGTGGGCTCGATCACCGGCCTCGGCGTCGTCGCCGTCGGGCTGTTCCTCCTGGGCGACCGCCCGACGGTCGCCCCGGTCACGGAGTCCGCCGAGGCCCTGCAGCTGCTCGGCGACGCGAGCACCGTCGCCGTCCCGGTCGTCGCCGGCGCCGGGGGCGGTTCCACGTCCGGCCCCGCCGCGGGCGCCTCGACGCAGGACTACCTGGACTGGATGCGGGCCGAGGGCTGGACCTGCCCCGAGCAGGTCCCCGACGGCTGGGCCGTGACCGCCGTGCACCTGCGCGACGAGGGCAGCACCCTCGAGGTCGACCTGTCCGGGCCGACCGGGGACGTCGTGGTCACCGAGCAGCACGGCCGGCTCGACGTGTCCGCGCTCACCGCCGCCGAGCCCGTCGACGTCGAGGGCCGCACCGTCTACCTGCTGTCCGCCGAGCCCTGGCACGCCGCCTGGCAGTCGGGGGACACCGTGGTCGAGGTCGTGTCGTCCCGCACCGGGCCGGGCGCCGCCGCCGTGGTCGCGCAGTTCCCCGAGGGCCAGTTCGACGCGGGGCTCAGCGCCCGCCTGACCCGCGGGTGGGACACGTTCGCCGCCGCGGTGCACCTGCCGTGACCGGACCCGACGAGCGCGCCGGGGACGGGGCGGGGGACGGGACCGCCGGGCAGCGCGGGACGGGCGAGCGCCCCGGGCCCGCCGACGAGCGCCCCGGGCCCGCGCCGGTCGACCCGTTCGCGCCGCCGCCGTCCGCCCCGCGGGGCTGGGCGCCGCCGCCCGCCTGGGGCGCGCCGTCCGGGACCGCCGCGGGACCGTGGCCGTCCGCGACGCCGGCGCCCGCCGCGGACCCGTACGCCGCGCCGCGGCCGTCCGGCGCAGCGCCGGCCGGGCCTCCGCAGCCGTACGCCGCGCCGCGGCCGTACCCCGCGCCCGCCGCTCCCTCCGCGTGGGGTGCTCCGTCGCCGTGGGGCGCACCCGCGGGCCCGGGCGCACCCGCGGGCCCCGGCGGCCCCGCGGCCACCGCCGTCCCGCCGTCCCCGCTGCCGGCCGACCCGGCGGCGGCCCCGGCACCCGCCGTGCTGCCCCCGGGCGTCCTGCCGCCCCCGATGCCCGAGCTCGGCGTCCCGGCGCCCCGGCGCGGTCGGCGGCGCCGGCGCGTCCCGCTCGGTGTCGTGGCCGGCCTCGTGGTCGCCGCGTTCGGCGCCGGGCTGCTCGGCGGGGTCGTCGGCGCCCGCATCGAGCGCGACGACGCGCACCTGGCCGACGCGGGCCTGCCCGCCGCCGTCGGCACGGGCGCGGGCGACCGTGCTCCGGACAGCGTCGCCGGCATCGCCGCGACGGTGCTGCCGTCGGTCGTCTCGATCGAGGTGTCGTCCGCGTCCGGCGGTTCGACCGGCTCCGGCCTGGTGCTGCGCCAGGACGGCTACATCCTCACGAACCACCACGTCGTGGCGGGCGCGTCCGGCGCCGGGTCGTCGATCGTGGTGCTGCTCGCCGACGGCTCTCAGCTGCCGGGCACGATCGTCGGCAGCACGGCCGACTACGACCTCGCGGTCGTCAAGGTCGAGGCCGAGGGCCTGACCCCGCTGGTGCTCGGCGACTCCGACGCGGTGCAGGTCGGCGACCCCGTCGTCGCGATCGGCGCGCCGCTCGGCCTCGCGGGCACCGTGACCACCGGCATCGTCAGCGCGCTCAACCGCCCGGTGGCCGCCGGGGACGGCACCGAGGAGACCGCGTTCATCAACGCGATCCAGACGGACGCCGCGATCAACCCCGGCAACTCCGGCGGGCCGCTGGTGAACGCGGCGGGGGAGGTCGTCGGGATCAACTCGGCGATCGCCCAGCCGCCGGGCACCTCCGCGACGAGCGGCGGCAGCATCGGGCTCGGGTTCGCCATCCCGTCGAACCAGGCGCGGCGCACCGCTGAGCAGCTGATCGAGACCGGCGTCGCCACTTACCCGGTGATCGGCGTGCTGCTCGACGGGTCCTACACCGGCGAGGGCGTCCAGGTCGCGACCGAGCCGCAGGGCGCGCAGCAGCCGGTGACCCCGGGCGGCCCGGCGGACCGTGCGGGCATCCGCGCCGGCGACGTCATCCTCGCGATCGACGGGCGGCCGGTCACGGCGTCCGACGAGCTAGTGGTGGCGATCCGCGCCCGCACCCGCACGCCCGGCGACGCCGTGTCCCTGCGGGTGCGCGCCGCCGACGGCGCGGAGCGGGACGTGCGCGTCGTGCTCGACGAGTCCGCGCAGGGCTGACCCGGACGGGTGGACCGGCACCGCTAGGTGGCGCGCCCGCCGGACGGTAGCCTGGGCGACGTGTTCGGGATCAACGGCGGCGAGCTCCTCGTGATCCTGGTCGTGGCCGTCATCGTCATCGGCCCGACGCGGCTGCCGAAGTACGCCGAGCAGCTGGCGCGGCTGACCAAGCAGGCCCGGCACTTCCTCGCGGACGCGCGCGAGCGCGTCGACAGCGAGCTCGGCGACGAGGTCAAGGACATCGACTGGGCCGCGCTCGACCCGCGGCGCTACGACCCCCCGCCGGATCGTCCGCGACGCCCTGCTGGACCCCGAGCCGGCCCCCGCCGGCGCCCGGACCGCCGCGGCGGCCGCCGGTGCCGGCGCGGCCGCGCACGCCGCCCGCGCCGCCCCGTCGACGACCCCGCTGCCGCCCGGCGCGCCGGCCCCGTTCGACGACGAGGCCACCTGACCCGGCGCACCCGCCCCCGCCCCCTCCTGCACGGGCCACCCGCCCCCGACCGTCAGAATGGACCCATGGCCTCCGGCTCCCCTCGCATCTTCTCCGGGATGCAGCCCACCTCCGACTCCCTCCACCTCGGCAACTACCTCGGCGCGCTGACCCAGTGGGTCGCGCTGCAGGAGTCCTACGACGCCCTGTACTGCGTCGTGGACCTGCACGCGCTGACGGTGGCGCCCGACCCGGTGGCGCTGCGCGAGCGCACCCGGCGCACCGCGGCCCAGTACCTCGCCGCGGGCGTGGACCCGGAGCGCTCCATCCTGTTCGTCCAGTCGCACGTCGCGGAGCACGCCGAGCTGGCGTGGCTGCTGTCCTGCCAGACGGGCTTCGGCGAGGCCGGCCGGATGACGCAGTTCAAGGACAAGTCGGCCAAGCACGGCGCCGAGGGCACCACGGTCGGGCTGTTCACCTACCCGATCCTCATGGCGGCGGACATCCTGCTGTACGACACGGCGCTCGTGCCCGTCGGCGAGGACCAGCGCCAGCACCTCGAGCTGACCCGCGACCTGGCCGAGCGGCTGAACAAGCGGTTCGGCGACGGCACCGCGGTCGTGCCGGACGCGCACATCGTCAAGGCCACCGCCAAGATCTACGACCTGCAGGACCCGACGGCCAAGATGAGCAAGTCGGCGTCGAGCCCGAACGGCATCATCGAGCTGCTCGACCCGCCCAAGACCGTCGCCAAGCGGATCCGGTCGGCCGTCACCGACGCGGGATCGGAGATCCGGTTCGACCGGGAGAACCAGCCCGGCATCGCCAACCTGCTGACGATCTACTCCGCGCTCACGGGCCGCGAGGTCGAGTCGATCGTCGCCGACTACGAGGGCAAGGGCTACGGCCACCTCAAGGTCGACCTGGCGGACGTCGTCGTCGAGTTCCTCGCCCCGTTCCAGGAGCGCGTGAACGGCTACCTGGCCGACCCGGCCTCGCTGGACGCGGTGCTCGAGGACGGCGCCGAGCGGGCCCGGGCCATCGCGCGGGGCACGCTCGACCGGGTCGCCGACCGCTTCGGCCTGCTGCCGCGCCGCCGGACGGCATGAACCCCACCGGGCCGTTCGCCGACGAGCTCCGGATCGGCGTCGCGGTCTCCGTCCCGGAGCCGTACGCCGCCGAGCTCCAGGCGGCCCGCGCCCGCGTCGGCGACCCCGCCGCCGACCTGATCCGGCCGCACATCACCCTGCTCGGCCCGACCGTCCTGCCGACGGCCGCGCTGCCCGAGGCGGAGGAGCACCTGCGGGCGGTCGCGGCGGCGCACGCGCCGTTCACCGTGCACCTGCGGGGGACCGCGACCTTCCGGCCGGTCTCGCCGGTGGTGTTCGTCCAGGTGGTCGAGGGGATCGCGTCGTGCGAGCTGCTCGAGGTCGCCGTCCGGTCGGGCGTGCTCGACCAGGAGCTCCGGTTCCACTACCACCCGCACGTCACCATCGCGCACGAGGTGCCGGACGACGCCCTGGACCGCGCGTTCGCGGACATGGCCGACTTCGAGGCGCGGTTCGACGTCGCCGAGATCCACGTGTACGAGCACGGGGACGACGGGATGTGGCGGACGATCGGGGCGTTCCCGCTCGGAGGCTGACACCGGCGGGTCGACGCCGTCCGCGGCGCCCTGACCGGCGGCGACGCCCGCGCTCGGGATGCCGAGCCGCCTCGCGGTCCCTAGGGTCGTCGGCATGGGAGTCCCGGCCGAACCGCAGGGCGCCGGGCGGGCGCACGCCGCCGCCGCGAGCGCGGAGGACGTCGCCGCCGGCAACCGGCAGGACGTCGGCGCGCGGGTCTACCCGGGCGGGTTCGCCGGGCTGGTCGCCCGCGGGAGGGCCGTCCTCGCGTGGTGGCAGGGCACCCGGGCCGCGCGGGCGAACGCCCGGTTCGGCGAGGCCGGCGGCGGCGTCCTGACCGGCGGCATCGCCTACGCCACGATCTTCTCCGTGTTCGCCGGGCTCACCATCGGCTACTCGGTGTTCATGGCCGTGCTCGGCAACAACGAGGCGCTGCGGCAGACCGTCCTCGACACGATCGACGCCAACCTGCCGGGGCTGGTGATGACCAGCAGCGACGACGAGACGGGCGTGATCGACCCGGACTCGCTCCAGCTGAGCACCGGCGTGGGCATCGCGGGACTGATCGCGTTCGTGGTGCTGCTGGTGAGCGCGATCTCGGCGATGGCAGCGCTGCGCACGGCGGTCCGCGCGATGTTCGCCGCCGAGGGCGCCGGCGGCAACGCCGTCACCGGCAAGCTGCGCGAGCTGGGCGGGTTCGCCGGCATCGGCCTGGCCATCCTCGTCTCCGCGCTGCTCAGCATCGCGACCACGACCGCCGCCGACTGGGCGCTCAGCGCGCTGGGCCTCGATGGCTCGACGGTCGGCTCCCTCGTGCTGCGCGGGGCGGGCATTCTCGTGGCGTTCGTCGTCGACGCCGGGACGTTCGTGCTGATCGTGCGGGTCCTGGCGGCGCAGCACCCCGCGTGGCCGGACCTCCGGCAGGGGATGCTCGTGGCCGCGGTCGGGCTCGGGGTCGTGCGGGTGCTGGGCACCTCGGTCGTCGCGGGCTCCGCCGACCGGAACGCGATCCTGGCGTCGTTCGCGGTGATCGTGACCCTGCTGATCTGGATCAACCTGATCGCCCGCATCGTCCTCCTGGCCGCGGCGTGGACGGCGGACCCCCCGGCGCCCGAGCAGCCCCCCGAGGCCCCGGAGCCCGCGGCGCCCTGACCCTCACCTCCCGTCGACGGTGGATGGTTGTGACGGACACGCCGTCGGCGTGTCCGTCACAACCATCCACTGTCCAGCTGGCGGCCTGGCGGCCTGGCGGCCTCGCGCGCGTGCCGGGTTCGACCCCGACACGCCGGGGTCGGTCCCCATGGGGCAGGGCGAGTCGAGCGCGCACGTACCCATGCGCGGGATGGTGGGGCCGTGCAGCCCGACATCGCGCCCGACAGCGGCCTCCCCGCGGTGCTCTCCTGGCGCGAGGCCCGGCAGGCGGAGGTGCTGCCCGCGCTGCGGGCCGGCTACGTGCCCGCGGCCCGCGGGGTCCGGGTGGTGCGCGGCGCCGACCCGCTCGACCCCGACGTGCGCACGGCGGTCGCGATGGCGGCAGTGCATCCGGACGTGACCCTGGGCGGCTGGGCGGCGGCGCGGCTGCACGAGCGCGCCTGCCTCGCCGCCGGCGGCGCGCGACCGATGCCGGCGGTCCGTCGCGGAGCCGCCCCGCGACGCGACCGCCAGGAGCCCCCGGTCCTGGACGGCCGGCGTGTCCACGGGCGGGCCGGCGAGCTGCTTCCGGTGCTGCTCCTGGCGCCCCCGGAGGTCCGGCTCCGCGCGGGACCGGGGCGTCGACTGGTCCGCAGCCGCGTGCTGCCCGAGGAGCGCGTGCGGATGTCGGGGCTCTGGGTCACGAGCCCGCTGCGGTCGGCGTTCGACCTGGCCCGGTTCGGCCGGTACTCCGACGCCGTCGTGGGGCTGGACCGGCTGCGCGCGCTGGGGCTGGTGCGGCCCGTCGATCTGGCCGAGCTGATCCGCGAGCGGTCGCGGTGGCGGGGGAGCGCGGAGGCACGGCGTGCGCTCGCCGCGTCGGCCGACGGCGTCGAGTCGCCGCAGGAGTCCCGGATGCGGCTCATCTGGCTCGCGGCGGACCTGCCGGTGCCGCGCTGCAACCCGGTCGTCCTCGACGCGGACGGCCGGTTCGTCGCCCGGGTCGACCTCCTCGACGAGTCCAGCGGCGTCGTCGCTGAGTACGACGGCGCGGTGCACAGCGCGGCCGAGCGCCGCAGCGCGGACGCCCGGCGGCAGGAGCGGCTGCAGGCGCTGGGCCTCGAGGTTCTGCGCGCGACCTCGGTCGACCTCGCCACCCCGACCGCACGCGCACGCTGGCAGGGGCGTGCCCGGGCCGCGCGGGAGCGTGCCCTGGCACGGCGACGGTCCGCGCTCTGGCGCACAGCTCCCGCCGCGCAGGACGAGGAGGTCGTGCGCCGGCCCGCTCGCGCATAGCCTCGGCACGTGACAGACACGGGTGACGCCCGCGCCGGGAGACGACCGGACGGGGTCGGGCGAGCCCTCGCGCGCGCGGCCTGCTCGACGGGCTCGTCGAGATCGCCGTCACCGCCGCGGCCGTGCTGGTGGTCGTCGGTGGCGGCGCCGGCGTCGGCTACGTCGTCGGCGGTGGCCGGGGTGCGGTGCTCGGGGGCGCCGTCGGCGTCGTGGCCCTGGTCATCGGCTACGTCGTCCTGCTGCTGTCGGGGGTCTCGCTCGCCGCACGGCTCGGCGCCCGCCGCGACGGTGGAAGGTTGTGACGGACACGCCGTGGGCGTGTCCGTCACAACCTTCCACCGTCCCACCCCCGGGGCCACGCCCGGGCGCGGGGGACGAGCACGCGGACACACCGGCGCGGTCGCGGCCCCGGGGACGGGGACGGCCCGGCCCCCCGCGCGGGGGACCGGGCCGTCGCCGTGCCGGAGGGTCAGAACGCGCGGGTGATCATCGCGCGCTTGACCTCCTGGATCGCCTTGGTGACCTCGATGCCGCGGGGGCAGGCCTCGGTGCAGTTGAAGGTGGTCCGGCAGCGCCAGACGCCCTCCTTGTCGTTGAGGATCTCGAGGCGCTGCGCGCCCGCCCTCGTCGCGGCTGTCGAAGATGAACCGGTGCGCGTTGACGATCGCCGCGGGGCCGAAGTACTGGCCGTCGGTCCAGAACACCGGGCACGAGCTCGTGCACGCGGCGCACAGGATGCACTTGGTGGTGTCGTCGAACCGGGCGCGCTGCTCGGGGGACTGGAGCCGCTCGCGGGACGGTTCGGTGCCGGTGGTGATGAGGAACGGCATGATCTCGCGGTAGGAGGCGAAGAACGGCTCCATGTCGACCACGAGGTCCTTGATCACCGGCAGGCCCTTGATCGGCTCGACGGTGATCGGCTTGTCCGGGTTGAGGTCCTTGAGCAGGGCCTTGCACGCCAGCCGGTTGCGGCCGTTGATCCGCATGGCGTCCGAGCCGCACACGCCGTGGGCGCAGGACCGCCGGAACGTGAGCGAGCCGTCGGACTCCCACTTGATCTTGTGCAGCGCGTCGAGCAGGCGGTCGGTGCCGTGGGCGGTGACCGTGTGCTCCTCCCAGTACGCCTCGTCGCCGTGCGTCTCTGGGGGTGTAGCGGCGGATCTTGAGGGTGACCTCGAACGACGGGATCTCGCCGGCCTTGGGCTCGGCGGCGGCCGAGCGCTCTGCGACAGCAGTCATCAGTACTTCCGCTCCATCGGCTGGTACACGGTGGTCACGACGGGCTTGGTGCCCAGGAGCACGACCGGGCGGCCGGGCCCCGGCGGCGGGACCTCCTCGCCCTTCGGCGCGGAGAGCGCGGGGGAGTCGACCGGCACGCCGGGCTGCCGGCGGTAGGCCATGGTGTGCTCCATGAACCCGGCGTCGTCGCGCTTCGGGTAGTCCTCGCGGAAGTGCCCGCCGCGGGACTCGCGCCGGTTGAGCGCCCCGACGACGACGGTCTCGGCGATGTCGAGCAGGAAGCCCAGCTCGATCGCCTCGATGAGGTCGGTGTTGAACATCCGGCCCTTGTCCTGGACGGACACCCGCGTGTAGCGCTCCTGGAGCACCTGGATGTCCTGGAACGCCTGGCGCAGCGACTCGGCGGTGCGGAAGACCTGCGCGTTGGTGTCCATCGTCTGCTGCAGCTCGCGGCGGACGTCGGAGACGCGCTCGCCCTGGGGGCGGTTCCGCATGTCCTCGAGCTCCTCGACGACGGCCGCGGCCGGGTCGGCGGGCAGGTCCACCCACGACGCCCCGGCGGCGTACTCGGCGGCCGAGATGCCGGCGCGCTTGCCGAACACGTTGATGTCGAGCAGCGAGTTGGTGCCGAGCCGGTTCGACCCGTGCACCGAGACGCACGCGACCTCGCCGGCGGCGTACAGCCCGCGGACCACGTGGGTGGTGTCCCGCAGGACCTCGCCCTCGACGTTCGTCGGCACGCCGCCCATCGCGTAGTGCGCCGTCGGGTACACCGGGACGGGCTCCGTGTAGGGCTCGATGCCGAGGTAGGTCCGGGCGAACTCGGTGATGTCCGGGAGCTTCGCGTCGATGTGCGCGGGGTCCAGGTGCGTCAGGTCGAGCAGGACGTAGTCCTTGTTCGGCCCGGCGCCGCGGCCCTCGCGCACCTCGTTGGCCATCGACCGGGCGACGATGTCGCGCGGCGCGAGGTCCTTGATGGTGGGGGCGTACCGCTCCATGAAGCGCTCGCCGTCGGCGTTGCGGAGGATGCCGCCCTCGCCGCGCGCGGCCTCGGAGAGCAGGATGCCGAGGCCGGCCAGGCCGGTCGGGTGGAACTGGAAGAACTCCATGTCCTCCAGCGGCAGCCCGCGGCGGTAGGCCAGGGCCATGCCGTCGCCGGTGAGGGTGTGCGCGTTCGACGTCGTCTTGTAGATCTTGCCGGCGCCGCCGGTCGCGAGGACCACGGACTTGGCGCGGAACACGTGGATCTCGCCGGTCGACAGCTCGTAGGCGACGACGCCCGAGACCGCGACGTCCTCGCCGTCGGGCACCTCCCGGCCGGTGAGGTCGTGCGTGAGGATCAGGTCCAGCACGTAGAACTCGTTGAAGAACGCGACCTCGTTCTTCACGCACTGCTGGTACAGCGTCTGCAGGATCATGTGCCCGGTGCGGTCCGCGGCGTAGCAGGCCCGGCGCACGGCGGCCTCGCCGTGGTTGCGGGTGTGGCCGCCGAACCGGCGCTGGTCGATCCGGCCCTCGGGCGTGCGGTTGAACGGCAGGCCCATGCGCTCCAGGTCGAGCACCGCGTCGATGGCCTCGTTGGCCATGATCGTCGCGGCGTCCTGGTCGACCAGGTAGTCGCCGCCCTTCACGGTGTCGAAGGTGTGCCACTCGGGGTTGTCGTCCTCGACGTTGCCGAGCGCGGCGCACATGCCGCCCTGGGCCGCGCCGGTGTGCGAGCGGGTCGGGTACAGCTTCGAGATGACCGCCGTGCGGGTGCGGGCGGACGACTCGAGGGCGGCGCGCATCCCGGCGCCGCCGGCGCCGACGATCACGACGTCGAACTGGTGGGTCTGCATCGGGGTCGATGCCTCCAAGCGAATGCGGGGGTGCGAGATGAGGGCGTCAGGCGGTGCAGAACGACGGCAGCAGGTCCGCCGGGCTGTTCGCGGGGCACGGGTCGAAGGTGAAGATCACCAGCGTGCCGAGCACGACCACCACGGTGAACGCCGTGTAGAGCGCGAGCTTGAGCACCAGGCGGGTGCCGTCGCGCTCGGCGTAGTCGTTGATGATCGTCCGGACGCCGTTGGTGCCGTGGATCATCGCGAGCCAGAGCATCAGCAGGTCCCAGATCTGCCAGAACGGGGACGCCCACTTGCCGGCGACGAACCCGAAGTCGATGGCGGAGATGCCCTCGCCGGCGACCAGGTTCACGAACAGGTGGCCGAAGATCAGCACGAGCAGCACGACGCCGGACGCGCGCATGAACACCCAGCCGTACAGCTCCCAGTTGCCGCGCGAGGTCCGGCGGCCGGGCCCGGCGCCCCGGGTGCGGGGGGCGGCGATCGTGGTCATCACTCGCCTCCGAAGACGTGCATCAGGTGCCGCGGCAGGAAGCCCGCCATCGTCACGACGAACAGGCCGAGCACGACCCAGAGCATCACGCGCTGGTACTTCGCGCCCTTCGACCAGAAGTCGACCAGGATGATCCGGATGCCGTTGAAGGCGTGGAACACGATGGCGGCGACGAGGCCGGCCTCGCCGAGCCCCATGATCGGGTTCTTGTAGGTCCCGATGACGGCGTTGTACGCCTCGGGGGAGACCCGCACGAGCGACGTGTCGAGCACGTGCACGAGCAGGAAGAAGAAGATGAGCACGCCGGTGATCCGGTGGGCGACCCAGGACCACATGCCTTCGCGGCCGCGGTAGAGGGTGCCGCCGGGGATCCGCTTGGCCGTGGGGGCGGCGTCGTCGCGGGCTTCGGCAGGCGCAGTGGGCACGGGTGGCCTCCTGGCGAGTTCGGGCGGGACTGCTGTGTCCGGTCCGATCACTGTAGTGATCGTGCGCTGGGTCACCCTGCCGTGGGGGCCCGGATCGGGCCCGATGTGACCAAGCGCACACGGTGCTCGGGACCTGGGTCCCTGGTCCGGCCCGCGTCGCGACCGGGCCACCCGCACGGGTGACGCCGGGACGACCGCGGTCCGGTTCCTCCCGATACGCTGCGCGGCATGTCGAGCCCCGCCACGCCCGCGTCGCCCGTGCCGCCCCGCCCGATCGACGGCTTCCACGCCGTCGTCCCCGCCGGGGGAGCCGGCACCCGGCTGTGGCCGCTGTCCCGCCAGGGCTCCCCGAAGTTCCTGCACGACCTGACCGGCACGGGCCGCACCCTGCTGCAGGGCACCGTCGACCGTCTGCTGCCGCTCACCGGCCGCGACGGCGTCCTGGTCGTGACCGGCGTGCGGCACGCGGAGGCCGTGGCGGCGCAGCTGCCGGAGCTGGGCCCGGGCCAGGTCGTCGCCGAGCCCTCGCCGCGCGACTCGATGGCGGCCATCGGCCTCGCCGCCGCGATCCTCGCCGAGCGGCACGGCCCCGACGTCGTGCTCGGCTCGTTCGCCGCCGACCACGTGATCGACGACCTCGACGGCTTCTGGTCCGCCGTGACCGAGGGGGTCGCCGCCGCCCGCGCGGGCTACGTCGTCACCATCGGGATCGAGGCCACCGAGCCGTCGACCGCGTTCGGCTACATCCGCGCCGCCGACGCGCTCGGGGCCGAGGGCGCCCCCAGCGCGCGGCACGTCGCCGGGTTCACCGAGAAGCCCGACGCCGAGACCGCGGCCGAGTACCTCGCGACCGGGGACTACTGGTGGAACGCCGGCATGTTCCTCGTGCAGGCGGGCGTGCTGCTCGACCACCTCGCCCGGCAGCTGCCCCCGCTGGCGGCGGGCCTGCGGGAGATCGCCGCCGCCTGGGCGGACCCGGAGCGCCGGGAGACCGTGCTCGCCGAGACCTGGCCCGGGCTGACCAAGATCGCCATCGACCACGCCATCGCCGAGCCGGTCGCGGCCGCGGGCGGCGTCGCCGTGGTGCCGGGCTCCTTCACGTGGGACGACGTGGGCGACTTCGACTCGCTGGCGGCGCTGCTGCCGGCCGTCGGCGTCGACGGCGGGCGCACGCTGGGCGACGACGCGCTCGTGCAGCGGCTGGACGCCGCAGGCGCCGTCGTCGTGCCGGGGGCCGGCCGGGCCGTCACGGTGCTGGGCGTCCCGGACGCCGTCGTGGTCGACACCGCCGACGCGGTGCTGGTCACCACGCGGGCGCACGCGCAGGCCGTGAAGCAGGCCGTCGATGGCTGGCGCGGCCGGGGTCGCGACGACCTGCTCTGACGGCTCGCGGGGTCGCCGGGCGCGGACGCGGACCTGCCGCCACCTGCGCGGACGGCTAGGGTCGGCAGGGTGATCGTCGACGCCACCCGGGTCAGCCAGCTCGTCGCCACCCTGCAGCCCGAGCTGGTGGAGATCCGGCGCGACATCCACGCCCACCCGGAGCTCGGCCGCACCGAGCAGCGCACCACCCGCGTGATCGCGGAGCGGCTGCGGCTCGCCGGCCTGTCGCCGCGGCTGCTCCCCGGGACCGGCCTCACGTGCGACATCGGCCCGAGCCCCGTGGAGACCGGCCGCCGCCGGATCGCGCTCCGCGCGGACATCGACGCGCTGCCGGTGCAGGAGACCACGGGGCTGCCGTACGCGTCCACGGTGCACGGCGTCGCGCACGCCTGCGGCCACGACGTGCACACCACGGCGCTGCTCGGCGCCGGGCTCGTGCTCGCCGAGCTGCACGAGGCGGGCGAGCTGCCGACCGGCGTGCGGCTGGTGTTCCAGCCCGCCGAGGAGGTGCAGCCCGGCGGCGCGCTCGACGTGCTGCAGGCGGGCGCGATGGACGGCATCGGGCGGATCTTCGCGCTGCACTGCGACCCCAAGGTCGACGTCGGCCGGATCGGCAGCCGGATCGGCCCGATCACCTCGGCGTCCGACGAGATCACCGTCGTGCTCACCGGGCCGGGCGGGCACACCTCGCGCCCGCACCTCACCGCCGACCTCGTGTACGCGCTCGGCCAGGTCATCACCCAGGTGCCCGCGGTCCTCGGGCGGCGGCTCGACCCGCGCTCGGGGGTCAACCTCACCTGGGGCGCCGTCCAGGCGGGGTCGGCGCACAACGCGATCCCGGCCTCGGGGTCGGTGCGCGGCACGCTGCGCTGCCTCGACGTCCGCGCGTGGGAGAAGGCGTCCCAGGTCCTGCACGACGCGGTCGAGCAGGTCGTCGCGCCGTACGGCGTCGAGGTCGAGGTACGGCACCAGCGCGGCGTCCCGCCGGTGGAGAACGACGAGCGCGCGGTCGCGGTGCTCGAGGCCGCGGCGCGCGACGTCCTCGGCGAGGAGTCCGTGCAGCTGACCGAGCAGTCGCTCGGCGGCGAGGACTTCGCCTGGTACCTCACCCGCGTACCCGGCGCGATGGCCCGGCTGGGCACCCGGACGCCGGGCGGCCGGACCTACGACATCCACCAGGGCGACCTGGTCGTCGACGAGCGCGCGATCGCCGCGGGCGCCGCGCTGCTCGCCCGGGCGGCGCTGCGCGTCGGCGCGACGCCCGGGGGCTGACGCCGCTCGGCGGGGCCCGCTGGGCCGGTCGGGTGATCCGGGGCGCGGACGAATGTTCCAAGTCAGTAACGAAGGGCCCGGGAGAGTGCTCCGTAACACAGTCGTCACCTGCGCGTGGCTAGTGTTCACGACGAACACCGGACGACCCCGACCGTCCCGCGCGCAGCGTCGCTCGCGGTGACAGGGCGGGCCTCAGCGGACCGGTCGACGACGAGAAGCAGGAGCATCGCGTGAAGAAGATCATCCGTGCGGCCGCCCTCACCGGGGCTGTCGCGCTCGCCCTCGCCGCCTGCGGCAGCGCGCCGGAGGAGTCCGACAGCACCGCCGGCGGCGGCGACACCGGCGGCTCCGACTTCAAGGCCTGCATGGTCTCCGACTCGGGCGGCTTCGAGGACAAGTCCTTCAACCAGTCGGGCGCCGAGGGCCTCGACCGCGCGAAGTCCGAGCTGGGCATCGAGGAGGTCAAGGTCGAGTCGACCGCCGAGACCGACTTCACGCCGAACATCGACTCGCTGGTGCAGCAGGACTGCAACCTGATCATCGGCGTCGGCTTCCTGCTCGAGGACCCGATCCAGGAGGCCGCCGAGGCCAACCCGGACATCGAGTTCGCGCTCATCGACTCCGCGTTCACCGACGCCGACTTCAACCCGGTGACGCTGGACAACGCCAAGCCGCTGCTGTTCAACACGCAGGAGGCCGCGTACCTCGCCGGCTACGTCGCCGCGGGCACCTCCACCACCGGCACCGTCGCCACCTTCGGCGGCATCCAGCTCCCGTCGGTCTCGATCTTCATGGACGGCTTCGCCGACGGCGTCGCGAAGTACAACGAGGACAACGGCGCCGACGTCAAGGTCCTCGGCTGGGACAAGGAGGCCCAGACCGGGTCCTTCACCGGTGACTTCGAGAACCAGACCAACGGCCAGAACCTGGCCAAGGGCTTCATCGACCAGGGCGCGGACGTCATCATGCCCGTCGCCGGCCCGGTCGGCCTCGGTGCCGCCGCCGCCGCGCAGGAGGCCGGGGACGTCGCGATCGTCGGCGTCGACGCCGACTGGTTCGAGACCTCGCCCGACTACTCCTCGATCATCCTGACCTCGGTCATGAAGGAGATCGGCCAGGCCGTGTTCGACACGGTCAAGGAGGCCTCCGAGGGCAGCTTCTCCTCCGACCCGTACGTGGGCACCCTGGAGAACGAGGGCATCGGCATCGCGCCGTTCCACGACTTCGACGCGAAGGTGCCGGCCGAGGTCAAGACGGCCGTCGAGGACCTGAAGGCCCAGATCATCTCCGGTGACCTGGTCGTGGAGTCCCCGAGCCAGAACTGACACCAGCGCCGTGGTGGCCCGGGCAGGACGCCTGCCCGGGCCACCGCTGCGTTCACCCGCGCACCCGGGACCTTGCGGCTGTCTCCGGCCGTCCGGTTTGGCCTAGTGTGCGCAGCGACACGATCGACCGAAGGAGCAGTCCCACGTGAAGCTCGAGCTGCGGGGGATCACCAAGCGTTTCGGCGCCCTGGTGGCGAACGACCACATCGACCTGGTGGTCGAGCCCGGCGAGATCCACGCGCTGCTGGGCGAGAACGGTGCCGGCAAGAGCACCCTGATGAACGTGCTGTACGGGTTCTACGACCCGGACGAGGGCCAGATCCTCGTGGACGGGCGGGCCGTGGAGTTCGCCGGCCCGGGCGACGCGATGGCCGCGGGCATCGGCATGGTGCACCAGCACTTCATGCTGGTCCCGGTGTTCACCGTCGCGGAGAACGTCGTCCTCGGGTACGAGCCCGTCAAGGGCGGCGGCATGCTCGACCTGACCGCGGCGCGCCGCCGCGTCAAGGAGATCTCCGACCGGTTCGGGTTCGACGTCGACCCCGACGCCCTGGTCGAGGACCTCCCGGTCGGCGCGCAGCAGCGCGTCGAGATCATCAAGGCGCTGTCCCGGGACGCGAAGGTCCTGATCCTCGACGAGCCCACCGCGGTGCTGACGCCGCAGGAGACCGACGAGCTCATCGCGATCATGCGGCAGCTCAAGGCGGCGGGCACGTCCATCGTCTTCATCACGCACAAGCTCCGTGAGGTCCGCGCCGTCGCGGACCGGATCACGGTCATCCGCCGCGGCAAGGTCGTCGGCAGCGCACGGCCCGACGCCGCGGAGACCGAGCTCGCCTCGCTCATGGTCGGCCGGTCCGTCTCGCTCGGCGTCGACCGCGCGCCCGCGCAGGCAGGCGAGGTCGCCCTGCAGGTGCGGAACCTCTCCGTGCTCGACGAGGCCGGCGTGCGCCAGGTCGACGACGTGTCGTTCGACGTGGCCCGGGGCGAGATCGTGGCGGTCGCCGGCGTGCAGGGCAACGGCCAGACCGAGCTCACCGAGGTCATCCTCGGCCTGGAGCAGCCGGTCGCCGGGTCCGTCGTCCTCGACGGCACCGAGCTGGTCGGCCGCACGGTCAAGCAGGTGCTCGACGCCGGGGTCGGGTTCGTCCCCGAGGACCGGACCGAGGACGGCGTCGTCGCCGACTTCTCGGTCGCCGAGAACCTCATCCTCGACCTGTACGACCGCGCGCCGTTCGCCCGCGGCATCTCCCTGGACCCCAAGCGGGTCCAGGAGAACGCCGAGCGCCGGACCGTCGAGTTCGACGTCCGCACGCCGTCCACCGAGGCGCACGCCGGCACGCTGTCCGGCGGCAACCAGCAGAAGGTCGTCCTGGCCCGCGAGATGTCCCGCCCGCTGCGGCTGTTCATCGCGTCCCAGCCCACCCGGGGCCTCGACGTCGGGTCCATCGAGTTCGTGCACAAGCGGATCGTGCAGGAGCGGGACACCGGCACCCCGGTGCTCATCGTCTCGACGGAGCTCGACGAGGTGCTCGCCCTGGCGGACCGGATCGTGGTCATGTACCGCGGCCGGATCGTCGGCATCGTGCCCGGCGGCACCGACCGCGACGTGCTCGGCCTGATGATGGCCGGCGTCCCGCAGGCCGAGGCCGTGCAGCAGGCCGCGACCCACCACACCGTGCTCGGCGAGGCCGACATCGAGGCCTCCGAGGAGGAGAGCAAGTGAGCCAGGCGACCCCCGCCCCCGAGCAGCCGCCGGCCGGGTCCACCGCGCCGGCGCGCCGCGACGACGGCCTCGAGTCCCGCGCCCAGGGCGCGCTGCGGGAGATGCTGGAGAGCAGCTGGCTGGTGACGGTCGCCGCCCTGGTGCTCGCGCTCGTCATCTCCGGCGTGCTGATCGCGGCCGCCGACAGCGCCGTGCAGGACGCCGCGGGGTACTTCTTCGCGCGGCCGGCGGACTTCTTCTCGGCGGCCTGGGACGCCGTCTGGGGCGCCTACGTGGCGCTGTTCCAGGGCGCCGTCTTCGACCCGGGCGCCGCGACGTTCGCCCGCGGGATCCGCCCGATCACCGAGACGATGACCTGGTCCGTCCCGCTGATCCTCGCGGGCCTCGGCCTGGGCATCGGCTTCCGGGCCGGCATGTTCAACATCGGTGCGCAGGGCCAGATCATCCTCGGCGCGATCTTCGCCGGCTACATCGGCTTCGCCTGGGACCTGCCCCCCGTGCTGCACCTGCTGCTCGCGGTGATCGGCGGCGTCATCGGCGGCGGCCTGTGGGCCGGCATCGCCGGCTACCTCAAGGCCCGGACCGGGGCCAACGAGGTGATCGTCACGATCATGCTCAACAACATCGCGATCTACCTGGTGGGCTACCTGCTGACCACGTCGGCGTTCAAGCGCGGCGACAGCAACAACCCGGTGTCGCCCCCGATCGCCGAGAACGCGCTGTACCCGCAGCTGCTCGGCCCGCAGTTCCGGCTGCACCTCGGCTTCGTCGTCGCGATCCTCGCCGCCGTGTTCGTCTGGTGGCTGATGAACCGGTCGACGATCGGGTTCGCGTTCCGCGCGGTCGGGTCCAACCCGAGCGCCGCCCGCACCGCGGGCATCAACGTCAACCGCATGTACCTGCTGGTCATGCTCGTGGCCGGCGGCCTCGCCGGCATGGCGGGCACCGCGCAGGTGCTCGGGACCGAGAAGGTCCTCACCGCCGGCATCGCGGCCAGCTTCGGGTTCGACGCGATCACGGTCGCGCTGCTCGGCCGGTCCAAGCCGCTCGGCACCTTCTTCGCCGGCCTGCTGTTCGGCGCCCTGCGCGCCGGCGGGTTCGCGATGCAGTCCCGCACCGGCACGCCGATCGACATCGTGCTCGTCGTCCAGTCGCTCGTCGTGCTGTTCATCGCGGCGCCCCCGCTGGTGCGCGCGGTGTTCCGCCTCCCGTCCCCCCGCGGTCCCGGCGCCCAGCCGGCCGAGCTCGCCGCGCCCGTCGTCAAGGAGGCCGCCGCGTGAGCGCCGTCGCCGCCCCCGCCCCCGCGCGCGCCGCGGCGGGCAAGCCGCTGCCGCCGATCTCGTACAAGGTGCCGATCGCCTACGGCGCCGTCGCCGCGGTCGCGCTGCTCCTGTTCGGCATCCTGCCCGCCTCGGGCCGGGAGACCTCGTTCACCATGTTCGCGCCGGGGGAGAACATCGCGTTCTCCGTCCCGTCCAAGCTCACCGCGATCGTGCTCTGCCTGATCGCCCTCGGGCTCGCGGCCTGGTCGTTCCAGGCCGCGCGGACCCGCCGCAAGGTCGGCGTCTGGCTGCCCGCCGTCTACGCGGTCGCGCTGGTGTTCGCCCTGCTCACGTGGGCCGTGGCGGGCAAGGCGCAGCCGCTGCCCCTCACGAGCCTGCTGCAGGGGTCGCTGTTCCTCGCGGTTCCGCTGGTGTTCGGCGCCCTCGCCGGCCTGGTCAGCGAGCGGTCCGGCATCATCAACATCGCGATCGAGGGGCAGCTGCTGGCCGGCGCGTTCCTCGCCGCCGTGGTCGCGACCATCACGTCCAGCGCCTACGTCGGCCTGATCGCCGCGCCCATCGCCGGTGCCCTCGTCTCCGCCCTGCTCGTCGCGTTCGCGATCAAGTACGTGGTCGACCAGATCATCGTCGGCGTCGTGCTCAACGTGCTGGTCGTGGGCATCACGAGCTACCTGTTCTCCACCGTGCTCAAGGAGAACGCCGACACGCTGAACGCGCCGCCGCGCCTGCCGACGCTCGCGATCCCGGGGCTGTCGGACATCCCGATCATCGGCCCGGTGCTGTTCCGGCAGACGATCCTCGTGTACCTCATGTACGTCGTGGTGATCGTGCTGCAGGTCCTGGTGTTCCGCAGCCGCTGGGGCCTGCGCATGCGGGCCGTCGGCGAGCACCCGAAGGCCGCCGACACCGTCGGCATCAAGGTCAACCGCACCCGCGTGTGGAACACGCTGCTCGGCGGCGCCATCGCCGGCCTCGGCGGCGCGTTCTTCACGGTCGCGAACGGCCTGGCGTTCGGCAAGGAGATGACCGGCGGGAAGGGCTTCATCGCCCTCGCCGCGATGATCCTCGGCCGGTGGAGCCCGAAGGGCGCGCTGGCCGCGGCCCTGCTGTTCGGCTTCGCGGACAACCTGCAGGTGGTGCTCGGCATCATCGGCACGCCGATCCCGAGCCAGATCATGCTGATGACCCCGTACGTGGTGACGATCTTCGCGGTCGCCGGCCTGGTCGGCCGGGTGCGCGCGCCCGCCGCGGAGGGCATCGCCTACGTGAAGTGAGCACGTCACGACCGCCGTCGCCCGCGCAGGGCGGCGGCGGTCGTGCTTCACGGGCACACTCGGGAGCGTCCGAGCAGGTGCCGTGAGACGCCCCGGTCACCCGGGGAGAACAGGAGACCGGCTGTGCCGGAGATCGACTGGGACGCCCTGCGTGCCGCCGCCACCGAGGTGATGCACCGCGCGTACGTCCCGTACTCGAAGTTCCCCGTCGGCGTCGCGGCGCTGGTGGACGACGGCCGCGTGGTCGTCGGCTGCAACGTCGAGAACGCCTCCTACGGCCTGACCCTGTGCGCCGAGTGCGCGCTCGTGTCCGGGCTGCACGTGTCCGGCGGCGGGCGCCTCGTGGCGTTCGCCTGCGTGGACGCCCACGGGAACGCCCTCATGCCGTGCGGCCGCTGCCGCCAGCTCCTCTGGGAGCACGGGGGTCCCGACCTGCTCGTCGACACGGTGAGCGGGATCAAGCCGATGACCGAGGTGCTGCCCGACGCGTTCGGGCCGTCCGACCTGGTCGAGAGGAAGTCGCAGTGAGCACCGAGAAGTTCGACGCCGTCGACGTCATCGTCGCCAAGCGCGACGGGCACCGCCTGACCGACGCCCAGATCGACTGGGTCATCGACGCGTACACCCGCGGCGTCGTGGCCGAGGAGCAGATGTCCGCCCTCAACATGGCGATCCTGCTCAACGGCATGGACCGCGCGGAGATCTCGCGGTGGACCGCCGCGATGATCGCCTCCGGCGAGCGGATGGACTTCTCCGGCCTGCGCCGACCCACCGCCGACAAGCACTCGACCGGCGGCGTCGGCGACAAGATCACCCTGCCGCTCGCCCCGCTGGTGGCCGTGTTCGACGTCGCGGTCCCGCAGCTGTCCGGCCGCGGCCTCGGCCACACCGGCGGCACCCTCGACAAGCTCGAGTCCATCCCGGGCTGGCGTGCGGCGCTGTCGAACGACGAGATGATGGCGCAGCTCGACGGCCCCGGCGCCGTGATCTGCCAGGCCGGCTCGGGTCTCGCGCCCGCCGACCGCAAGCTCTACGCCCTGCGCGACGTCACCGGCACCGTCGAGGCGATCCCGCTCATCGCGTCGTCGATCATGAGCAAGAAGATCGCCGAGGGCACCGGCGCGCTGGTGCTGGACGTCAAGGTCGGCTCCGGGGCCTTCATGAAGGACCTGGACCGCGCCCGCGAGCTCGCGCGCACCATGGTCGACCTGGGCACCGACGCCGGCGTGAACACCGTCGCGCTGCTCACCGACATGTCGACGCCGCTCGGCCTCACCGCGGGCAACGCGCTCGAGGTCCGGGAGTCGCTCGAGGTGCTCGCGGGCGGCGGCCCGTCCGACGTCGTCGAGCTCACGGTGGCGCTGGCCGAGGAGATGCTGGCCGCCGCGGGTCGCCCCGGCGAGGACGTGCGGGCTGCACTGGCCGACGGCCGCGCGATGGACGTCTGGCGCCGGATGATCGAGGCGCAGGGCGGCGACGCCGACGCGACGCTCCCGGTCGCGCGGCACACCGAGCAGGTGCTGGCGCCCGCCGACGGCGTGCTGACCCGGCTCGACGCGTACGCGGTGGGCATCGCCGCGTGGCGCCTCGGCGCCGGCCGTGCGCGCAAGGAGGACCCGGTGCAGGCCGGCGCGGGCGTCGAGCTGCACGCCAAGCCGGGTGACGCGGTCCGCGCGGGGCAGCCGCTGCTGACCCTGCACACGGACACCCCGGAGCGGTTCGAGCGCGCGAAGGAGGCCCTGGAGGGCGGCTTCGACGTCGCGGCCGAGGCCGTGGCGCCGACCCCGCTGGTCCTGGACCGCATCGCGGCGTCCTGAGCGGCGCGGCGAGGCCCCGCAGCGCACGCGCGCTGCGGGGCCTCTCCGTACCGTCCAGGTCGCCGAGCGGGCAGCATATGTCCCTTCCGGGCCCGCGGTGGGGACATCGAGTGCCCACTCGACGAGGGGCGGACGGGTCGGTCGGGTGAGAATGGACGTTTGGCCGGAGAGGGGAGCGGGCGTGGGCGCGCGATCGGGGTGGCGCAGCGGGCAGCTGACGACGGTGCTGCGGGGGCTGCGTGGGCGGCTGGTGCCGCCGGCTCCGGGCGGCGGGGACGCCCGCGCCGCGGCCGACCGGACGGGCGGCCCGGCGGCGTCCCGCGTCGACGGCGTCGCGCTCGCCGCGGCCGCGGCCCGCGGCGCGCTGCCCGCGGACGCCCTCGACGGCCTGGACGCCCGGCGGCGCGCGCAGGTGCTCGCCCCGCTCGACGTGCCCGCCGGCCGCACGGTGCGCTGGGGCACCGCCGCCGCCCGCCAGGTCGACGGCACCACGTGCGGCGCGGCCGTGCTCGCCCTGCTCGCGGCCGCCGGCGACCCGCGGCTCGCGCTCTGGCTCGTGACCGGGCGGCTGCCCGAGGGGTCGCGCCCGCCCGAGCTCGCCGGCCTGGACCTGCCCGAGCCCGCCGACCCGCACCACCCCGACGCCCCGACCTGGTTCCGCACCCCGGACGGCCGGGTCGTGCACGCCTCGGCCACCGGGGAGGAGGCCGCGGCGGCGCGCTGGGGGCTGCTCCAGGCGGCGCTGCACCGGCGCAGCACGGCCCGGGGGCTCCTCGGCGTCCTGCCGTGGCCGCGCTCGCTCGGCACACCGCCGTGGGGCGCCGCGCGCCTGGCCCGGTTCCCGGGTGTGCGGTATCGGTCGGTGCTGGTCGACGACACCCGGACCGCGGAGGTCGACGACCTGCTCGCGCGGGTCGACCACGCGCTGGACCGCGGGATCCCCGTGCCGCTGTACTCGGGCGGCGACCTGTCGGGCGGCCTCGGGGCCGCGGTCCCGCGGCACGTGGTCCTGGCCGTCGGGCGCTCGGGCGACGGCTACCGGGTCTACGAGCCGGGGGCCGGGGCGGTGCTGCCGCTGCCACGCGCGGCGCTGCGCTCCCCGTCCGGCCCGGTGCCGGCGCTCGGACACTGGACCCACCTGGCCTGGGCGCTCCTCCCGACCCCGGCCCGCTGACGCCGCGGCCGCTCGTCCGCGTGGCCGAGGTTGCGCAACCCGTCGGTTTCAGACGACGCGAGGCCCGGGCCCCCGGGGGCGCGCGTGCCCGGCCCGTGGAGCGGGCGGGCGTTCGCGCACGGCGATCCCGGCCGGCCTGGCGGGACGCGCGGGTCGGGGACACGATGGGGGAGTACCCCTGCCGCCGACCGGAGGAGTGGCCATGAGCACCGTTCCCGGCGACCGGACCTGGCGCGACGCCGGGCTCGTCGAGCCCGCGCTGACCGACCTGCCGGAGGTCCGGCCCGACGACGACAGCGACGCCCGCGACGGCGCCTACGAGCCCGACGACCCCCGACCCGACCTGGTCGGCGAGGCCGACCCGGGCGACGTCGCCGAGCAGAAGACCCCCGTCCCCGAGGACGAGCGCGACGACTACCCCTGAGGTCTCCCGCGCCGCGGACGGGCCACCCGGGCGCCCGGCTCCCCGATGCGGGGTTCCGGGCACCCGGCCACTACGGTGGGCGCATGACCGTGACCTTCGAGCAGATCGTCGCGCTGCCCAAGGTCCTGCTGCACGACCACCTCGACGGGGGCGTGCGCGCGCAGACCGTCGTGGAGCTCGCGGAGAAGGTCGGGCACGAGCTGCCGACGACCGACCCGGGCGCGCTGGCGGCCTGGTTCCGGGACGCCGCGGACAGCGGCAGCCTCGAGGCGTACATCGCGACGTTCAGCCACACCCTGGCCGTCATGCAGCGGCCCAAGGCCCTGCGCCGGGTCGCGCGCGAGGCGGTGCTGGACCTGGCCGCCGACGGCGTCGTGTACGTCGAGGAGCGGTTCGCCCCCGAGCTGCACCAGGAGGGCGGGCTGTCGCTCCAGCAGGCCGTGGACGCCGTCCTGGAGGGGCTCGCCGAGGGCGAGGCCGAGGCCGCCGCGGACGGCCGCCCGATCCGTGCCCGCCTGCTGCTGTGCGCCATGCGCCAGTCCGACCGCGCCGACGAGATCGCCGCCCTGGCGCTCGCCAACCGGGACCGCGGCGTCGTCGGCTTCGACATCGCCGGGCCCGAGGCGGGCTTCCCGGCGAGCGCCCTGGGCGCCGCCTTCGCGCAGCTGCGTACCGCCCGTTCCCCGTGACCGTGCACGCCGGCGAGGCCGCGGGCCGCGACTCGATGGACGAGGCGGTCGACGTGGGCGCCCTGCGCCTGGGCCACGGCGTGCGGCTGGTCGACGACATCCGGCACGACGACGACGGCGCGCCGGTGCTGGGCCGCCTGGCGCACTGGGTCCGGGACCGCGGCATCGCCCTCGAGGTGTGCCCGACGTCGAACCTGCAGACCGGTGCCGCCGCGTCGATCGCCGAGCACCCGGTCACGACCCTGCTGCGGCTGGGGTTCGCCGTCACGGTGAACACCGACAACCGCCTGCAGTCCCGCACCGGCCTCAGCCGCGAGCTGCACCTGCTCGTCACCGAGGCGGGCTGGACCCTCGACGACGTGCGGACGGTCACCCTGACCGCCGCCCGCCACGCGTTCGTCCACGCGGACGAGCGCCAGGACCTCATCGACCGGGTCATCGTCCCCCGGTCACGCACCGACCGGAACAGGAAGGCACCGCGCATGACCCAGTCCCTCGACGCCGCCGCGCTGGCGCAGTTCGTCGACCACACGCTGCTCAAGCCCGAGGCGACCCGCGCGGACGTCGAGGCGCTCGTGACGGAGGGCGCGTCGCTCGGCGTGTACTCCGTGTGCGTCTCGCCGTCGTTCCTGCCGCTGGACGCGCAGGGCCTCAAGATCGCCACCGTGTGCGGCTTCCCCTCGGGCAAGCACCACAGCGACGTCAAGGCCGCCGAGGCCGCCCGCTCCGTCGCCGACGGCGCGGACGAGGTCGACATGGTCATCGACGTCGGTGCCGCCAAGGAGGGCCGGTTCGCCGACGTGCAGGCCGACATCGCTGCCGTGCGCGCCGCCACCCCGGCGCCCGTCGTGCTCAAGGTCATCATCGAGTCGGCCGCGCTGAGCGACCACGAGATCGTCGAGGTCTGCCGGGCCGCCGAGGCCGCGGGCGCCGACTTCGTGAAGACCTCGACCGGCTTCCACCCCGCCGGCGGCGCCTCCGTGCACGCCGTCGAGATCATGAACGCCACGGTCGGCGGTCGCCTCGGCATCAAGGCCTCGGGCGGCATCCGCACCACGGCCGACGCCCTCGCGATGATCGAGGCGGGCGCGACCCGGCTCGGCCTGTCCGGCACCGCCGCGGTGCTCGGCGGCTTCGAGGCGGACGGCGGGTACTGAGCCCCGGCGCGCACGCGCACGCTCGAGCGACGGCCCGTCACCCCGGCAGCGGGGGGCGGGCCGTCGGCGCGTCCGGGGCCGACGCGGGTGGAATGCGGTCAGGGTGCCGCGGCCGCGTGCGCCGCCCACCCCGCGGCGCCCACGGCGAGGGGCAGCAGCCACGCCGCACGGGGCCACCGGCGGCCGAGCAGGACCGCGAGTGCCGCCGCCCCGGCCGCCGCGGCCAGCAGCGCGCCGGTGAGGCGCAGCCCGTGCGCCCGTGCGCCCCCGGCCGAGCACCACCAGGGCACCGGGAGCACCGCCGGGCACATCAGGTCCGGCGGCAGTCCCAGAACCGCGGGCCACAGCGCCGCGACGCCCGCCCCGGCGACGAGGGCGATCGCGAGCAGCGGCCCGGCGACCGCACGCGCGGCGGCGGTCCGAGCGGCGGCGGGGGTCGCGCTGTCCACACCGGCACCGTAGCGGGGCGGTCCGGTGCGGCGGGCGCCGTGCGCACCGACGACGACGGCCCGCCCCCGATCGGGGGACGGGCCGCTACCTCGTCCCGCCGCCGAGGCGGCAGGTCGTCAGAGCCCCAGCGCCGCCGCCACGTCCGCGCGCACCGCGTCGAGCCGCGCCCGCGCGGCCACCCGCGCCTCGCCGACCGCCGCGACCGAGGCGTGCTCCTCGACCGGCACGACGACCTCGAGGTAGCACTTCACCTTCGGCTCGGTGCCGGAGGGCCGGACGATGACCCGGGTGTCGTCCTGGGTGAGCAGCCGGATGCCGTCGGTCGGGGGCAGGCCCTCGCGGTCGGCGTCCGACCCGGCGGCCAGGTCGACGACGGCCAGGACCGGCGAGCCCGCGAGGACGACCGGCGGGTGCTCGCGCAGCCGCTGCATGGTCTCGGGGATCTGCGACAGGTCGGTGAACCGGGCCGACAGCTGGTCGGTGAGGTGCAGGCCGTGCTGCCGGGCGAGGTCGTCCAGGACGTCGACCGGGGCGCGGCCCTCGGCCTTGAGGCGGGCGGCCAGGCCGGCGAGGGTCAGGGCGGCGGAGATGCCGTCCTTGTCCCGCACGTGCGCCGGGTCGACGCAGTAGCCGAGGGCCTCCTCGTAGCCGTACACGAGGCCCTCGACGCGGGAGATCCACTTGAATCCCGTGAGCGTCTGGGCGTGCCGGAGGCCGGCGTGCGCGGCGATCCGGCCGAGCAGCCGGGACGACACGATCGAGTTGGCGAGCACGGGGGCGTCGTCCGCCACCGGCGCGCCCGCCGTGCCGAGCCGGGAAGCCGTCACGCTGCCGAGCAGCGCGCCGGTCTCGTCGCCGTGCAGCATCCGCCAGCCGTCGGAGCCCGCGGAACCGGCGCTCATGTGCGTGCGAGCCCGCGGGTCGATCACGGCCGCGCCGCAGCGGTCGGCGTCGGGGTCGAGGGCGATGACCAGGTCGGCCTGCACCTCGGCGGCGAGCGCCACGGCCAGGTCGATCGCGCCGGGCTCCTCGGGGTTCGGGAACGCGACGGTGGGGAAGTCGGGGTCGGGCTCGGCCTGGAGCGTCACGACGTGCACGTCGGTGAAGCCCGCCTCGGCGAGCACCCGGCGGGCGGTGCCGCCGCCGACGCCGTGCATCGGGGTGAGCACGACGCGCAGGGCGGCGTGCCGGGCGCGGGCCTCGTCGGACAGGTCGGCGAGGCCGAGCACCTCGGCGACGTAGGCGTCGACGATCTCGGGGCCGACCGACGACCAGCCCTCGGCGGCGCGCGGCACGGCGGCGACCGACGGGACCCGCGCGATCTCCGCGGCGATGGCGCCGTCCATCGGCGGGACGATCTGCGCGCCCTGGCCGGAGTCGGTGACGACCCGGCCGCCGAGGTAGACCTTGTAGCCGTTGTCCTGCGGCGGGTTGTGGCTCGCGGTGACCATGACGCCCGCGTCGGCGCCGAGGTGCCGGACGGCGAACGCCAGGACCGGCGTCGGCAGGTACGGCGGCAGCATGACGACCTCGATGCCGACGGCGGTCAGCACCGCGGCGGTGTCGCGCGCGAAGTCGACGGAGCCGTGCCGGGCGTCGTGGCCCACGACCACGCGCGGCGCGGGGGACACGCCCTCGAGCTCGCCGAGCAGGTAGGCGCCCAGGCCGGACGCGGCGCGGATGACGACCGCGCGGTTCATCCGGTGGGGGCCGCCCTCGACGGCGCCGCGCAGGCCGGCGGTGCCGAACTGCAGCAGGCCCTGGAACCGGTCGGCCAGGTCCTCGCGTGCCTCGCGCACGTCGGTGGCCGACTGCTGGTCCTCGGGGGAGGCGCCGCCGGAGACGGACGGCTCGCCGGCCTCGGCGCGGTCGAGCAGCGTGGTCAGCTCCGCCGCGGTGCGCGGGTCGGGGTCGTCCGCGATCCACTCGCGGACCCGGCCCGCCAGCTCCGCCCAGGCGTCGCCCTGCTCCGTCACGTCCGCGCCGGTCTCGGTGCGCTCGGTCATCCGTCTGCCGTCCTCCCCGGGGCGCCCCGCCCCGACCTCGCTGCCTGCTGCGCGGCGCTGGGGCCGCGGTGGTGCCGTGCTGGGCGCCGCGCCGCCGCGGGGACCCCGGGCGGCGCGGCGCGTCGATCAGATGCGGCCGACGATGTCCGCCAGCAGCCGGCTGATCCGCGGGCCCGCGGCGGCGCCCGCCTCGAGCACCTCGGCGTGCGACAGCGGCTCGTCGCCGACGCCCGCCGCCAGGTTGGTGACCAGGGAGATGCCGAGCACCTCCATGCCGACGTGCCGCGCCGCGATGGCCTCGATGGTGGTGGACATGCCGACCAGGTCGCCGCCCATGATCCCGGCCATCTTCACCTCGGCCGGGGTCTCGTAGTGCGGGCCGCGGAACTGCACGTAGACGCCCTCGTCCAGCGACGGGTCGACCTCGCGCGCCACGTCGCGGAGCCGGCCGGCGTACAGGTCGGTGAGGTCGACGAACGTGGCGCCCTCCAGCGGGGACACGGTCGTGAGGTTGATGTGGTCCCGGATCAGCACCGGGGTGCCCGGGCCCAAGGCCGGGTTCAGGCCGCCGCAGCCGTTGGTGAGCACGACGGTGGAGCAACCGGCGGCCGCGGCGGTGCGGACGCCGTGCACGACGCGGCGCACGCCCTTGCCCTCGTACAGGTGGGTGCGCGAGCCGAGCACGAGCGCGTGCTTGCCGGTCGCGGCGATCTTGACGGAGCGGATCGTGCCGACGTGGCCGACGACGGCCGGCGCGGCGAAGCCCGGGACGTCGGGCGCGGCGATCTCGGCGACGGTCTCGCCCAGCAGGTCGGCGGCGCCGCCCCAGCCGGAGCCCAGCACCAGCGCGACGTCGTGCTGCTCCACCCCGGTCGCCTCCGCGAGGTACGCGGCGGCGTCGGCCGCGACGGCCAGCGGGTCGGTGGTCAGGTCGTCGAGACGGGCGTCGTCGGCCATGCGGGTGCTCCTCGCGGTGCGTGCGGCGGTGGTGGTGCGGGTCGGTGCGGGTGGCGACCCGACGCGCGGGACACGTGCGGTCGCAACGGTCGAGCGTACCGGCCGCACCCGCCGCGCAGGACCCCGGAAGGTCCCGCACCGCGCGGTCGCCTCCTCGCCGAGATGGCAACTCTCGACTGCGCCGGCGCCCCCGCGCACAGTCGAGAGTTGCCATCTCGACGAAAGGAGGGTGCGGGAGCGGGCGGGGCGTGGCGCGAGGTGCGTCCGCGGCGCGAACCGGGAAGATGGTCCCGTGACGTCGTCGACACCCACCCCCGCGCCCGCCGACCCCGCCGCGACCACCCCCGCCGCGGCCGACGCCCCCGACGCCGCGGCGGCCCCGCCCGCCTCCTCGACCAGCAGCGCCGCCGCACCCGCGCCCGGCCCCGCCGACGACGGTCGGCCCGCGCCGCGCGTCGTGGTCGTCGGCGGCGGTCCCGGCGGCTACGAGGCCGCCCTGGTCGCGCGCCGGCTCGGGGCCGAGGTGACCGTCGTCGAGCGGTCCGGGCTCGGCGGCGCCGCCGTGCTCACCGACGTGGTCCCGTCGAAGACGCTGATCGCCACCGCGGAGTGGATGACGATCGCGGAGCGCGCACCGGACCTGGGCATCCGCCTGGACGTGCCCGCGGGCCCCGGCGAGGACGCGGACCCCGCCCACGACACCGGCCGCAGCCGCCGGCACAGCATCGACCTGGCCGCGGTGAACGCCCGGGTGCGGGACCTGGCGCTGGCGCAGTCGCACGACATCCGCACCCGGCTGGAGCGCGAGGGCGTGCGCGTGGTCATCGGCCACGGGCGGCTCGACGGCCCGGAGCGGGTCGTGGTCACCGGCGACGCGGAGGAGACGCTCGACGCCGACGTCGTCCTCCTGGCGACCGGCGCGACGCCCCGCACACTGCCCGACGCGCAGCCCGACGGCGAGCGCATCCTCACCTGGACGCAGCTCTACCACCTGGACGCGCTGCCGGAGCGGCTGATCGTGGTGGGCTCGGGCGTGACCGGCGCCGAGTTCGCCGGGGCCTACGTGTCGCTCGGCTCGCAGGTCGTCCTGGTGTCGAGCCGGGACCGGGTGCTGCCGGGCGAGGACGCCGACGCCGCGACGATGCTCGAGGACGTGTTCCGGACCCGCGGCATGGAGGTCGTCGGGCGCTCGCGCGCGCAGGCGGCCCGGCGGACCGAGGACGGGGTGGTCGTGACCCTGGCGGACGGCCGGGAGATCCACGGCTCCCACGTGCTGCTGGCGGTCGGGTCGATCCCCAGCACCGAGGGCCTCGGCCTCGCGGAGTCGGGTGTGCGCACCACGCCGTCGGGGCACATCGAGGTCGACAAGGTGTCCCGCACCTCGGCGCGCGGCGTCTACGCGGCCGGCGACGTGACCGGCGTGCTGCCGCTGGCGTCGGTCGCGGCGATGCAGGGGCGGATCGCGATGTCGCACGCGCTCGGCGACGCGGTGGCGCCGCTGAAGCTGCGCGGGGTGGCGGCGAACATCTTCACCGCCCCGGAGATCGCGACCGTCGGGCTGAGCGAGACGGCGCTGATCGAGCGGGACGCGCACTTCGTCACGCACACGCTGCCGCTGGCCCGGAACCCGCGCGCCAAGATGCTCGGCGTCCGCGACGGCTTCGTGAAGCTGTTCGCGCACTCGACGGCGGGCACGGTGCTCGGCGGGGTCGTGGTGGCGCCGCGCGCCTCGGAGCTGATCTTCCCGATCACGCTCGCGGTGTCGCACAGCCTGACGGTCGACGACGTGGCGAACGCGTTCACGGTGTACCCGTCGCTGTCGGGGTCGATCGGCGAGGTGGCCCGGGTGCTGCACCGGACCGACCAGGGCTGAGCCCCGGGGGCGTGGGCGGCCCCGGCGCGGTCAGCCCGCCCGGACCTCCGTCACCAGCGCCAGGTGGTCCGACGAGTCGTCCGCGAGCACCCGCGCCTCCGCGAACGCGACCCCGCCCCGCCCGAGCACCCAGTCGATCCGGACGGCGGGCTCGTTGCTCGGGTGGGTGAGGACGCCCTCGGCGCCCGCGGTGTCCATGGCGCTGACCCAGCCGGCCTCGTCCAGCGCGTCGAGCTCGGCGGAGCCCGGCTCGGCGTTGAGGTCGCCGGCCAGCACCGACGGCCCGTCGTCCGGGAGCGCGGCCTCGAGCGCCGCGAGCTGGTCGAGCCGGGTGTCCACGTTGTCGTCCCGGTGCTGCAGGTGCACCGACGTCACCCGCACGGACTCGCCCCCCGGGCCCGCGACCCGCGCGGTGAGCGCCGACCGGTCCTGGGGCCCGGCGCCGTACGGCAGGTCGACGACCTCGACGTCGGTGAGCTCGGTCCGGGACAGCAGGGCGTTGCCGAACTGCTGGTCCGCGGCCGGGGCGAACGCCACGTGCATGCCGAGCCGGTGCCCGAGCCAGGTGAGCATGTCCGCGCCGCCGCCGAGCACCCAGCCGCGGGACACCTCCTGCAGCGCGACGACGTCCGGGCCCTGCGCCTCGATGGTGCGGGCGATCTGCTCGAGGTCGACGGCGGTGTGCGCGGCGACGCCGTAGTGCAGGTTCCAGTCGAGCACCACGAACGTGTCGGGGTCCGCGTCGGCGGCGGGGGCCGGTGCGGCGAGCGTCGCGGACACCCAGCCGACCAGCAGGAGCACGACGGACGGCAGCACGAGGAACCGCAGCGCGTTCGCGCGCAGCGGGGGAGCGGGCTCGCGGGCCCCGGCCTCGGACGCCGTGGGCGCCGCGGCCTCGGCGGGCTCCGCCGGCGTGCGCCACCGCAGGCCGCCGGTCGCGAGGAGCGCCGCCGCCAGCACGACGACCCACGCGTTGTCGACGCCGAGCGGCACGTCGTAGCCCAGCAGGTAGAGCAGCAGCACGACGACGAGCCCGAGCCCGACGCCGCCGGTGGCGAGCGCGGTGCGCGGGATCCCGGGCGGCGCGGGCCGGCGGGTCTTCAGCGCGACCGTGAGCACGACGCCCGCGGCGGCCTCCGCGACCAGGATCGCGACGAGCGCCGGGACCCCGGTGGTGAGGAACGCGACCGCGGTGGCGACCGGCAGCAGGACGGCCGCGGCCCAGCGCACGGGACGGGCCATGATCCGCGGGACCAGAAGCAGCCAGGCGGTGAGCGCCGACGCCAGCACGGTCGCGGTCCCCGCGGCCATCAGCGGCAGGTGCGACTGCGCCGCCGCGAACGCCGGGTTGCCCAGCACCATCACGACCAGCGCGAGCGCGGGGCCGAGCACCCAGGTCCGTCGCGGCCGTCCGGTCGCGGTCTCGCGACGCGCGACCCACGCGAGGGCGACCGCGAGCAGCACCAGGACGACGGCCACCACGCTGCCCAGCACCCCGCCCCGCCACAGCGGGTCCCAGGTGCCGAGCGCCAGCTGCAGCCCCGCCGACAGCCCGGTGCCGAGCGTGAGTCCCAGCGCCGCCTGCCGCCCGCCTCCCGGGCGGCCCGCGACCAGCGTCGTCGCCAGCACCAGCGCGGCGACGGCGAGCGAGGCCGTGACGAGCCCGGCGGCGAACCGCGTCCCGTCGTGCACCACCTGCGTGACCAGCCGCGCCGCACCGAGGGCGACGACGGCGACGAGGGGCCGTCCGGCCGGACGCGGTGCCCGGGCCACGGCGGCCGGTGCCGAGCAGCGCGAGCGCGGCGAGCAGTCCCGCCCCGAGGAAGGTGACCAGCGCGGCGCCGGCGACGGCGACGGTGCTGACGGCGAACGCCCGGTTCAGCACCGGGCCGGCGGCGCGCACGGCGTCGAGCGCGAGGACGGTGACCAGCGCGACGAGCGAGACCCGGGTCGCGGTGCCGGCGTCCGGCGGGAGCGGGCTCCCGGCCGGCGACGGTGCGGACGCGGCGGGCACCGACGGCGGTGCGGCTTCGGGGACGCTCACGCCGTCAACGTAGTGGGCGGCGTGCCGCGCGGGCGAACGACATCCCCCGCGCGGGCGCCCGCGGGCGTCAGGACGCGGCGCCCTCGACGTCGGGCGGCAGCGCCGCGCGCAGGGCCGGCCAGGCGTCCGCGAACGCGGGCAGCAGCGGCAGCGCCGGGACGTCGTCGAGCGCGACCCAGGCGATCGCGAGGCTCTCGTCGTCGGTGGGCCGCGCGTCGACCGGGCCGGACGTGACGGCCACGATCGTCGTGTACGACCAGTCCTCGTGGTCGAGGACGTGCTCGCCGACCACCCGGACGGACGTGGGCTCGATGCCCGCCTCCTCCTCCGACTCGCGCAGCGCGCCGTCGACGGCGGACTCGCCGGTGTGCCGGGCGCCGCCGGGCAGGCCCCAGGTGCCGCCCTGGTCGCTCCAGGGCGCGCGGTGCTGCAGCACGACGGCGGCGGCGTCGGTGGCCGTCGCCGGGCGGGCCAGCAGGAGGCCGGCCGCGCCGGCGGTGCCCCAGTGCCGGCGGCCGCACCGGCACTCGACCCACCCGTCGCCCGGGTGGTGGGGTCGCCGCGGCACCGCGGTCAGTCGACGATCTCGCAGATGGCGGTGCCCGCCGCGACCATCCCGCCGACGTCGGCGGACAGGGACGCGATGGTGCCGGCGCGGTGCGCGACCAGCGGCTGCTCCATCTTCATGGCCTCGAGCACCACGACCAGGTCGCCCTCGGCCACGGTGTCGCCCTCCCCGACCGCGACCTTGACGATCGTGCCCTGCATCGGGGAGGTGAGGGCGTTGCCGGACGCGGCGGCCGGGCGGCCCGCGGCGCGGCGGGGGGCCGAGCGGCGGGGACCCGCTGCGGCGGCGCGGCCGCGACCGGCGCGCAGCGCGAGCGCCGCCGGGAGCACCACCTCGAGGCGCTTGCCGCCGACCTCGACGACCACGCGCTCGAGCTCGGTGGGCTCGCCGTCCTCGTCAGGTCCGCTGGCGGTGACGGCGGGCGTGCCCGTGAGCGTGGGCAGCCGGTCGGCGAACTCGGTCTCGATCCACCGCGTGTGCACCGCGAACGGCTGCTCCGGGTCGGTCGGGACGAAGGCCGGCTCGGCCATGACGGCGCGGTGGAACGGCACGACCGTCGGGATGCCGGCGATCTCCAGCTCGGCCAGGGCCCGGCGGGCGCGCTCGGCGGCCTGCTGCCGGGTCGCGCCGGTGACCACCAGCTTGGCGATCATCGAGTCGAAGGCGCCCGACACGGTGTCGCCCTCGACCACGCCGGAGTCGACCCGGACGCCCGGGCCCGCGGGGAACCGCAGCGTCGAGATCTTGCCGGGCGCGGGCAGGAACCCGGCGGCCGGGTCCTCGCCGTTGAGGCGGAACTCGAAGGAGTGGCCGCGGGTCTCCACGTGGTCGTAGCCCAGCGGCTCGCCGTCGGCGATGCGCAGCTGCTCGCGGACCAGGTCGATGCCGCTGATCTCCTCGGAGACCGGGTGCTCGACCTGCAGGCGGGTGTTCACCTCGAGGAACGAGATCGTCCCGTCGGCGGCGACCAGGAACTCGCAGGTGCCGGCGCCGACGTAGCCGGCCTCCTTGAGGATGGCGACCGAGGCGTCGACCAGCTGGGCGCGCTGCGCGTCCGAGAGGTACGGCGCGGGCGCCTCCTCGACGAGCTTCTGGTGCCGGCGCTGCAGCGAGCAGTCGCGGGTCGACACGACGACCACGGTGCCGTGCTCGTCCGCGAGGCACTGGGTCTCGACGTGCCGCGGCCGGTCCAGGTACCGCTCGACGAAGCACTCGCCGCGGCCGAACGCCGCGACGGCCTCGCGGACCGCGGAGTCGTAGAGCTCGTCGATCTCCTCGGAGGTGCGGGCGACCTTGAGGCCGCGGCCGCCGCCGCCGAACGCCGCCTTGATCGCGACCGGCAGGCCGTGCTCGCGGACGAACGCGTGCACCTCCTCGGCGCCCGAGACGGGGTCGGGTGTGCCGGCGACCAGCGGGGCGCCGGCGCGCTGCGCGATGTGCCGCGCGCTCACCTTGTCGCCGAGGTCGCGGATCGCGGCGGGCGGCGGGCCGACCCAGACCAGCCCTGCGTCCAGGACGGCCTGGGCGAACTCGGCGTTCTCCGAGAGGAACCCGTAGCCCGGGTGCACGGCGTCGGCGCCGGAGCGGCGGGCGACGTCGAGCAGCTTGGCGATGTCGAGGTAGGTCTCGGCGGCGCGGGCGCCGTCCAGGGCGTACGCCTCGTCGGCGACGCGCACGTGCAGCGCCTCGCGGTCGGGGTCCGCGTAGACGGCGACGGAGGCGAGGCCGGCGTCGCGGCAGGCGCGGGCGATGCGGACGGCGATCTCGCCGCGGTTGGCGACGAGGACCTTCGAGATGCGGGGCACGGCTCACCGTAACGCGGGGGGCCTCCGGCGTTCACGCCCGCGGCCGGTCGCGCCGCGAAGATCGCCGAACCGGCCAACGGGGTCCCCGCGCCGTTGGAGGGTTCCACAGCGGGCACGCGGCACCGGGTGCGCGGCCCGGCGCGCCCTTGTCCGCCCCCGACAAACCCGCGAGGCCCGGCGACCGCCCCGCGGCGGCCCGGCCACCCCGCGGACCGCCGCGCCGACCGGGTAGCCGACACGTCGAGCGAGCAGTCGCCGACTACCCCCTCGACGTGTCGGCTACCCGCTCGCGTCCGGGGCGGCGCGCGGCCCGCGCGGCCGGCGCGTGCGGGCGGGGCGGCGGGTCAGGACGGGAGGCGGGTCCAGAGGGTGTGCAGGGGGACGCCGCGCGCGGCCAGGAGCTCGCGCAGCAGCGGGAGGCTGAGGCCGACGACGCCGTGGTGGTCGCCCTCGACGCCCGTGATGTACGCGCCGCCGAGGCCGTCGATGGTGAAGGCGCCCGCGACCCACAGCGGCTCGCCGGTGGCGACGTAGGCGTCGATCTCGGCGTCGGTGACGTCGGCGAAGTGCACGACCGTGGTGGACGTGGCGCCCGACTCGCGGCCCGCGCCGCCGCCGTCGCCCGCCCCGTCGCCGTCCCCGCCCACGCCGCCGCCCGCACCGCCGCCGCCGTCCCGCCCGTCCACGAGCCAGTGCCCCGTGTGCAGCCGCCCGCTGCGGCCGCGCATCGCCCGCCACCGCGCGGCGGCGTCCGCGGCGTCGGCGGGCTTGCCGAGCACCTGCCCGTCGAGCTCGAGCATCGAGTCGCACCCCAGCACCAGCGACCCCGCGTGCCCCGGCGCGACGTCCCGGGCCTTGGCGCGGGCCAGCAGCAGCACCGCCTCGGCGGGCGGCACGTCGCCGGCCGCGACCAGCACCGCGGGCTCGTCGACGGACGACACCGCGACGGTCGGCTCGATCCCGGCCGCGCGCAGTGTCGCGAGCCGGGCGGGGGAGGCGGAGGCGAGCACGAGGGTCGTCACCCGGCGAGCGTACGGCCAGGTCGGGGACGTACGTCCCTCGGCCGGCACCGCCCGCGTGCCGATGATGTCCGGGGAACTCCCAGGAGGGGATGCGACGATGACGGGCGTGACCGAGGACAGCGCGCGGGCCACGCGCCCGAGCGGCGCAGCAGCCGACCCGACCGACCTGCTCGACCAGGACCCCGTGGACGACGACCCCGGCTCCCCGGCGCGCGCGGCGTGGCGCCGCCGGACCGCGATCGAGATGGCCGTGTCCGGCGTCATCGGGCTGTTCACGTCGTTCGTGCTGTCGATCGAGGCGTGGCACCTGGCGAAGGACCCGACGGCGGCCCTGTCCTGCGACCTCAGCTCGGTGATCTCGTGCAGCACCGTGGCGCTGTCCCCGCAGGCCGAGGTGCTCGGCTTCCCGAACGCGTTCCTCGGCATCGCGTTCGAGTCCGTGGTGATCGCGATCTCGATCGCGGGCATCGCCGGGGTGCGGTTCCCGCGCTGGTACATGCTCGGCACCCAGGCGCTCTACACCGTCGCGCTGGTGTTCGCGTGGTGGCTGTTCCTGCAGTCCTACTTCGTCATCAAGGCGCTGTGCCCCTGGTGCCTGCTCATCACCGTGACCACGACGCTGGTGTGGGCCGGCCTCACCCGGTGGAACGTCCGGGACGGCCACCTGCGGCTCCCCGGCCGCGCCGGCCCGTGGGCGCGGGGGTTCGTGGCCTCCGGAACGGACTGGTACGTGACGATCGCCGTGCTCGTGCTGTTCGTGGCCGCGATCCTGCTCAAGTACGGCCCGTCGCTCCTGGCCTCCTGAGCCGCGCGACGCACCCCGCACGCACGAGGGCCCCCGGACCGCGCAGGTCCGGGGGCCCTCGTGCGTCCCGCGCCGGTCAGGCCAGCGCGGTCCGCAGCACGTCGAGCGGCAGCGCGCCCATGCCGAGCGCCCGGGCGTGGAACGCGCGCAGGTCGAACGCCTCGCCGCGGGCCTGCGCGGAGTCGCGGGCGCCGTCCCGGATCTGCTCCCAGATCCGCTGGCCGATCTTGTACGAGGGCGCCTGGCCGGGCCAGCCGAGGTAGCGGTTCAGCTCGAACCGGATGAACTGCTCCGGCATGTTGACGTTGGCGCGGAGGAACTCCCACGCCTTCTCGGCGTCCCAGGTCCCCCCGCCCCAGCGCTCCGGCGCCTCGAGGCCGAGGTGCACGCCGAGGTCCAGCACGACGCGGGCGGCGCGCATCCGCTGCCCGTCGAGCATGCCGAGCCGGTCGCCCGGGTCGTCCAGGTGCCCGAGGTCGGCCATGAGCCGCTCGGCGTACAGCGCCCAGCCCTCGCCGTGGCCCGACACCCAGCACGCCAGCCTGCGCCAGGAGTTGAGCTGCGCGCGGTTGTAGACCGCCTGGCCGACCTGCAGGTGGTGGCCCGGGACGCCCTCGTGGAAGACGGTGGTCCTCTCGCGCCAGGTGTTGAACGTGGTGACCTCCGGCGGCACCGACCACCACATCCGGCCGGGCCGGCTGAAGTCGTCGGACGGGCCGGTGTAGTAGATCCCGCCGTTCTGGGTCGGGGCGATCCGGCACTCCAGGGTGCGGATGGCGTCCGGGATCGTGAAGTGCACGCCGTCGAGCGCGGCGACCGCCGCGTCGGAGGTCTCCTGCATCCAGCGCTGCAGCGCCTCGGTGCCCTCGAGCCGGCGCGACGGGTCGGCGTCCAGCGCGGCCACGGCCTGCTCGACGGTGGCCCCGGGGCCGGCGATCTCGGCGGCGACGGCCTCCTGCTCGGCGACGACCCGCGCGAGCTCCTCGAGCCCCCACCGGTAGGTCTCGTCCAGGTCGACGGTCGCGCCCAGGAAGTACCGGGACCACAGCGCGTAGCGCTCCCGGCCGGCGGCGTCCTCGACGGGCGCCTGCGGGGCGAGCTCGTCGCGCAGGAACGTCACCAGGTCGGCGTAGGTCTGCCGGGCCGCCTCGGCCCCGCGCTCCAGGTCGGCGCGCAGTGCGTCGCCCCCGGCCTCGATCGCGGCCGCGGCCTCCGGGCCCTGGACGAAGGAGGTGAAGAACGAGGACGACGGGTCGGCCAGGTCCTCCGCCTGCGCGATCGCCTCGCGGACCTGGCGGATCGCGGGGACCTGCCCGCGCGACGCGGCCAGGCGCAGCGACTCGACGTAGCCCGCGCCGGCGCTCGGCAGCCCGGCGAGCCGCTGGGCGGTCGTCGCCCAGGCCTCGGGGCCGTCGGTGGCCATGATGTCGAAGACGTCCCGCATGCCCTGGACGGGCGAGGCGATGACGTTGAGGTCGGCGAGCCACTCGCCGGCCTCGTGCAGCTCCAGGTCCAGGCCGAGGCGCTCGCGCATCGCGGCGAGCGTGATCGCGTCCACCTCGTCGGCGGGGGCGAGGCCGTCCAGCTGCGCGAGCGTGGCGCGGGCCGCGTCGGCGCGCGCGTCGTGCCCGGCGGGGGACAGGTCGGTGACCTCGTGGTCGTGGCCCGGGACGCCCAGCGCGGTCGCGCCGAACGGGTCCAGGGCGGCGGTCGTGGCGACGTAGGCGTCGGCGACGGCGTCGATCGGGGTCGCGGGGCGCTGCGGCGCCCCGGTGGTGTCGGGTGCAGTGCTCACCCGGTCGACCCTACCCGCGCCGAGCCGGGGCGCCCGGGCTTTTCCGGCGCGTCAGCGCAGGCTGCGCCGCCAGGCGTCCGGCCCGGTGCGCCACGCCCCGCGCGCGCCGGGCAGCGTGCGGGCGCGGTCCGCCCAGCCCGCGCGCGGCAGCGCCTCCTCGACCACGTCGTCGCCGGGCACCGACGCGGCGACCAGCCCGGCCACCAGGGCCGCCAGCTCGACGTCGTCCGGCGTGCCGCGGACGACCTGGACGTGCGGCAGCGCCGCGGCGTCGCCCGCGCTCACGCCTCGTCCCCGCCGTCCTCGTCGTCGTCGAACGTGACGGGCGCCCCGCGGGACGCCCCCCAGCCCTCGACGGTGAAGCCGCTGTCCAGCAGGCGCTCGACGATCTCGGCGCCCCCGTTGTCGACGATGCCGAGCACGGCGTCGATCGACTGGTCGTGCGGGGCGGCCGGGACGCTGACGACGAACCCGAGGTGGAACTCGTCGGTGTCCTCGTCCGCGGCGGGCGCCTCGGACGGCGCGGCGTCGTCCTCCCAGGTCATGCCGGTGAGCTCGGAGTGCATGCCGAGGCTCTCGTGCAGCAGGTCGTACAGCCGGGCGTTGAGCGCGGAGACGCGGGACTCGAGCGCGAGCACCCGCGGGTCCTCGTCGGCCTCGGAGGCGCCGAACTCCGCGCGCACGCCAGCTGCGGTGTCCACGTACTCGTGCAGGGCCGCGGCGAGCCCGTCCACCACGCCGTGCATGGCGCCGGTGTCGACGCCGGGCAGCGGCTCGGGGCCGTGCGCGCCGCCCGCGTGGTCGTGGGCGCCGTGGTCGTGACCCCCGTGGTCGTCGGGGCCGGGCAGCAGCGGGTCGCCGGTCACAGCGGGATGTTCCCGTGCTTCTTGGGCGGCAGCGCGGCGCGCTTGGTCCGCAGCACGCGCAGCGCGCGCACGATCTGCGACCGGGTCTCGGCGGGCGCGATGACCGCGTCCACGTAGCCGCGGTCCGCGGCGTCCCACGGGTTCACGATGGCCTCCTCGTACTCGCGGGTGAGCCGGGCGCGCTCGGCCTCGACGTCCCCGCCTGCCTCGGCCACCTGCTTGAGCGCCCCGCGCTGCAGGATGTTCACCGCACCGCCGGCGCCCATGACCGCGATCTGCGCCGTGGGCCACGCCAGGTTCACGTCGGCGCCGAGCTGCTTCGACCCCATGACGATGTAGGCGCCACCGTACGCCTTGCGCGTGATGACGGTGACGAGCGGGACGGTCGCCTCCGCGTACGCGTAGATGAGCTTCGCACCGCGGCGGATGATGCCGTTCCACTCCTGGTCGGTGCCGGGGAGGAAGCCCGGGACGTCGACGAACGTCAGCACCGGGATGCTGAACGCGTCGCAGGTCCGGACGAACCGGGCCGCCTTCTCCGCCGCGTCGATGTCGAGCGTGCCGGCCATCGTGAGCGGCTGGTTGGCGACGATCCCGACCGCGTGCCCCTCGACCCGGCCGAAGCCGACCAGCACGTTCCGCGCGAACAGCGGCTGCACCTCGAGCAGGTCGCCGTCGTCCAGCACGTGCTCGACGACGGTGCGCATGTCGTACGGCTGGTTGTCCGAGTCCGGGACGAGCGTGTCGAGCTCGAGGTCCTCGTCGGTGACCTCGAGCTCGGCCTCCTGCGGGTAGGCCGGCGGGTCGGTGAGGTTGTTCTGCGGGAGGTAGGACAGCAGCGAGCGCACGTAGTCGAGCGCGTCGTCCTCGTCCGAGGCCAGGTAGTGCGCGACGCCCGACCGGGTGTTGTGCGTGGTCGCGCCGCCGAGCTCCTCGAAGCCGACGTCCTCGCCCGTCACCGCGCGGATCACGTCCGGGCCGGTGATGAACATGTTGGACGTGCCGTCGGCCATGACGATGAAGTCGGTGAGCGCGGGGGAGTACACCGCGCCGCCGGCCGAGGGGCCGAGGATGAGGCTGATCTGCGGGATCACGCCGGACGCGGCGACGTTGCGCCGGAAGATCTCCGCGAACTGGGTGAGGCCCGCGACGCCCTCCTGGATGCGCGCGCCGCCGCCGTCGCTGATGCCGACCAGCGGCATCCCGGTACGCAGCGCGAGGTCCATCACCTTGGTGATCTTCTGGCCGTGCACCTCGCCGAGGCTGCCGCCGAACACCGTGAAGTCCTGGGAGTAGACCGCGATCGGCCGGCCGTCGACCGTGCCGTGCCCGACGACGACGCCGTCGCCCGGGACGCGCTTCTTGTCGAGGCCGAAGTTGGTCGAGCGGTGCCGGACGAACGCGTCGAGCTCGGTGAAGGAGCCCGGGTCGAGCAGGGCCTCGATGCGCTCGCGGGCGGTGCGCTTGCCGCGGGCGTGCTGCTTCTCGGCCGCGGTCTGCTCGGGCTCCGCGACGGCGCGGCGGTGCCGGTCCGCGAGGTCGGCCACCTTGGCGGCGGTGCCGGCGGGCCGGGGGGCGGCGGGCGTGGCGGCGGTCTGGTCCGCCGGGAGCTGGTCGGTCACCCGCACGAGGCTAGTGGCCGGACGGCGCGGCACACCTGGGCGACGGGCACGGACTCGCGCGCGCCGGGTCGTGCGAATGCCACAACGTCCCCGCGAGCGCGCCGGGCGAGGATGGACCCGTGGACGAGACGAACCCGGAGGGACCGGCCCGCGCCCCGCTGCGCGTCGCCGAGGTGCGCGCCGCGCTGCTGCACCCCGCCGGGCCGCTGCGCCGGTGCGAGGTGCTGCCCGCGGCGGGCTCGACCAGCACCGAGCTGCTCGCGCGGGTGGCCGCGGACCCCGCGTGGGCGGACGGGGGGCTGCTCGTCGCCGAGCACCAGCAGGCCGGCCGGGGCCGGGCCGACCACGCGTGGAGCACGCCGCCGGGCGCCGCGCTCACGCTGTCGCTCGCGGTGCGCCCGGGCGTGCCGCGCGACCGATGGGGCTGGCTGCCGCTGCTGACCGGGCTGGCGGTGGCGCGCGCGGTGCGGGCGACCACGGGGCTCGGGGCCGGGGTGAAGTGGCCGAACGACGTGCTGCTGCCGGCCGCGGACGGGGTCGACCTGCCCGGCTGGGGCGCGCACCGCAAGGCCGTCGGCGTGCTCGCCGAGGTGGCGCCGGCGGGCGACGCCGTCGTGCTCGGCATCGGGATCAACGTCGACCAGGTGCCGGAGGAGCTGCCGGTGCCGAGCGCGACGTCGCTGCGGGTCGCGGGGGCGCCGGGCGCCGACCGGACGGCGCTGCTGCTCGCCGTGGTCGGCGAGGTCGTCGCGGTGCTCGAGCGTTGGCAGGACCGCGGCGGCGACGTCGCGGCGGCGGGGCTGGACGCGGACGTGGCGGCCGCGTGCCTCACGCTGGGCCGGACGGTCCGCGCCACGCTGCCGGACGGCTCGGAGCTCCGCGGGACGGCCGAGCGGATCGACCGGGACGGGGCCCTGGTGGTCCGGGACGTCGACGGGGCCGAGCGGGTGCTGCTCGCCGGTGACGTGCGTCACGTGCGCCCGGTCGGTGAACTAGGGTCGCAGTCGTGACGGACGAGGTGCAGGACGGGGTGCGGGCGGCCGCGCTGGACGCGGCGCTGCTCGGCGGCCCGCGGACGCTGTCCCTGCGGGACCTCGCCGCGCGCTCGGGCCTCGACCTGGAGCTGGTGCGGCTGTACTGGCGGACGCTCGGGCTGCCGCACCCGGACGCCGACGACGTCGCGTTCACCGGCCGGGACGCCGAGGCCGTCGAGCGCGTCGCGGCGCTGCTCCGCGACGACCACGTCCGCAGCCGCACGATGATCTCGCTGACCCGGGCGCTCGGGCACACCAGCGACCGGCTCGCGCTCTGGCAGGTCGAGGCCCTGGTCGAGGACATGGCGACCCGCCGGGACCTCGACGACCCGGCCGCCCGGCGCGCCGTCCTCGACGAGCTGCCGCGGCTCGCGCCCGTCCTGGAGGCGCAGCTGCTGCACTCCTACCGCCGGCACCTGGCGTCGATCGCGGCGCGGTACGCGGTCGAGTTCGCCGCCGACGGCGAGACCGGGGCGGCGGAGGCCGACCCCGCCGCGCTTCCGCTCGCGCGCGCCGTCGGGTTCGCCGACATGGTGTCGTTCACCCGCCGCACCGCCGGCCTGGGCTCCACCGACCTGTCCGACTTCGTGCAGCGGTTCGAGACCGCGGCGCGGGACGTGGTCACCCAGTGCGGCGGTCGCGTGGTCAAGACCATCGGCGACGCGGTGCTGTTCGTGGCCGACGACGTGCGAACCGGGGCGAAGGTGGCCCTGGAGCTCGCGCGGGTGCTCGGCGGGGACCTGGACGTCGAGCGCGAGCGCGGCGCCGGGGGGCTCGCGGAGGGCGCGCGGGGCGTCACGCCCGTGCGCGTCGGCGTCGTGTGGGGCCGGGTGCTGTCCCGGTTCGGCGACGTGTTCGGGCCGTCGGTCAACGTGGCGGCACGGCTCACCGACATCGCCGACCCGAGCACGGTGCTCACCGACCCGGCGACCGCGCGCCTGCTGCTGGACGCGCCCGGCATGCTGCTGGAGCCGCTCCCGGAGCGGGAGCTCGAGGGGATCGGGGCGCTGGCGCCGGTCCGGATCCGGACGGCGTGACGGTGGCGGGGCCGGAGGCCGGGGGCGCGGGCGGCGGGCGCCCCGTGCGCCAGCTCCGGCTCGTCGTCGAGGCCGAGGACTACGACGCGGCGCTGGCGTTCTACCGCGACGTGCTCGGGCTCGAGCAGCTCGAGGCCTACGAGGGCGGCGACGGCGCGCACGTGGCGATCCTCGACGCCGGCCGCGCGACGCTCGAGATCGCGAACCCCGCGCAGGTGCGTCTGATCGACGACGTCGAGGTCGGCCGCCAGGTCGCCCGGCACGTGCGGGTCGCCTTCGAGGTGGCCGACACCCGGGCGACGACGGCCCGGCTGGTCGACGAGGGCGGCGCCGAGCTGGTCGCGCCGCCGACCGAGACGCCGTGGCGCTCGCTGAACGCGCGGCTCGAGGGTCCGGCGGGCCTGCAGCTGACGGTGTTCCAGGAGCTGGGCCCGGAGGACTGACCCGCCGGGGGCACGGGCCCGTGCGACGGTGACCTGCGCGGGGATCGAATCGATTCGCTCCGGGCCGTGGCGCGTGCGACGATGCAGCACGAGATGAGCACCGGCGAACCCGTCCCGACCCCCGCCCGACCCTCGACGACCGCGGCGGCGCCGGCGGCCACCCCGGCCTCCGCGCCCGCGTTCCGGCCCACCGCGAAGTACGTCCTGCTGCTGGGCGTGATGACCGCGCTGCCCGCGATCACCACCGACATCTACCTGCCGTCGCTGCCCGACGTGGCGCGCGACCTCGACACCAGCGCGGCCGCGGCCCAGCTGACGATGACGATGATGCTGGTCGGCGGCGCCGCCGGGCAGCTGGTCATCGGCCCGCTGTCCGACCGGTTCGGCCGCCGGCTGCCCGTGCTGATCGGCGTCGCGCTGCACGTCGTCACGTCCCTGCTCTGCGCGATCGCGCCGGCGATCATCCCGCTCATCGGGCTGCGCATGGTGCAGGGGTTCTTCAACGCGTCGGCGTCGGTGGTCGCGATGGCGGTGATCCGGGACCGGTTCGTCGGCCCGGACGCGTCGCGGCTGCTGTCCCGGCTGATGCTGGTGATCGGCGTCGCCCCGCTGTTCGCCCCCAGCGTCGGCGGGCTGATCGCGGGGCAGTGGGGCTGGCGGGCGGTGTTCGTGGCGCTCGCGATCTACGGCGCGGGGCTCTGGGTGGTCGTGCTGCTCCGGCTCCCCGAGACCCTGCCCCGCGAGCGGCGGCTGTCGTCCGCCCGCGGCGTGTGGAGCGGCTACCGGGTGCTGCTCCGGGACCGGCACTTCGTCGCGCTGGCGCTGCTGCCCGGCCTCGGCCTGGCGGTGCTGATGAGCTACGTCGTCGGCTCGCCGTTCGTGCTCCGCGAGGGGTTCGGCCTGACCGCCGGGCAGTTCGCGCTGGTGTTCGCGATCAACGGCATCGGGCTCGTCGGCGGCGCGCAGGTGAACGCCGCGCTGGTCCGCCGGTACGCGCCCATCCAGATCATCCGGGTCGCGCTGCCCGCGTCGTTCGTCCTGGTGCTGACGCTGCTGGTCCTCGCGGTGACCGGCGCGGGCGGCCTGCCCGCGCTGCTCGTCGTGCTGTTCCTGACCATGTCCCTGGTCAACTTCACGCCGCCCAACGCCTCGGCGATCGCGCTGTCGCGCCACGGCGAGCGCGCCGGCACCGCGGCGGCGTTCATCGGCGCGCTGCAGGCCGGCGTGTCGGGTGTCGTCGCGCCGCTGGTCGGCGTGCTCGGCGAGTCGGCCTGGGCGATGGCGACCGTCATGCTCGCGGGCGCGGGCGGCGCGCTGCTGGTGCTCGCGCTGGCGACGCCGGCGTACCGCCGCGGCGGCTGGACCGAGGGCGGCCTGGGCTCGGCGGTCGACACCCGCTGACCCGCGCCGGGGCGGCCGAGCGCGGTCGCTACCTGCACCGGCGGGGCCGCGCCCGTGCCGGTGCCCACCGCGGTGGTTCCGGCCGAGCGCGGTCGCTCCGGCTACCGCGCTCGGCGCGACCCACCGCGCTCGGCGCCGGCGTGGGCGGGCGCCGCGTCAGCCCGCCAGGCCCGCCAGGCGCTCCGCCGCCTCGCGCAGCACTGCCTCCTGCTTGACGTACGTGAACCGCACCGCCGTGCCCAGCGCGCGGTCCGCGGCCGAGCCGTCGTGGGTGAACGCGCCGACCGGCACGCCGACCACGCCCGCGAGCCCCGGCAGCGCCCGGCACAGGTCCGCGGCGTCGCGCAGGCCGTGCCGCGCCAGCGGGCCCGCGAGCAGCCGCGCGGCGTCCGCGACGACGAAGTAGGTGCCCTGCGGGCGCACGACGTCGAACCCGGCGGCGGTCAGCCCGGCGCTCAGCAGGTCGCGGCGCCCGGCGAGCGAGCCGGCGAGCCCGCGCACGTAGCCGGCGTCGGGGGAGTCCGTGGTCTCCAGGTCCAGCGCGTGCGCGATCGCGGGCTGGAACGGCGCCCCGGACACGTAGGTGAGGAACTGCTTCACGGCGCGCACGGCGTCCACCAGTCCCGCCGGGCCGGTGACCCAGCCGATCTTCCAGCCGGTGAACGAGAACGTCTTGCCGGCCGACGAGATCGTGAGCGTCCGCTCCGCGGCGCCCGGCAGCGTGGCGAACGGGACGTGCGGGACGCCGTCGTAGGTGAGGTGCTCGTAGACCTCGTCCGTGACGACCACGCAGTCGTGCCGCGCGGCGACCTCCGCGACCACCGCGAGCTCCTCGCGGGTCAGCACCGCGCCCGTCGGATTGTGCGGGGTGTTGAGCAGGATGACCCGGGTGCGGTCGGTGACCGCGGCGCGCAGCGCGTCGGCGTCCAGCCGGAACCCGTCCGGGGTCGCCGCGAGCGGGGCGGTGGTGTGCCGGGCGCCGGCCAGGCCGATCACCGCGGCGTACGAGTCGTAGAACGGCTCGAGGGTCAGCACCTCGTCGCCGGGCTCGGTCAGCGCGAGCACCGCGGCGGCCAGCGCCTCGGTCGCGCCGGTGGTGATCAGCACCTCCGTGTCCGGGTCCGGGGACAGGCCGTAGTGCCGCGCCTGGTGCTCGGCGACGGCGCGGCGCAGCTCCGGGATGCCGGGGCCGGGCGGGTACTGGTTCACGCCGGCGGCGATGGCCTCGGCGGCGACCCGCTTGACGGACTCCGGGCCGTCGACGTCCGGGAACCCCTGACCGAGGTTCAGCGCGCCGGTCCGCACGGCGAGCGCCGACATCTCGGCGAAGATCGTCGGTCGCGGCACGCCGTCGGCGCCGAGCAGCCCGGCGGCCCGGGCGGCGTCGCGCCAGCGGCCGGGCGTCGTGGGGCGGGCGGGGGAGGGCGTGCCGGTCATCGCGGTCCTGTCGTGAGGGGACGCGAGGAGGGTAGTCCGGCCTGCCGGCCCGGGGCCCCGGTGCCCGCGGACCGGTCGTCCGTCACAGGGTGACGGCGTGGACGCCGGGGAGCTCGGCGAAGCGCGCCCGCCGGTCGGGGGTCACCACGACCCGGCCGTGCTCGGCCGCCTGCGCCGCGATGATGAGGTCGTGCGCGCCGCGCGGGCCGCCGGTCCGGCGCACGTGGGCGAGGAGCCGCGCGTGCTCGGCAGCGGTGCGCGCGGTGTAGTCGAGGACGGTGGTGGTCGCGGTGATCGCGGCGAGCACGCGACGGCGACGCGCCGCGCGGTCCGCCGTGGCCGCCAGCTCGATCCCGACCCGGAACTCGGCGACCGTGACCGCCGCGATCGCCAGGTCGTCCTCGTCCGCGACGACCTGGGGTCCCGCGCGACCGCGCTCGAACGCGATGAGCGCCCCGGTGTCCAGGATCAGGCGTCGCGCCACGGCACGGAGTCGCGGGTGAGCAGCCGGGTCGCCGTCCCGATGTCCGCCTCGAGGTGGTCGTCCAGCGGAGGCAGGCCGGCGAGCGCCCGACGCAGCGCGCCCGCCGTCGACGAGCTGCCCGCCGATCGGACCTCCGCCACCGCCCGACCGGACCGCGTGATCGTGAACGTCTCGCCGTGCGCGACCGCGTCGAGCATCCCGGGCAGGTGGCGGGACGCGTGCGTGGCGGTGACGGTGCGCATGCGTCGAGCCTAGGGACGCGGGCACGGAGACGACAGAGGGAGTTCCCGACCTGTGGACGACGGCCGCGCGTGCGGGTCCCGGGCGTCAGAGCACGCCGGACGCCGCCGCCAGGCCCGCGAGAACCAGCAGCACCAGCGACCCCCACGCGCACGCGACCCACCACGGCACGTGGTGCCGGGTCCGGGTGCGCGTGTGGTGCGTGGTCATGCCTGTGTGATCGGCACCACGCGGCCGGGCTCAAGCGGTCGGGACCGACTCGCCCGGGTGACTTCCCGGCGGGGGTGTCACCCGGTCGCCACCCGGCCCCGGCCGGCGGCCGGCCTCAGCCCTGCTCGGTCTCCTGAACCTGCTGGGACAGCTGCTCGACCTGCTGCGCGAGCGTGTCGAGGGCGTCGGCCGTCGTGGCGTCGACCTGCGAGGACGCCGAGTCGAGAGCCGAGCGGGCCGAGTCGAGCGCGGAGCGCGCGGAGTCGAGCTGCTCCTGGGTCGCGGCGGTGCCGTCGGCCTGGGCCTGCTCGAGCGCCGCGGTGGCGTCGTCGATCGCGGTGGACGACTGGTCGACCGCGCCCTGCGCGGCCTCGCGCGCGCTCGCGTCGAGGTCCTGGAGCCGGGCGCGGGCGTCGTCGACGGCGGACTGCGCGGACTCGACGCGCTCGCGGACCTGGTCGGCGAGGTCGCGCAGGTTGCCGGCGGCCTCGCTGGCCGAGTCGGCGACCGACTGCGCCTGGGACGCGACCTCCTCGGCCTGGGAGCAGGCGCCGAGCGCGAGCGCGGCGGCGAGCGCGAGCGGCAGGGCGGCCGCGGCGCGGGCGCGGCGGGCGGGACGTGCGGTGCGGCGGGTGGTCATCGGCGGGCCTCCTCGTCGGTGGACCGCCCAGTGTGCCAGCCGCACCTGGGAGCGGACGCAGAGGAACGCCCCGCCCGCGACGGGTGGTCGCGGGCGGGGCGCTCGGGCGAGCAGCGACCTGGGTCAGGTCGGAGGGACGCTCAGGCGTCGGCCTCCGCCGGGGCCCCCGCCCCGGCGGGCGCGCTCTCGGCGCCCTGCTGCTGCTCGCGGCGGCCCCGCACCTCCGCGACGGAGGTGCCGTAGTAGGCCGCGGTCATGATGTCCTTCATGTCCGCCCGCATCGGCATGCGGGGGTTGGCGGGCGCGCACTGGTCCTCGTACGCGCCCATGGCGACCTCGTCGAGCCGGGACAGGAAGTCCTGCTCGTCGACGCCCTGCGCCTGGAAGGACGACGGGATGCCGACCTTGGCGCGCAGCGCCTCGATCGCCAGGGCGTAGGACTCGACGCCCTGCTCCGGGGTCTCGGCCGGCAGGCCCAGCATCTGGGCGATCTGCTGGAACCGCTCCGGGGCCACGTAGTGCTCGTACTTCGGCCAGCTGGTGAGCTTGGTCGGGATCTGGCCGTTGTACCGGATCACGTGCGGCAGCAGCGTGGCGTTGGTCCGGCCGTGCACCAGGTGGAACGTCGAGCCGATGACGTGCGCCATCGCGTGCACGATGCCGAGGAACGCGTTGCCGAACGCCATGCCGGCGATGGTGCCCGCATTGTGCATCTTCTCCCGGGCGTCCTTGGTGGCCGGGTCGGCCGGGTCGCCGTTCACGGACTGCGCCAGGTTGTCGAAGATCAGGCGGATCGCCTGCAGCGCCATGCCGTCGGTGAAGTCGTTGGCGTACACCGCGACGAACGCCTCGGTGGCGTGGGTCAGGGCGTCGAAGCCGGAGTCGGCGGCCAGCGAGCGCGGCATCTTCGAGGTGAGGACCGGGTCGATGATCGCGACCGTCGGGGTCAGCGCGTAGTCCGCCAGCGGGTACTTCTTGCCCGCGTCCGGGTCGGAGATGACGGCGAACGGGGTGACCTCCGCGCCGGTGCCCGAGGTCGTCGGGATGCACACCAGCTTGGCGAGCTCGCCCAGGGTCGGGAACTTGAACGCGCGCTTGCGGACGTCGAAGAACTTCTGCTTGAGGTCGGAGAACACGATCTCCGGGTGCTCGTAGAGCAGCCACATGACCTTGGCGGCGTCCATGGGCGACCCGCCGCCGAGCGCGATGATCGTGTCGGGGCGGAAGTGGCGCATCTGCGCGGCGCCCGCCTGGACGGTCTTGACGCTGGGCTCGGGCTCGACCTGGTCGATGATCTGGACGGACACGTTGTTGCCGCGGCGGTGCAGGACGTCGAGGACCCGGTCGACGAAGCCGAGGGTGGTCATCGTGGCGTCGGTGACGATGGTGACGCGCTCGACGTCGGCCATGTCGGACAGGTAGCGGATGGCGTTCGGCTCGAAGTACGTCTTGGCCGGGACCTTGAACCACTGCAAGTTGTTGTTCCTCCGGCCCACGCGCTTGATGTTGACGAGGTTGATCGCCGAGACGTTGTTCGACACCGAGTTGTGGCCGTAGGAGCCGCAGCCCAGGGTCAGCGACGGGATGAAGGCGTTGTAGATGTCGCCGATGCCGCCGAGCGAGGAGGGCGCGTTCGCGATGACGCGGATCGCCTTGACGCGGTTGCCGTACTCCTCGGTGAGGGCGTCGTCCTGGGTGTGGATCGCGGCGGAGTGGCCGAGGCCGTCGAACTCGACCATCTGCTCGGCGAGCTGGATGCCCTGCTCGGTCGAGGTGGCGCGCAGCACGGCGAGCACCGGGCAGAGCTTCTCGCGGGTCAGCGGCTCGTTCGGGCCGACCGAGCCGACCTCGGCCAGGATGATCGAGGTATCGGCGGGGACGGTGAAGCCGGCCTGCTCGGCGATCCACTGCGGGGACTTGCCGACGACGGTCGGGTTGAGCTTGGCGTCGCCGCAGTTCTTGCCCTTGGCCTCGACCCCGAAGATGAACTTCTCGAGGAGCGCCTTCTCCTTCTTGGTGGCGCGGTACGCGTGCAGCACGGCGAACTCGGCCAGCGCGGCGTCGTAGATCTCGTCGTCCAGGATGACGGCCTGCTCGGAGGCGCAGATCATGCCGTTGTCGAAGGACTTGGACAGCACCACGTCGTTGACGGCCCGCTTGAGCTTGGCGGTCTTCTCGATGTAGGCGGGGACGTTGCCGGCGCCGACGCCGAGGGCCGGCTTGCCGCAGGAGTACGCGGCCCGGACCATCGCGTTGCCGCCGGTCGCGAGGATCGTCGAGACGCCCGGGTGGTTCATCAGCAGGCCGGTGGCCTCCATCGACGGGGTCTCGACCCACTGGATGCAGTGCTCGGGGGCGCCGGCGGCGATCGCCGCGTCCCGCACGACGCGGGCGGCGGCCACGGAGGACTGCTGCGCGTTCGGGTGGAACGCGAAGATGATCGGGTTGCGGGTCTTCAGCGCGATGAGCGCCTTGAAGATCGCCGTCGACGTCGGGTTGGTCACCGGGGTCATGGCGCAGATGACGCCGACCGGCTCGGCGATCTCGGTGATGCCGTTGATCTCGTCGCGGGAGATGACGCCCACGGTCTTGAGCGCCGCCATCGAGTTGGTGACGTGCTCGCAGGCGAAGATGTTCTTGACGGCCTTGTCCTCGAAGACGCCGCGGCCGGTCTCCTCGACGGCCAGCTCGGCGAGCTGCCCGTGCTGGTCCAGCGCCGCGACGGCGGCCTTCTTGACCAGGCGGTCCACGTCCTCCTGGGTGAAGCGGGCGTACTCGGCCAGCGCCTTGGTCGCGCCGGCGACCAGCTGGTCGATGGCCGCGGCGGTGTCGGTGCTCGTCGTCGTGGTGGTCACGGGGACTCTCCCGAGGGTGGTGGGTTGGGGTGCGGAGGGCTCCGTCGACCTCACGACCAGAACGGTATCGAGAAAAGTTTCACAAAGTCTGGGACCGGAGTCCCGGGGACCTCGGTCCCGCCTCGGCGGGTGGGCCGCCGGTCGTGCGCGCGGCGCACGATATGTCGCGAAAATGCGCACAAAGGCGGATCTGGGATCGATTGCGTACATTTGCGTCGCTGGTCAGCGCATTGCTGACAGTGCGTCGAAATGTCGGTAACGTGCGGCGCACCGCGCGTCGGCCCCCGCCGTCCGCGACCACCGACCCGCGGCCGGACCCCCGGCCGGCCGCCGCCGAGGAGGCCCCCGTGCCCACGCTCCAGGACGTCGCCCAGGACCTGATGGACCTCGACGGCGCGATCGCCTTCGCGTTCGTCGACCACACGAACGGGCTCGTGCTCGCGTCCGCCACCTCCGTGCCGTACGACATCGAGCTCGCCGCGGCCGTCGCCACCGAGTTCGTCCGCGCCAAGCTGCGCGCAGTCGAGCAGATGGGTCGCGGCGGGGCGGTCGAGGACATCCTCGTCACGCTGGAGGACGAGCTGCACCTGACGCTGGTGTGCGACCACCCGCGCCTCCAGGGTGTGTTCGGCTACCTCGCCCTCGACCGCCGGCGCGGCAACCTCGCGCTCGCGCGGCGCACCCTGCGCTCGCTCGGCGGGTCCGTCGAGCTCTAGCCGGAGCGGGGACCCGGCGCCGGGCCGCGCCCCCGAATCGCGTTCGGGGGCGCGGAACGGCGATTGGGGTGGTGCCTCCCGGTGGCAGCGTCGCTCCCGTTCCACCGGACGACGAGGAGTGACGCATGATCAGCATGGAGGAAGCAACGGCCCAGGTGATGGCGCTGGACGGCGCGATCGCGCTCGCGGGCGTCGACTACACGAGCGGCATGACGATCATGTCGACCGTCGTGAAGCCGTTCGACATCGAGCTCGCCGCGGCCGTCGCCACCGAGGTGGTGCGCGCGCAGATGCGCGCGATCGACCAGCTGGGCGGCGGGCAGTCGATCGACGACATCCTCATCTCGCTGTCGGACGAGCTGCACCTCATCACCCTGAGCGACGACCCGCGCTACGCCGGCCTGTTCTCGTACCTGGTGCTCGACCGGCAGCGGGGCAACCTCGCGCTCGCCCGCCGGCGGCTGCGCGACCTGACCCAGGCCGGCATCGAGCTCGAGCGCTGAGCCGACCCCGGCGACGACCCAGGAGGTGCGCGTGGACGCCGCGCAGGTGCTCGACACCCTCACCCGCGCGCTGCCGCCCGGGGCGACGGCGTCCTGGCTCGCGCCGGACGGCGCCGCCGCCCCCGGGGTGGCGGCGCCCGAGCCGGGCATCGCGGCGCTGGTCGCGGCCCTCGCGGCCGCGGTCGCCCGGGACGGGGGCGACCTCGCCGGGGACAGCAGCAGCCTGCTCGTCGAGTCGCCGGCGCGGACGCTGCTCGCCCACCGGCTCGGCGGCCACGGCACGCTCGTGGTCGTGGCGGGGCCGGATCTCAACCTGGCGCTGGTCCGTCGGCTGGTCCGCACGGCGCTCGCGGACGGCGAGCCGCGCGGTGCCCACGACGCCCCCGGCGGGCCCACCGGGACCGGTGCCGCGGCCGTCGCGGAGCCCGCCGCCGAGGGTCCGGTGCCGGCCCTGCCGCGACGCGCGCCCGCCGCCCGGGTGACCGACTTCCGCTACGAGCCGGAGGACGTCGAGGTCCTCCGTCAGCTGCGCGAGGCGCTCACGGGCTGACCCGCGAGCGCCCCGCGCCGCCCTCAGTCGTGCGAGACCGGCGGCGGCGTGAGCACCGTCGGGTGGTCCGGCACGCTCGCGGTCATCAGGGTGCCGTCGGCACGGCGGGTGCCCTCGATGTCCCGGACCGTCGGGGTGCCGATCAGCCGCGGCGCGGGGGCCAGCGGCAGCACGACGGGGTCGCCCGCGGTGACCTTGACGGGCTCGCCGCGCACGACCAGGTCCGCGGCGTCGCCCTCCTCGACGGTGAGCCGCAGCTCGGTGTGCCGGACGTCGACGCGCACCCGGCTGCCGCGCAGCGTGAGCCGGAACGTCAGCCCGTCCCAGACCTCGGGCAGCCGCGGGTCGAGGGACACGACGCCCTCGTGGTCCCGCATGCCGCCGAACCCGCAGGCCAGCGCGCTCCACACGCCGCCGGCCGACGCGACGTGCACGCCGTCCGCGGTGTTGTGGTGCAGGTCGGCCAGGTCCACGTACAGCGCCGACGTGAAGTAGCGCAGCGCGAGCTCCTGGTACCCGACCTCGGAGGCCACGATCGACTGCACGACGCCGGACAGCGTCGAGTCGCCGGTGGTCAGCGGGTCGTAGTAGTCGAAGTCGGCGAGCTTCTCCTCGGCGGTGAACTGGTCGCCCTGCAGGAACAGCGCCAGCACGACGTCCGCCTGCTTGAGCACCTGGAACCGGTAGATCACCAGCGGGTGGTAGTAGAGCAGCAGGGGGCGCTTGGCCGGGTCGGTGTTGGCCAGGTCCCAGAGCTCCTTCTCGAGGAAGTTCGCGTCCTGGGGGTGGATGCCGAGGCGCTCGTCGAACGGGATGTGCATCCGCTCGGCGGCGTGCGCCCACTCGTCCAGCTCGTCCTGCGTCAGGTGCAGCCGAGCGACGAGCGCGGCGTGCTCGGCGGGGTGCTCGTGCGCCAGGCGGTCCACGGCCTCGACGGCGCCGCGCAGGTTGGCGCGGGCCATCACGTTGGTGAACAGGTTGTCGTTCACCACGGTCGTGTACTCGTCCGGCCCGGTGACGCCGTGGATGTGGAACGACGCGTCGCCGTTCGTCCCGCGCCAGAAGCCCAGGTCGGCCCACATGCGCGCGGTCTCCACCAGGATGTCGACGGCCTCGCGGGCGAGGAAGTCGTCGTCGCCGGTGGCCGCGACGTACTGCCGCACGGCGTGCGCGATGTCGGCGTCGATGTGGTACTGCGCGGTGCCGGCCGCGTAGTAGGCGGACGCCTCCTCGCCGTTGATCGTGCGCCAGGGGAACAGCGCGCCGTTCTGGTTCAGCTCGGCGGCGCGGCGGCGCGCGGCGTCGAGCATCGTGTAGCGGAACCGCAGCGCGTTCCGGGCGATCCGCGGCGAGGTGTAGGTCAGGAACGGCAGGACGTAGACCTCGGTGTCCCAGAAGTAGTGCCCGCTGTACCCGGAGCCGGTGAGGCCCTTCGCGGCGATGCCGTTGCCCTCGGCGCGCGCCGTCGCCTGCGCGAGCTGGAACAGGTTCCACCGGATCGCCTGCTGCAGGTCGGGCTGCCCGGGGACCTCGACGTCGCTGCGCGCCCAGAAGTCGTCGAGCCATGCGCGCTGGTCGGCGAACAGCCGGTCGACGCCGGCCGCCTCGGCCCGGTCGAGCGTCCGGCGGCAGCGGTCGGCGAGCTCGCGCGCGGGGACGCCGCGGGACGAGTGGTAGGTGACGACCTTGGTGATCCGGACCGTCTGGCCCTGCTTCGCGTCGATCCGGTAGACGTGCTTCGCCAGGTCCTCCTCGACGAGCGACAGCTCCTCGTAGGCGTTGTCCGTCTCGATGGCGTGGTCGGCGGCCACGGCGAGCGTCATGCCGGACGCGGCGGCCCGGTAGGACATGACGTACCGGCCCTCGGAGCCCCAGTGCGTCTTCGGCTCGAGCACCCGCGCGGTCAGCGTCTCGGACTTGCGGGGGTCGAAGCCCTCGCCCATCGCGGCGGCGCGGACGTGGTACTCGTCCTGGCCGTCCTGCCGGTTGAGGATCTGGCTGCTCAGCACGACCGGGGCGTCGGCGTCGAGCATCGTCAGCTCGTACGTCATGACGGCCAGGTGCCGCTCGGCGAACGAGACCATGCGCCGGGTGCGCACCTGGACGCGCTTGCCGGACGGGGTCTGCCAGACCAGGTCGCGGGAGAGCACGCCGTCGCGGAAGTCGAGGCTGCGCTCGTAGGAGTGCAGGTCGGCCACCGTGAGCAGCAGCGGCTCGTCGTCCACGTACAGCCGCATGATCTTGGCGTCCGGGACGTTGACGATCGTCTGGCCGACGCGGGCGAAGCCGTACGCCTCCTCGGCGTGCCGGATCGGCCAGGTCTCGTGGAAGCCGTTGATGAAGGTGCCGTGGCTGTGGCTGTCCCGGCCCTCCTCGACGTTGCCGCGCATGCCGAGGTACCCGTTGCCGACGGCGAACAGGGTCTCGGTCCGGCCCAGGTCGGCGGCGTCGTGGCGCGTCTCGCGTAGCCGCCACTCGTCCTTCGGGAACCGGTTGCGGTCCAGGGGGTCCGGGGTGAACAGGGAGGTGGGGTTCACGGCAGGGTGCTCTCGTGCTCGTCGGTGTCGTCGGTCGTGGTGACGAGCTCCGCGAGGTCGTCCACCACCAGGTCTGCCCCCTGCTCGCGCAGCACGTCGGCGCCCGCGCCGCGGTCCACGCCGATGACGAGCCCGAACGCCCCGGCGCGGCCGGAGGCGACGCCGGACTCGGCGTCCTCGACGACGACCGCGCGCTCGCGCGGGACGCCGAGCTGCTCGGCGGCGTACAGGTACGTCGCCGGGTCCGGCTTGCCCGCCAGGCCCTGCGCCGCGGCCACCAGGCCGTCGACGACGAGCGGGAACCGGTCGGTGAGGCCCGCGGCGGCCAGCACGGGCACCGCGTTCCGGCTGCTCGACACCACGGCGACCTCGCGGCCCTGCGCGAGCAGCGCGTCGACCAGCCGGACCGAGCCCGGGTAGGGCGTGACGCCCTCGGTCTCGAGCACCTGGGTGAAGACGGCGTTCTTCCGGTTTCCGAGGCCGCAGACCGTCTCGGTGTCGGGGGAGTCGGTCGGGTCGCCCCAGGGCAGCTCGATCCCGCGGGACGCCAGGAGGGACCGCACGCCCTCGTAGCGCGGCTTGCCGTCGATGTGCGCGAAGTAGTCCGCGTCGGTGTACGGCGCGGCCCCGCGGGCGTCGAGCAGGGGCGCGAACAGCCGCGCCCAGGCGTGCATGTGCACGACGGCGGTGGGGGTGAGGACCCCGTCCAGGTCGAACAGGACGGCGTCGAGGCCGTCGAGGACCGCGGTGGGGCGGTCGGGTGCGGTTGCCACGGTGGAGCTCCCAGGGGCGTGGTGTGCGGGTGCGGGTGGTGCGGGGTCGTTCGTCGTGCGTCGTGCGGCGGTGGTGCGGGGTGCTGCGTCAGGCGGCGGTGGTGCGGCTGGTGGGTCCGGCGACGGCGTCGCGGGGTGCGGGCCCGGCGCTGGAGTCCCGGACGACGAGCTCGGGCGGGACCAGCCCGGCCGGGGCCGGACGGTGCCCGAGGCCGACGCCGAGCCGGTCCAGCACCTGCTCGACGAGGGTCTGCGCCACCAGTCTGATCGGTTGCCGCAGGCTCGTCAGCCCCGGGCGGGCGAACGACGCCAGGTCGGAGTCGTCGAACCCGGTGATCGCGACGTCCCGGCCGGGGGTGGCTCCCGCGTCCACGACCGCCGCGAGCGCCCCGAGCGCCAGGGCGTCGGACGCGCAGACCAGGGCGGTCGGGGCGGCGCCCGGCCGCCCGAGCAGCGGGGCGACGACCGCGGCGGCCGCGTCCGGGTCGTCCGAGCTGGCCGTGACCTCGGGTCCGCGGGTGCCCTCGGCGCCGGCCGTCGCCGCGCTCCAGGCCGCGCGCCGCGCGTCGCCACCGGCCCCGTCCGCGGGCCAGCCGACGAACCCGATGCGCCGGTGGCCGCGCTCGGCCAGGTGCTCGACCGCGAGCCGCACCCCGAGGGCGCCGTCGACGTCGACCCAGGGGGTGGGCGGCGTCGGGGTCGCCCCACGGCCGCCCGTGCGCCACGAACGCCGCGCCGCGCGCCGCGAGCCAGGCCGGGCGGGCGTCGCCGGGGTGGGTGTCCGCGAGGATCACGGCGTCCACGTCGCCGGCGGCCAGCAGCTCGGCGTAGGCGGCGGTCTCCGCGGCGTCGTCCCCGTACGGGGCGTCGAACGCGAGGAACCGGTAGCCGTGCGGCCGGGCCGCCGCGACGAGCTCGTGCAGCAGTCGGTCGGGGTGCGCCGCGGGGTGCGGTGGGCCGTCGCGCCGACCCGGATCCCGATGAGCCCGGAGCGGCGCGAGGTCAGGGCGCGGGCGGCGTGGTCGGGCCGGTACCCGAGCGCGGTGACGGAGCGGCGCACGCGCTCCAGCGTGCCGGGAGACAGCCGGTCCGGCGCGTTGAGCGCGTTCGAGACCGTCTGCCGGGAGACGCCCGCGTGCTCGGCCACCGCGCGGATGGTCACCCGCGGGACGCGCGCGGCGGCGCGCGCGGTGGCGGCGCGCGGGGCGTCGGGCGTGGGCATGCGGCGGTCCTCGGGGCGTCCGTCGGGGCGGGGTGCGGGTGCGGGTGGAGCGGGACCGACGGAGCCGCTTTGACCGGTCAAATCCGCGTCGATCCTGCCCGCGCGCCGGGGCCGGTGTCAAAGCCCCAGGACGACCCGGACGAACCGGACCGCGCTACCGCTGGCCTGCACGTTCGTGCACATCGCGACCAGGTGGTCGGTCGCGGCGCCGTGCGCTGCGGGGACGCGCCGCCGCGGGGCGGGGGCGGGCCCGCCGCCGGCGCCGTGCGGGGGCGTCGCGCGGGCGGGGCGAGGCCGGGGATGTGACTAGGGTGACACCCATGACGTGGCTGACGACGCCCGCGCACGCCCGCTGGCTCGAGACCGAGACCGACCGCCTGCTCGCCTTCGGGAAGGCCGCCGCCGCCCCGTCCGGCGGGTTCCTCCGCCTGGACGACGTGGGCCGGCCGCTGCCGGGGCCCGCCGAGCTGTGGATCACCTGCCGGATGACGCACGTGTACGCGCTGGCCCACCTGCTCGGGCGGCCGGGCTCCGCGGCGCTGGTCGACCACGGCCTCGCCGCGCTCGACGGGCTGTTCCGGGACGCCGAGCACGGCGGCTGGTACGCCGAGGTGGACGCCGACGGGACACCGCGCGACGACGCGAAGGCGGCGTACCCGCACGCGTTCGTCGTGCTCGCGACGTCCTCCGCGGTCGCCGCGGGCCGGCCGGGCGCCCAGGCGCTGCTGCGCGCGGCGCTCGAGGTCTCCGAGCGGCGGTTCTGGGACGAGGAGGCCGGGATGGCCGTCGAGTCCTGGGACCGGACGTTCACCGAGCTCGACACCTACCGCGGCGTCAACGCCAACATGCACACGGTCGAGGCGTACCTCGCCGCGCACGGCGTGACCGGCGAGCGGGTGTGGCTCGACCGCGCCGTGCGGATCCTCACCCGCGTGGTGCACGGCTTCGCGCGGGACAACGCCTGGCGGATCCCCGAGCACTTCGACGCCGGGTGGAACGCGGACCTGGAGTACAACGCCGACTCCCCGGCGCACCCGTTCCGGCCGTACGGCGCGACCGTGGGGCACTGGCTGGAGTGGGCGCGGCTCACCCTGCACGCCCGGGCCTCGCTCACCGCCGCCGGCGACGTCGCCCCCGCCTGGATGGTCGAGGACGCCACGGCGCTGTTCGACGCGTCCGTCCGCGAGGGCTGGTCCGTCGACGGCGCACCCGGGTTCGTCTACACCGTCGACTGGTCCGGGAAGCCGGTCGTGCGCGAGCGGATGCACTGGGTGGCCGCCGAGGGCATCGCCGCGGCCGCCGCCCTGCACGCCGCCACCGGCGAGCAGCGGTTCGACGACTGGTACGCGACCTGGTGGGACTACGCCGCCGAGCACCTGCTCGACCACGAGGGCGGCTCCTGGTGGCACGAGCTCGGCACCGACAACCGGGTGTCGCGCACGGTCTGGGAGGGCAAGGCCGACCTCTACCACGCGGTGCAGGCGACGCTGATCCCGCGGCTGCCGCTCGCGCCCGTGCTCGCCCCGGCTCTGGCGCAGGGGCTGCTGGACTGACGGCGCGGGCGCGGGGACGGTCGCGGCGCTCCCGCACCGCCCGCACCCCGCGCCGCCCGCACCCCCCGCACCGCGGACGCCGTCGCGCGGCGACGCGGCGCGGGACCTAGAGTTCCGCCGTGCCCAGGCCCCGGCGTGCCGTCCCGTGGTGGGCGGTCGCGCTGGTGCCGGCCGTCGCCGTGGTGCTCACGGGCGCCCTGCCGCGGGCGGACGCGGTGGCGCTCGCGGAGCGGGTCGGCCCGGTGCTGCTCTTCGTCGCGGCGCTGACCGTGGTGGCGGAGCTGTGCGGGTCGGCCGGGCTGTTCGACCTCGCGACGGACGCCGCCGCGCGCGCCTCGGGCGGCCGGCGCTGGCTGCTGTGGCTGCTGCTCGTCGGGATCGCGGTCGCGTCGACCGTGCTGCTGTCGCTCGACACCACGGCGGTGCTGCTGACGCCGCTGGCGATCACCCTGGCCCGGCGGACCCGGACGTCGCCGCTGCTGCTGGTGCTGACGGTCGTGGCCCTGGCGAACACCGCGTCGCTGCTGCTCCCGGTCTCCAACCTCACCAACCTGCTCGCCGACCACCGGTTCGCCGAGCAGGGCGTCGGCTACCTGGGCGTGATGTGGGCACCGGCGCTCGCGTCCGTCGTCGTGACCGTCGCCGTGCTCGCCGTCCGCGGGCGCCGGGACCTGCGCGGCCGGTTCGAGCAGGGCGAGCGGTACGTCCCGCCGGACCGCGCGCTGGTGGTCGCGACCGGGACGACGGTCGGTGTGATGGCGGTCGGGTTCGTCGCCGGGCTGCCGGTGTGGGCGGTGGCCCTGGGGGCGGCGGCCGCGCTGCTGGTGGCGTTCGCGGTGCGCCGCCGGCCGGTGCCGGGCCGGGCGCGGGACCTGGTGCCGTGGCGGATGATCCTGGTCGTCGGCGCGCTGTTCGTGGTCGTCGAGACCCTGCACGTCCGCGGCCTCGGCGACTGGGTCCTCGACGCGGCGCCGGCCGGCGCGGACGCGGGTGCGCTGCTAGGGGTCGCCGGGCTGTCCGCCGCCGTCGCGAACGTGGTGAACAACCTGCCCGCGTACCTGCTGCTCGAGCCGGTCGCCGGCGAGGACGTCCGGCGGCTCGCGGCCGTGCTGATCGGGACCGGCGTCGGGCCGCTGCTGACCCCGTGGGCCTCGCTCGCCACCGTGCTGTGGTGGCGACGGTGCCGGCAGGCGATGGTGCACGTGCCGGTGCGGGCGTTCGTGGTGCAGGGGCTGTGGCTGGCACCGCTCTGCGTGGTGGCGTCGGTGCTGGCGCTCGCGGCCGTGGCCTGACGCGGGGCCCCGACCGGAGCGGTCAGGACCTCGTGGTCGAGCGGGCGCGGACGTGCATGCGCTCGCCCTGCGGGCCCCAGAGCGTCAGCACCTCGGCGGCGCCGGGCCCCGGGTTGGTGAACCAGTGCGGGATCCGGGTGTCGAACTCGACGGCCTCCCCGGGCTCGATCATCAGGTCGTGGTCGCCGAGCACCAGGCGCATCCGGCCGGACAGCACGTACATCCACTCGTAGCCCTCGTGGGTGCGGGGGTCGACGGGCCCCGGGTTGTGGCCCGCGGGGAACACCTGCTTGTAGGCCTGGAGGCCGCCCTGCCGCCGGCTCAGCGGGACGAAGGTGACCCCGTGCCGCTCGACGGGGGACAGGTGCACCCGCGGGTCGCCGGTCTCGGGGGCGCCGACCAGCTCGTCCAGCGGGACCTGGTGCGCGCGGGCCAGCGGCAGCAGCAGCTCCAGGGTCGGGCGGCGCTGCCCGGACTCCAGGCGCGACAGCGTGCTGACCGAGATCCCGGTGCTGCGGGACAGGTCGGCCAGCGTGGCGCCGCGGCGCTGGCGGAGGTCGCGCAGCCGGGGGCCGACGGCCTCGAGGACGGGCTCCAGGTCGGCGGGTGCGTCGGCGGGGGGCGCCGGCGTCGGCGGGACGGTGCGGGGGCGACGGGACTCGGCCATGCCCTCATTTGCCGTTCCGGCAACGATGTTTGTCAAGTGGGCCACCCCGCGCGCACGGTGGTCACCACGGACGAAAGAGTGGAGGACCCGATGGTGACGGAGCAGCACGACGTGCTGGTGGTCGGCGGCGGCGCGGCGGGGCTGGGCGGCGCGCTCACCCTGGCCCGCGCGCGGCGCAGCGTGCTCGTGGTGCACGACGGCGCGCCCCGGAACGCGCCCGCGGCGCACATGCACGCCTACCTCGGGCTGGACGGGCTGCCGCCGGCCGAGCTGCTGGCGCGCGGCCGGGCCGAGGTCGAGGGCTACGGCGCCGAGGTCGTCGAGGACCGGGTCGTCGACGTCCGGCGCGACGGCGACGGGTTCCGCGCGGCGCTCGCGGGCGGTCGCGTCGTCCGGTCGCGCCGGGTGCTGGTCGCGACCGGGCTCGTGGACGCCCTGCCGGACGTTCCCGGGCTCGCGGCGCGCTGGGGCCGCGACGTGCTGCACTGCCCGTTCTGCCACGGCTGGGAGGTCCGGGACCGGGCCGTCGCGGTCCTCGGGTCCGGCCCGGTGGCGGTGCACCAGGCGCAGCTGTGGCGCGGCTGGACCGGGGACGTGACGCTGTTCCTGGGCGGCACCGGCGGCACCGGCGGGGCCGGTGCGGCCGGCGGGGACGGGCTGACCGACGACGACTGGGAGCGGCTCGCCGCGCTGGGCGTACGGGTCGTCGAGGGCCCCGTGGCGGGGCTGGAGGTGGCGGACGACGTGCTGACCGGCGTGAAGCTGGCGACCGGGACGGTGCTGGCGTGCGACGCCGTCGTCGTCGCCACGGGCCTGGGGGCGCGGCTCGACGGGCTGGAGGGCCTGGGCCTGCCGACCGAGCCGGTGACGATGGGCGACCGCGTGATCGGCACCCGGGTCGCCGCCGCGCCGGACGGATCCACGACCGTGCCCGGCGTGCGGGTCGCGGGCAACGTCACGGACCTGCGGGCGCAGGTGCAGGTCGCCGCGGCGGCCGGCCTGACCGCGGGGGCCGCGCTGGTCGCCGAGCTCGCCGTCGAGGACGCCGACGCCGCCGTGGCGCGGTACCGGGCGGAGCAGGCGGCGCCGTTCTCGGGGCGCGCGGAGCGCGAGGTGGCCGCGCGCCGGGCGGGCGCCGGGGCGATCGGGCTGTGACGGCGCGCGACGAGGTCGCCGCGGGGTGGTCCCGCGGCGGGGACGACGAGGAGGAGCGGGGCATGGGGCAGCAGCACGGCGGGGCCGAGGAGGCCGGTACGCACGGCCACGCGCACGGGCACGGCGGGGACCCGGGCGAGGTGCGGCACGACCGGGAGTTCTGGGAGGACCGGTACCGCTCGGCGCCTCGGGTGTGGAGCGGCCGGCCGAACCCGCAGCTGGTCGACGAGGTCGGCGACCTGGCGCCGGGGCGCGCGCTCGACGTCGCGTGCGGCGAGGGCGGCGACGCCCTGTGGCTCGCCGGCCGCGGCTGGGCGGTCACGGCAGTCGACCTCGCGCAGACGGCGCTCGACCGGGTCGCGGCCGCCGCCGCGGAGGCCGGGCCGGAGGTCGCCGGGCGGGTGCGGACGGAGCGGGCCGACATCGCGACGTGGGACGCCGGGGACGGCGCGTACGACCTGGTGACGACGCACTTCCTGCACCTGCCGCCGGCCGTCCGGGCCGTGGCGTTCGACCGGATGGCGCGCGCGGTGGCCCCGGGCGGCACGCTGCTGGTCGTCGCGCACCACGCGAGCGACCTGCGCACCACCATCGGGCGCCCGGACCTGCCGGAGCTGTTCTTCGACCCCGAGGACGTGGTCGCGGCGCTCGACCCCGCGGACTGGGAGGTGCCGGTGGCCGAGGCGCGGCCCCGCACGGCGACCGACCCGGACGGCCGGGAGGTCACGATCCGGGACACGGTCGTGCGGGCGGTGCGCCGGGGCTGACGCCCGGCGTCGCGGTCCCTGCCACCCGCCGGCGCCGGCGGGTGGCAGGATCGCGCCCATGAGCGACGACACCGAGGTCCGGGCCCTGATCGCCGAGGTCGAGCGGCAGGAGCGCGACCTGCGCTTCGCCACCTTCACCAACGACGACGCGTGGGAGCTCGGGACGCTGCTGGTCCGGCTGGCCACCGAGCGCGGGCTGCCCGTGACCGTCGACATCCGGCGCGGCGCGCAGCAGCTGTTCCACGCCGCGCGGCCCGGGACGGTCGCGGACAACGACTCCTGGATCCAGCGCAAGGTCCGGGTCGTCGAGCGGTTCGGCACGTCGTCGTACCTGCAGGGGCTGCGGGCGCGCGCGAAGGGGACGACGTTCGGCGCGGTGCACGAGCTGCCGCTGCAGGAGTACGCCGCGCACGGCGGGGCCTTCCCGGTGCACGTCGAGGGCGTCGGGGTCGTGGGCGTGGTGACGGTCTCGGGCCTCCCGCAGGCCGACGACCACGCCCTGGTGACGGAGGCGGTGCGGACCTTCCTCGACGGCTGACCGCCGCGCGGTCCAGCGTTCCCGGCGAGGTCGAGGCGGCATCCGGCCGGACACCCTCGACCTCGGTGTCAGGGGAGCGGCAGGACGGTGGGGAGCCAGGCCGTGACGGCGGTGGCGACCGCGTGGGTGTCCTTCTTCAGGGAGTGGTCACCCGGGACCGGGACCACCCGACGCGTCGGCGAGGTCGGCGGGGTGCCGTAGGGGTCGGTCGTGCCCTGGACCACCAGCACCGTCACGCCCGCGGCGTCGAGCTCGGGGAGCCGGCTCGGGGCGTCCGGCCGTCCCGGCGGCTGCGTGGGGAACGCCAGGCAGAGCACGCCGACGGCGCCGGTGGCGAGCGCCGTCCGGCACGCGGTGCGGGCGCCCGCCGACCGGCCGCCCGTGACCAGCGGGACGTCCAGGGCGCGGGCCCGCAGGTCCGTGACGACCGCGGTCCACGCCTCGTCCAGGGCGGGGCCGCGGGGGCCGACCCGCTTGCCGGCGACGCGGTACGGCTGCTCGACGAGCGCCACCGCCAGGCCCAGGGCGGTGGCGGCCGCCGTGACCGCGCGGAGGTCCGGGGCGTCGACCCCGCCGCCGGCCCCGTGCCCGAGCACGAGCGCGCCGGGGACGGCCACCCGCCCGTCCGCGCCGGGCGCGGCGCCGGCGGGCAGGTGCAGGTGCGCCCGCGCGGGCCCCTGCGGGGTGTCGATCTCGAGGCTCGGGACGTCGGGGCTCACGCCCGGCACGGTACCCGCGGCCGGCGCGGCGACGCCGCCGGGGTGAGGTCGTCACGAGCCGGTGAGGTCGTCACCCGTACGTGACGACCTCGCCGACGAGTGACGACCTCGCGGCCGTGGGGCAATCAGCGCGGGTCCACCAGGCCCCGCTCGACCGCGCGGAGCAGGCGGCGCGGGACCTCGACCACGTCGCCGTCCGGGGTGCGCGCCGCCACGAGCGGCACCGGGGTCGCCTTCCACTGCGACCGCCGGGCGCGGGTGTTCGACCGGGACAGCTTCCGCTTCGGGACCGCCATCAGCCCTGCCTCGCCTTCCAGCGCGGGTTCTTCTTGTTGATCACGAAGGTCTTGCCGTGGCGCCGCACCACGATCGAGCCCTCCTTCTTCTTCAGCGACGCGAGCGACGCGCGCACCTTCATCGGGTCTCCTTGGGGGTGGCCAGGCCGTAGCGCTGCCGGAACTTCTCGACGCGGCCCGCGGTGTCCAGGACGCGGGACCTGCCCGTGTAGAACGGGTGGCTCGCGGAGGAGACGTCGACGTCGACGACGGGGTACGTCCTGCCGTCCGACCACTCGACGGTCTTCTCAGACGTGATCGTCGACCGGGTCAGGAACGCGAAGTCCGCGCTGACGTCACGGAACACCACGGGTCGGTACTCGGGGTGGATGCCCTGCTTCATGCCGATCTCCCTCACCAGCTCGACTTCGTGACACCGGGCAGCTCGCCGCGGTGCGCCATCTGCCGCATCCGCACGCGCGACAGCCCGAACTTGCCCACGTACCCGCGCGGCCGGCCGTCGGCGACGTCCCGGTTGCGGACGCGGGTGGGGCTGGCGTCGCGGGGGAGCGCCTGCAGTGCGGCGCGCGCCGCGACCCGCTCGGCCTCGGACCGGTGCGGGTCCACCGCGGCGGCCTTCAGCTCCAGGCGCCGCTCGGCGTACCGGGCCACGACGGCCCGGCGCTGCTCGTTCTTCGCGATCTTGCTCTTCTTGGCCATCAGCGCTCCTCCTTGAAGTCGACGTGCCGCCGCACCACGGGGTCGTACTTGCTCAGCACGAGGCGGTCGGGGTCGTTGCGGCGGTTCTTGCGGGTGACGTAGGTGAAGCCGGTCCCCGCTGTGGAGCGCAGCTTGATGATCGGGCGGACGTCGGCGGCGCGGGCCATCAGAGGCGCTCCCCGCGGGCGCGGATCCGGGCGACGACGACCTCGATGCCGAGCTTGTCGACCCGTCTTGATGCCCCGGGCGCTGATGGTCAGCGTGACGTGACGCCCGAGGGAGGGCACCCAGTAGCGCTTGCGCTGGATGTTCGGGTCGAACCGGCGCTTGGTGCGCCGGTGCGAGTGGGAGATCGAGTGGCCGAACCCGGGCGACGTGCCGAGGACCTGGCAGTGAGCGGACATGCGAGCCATCATAGGTAATGAGAATCGTTCGCGACAAGCGCTAGGCTGAGCCGCATGTCCCGACACGACCTCACGCCCCTGCTCGTGCTCGCCACCGTCGACCCGCTGCTCCGCGACGCCGTCGCGTTCGGCGTCGTCGTCGACCGGCCCCGGACCGTCGTGCTGCGGCACGACATCGTCGACGGACCCGACGGCGGGGGCATCCGCCGGGTGGTCGCCGACGCGTCCGGCGTCGTCGAGGACGTGCTGGTCCCGCTCGAGCACGCCTGCCTGAGCTGCTCGGTGCGCGAGGACGCCGTGCCCACGCTGGAGCGGCTCGCGCGCGACCCGCGCTGGGACGCCGTGCTGCTCGCGCTCCCGGTGTCGGCGGAGTCGCTGCCCGTGACCCGCGCGCTCGGCTGGGCGGTCCGCCGCGGGGGCGGGCTGCGGTCGCTGCGCCTCGCCGGGGTCGTCGCGGCGCTCGACCTCGCGACGTTGGAGCACGACCTGCTCGGCGACGACCTGCTCGACGAGAGCGCGGGCTCGCGCTCACCCAGGACGACGGGCGCGCGGTCGGCGAGGCGCTCGCGGCCCAGGTCGGGCACGCCGACGTCGTGCTGGTGGCGGGGGACCCGGCGGAGCACCCGGTCGCGTCCGACCTGCTCGACCACGTGCGGGCGGCCGACGGTCGCCGGGTCGACGGGGTGTACGCCGCGGACGTCGCGGCGCTGCTCGCCGGGCAGCACGACGTGCGGGCCGGCGACCGGCGGCTCGACCCGCGGCTCGCCGCGCCGGTGCCGGGTGCGCCGACCGCGCACGGGGTGTGGACGCTCGAGCTGAGCGCCGACCGGCCGCTGCACCCGGAGCGGCTGGTGGCCGAGGTCGCCCGGCTCGGGCAGGGCCGGCACCGCAGCCGCGGGCACTTCTGGGTGCCGAGCCGGCCCGACTCGGTGTGCGTGTGGGACGGGGCCGGCGGACAGCTCAGCGTCGGGGCGCTCGGCACCTGGGGCCGGCGCGCGGCGGGGACGCGGCTGGTGTTCACGGGGGTCGAGGACGTGCGGGCCGACCTGCTGGCGGCGTTCGACGACGTGCTGCTGACCGCCGACGAGCACGCCCGGGGCCTGCACCCGTGGCTCGGCGCGGACGACGTGCTGGCGCCGTGGCTGGGGGACCGCGCGGCGTGATCGGCGCCCGGATGCGGGCGCCGCGGGCCAGGGGCATGGTCGTCAGGGTCGGACGTCGTCCAGATCGAGGAGGTCGCCATGCCGCGCCGTGACCCGGGCCCGAGCGTGAAGGACAAGGGGCTGTACGAAGAGCTCCGGGACGAGGGCAACAGCAAGGAGAAGTCCGCGCGCATCGCCAACGCCGCCGCGGCGCGCGGGCGGTCGTCCGTCGGGAAGAAGGGCGGCGAGTCCGGGTCCTACGAGGACTGGACCGTGGAGGACCTGCGCAAGCGCGCGGCCGAGATCGGCATCGAGGGCCGCTCGTCCATGAAGAAGGCCGACCTGGTGGACGCGCTCCGCTCGCACTGACGGGCACGCACAGACCCGTCGGTGGAAGGTTGTGACGGACACGCCGACGGCGAGTCGGTCACAACCTTCCACCGGACGCGGGGGTGGCCCGACGCGTCGGGCTCACGCCCCGCAGGTCAGCCCGCCCGTCAGCGCCGCCAGGTTGTCCCGCATGACGTCGAGGTAGTCGCGCTCGTCGTCCTCGGCCAGCCCCTCCAGCGGGTCGAGCACGGCCGTGGCGACCCCGAGGTCGTCGGCGAGCGTCTGCGTGACCTTGGGGCTGGTGAGCGTCTCGAAGAACAGCGTCCGCACACCCTCGGCCTCGACGGTCGCGGCGACGTCGCGGAGACGGGCGGGCGACGGCTCGACCTCGGGGTCGATGCCGCTCAGCCCGACCTGGTGCAGGCCGTACCGCCGCGCGAGGTAGCCGAACGCCTCGTGCGACGCGACGAGCGTGGCGCCCCGGCAGGCGGCCAGCCCGTCGGCGAGCTCGGCGTCCAGGGCGTCCAGGTCGGCGACCAGGTCGTCCGCCGCGGTCGCGAAGTCGTCCGCGTGCGTCGGGTCGACCTCCGCGAGCGCGTCCGCCACCTGGTGCGCGACGTCGGCGAGCCGGGTCGGGTCGAGCCAGAAGTGCGGGTCGAGGCTGTCGCCGGCGCCCGGGGCGACGCCGTCGGGCGCGACCTCGAGCCCCGCGGCCTCGGCGGCGTCGACCACGTGCGCGGGGGAGGTGGCGGCGACGGCGGCGTCGGTCGCGGCCTGGAACCCGGACAGGTAGACGACGAGGTCGGCGGCGCCCAGGCCCGACACCGCGCTGGGCGACAGCTCCAGGTCGTGCGACTCGCCGCCGGGCGGGGTCAGCGAGGTGACGGCGACGTGCTCGCCCCCGACCCGCTCGGCGACGAACTGCAGCGGGTAGAACGCGGCGACGACGTCGTGCCGGTCGTCCGCGTCGGCGGGGGAGCAGGCGGCGAGGCCGGCGGCCACGGCGACGGCGGCCGCGGCGGCGAGGGCGCGGGTGGGGCGGGTCGTGCGGGGGCGGGTCGTGCTGCGGGCCACGGGGGTCCTTCCGGGTCGGGGTGCGCCGGAGTGGAGCGTCCTGCCCGACACGCACGGCGTGTCCGGGCAGCACGCTCCACTCCGGAGGTGCGAGGGGTGACCAGGGGTCAGCCCTGGGCGGTCTCCTCGTCGTGCGCGTGCGCGTGGTCGTGCTCGTCCTCGTGGTCGTGACCCTCGTGCGCCTCGTCGCCGTGCGCGTCCGCGCCGTCCTCGTGGGACCCGTGCTCCGCCACGGCGCCCGAGACGCCCGCGATCTCGTTCGGCGTCACCTCGAGCTCGGCCGACAGCCAGACCTCGCCGGTCTCGACGTCGACCGCGTGCACGCTGTTCGTCGCCGGGTCGGTGATGTACGCCGAGCCGTCCAGGACCGTGATCGCCGGGCGCGGCTGCTGCCACTCCTCGGGCTCCTCCCAGGCGTCGATCACCGGGACGGAGCGCACGACGGTGCCGGACTCCGGGTCGATGACGTGCAGCGCGCCGTCGGTGCCGAGCACCAGGGCCTCGCCGGCGTCGCCGCGGGCGAGCGAGCGGAACGTGTAGGAGGCCGGCAGGTCGACCAGGCGGATCGAGGCGTCGCGGGTGTCGATCAGCGAGACCCGGGTCGGGCGCTCCAGGTCGGCGTCCGGGTCGGACTTGTAGTCGCCCAGGACGTACGGCGAGACCTCGGACCCGGCCTGGTTGCCGATGCGGCCGTACGCGTCGGGGGCGGTGACCTTGGTCAGCGCACCGCCGGCCCAGACCACGGCCCCGTCCTCGCAGCCGATGACCACGGCCTCGTCGGCGGCGACGGCCTCGCCGTGCACGCCGGGGCAGGTGTCGAGCGCGGCGATCTCGGTGTTCTCCGCGTCGAGCACCCGCACGCCGGTGCGGGTGTCCTCGTCGCCCTCGGACACGACGAGGGTGCCGTCGGTGAGCTCGACCGCGACGCCGTGGTGCGCGGACGGGGTGGTGTAGTCGCGGGTCGCGGCGTCCGGGTCGGCGAGCGCGTCGGAGTCGACGACGGTGACCTGGCCGGTGCCGTCGTCGAACAGGGCGGTGCGGCCCTCGTGCCGGACGGCGTGGCCGGGCTTCTCGGCGGGCCACAGCACCTCGGTGAGCACCGGGTCGCTGGTGAACGAGTGGGTGTGGTCGCCGTGCGGCTCGGTCCAGGTGCCGGCGTCGAGCACCTGGAAGCCGCCGGTGGTGGACACGAGGACGTGCCGCTCGTCGCCGGCCGGGTTCAGCCGGTTGAAGCCGGCGAGCTCGATGTCGGAGACGACCTCGAGCGTGTCGGCGTCGAGCACCTGGATGCCGCCGTCGTAGGTGAGCGCGAGGCGGGGCTTCGCGGTGGCGACCTCGGTGGGGGCGGGGGCGGCCGTCTCCTCGGTGGTCGCGGAGGGCTCCGCGGCGGCGTCGCCGGAGCCGCACGCGGCGAGCAGCGCGGCGGCCACGCCGAGGCCGAGCGCCCCCGCGAGTCGGGGGCGGGTACGGGTCGAAAGGGTCATGTGGGGGGCCGGCGGTCGCGGGGCCCGTGCGGGCGCACGGGTGCCCTCGCCGCCGTCTCCTCTCCGGTCGCGGGTCGGATGATCAGCGCGGCCACGCTAACACAACTGATACTCAGTCTCATTACCGGTCTCGCACGCGCCCGACCCCGCGTCCGACCTGCCCCCGGCGCGCGCTCACCAGGCCGCGTCGAGCCGCTCCCGGGCCTCGGGCGGCAGCACCAGCCGCACGCCCGCCATCGCGGTGCCCAGCTGCGCGAGGCTGCTCACCCCCGCCACCGGGCTGACCCGCGGCGTCCCGCCCGCGAGCCACGCGAGCACCACCTCGCTCCGGCTGACCCCCAGCTCCGCGGCGACCGCCGCCAGCACCGCGAGCCGCCGCGCCGTCCCCGGGTGGTCGAAGCCGTCGGGGACGGGCCGGTCGGCGCGCTCGTACGCGCCCGACATCAGCGGGCTGTACGCCCACAGGCCGACGGCGGGGTTGGCCTCCGCGTAGTCCAGGACCTCGTCGGTGATCCAGCCGAACCGGTGGTCGTGCTCGTGGTCCCGGACCATCGGGCGGGGCTGCAGGTAGGAGTAGCGCAGCTGCAGCCCGGTCGGCTCCGCGAGGCCCCGCGCGCGGGCGAGCCCGGCGGCGCGCTCGGCCCGCCACAGCGCCGTGTTGGAGAACCCCCACGCGCCGACCACGCCGTCCGCGACCAGCCCGCCGAACCCGTCGACGACCTCCGGCAGCGGCGTCGAGCGGTCGTCGCGGTGCGCCCAGAACAGGTCGATGCGGTCGATCCCCATCCGGTCCAGGCTCTGCCGGGCCACGGACCGCACGACGTCGGCGCGCAGGCCCGTCGTGCGTTCCGGGAACGAGCCTGGCCACAGCGGCTCGCAGCCGACCTTGGTCGCGATCCGCACCCGGTCCCGCATCCCGGGCCGGGCGGCGAGCCAGCGGCCGAGCACGGGCTCGCTCTGGCCGCCGCGGCCGGAGTCGTCGGCCCAGAACGCGTAGCAGTCGGCGGTGTCGATCCACACGCCGCCGGCCGCGACGTACGCGTCGAGGAGGTCGAAGGACTCGGCGTCGTCGTGCCGGGTGCCGAACAGCATCGCGCCGAGCGCGATCGGCGGGACGGGGGTCGGGGTGGTGGCGTCGTCGGAGGTGCGGGGCCCCGTGGCGGGCGCGGTCGTCGTCATGCGCGCCAGCGTGGCGGCTGGAGCGCGCTCCAGCGCAAGGCCCGGGGCCGAACCCGCCCCGCGCCCGCCCGGGCCGCGTCACACTGGCGACCGTGACCACCTACGCCCCGGCCGACGCCGCCCGGCGCTCCGGCTTCAGCCTCGACACGCTCCGCTACTACGAGAAGATCGGCCTGGTCCGCGACGTCCGGCGCGACGCCGCGGGACGGCGGCAGTACGACGACGCCGACCTGGACTGGCTCGGCGTGCTCCGCTGCCTCCGGGACACCGGCATGCCGATCGCCGCGATGCGCCGGTACGCGGGGCTCGCCCTGGCGACCGGCCCGGGTGCCGACGCGACCGTGCCCGAGCGGCTCGCGCTGCTGGAGGCCCACGCCGAGCACGTAGCCTCGACCGTCGAGCTGCTGCTGCACCAGCAGGAGCACCTCGCGGAGAAGATCGAGCACTACCGCGGCCTCGTGCGGGACGCGGACCCGGCCCCCGCGGCCGCGGGGTCCGTCGGCTGAGCGCGCGGCGGGCGGCCACGGAGGGGCGGAGCGCATGGACCTGCTGCTGATCGGGGTGATCGGCGCCGTCGCGGTGGTCACGGTCACCGCCCTGGCCCCGCGGGTCGGGGTGTCGGCCCCGCTGCTGCTCGTCGCGCTCGGCGTCGGGATCAGCCTCCTCCCGGTGGTGCCGGCGGTCGAGATCGAGCCGGAGTGGATCCTCGGGGTGGTCCTGCCGCCGCTGCTCTACGCGACCTCGGTGTCGGTGCCGACGATGGACTTCCGGCGCGACCTCACCGCGATCAGCGGCCTGTCGGTGCTGCTCGTGGTCGCGACGTCGGTGGTGCTGGGCGTGATCTTCTCCTGGCTCATCCCGGACGTCACGCTCGCGACCGGGATCGCCCTGGGCGCCGTCCTCAGCCCGACCGACGCCGTGGCGACCTCGATCGTGCGGAAGTCCGGGGTGAGCCCCCGCATCGTCACGGTGCTGGAGGGCGAGAGCCTGCTGAACGACGCCTCCGCCCTGGTGCTCCTGCGCTCCGCGGTGGCGGCGACCGCCGCGTCGGTGACCCTGTGGGAGGTGGCGACGGACTTCGTCTACGCGGTGGTCGTGGCGGTCGCGATCGGCGGGCTGATCGGCAAGGTCAGCCTGTGGGTGCGGACCCGGGTCGCCGACCCGCACCTGACGACCGCGATCTCGTTCATCGTGCCGTTCGTCGCGTACATCCCCGCGGAGCACCTGAACGCGTCCGGCCTGGTCGCGACCGTCAGCGCCGGCCTCGTCGCCGGGTCGGGCAGCGTCCGGCTGCGGCCGCAGGACCGGATCGCCGAGGCCGCCAACTGGCGCACGCTCGAGCTGCTCCTCGAGGGCGCGGTGTTCCTGGTGATGGGGCTCGAGCTGTACGGCCTCGTCGCGGAGGTGCAGGCGGACCACGGCCACCTGTGGGTCGCGATCGGGCTCGGCGCGCTGTCGGCCGTCGTGGTGCTCGTGGTCCGCACCGGGTACGTCGCCTACCTGCTGTCCCGGCTGTCCCGGCGCGCGCGCCGCGGCGTCACGGTCCGCGGCTACCTCAGCGCGCTCAACGACCGCGCGGACTCGCTCGCCACCCTGACCCGGGAGGACCTGGCCGAGCGCCGGATCCCGGGCGCGCCGCCGGCGGGGGCCGCGCCGCGCGCCACCACCGCACCGGTGGACGCGGCGAAGGTGCGCCGGGTGCTCGGCCGTCGCCGGCCGCGTCTCGGCCGGGACGACGCGCCTGAGGCCCGTGGCGTCCGGCTGCGTTACCGGATCACCCGCCGGATCGCCGACATCGACTACCTGCAGGCCGAGCACCTCGGGCCGCGCGAGGGGGCGATCCTCGTGTGGGCCGGGATGCGCGGCGTCGTCACCCTCGCCGCCGCGCAGTCGCTGCCGCGGGACACCCCGCACCGCGCGCTGCTCGTGCTCGTCGCGTTCGTCGTGGCGGCCGGCACGCTGCTCGTGCAGGGCGGCACGCTCGGGTGGCTGGTGCGCCGGCTCGGCCTGGGCCGCGACGGCGCCGACGACCGGGCCGAGGTGGACCGGCTGGCGGGGGAGATGGCGGTGGCCGCCGCGGCGCTGCTCGGCGACCCCGACCTGCGCCGGCCCGACGGCACCCCGTACGACGCGGGGGTCCTGGAGAAGGCCCGGCGGATCGCGGAGCGGCAGGGCGGCGAGCTCGACGAGGACGAGGAGGCCGAGGACCGCGCCTCCGCCGCCGCGCAGGTGCGCGAGCTGCGGCTGGCGGTGCTGGACGCGCAGCGGGAGGCGCTGCTGAAGGTCCGCGACCTCGGCACCGCGAGCTCCGGCGCGCTGACCGAGGCGCTCCGGGTGCTCGACGCGGACCAGATCAGCCTGGAGCTGCGCGAGCGGGACTAGCGCGCGGCGGCGTCAGCCGACCGGGCCGCCCCGGGCGTCGAGCATGTCCTGCAGGGCGGTCAGCTCGCGCTCCTGCGACGTGACGATGTTCCGGGCCAGCGCCACCACCTGCGGGCGCTGCGCGTGCTCGACGGCGTACTCGGCCATCTCCACGCCGCCCTGGTGGTGCGGGATCATCAGCTGCAGGAACAGCCGGTCGGCCTCGGTCCCGGTCGCGGCGGTGAGCCGGGCGAGGTCCTCGCGGGACACCCACCCCGGCATCGCGGCGTAGCCCGACGCGTCGCCGGTCGCCGCGGTCGACCCGTGGCCGTGCTCCGTCCCGGTCATCCACGCCATCGGGGCCGCCGACGCCGCGGCCGGCAGCCCCCACGTCGACAGCCAGCCGGCCATCTGGCCGATCTGGTTCTGCTGGGTCAGCAGGATGTCGAGCGCGACCGTCCGCACCTCCTCGTCGGTGCTGCGGTCCCGGAGCAGCACCGCCAGGTCGACCGCCTGCGCGTGGTGCGCCTGCATGTCCCGGGCGAACCCGGCGTCGACCGACCCCTCGGGGGCCGCGGTGAGCGCCGGCTGCCGGGCGAGCAGCGCCCCGCCGAGCGCGCCCAGCACCAGGGCGGCGAGCGCCACCACGACGAGCACGACGCGCCCGTGACCCCGGCCCGCGGGTGCGGGGTCCGGCGCCACGGGCGCGTCGGTGCGCAGGTCCTCCGACGTCACGCCGGGGTGCCCACGCCGCTCGAGCAGGGCGCGCCGACCTCGGCGAGCTCCGGGTTGAGCAGGTACTTCTGGATGAAGACCGGCAGCCGCTCGTCGTCGACCGAGTCGACCTTGAGCTGGTAGCCCCACGCGCTCACGGCGACCGGGGAGGAGTCGAGGCCCTCGTACGGGGACACCAGCACGTAGGACTGGTTCTCGGCGAACGCCTGCAGCGTCGCGACGTCCGCGGCGGGCAGCGCGGGGTCGTAGGTGATCCACACGGCGCCGTGCTCGAGCGAGTGCACCGCGTTCTCGTCCGGCACCGGCTCGGTGTACACGCCGCAGTTCAGCCACGCGGCGTTGTGGTCCCCGCCGGCCGGCGGGGACTGCGGGTAGTCGACGGCGGTCGTGACGTGGTCGAACGTGAGGCCGTCGAACGCCTCGACGCCCTCGATGTCGGCGTCCGCCTGCGCCTGGAGGGCGGCCTTGTCGCGGCCGGCGTCGACGATCACCCAGGCGCTGACGCCGACGAGGGCGAGGACGAGGACGCCGGCGATCGAGCCGATCCAGACGGCGCGGCCGCGCTCCTTCTTGCGCTGCTCGGCTCGGACGGCGGCCAGGCGGGCCTGGCGCTCGGCCGCGGTGGGACGGCGGTCGGGCATGGGGTACTCCTCCGGTCGGTCGGCGCGGCCCGCGGGCCGGTCGGTCCGGCGAGAATACTTGAAGGATCTACTAATTGACAGGTGCCCCGGTGCCGAGGCGGGCGTCGAGCGCCGCCGGCGGCCCCGGCCGCCCCAGCGCCCAGCCCTGCGCGGCGTCGCAGCCCAGCTCCCGGAGCAGCGCGAGCGTGCGCTCGTCCTCGACGCCCTCCGCGACGACCTGCATGCCGAGCGCGTGCCCGAGGTCGATCGTCGAGCGGAGGATCTCGGCGCACACCCGGTCGTCGGCCGCGGGCGCCACGAACGCCCGGTCGACCTTGAGCACGGTGAACGGCAGCCGGCGCAGGTAGTCCAGCGAGCCGTAGCCGACGCCGTAGTCGTCGACCGCGAGCACGACGCCGAGGTCCGCGAGCGCCCGCAGCGTCCGCCCGGCCTGCGCGGCGTCGCGCATCGCCATCGTCTCGGTCACCTCGAGCCCCAGCGCGTCCGCGGCCAGCCCGTGCCGGTCCAGCGCGGCGCGCACGTCGCCGACCAGCCGGGGGTCGTCGAGGTCGTGCGCGGAGACGTTGACGGACACCACGAAGGACCGGGCGCCCGCCGCGCGCCAGCGGGCGCACTGCGTCAGGGCGACGTCGAGCACGTGCAGCGTCACCGGGCGGACGAACCCCGTGCGCTCCGCGGCGGGCACGAACGCGTCGGGGCCGAGCAGGCCGTGCGCGGGGTGCTGCCAGCGCACCAGCGCCTCGGCTCCGTCGACCCGGCCGGCCGCGACCGCGACCTGCGGCTGGAAGTGCACCACCAGCTCGCCGCACGCGGCGGCCGCGGGCAGCCGGCGCAGCAGGTCGGTCGCGCACAGCGCGGGGGCGCTCGGCCCGGCCGCGGGCCCGGGCCCCGGCCCGCGCTGAGCGGGCAGCGCGGCGCCGACGACGTCCAGCGCCACGCGCTCGTCGCGGTGCCGGGCGGTGACCAGCGCCGCGTCGGCCCGCGCGACGAGCGCGTCCGCCGCGGCCGGCCGCCCGGCTCCCACGGCACCGCCGACCATCGGCCGGACCGACAGGTCGAGCCCGCCCACCGCCAGGGGCGGGGTCAGCCGGGCGACCAGCCGGCGGGCGGCCTCCTCGGCCCCGGCGGGGTCGGCGACGTCCAGCCCCACCGCGAACACGTCGCGCGCCAGCCGCGCGGGCGTGCCGCCCTCCTCGGCCTCCCGGCCCACCACGGCGCCGACCGCGCGCAGCAGGTCGTCGGCCACCGCGTGCCCGAGCGTCTGCGCCACGTCGCGGTACCCGTCGAGGCTCACGAGCAGCACGGCGGGCACCGTCCCGGCGGGCGCGTCGTCGGCCGGCGTCTCCAGCCGGCGCGCGAGCCCGGTGGCGTTGGCGAGGCCGGTGAGCGGGTCGGTCACCGCGAGGTGCTCCAGCCGGCCGTGCTGGCGGCGCATCGCCCGCAGGACCCCGCCGAACCGGAGGAGGAACGCGGCGATCACGACGATGGCGGCGACGCACACCTCGGCGACGTGCACGGGCAGACCGAGCGCCGCCTCGAGGAGCGCCGTGCCGGGCAGGACGCAGACCGAGGCGCCGAGGAGCATCAGGTACCCGGTGCCGAGGTCCCCGTCGGCCCGCGGGGGAGCGACCCGGCCGGCGGAGGCGTGCCGGGCGGCGGCCGCGAGCAGCACGTACCCCGCGAGCCAGAGGGAGTCGAGCAGGTGCACGCGCGCGTCGAGCGCGGGCCAGCCCGGCGCGAGCAGGAACAGCTCGTCGGCCAGCAGGATCGCCAGCACGCCCCAGGTCGAGAGCCGCAGGGCCGGCGGCCGGGTACCCGCGGCGGTGGCGGCGCGGGCGAGGAGGACGAGCAGCACGGCGTCGCCCACGGGGTAGGCCGCGCCGACGGCGGTGCCCAGCGGGTCGGCGGCCCAGGTGGACAGCGTCGGCTCCAGGACCGCGAGCCACAGGACGAGCAGGGCGCCGCTCGTCACCAGCACCGCGTCGAGCAGCCAGGTCGGGCGCCTCCCCCGCGGCGCGGGGAACGCGCGGACCAGCCCGGCGGCCAGCAGCGGGTAGGACGCGACGTAGGCCACGTCGGCCACGGACGGGAACGGCTCCACCCCGAGGCCGCGCTCCAGCAGGGTCCACAGCGCGTCGCCGACCACCCAGGCGACCAGCCCGAGCGCCAGCAGCCGCCAGGCGCGCCGCTGCGGTCCGACGACGCGGCCCGCGGCGCTGAGCGCCCGCGCGGCGCACACCGCGCCGACCGCCACGTAGAGCACGTCCCGCGGCGTGCCCGGGGGCAGCACCGCGTGCACCGTCAGCGCGGCGACGGCGACCGCGACCGGCGGGACGGGGACACGGTGGAGCACGGACTCCTCATCGGCATCCTGCGGTGCTCCTTGACCCGTCAGGCGGGTGGTCTCGGCACGCCGCGCCGCCCTGCGGGTCAGGGGTCCTGTGGGTAGGGTCGCGCCGGGGGGTGAGGCATGGGCGAGACCGCACGGGGCGACGTCGACGAGGCACGACGCGTCGCGGCGCTGCGCGAGCTGGACGTCCTCGACACGCCCCCGGAGGAGCGGTTCGACCGGGTGACCCGGCTGGCGCAGCAGCTGTTCGGGGTCCAGATGGCGTTCGTCTCGCTGGTGGACGCCGACCGGCTGTTCCTCAAGTCGCACCAGGGCACCGGCGCCCGCGAGACGCCGCGCGACGGCATGTTCTGCGCCGTCGCGATCGAGCAGCCCGCGACGCTGGTGGTCCCCGACGCCGCCCTGGACCCCCGGTTCGCGGTGGCCCCCTTCGTGACCGGCGAGCCGCACATCCGGTTCTACGCCGGGCGGCCCCTGGCGACCGCGGGCGGCCAGCGGGTCGGCACGCTGTGCCTGATGGACCGCCGGCCGCGGGAGTTCTCCGCGGAGGACGAGGCGCTGCTCGTCGACCTCGCCGCGTGGGTGGAGAAGGAGCTGTCCGCGGACGCCGAGCTCGGGCGCGCCGCCGAGGTGCAGCGCGGGCTGCTGCCCACCGGCGCGCCGGACGTCCCGGGGTGGGACCTGGCCGGCGCCTGCCTCCCCGCGCACGGGGTGGGCGGCGACTTCTACGACTGGCAGGCGACCCCGGAGCGCCTGCTGCTGACCCTCGCGGACGTGATGGACCGGGGCCTGGGGGCCGCGATCATCGCCGCGACGGTGCGCTCGGTGCTCCGCGGCGTCGGCCGGCACGAGGACGTGGCGGCGGCGGTGGCGCTCGCGGAGCGGGTGCTCGAGCCCGACCTCGACCGGGCCGGCGCGTTCGTCACCGCGTTCCACGCGGAGCTCGACCCGGCGACCGGCGTGCTGCGGTACACGGACGCGGGACACGGCCTCGCGGTGCTGCGCGCCGCCGACGGGACCCTGCGGCGGCTGCCCGCGCAGGGTCCGCCGCTCGGCGTGGTCGTGGGGGTGCCGCGCGCGGCGGCCGAGGTCGTGCTCGCGCCCGGCGACACCCTGGCCGTCGTGAGCGACGGCCTGCTCGAGCGCGGCGACCGGGCGCTGGACCCGGAGGACGTGCTGGCGGGGCCGCTCGGCGCCGCCACGTCGGCGGCGGACGCCGTGGCCCGCGTGCTCGCGGCCGCCGGTACCGCCACGGACCGCCCCGACGACGTGACCGTCGTGGTGCTGAAGAGGGAGAACGGATGAGGCAGCAGCTCGTGCTGCGGGTCGTCGTGGTGCTCACGCTCCTGCTGGGCGTGAACTACATCGCCTGGCGCTGGCTCGACTCGGTGAACTGGTCGGCGTGGTGGATCGCCGTCCCGCTGGTGATCGCGGAGACGTACTCGCTGATCGACGTCGCGCTGTTCGGCATGACGATGTGGAAGGCGAAGCGGCGCGACGACCCGCCCGCGCCGGCGCCCGGGATCACGGTCGACGTGTTCGTCACCACGTACGACGAGCCCGTGGAGCTGGTGATGCGGACCGCGGAGGCCGCGCGCGACATCGCGTACCCGCACCGCACCTTCGTGCTGGACGACGGATCGCGGCCCGACCTGGCCGCCGCCGCGCGCGCCGCCGGGGTCGGGTACATCGAGCGCTCCGAGGACTGGACCGACCGGCCGCGGCACGCCAAGGCCGGCAACCTCAACAACGCGCTGTTCCAGACGGACGGCGAGTTCCTGCTCATCCTCGACGCGGACCAGATCCCGGAGCCGGAGCTCCTCGACCGCGTCCTCGGGTACTTCGAGGACCCCGCGGTCGCGCTCGTGCAGACGCCGCAGTTCTTCACCAACGTCACCTCCGCCGACCCCCTCGGCAGCCAGGCGCCGCTGTTCTACGGCCCGATCCAGCAGGGCAAGGACGGCTGGAACGCCGCGTTCTTCTGCGGGTCGAACGCGGTGCTGCGCCGGGACGCCCTCATGCAGCTCGGCCTGGTCGGCTACGTCCGGGAGACCGAGCGGTCGGTGCGCGAGGCGCTGCACGCGTCGCGCCGGCTGCTCGACCGTGCGCAGCGGGACGCCCCGGACGCCGCCCAGGCCGCGGTGCTGCACGAGGTGCAGGAGGCGGCCGCGCGGGCGCTCGCGCAGCTCGACGCGGGCGAGCCGCTGTCGGACGTCACGTACGGCTTCCAGCGCGAGGTCGACGGGATCTCGGCGCAGGTCGTGGCCCGGGACGTCGCGAGCATCCAGGACGACCTCGCCGCGATCGCGGCGCTGCCGATCGCCCGGGACGACGAGATCGGCGCGGTCGTCGTCGACGAGCCCGCGCTGGCCCGGCTCGCCGACCGCGAGTGGTCGCCGCTCGGTGCGATCGAGTCGGTGCAGGCGCTGGTGCGGGCGGTGGACGTGGACCGGTCCTCCGAGGCGCAGGCCGTGATGCCGGTCGCCACGCTGTCGGTCACCGAGGACATGGCGACCGCGATGCGGCTGCACTCCCTCGGCTGGAGGACCGTCTACCACCACGAGAGCCTGGCCCACGGCCTCGCCCCCGAGGACCTCGGCACGATGATGACCCAGCGGCTGCGCTGGGCGCAGGGCACGATGCAGGTGATGCTCAAGGAGAACCCGCTGGGCGTCCGGGGCCTGGCGGTCGGCCAGAAGCTCATGTACTTCGCGACCATGTGGTCCTACCTGTCGGGCTTCGCCGCGCTGGTCTACCTGGCCGCGCCGATCATCTTCCTGTGCTTCGGCGTGCTGCCCGTGACCGCCTGGACGGTCGACTTCTTCGCCCGGTTCATCCCGTTCTTCCTGGCCAGCCAGCTGCTGTTCGTGGTGGCGGCCCGGGGCGTGAAGACCTGGCGCGGGCAGCAGTACGCGCTCGCGCTGTTCCCGGTGTGGATCAAGGCCGTGTGGACCGCGGTGGCGAACGTGTGGTTCGGCCGGCCGCTCGGCTTCGCGGTGACCCCGAAGGTCCGGCCAGACGGGTCGCCCAGCCAGTGGCGGCTCGTCTGGCCCCAGCTGCTCGCGATGGCGCTGCTGGTCGTCGCGGCGGTGGTCGGGATCGTCCGGGCGTCGCTCGGGCTGTCCCTCTGGGTGGGCACGACCGTGAACCTGCTGTGGGTGGTGTACGACCTGGTGGTGCTCAGCGTGGTGGTGCAGGCGCTCCGCTACCGCGGGTTCGCCGGGCCCGAGGCGAGCCCGCCGCCCAGCGCGCGGCGCCGGGGCATCGCATGACGACGACGAGGAGGACCCGATGGAGCTGACGACCGACCGGACCGAGGGCGCGGCCGTGCTGCGCGTGCAGGGCCGGCTGACCATGGCCGCCGCGGGCGAGCTGAAGGCCGCCGTCGACCGCGAGGTGGCCGAGGGGCGCACGCTCGTGGTCGTCGACCTGGCGGAGACGGCGTTCCTGGACTCGTCCGGGCTGGGCGCGCTGGTCGGCGGGCTGCGGACCGCCCGCGCCGCCGGGGGCGACCTGCGGATCGCCCGCGTCGGCCAGCAGGTCCGCACCGTGCTGGAGCTCACCACGATGGACCGGGTGCTCCGCCCGTACGCCACCGTCGAGGACGCGGTCGGTGCCGGCCGCTGACGGGGCCGTCGAGCTCCGCGTCGACGGCACCGCGCAGACCGCGTGGCTGGAGGACGTCCACGCCGCGCTCGCGCGCCTGTGGGACGCGGCGCCCGAGGTGCCCGACCTGGACCGGCTGCGGTTCGAGACCGCGGTCATCGAGATCGCGACGAACGTCGTGCGGCACACCGTCCCGGTCGGCGACGGCCCCGTCCGGGCGAGCGTGCGGCTGCGCGCCGACCCCGCGCGGCTGGAGGCCGAGCTCACCGACGACGGCGCACCGGTGCGGGTCGACCTCGACCCGGCGCCGGTGGACGACTTCGCCGAGAGCGGGCGGGGGATCGCCCTGGTGCTGCGGGCCGTCGACAGCCTGAGCCTGGCGCGGGAGGACGGCCGCAACACCTGGCGGCTGGCCCGGCACCGGTCGGCGTGACGTACGGTCGTGCCGATGGCTTCTGACACCCTGCACCTGGAAGACGACCGCGTCGCCGCGCTGCACCGGCTCGGCGTGCTCGACACCCCCGCCGAGGACCGGTTCGACCGCGTCGTCCGGCTCGCCCGGCAGCTGTTCGGCGTGTCGACCGCGATCGTCTCGCTCGTCGACCGCCAGGTCGTCGTGCACAAGGCGATGGTGGGCTTCGACGAGCCGGTCGTCCCCCGCGAGGAGTCGTTCTGCGGCACGACGGTCCAGGAGGACCGGATGCTCGTCGTCCCCGACGCCGCCCAGGACGAGCGGTTCCGGGACAAGCCGTTCGTCGTGGGCCCGGACGGGCTCCGGTTCTACGCCGGGCAGCCCCTCGTCGCGCCGGGCGGCTACCGCGTCGGCACGCTGTGCATCGCCGACCAGCAGCCCCGGCAGTTCGACGCGGACAGCGCCTCCCTGCTGCGCGACCTCGCCGCGTGGGTCGAGAAGGAGCTCGTCATCGACTCCGAGCTCGAGCGCGCGGCCCAGGTGCAGGCGGGGCTGCTGCCCCGGTCCGCGCCGGTGGTGCCCGGCTACGAGGTCGCGGGGGCGTGCCTGCCCAGCCGGGCCGTGGGCGGCGACTTCTACGACTGGTCGACGACCGGGAGCGGCCTCGTGCTGAGCCTCGTCGACGTCATGGGCAAGGGCGCGGGCGCCGGGATCATGGCGGCCTCGATCCGCGCGGTGCTGCGCGGCTCCGCCCACGGCGCCGACGTCGCGCAGTCCCTGCTGTACGCCGGCGCGATCCTGCACTCCGACCTGTCCGGCGCCGGGGTGTTCGCCACCGCGTTCCACGCCTCGCTCGACGCCGCGAGCGGCGACGTCTGCTACGCGGACGCCGGCCACGGGCTCACCGTCGTCGTCCGCTCCGACGGGTCCGACGAGCGGCTGCCGGCGACCGGCCTCCCGCTCGGCGTCCTGGACGAGGAGGCCCGCGAGCAGCGGGTCGTGCACCTCGGGCCCGGCGACCTGCTGCTGACGTTCTCCGACGGGCTGCTCGACCTGGTCGACGGCACGCTCGCGGGGCTGCCGCCGGTGGTCGACGCCGTCCGGGGCGCCGGGTCCGCGGACGCGGCGGTCGACGCGGTGCTGCGCCTCGCGGCGGGAGCGGCCGAGCGGCCGGACGACATCACGGTCGTGGCGGTGCGCCGGGCGGGCTGACCGGTGACGCCGGGCGACGGCGCCCGGCGTGGCGCGTGCGCTCAGGCGCGCGGCGGCACCGCGTGCAGCACCACGTCGTGCAGCGCCCCGCCCTCGGCCCGGGCCGTCAGGTAGGTCCCCGCCGGCTGCCGGCGGCGGTCGGTCGGCGACCCGGGGTTCAGCAGGCGCAGCCCGCCGGGTGCGACGGTGTCCCACGGGATGTGGCTGTGGCCGAACACCAGCACGTCGGCGTCGGGGTACGCCGCGGCGCACCGCGCCTCCCGGCCCGCCGCCTGCCCGGTCTCGTGCACGACCGCGAACCGCAGCCCGCCGAGCTCCGCGCGGGCCACCTCCGGCAGCCGGGCGCGCAGGTCGGACCCGTCGTTGTTGCCCCAGCAGCCGACGAGCCGCCGCGCCCGGGCCTCCAGGGCGTCCAGGAGCGCCACGTCGACCCAGTCGCCCGCGTGCAGCACGACGTCGGCGGCGTCGACGGCGTCCCACACCGCCGGGGGCAGGTCGCGCGCGCGGCGCGGGACGTGGGTGTCGGCGAGGAGCAGCAGGTCCACGGGGCCTCCGGTGCCGGGGGTTCGGGCGGGGTCGTCCGGGTCAGGCGGCGCGGCGCAGCGCGACGACCGTGAGGTCGTCCTCGGGGTGCCGGGGGTCGACCAGCGACAGCACCGCGTCGGCGGCCTGCTCGGCGGTACGCGTGCCGCGCACCGCGCGCCCCACCTGGTCCAGGTCGCCCAGCGACCCGCCGAGCGCGTCGAGCACCCCGTCGGAGAACGTCACCAGCAGCTCGCCCGGGGCCAGCCGGGCGCGGGCGGTCACCCGGTCGGGCCCGGGAGCGATCCCGAGCGGCAGCCCGGTCGCCGAGAGCCGGCGCGCCGTGCCGTCCTGGCCGACGATCAGGGACAGGCCGTGCCCCGCGTCCGTGTAGGACACCTGCCCGTCCGCCGCGTCCACGTAGGCGCGGAACATCGTCACGAACGCGCCGGCGTTCGCGAGGTCCGCGGTCATCGCCCGCTCGGTCGCCGCCAGCGTGCCGGCGACGTCCTGCAGCGCGGACTGCGCGTGCAGCACCGAGCGCGTGGTCGCGGCCAGGATCGCGGCGGCCGGGCCCTTGCCCATCACGTCGGCGAGGGTGAGCACCAGGCCGTCCGCCACCGCCTGCCAGTCGTAGAAGTCGCCCCCCACCGAGCCCGCGGGCACGAACCGCGCCGCGAGGTCCAGCCCGGGCACGTCGAGCGCGCGCGACGGCAGCAGGCTCGCCTGCACCAGGGCCGCCCGGCGCAGCTCCGTGCGCTCGACCGTGACGTCCCGCAGCACCGTCACCGCGCCGCCGCCCGCCGCGGCGGGCAGGGGCGAGGCCGAGAACGTGACGATGCGCGGCTCCGTCGCACCCGGCACCCGCACGAGCAGGTCCGCCTCGCGCACCTGCTCGCCCGCGAGGGCCCGGCGGAACGGCAGCTCCGCGTCCGGGACCGGGCTGCCGTCGAGGTGCGCGAGGTGGGCCAGGTCCGCGTCGCCCGCGCCGTCGGGCGCGGTGCGGCCGGTGAGCAGCAGGCCCGCGGTGGGGTTGCGCACCACCACGCGACCGGCTGCGTCGACCACCCGGACGCCCTCCGACATCGTGTCCACGACCGTCGCCAGCAGCGTCGCCTGCTCCTGCGCGCGGTCCCGGGCGGCCTGCAGGTCCGCGACCAGGAGCGCCCGCTCGTCGCGGGCGATCGCGAGGGCGAGCCCGATCACCGCGACCAGCCCGACGTAGAGCTGGGCGATCGCCACCTGGGCCGTCGGGTCGGGCAGCTCCGCGAACGGGCCCGACCCGGCGAGCGTGAGCTGGATCGCGACGACGCCGCACAGCGTGGTGTGCAGCACGACCGACCGCGTCGGCAGCCGGGAGCCAGCCCACACCGTGAGGCCGATGAGCGGGAACACCACCGCGAGCCAGTCGATCTCGACGAACCACACCACGTAGAGCAGCGGGGCGAGCAGCATCGCCGCGAGGTAGTCGGCGCCCCTGCCCTCCGTCCACCACTCGACGCGTTCGGGCGCCGTGCGCGACCGGCGACCGCGCAGCCACGCGCCGAGGGTGAAGCCGAGCGAGCCGATGCCGACGATCGCGACGGTGTTCCGCGCGCACCAGAGCAGCGCCGTGCGCCACGTCCACGGCTCGCCGCCGAGGACCACGGCCAGCTCGACCAGCGGGGCCGAGACCACGGAGCTCAGCGCGGCGCCGAGCACGAACCACCAGAGGTCGGGCACCCGGCGCAGCTGCTGGGTGCCGCGGGCGGCCCAGACGTACGGCGCGTACCGGGCGAGCACCGCCGCGCAGACCACCGCCTGCACGGTCGCGGCGAGCGCGCCGATCGCGGCGGTCGACGCCGACGCGCCGGTCGCCGCGACCACGGTGCCGGTCGACAGGGCGAGCACCAGCGGGTCCAGCCAGGGCCACGGGCGGCGGGCCCGCGCCACCAGCCACAGCACCGAGACCCCCGCGGCCGGCCAGACCAGGCTGACCTCTGCGTCGGGGACGCGGTTCGCGCGGCCGAGCAGGCAGGCGGCGGCGTTGAGCAGCGCGAACAGCGCCACGAGGCGCAGGTCGCGGGCGGTCGGCCGACGGGGCGCGCGGGGGAGCCGCGGGGTCCCGGCGGTGGTCGCGCCGCTCTGCGGCTCCGTCGTCACGCGCCCTCCCTGATGTCGTCCGCTCCCGACGAGCAGGCTACGGGGCTGCGCGCCGTGGCGCCCGGGCCGTGGAGTCCGCGGCCCGGACGGCGGTGTCAAGGGCCGTCGGTCCCGGTGTGATCGTCCCGACACCGCGAGCGGCCATCACCGACCGGTCGGTCGGTGTTGACTCGGACGGGCCGCGCCCCGCGGCTCACGAGATCTGAGCGAGGAGTGACGCGTGATGGCGCGGTTCGACGGCAAGGTGGCCCTGGTGACGGGTGGCGGCAGCGGGATCGGGGAGGCCGTCGCGCAGCGGCTCGCCGCGGAGGGCGCGTCCGTCGTGCTCACCGACATCCGGCTCGAGGCGGCGCAGCGGGTGGCCGACGAGATCGTCGCGGCCGGCGGCGCCGCGTCCGCGTTCCAGCAGGACACCGCCGACCCCGAGAGCTCGCGCGCCGCCGTCGACTTCGCGGTCGCGACCTACGGCGCGCTGCACCTCGCGGTGAACAACGCCGGCATCGCGGCCCGGAACCAGCTGCCGACCGGCGAGCTCGACCTCGACGCCGACTGGCGCCGCGTCATCGACATCAACCTCAACGGCGTGCTGTACGGCCTGCGGTACGAGCTGCCCGCCATCGAGGCCGCGGGCGGCGGAGCGGTCGTCAACATGGCGTCGATGCACGCGCTCGTCGCCGCGCCGGGCAACTCCGCCTACGTCGCGTCGAAGCACGCGATCAACGGCCTGACCAAGAACGCCGCCGTCGAGTACGGCACGCGCGGCGTCCGGGTCAACGCGGTCGCGCCGGGCAACATCTGGACGCCGCTGATGGCGCAGCTCCCGCAGGACCAGATCGACGCCATCACGGCGAAGCACCCGATCGGCCGGATCGGCCGGCCGGACGAGGTCGCCGCGCTCGTGGCCTTCCTCCTGAGCGACGAGGCGTCGTTCATCACGGGCAGCCTGCACCAGGTCGACGGCGGGTACCCGGCCGCCTGACACCCGCCGCGCTCGGGCGGGCGCCGGCGACCCGCCGGGTGACCGGCCCGCGCGCGTCGGCGCGCCGGTCACCCGGCGCCGGTGGGACCTTCGTCCCGGCGATGCCGTAGCGTCGGCGCCGTGGACCCGTCCGTGCAGCGTGCGCTCGTCGTGGGGCGCCTGCTCGGCGTCGCGGCGACCGTGCTCGCGCTCGGGTCCGGTGCGCACGTGCTCGGCGGCGGCCACGCCCCGTCCGGGAGCGCGCTCGCCCTCATCGGGTCGCTCGTCGTGGTCGGCTCCGCGGCGCTCGCGCGCCGGCCCCTGACCGTGCGGGTCCTGCTCCCGGCAGCGGTGGCCGGTCAGCTCGGGGTGCACGCGGCGCTCACCTGGCTCGCGCCGGGCGCGGGCGCCGCGCTCCCGGGCGCGGCGCACGGCGGGCACGGGGTCGTCCTCCCGGGGGCGGTGCCCGGCCTCGCCGGGGCCGCGGCCCGAGTCCCGGTCGACGCCGTGGTCGCCGACCCGCACGGCGCCGGCGGGCTGATGCTCGCCGCCCACGCCGCCGCGATGGCGGCCACCGTGCTGCTGCTCGTGGCGACCGACCGCGGGGTCCTCGCGCTCGCCCGCCGCTGGGCGGCGCTGCTGCCGGCGCTCGCGGGCGCGCTGCCGACCCCGGTCGCGCCGCGCGCGCGGCCCGTGGCGCCGGTCGCCGCCGCACCGCGCCCGGTGCCGGCCCTGCGCGGCGGCGTCGCGAGGCGCGGCCCGCCCGGGGTGCTCCGCCCCCGCGTGGCCTGAGCCCCCGCACGCCCTGCGCGGCGGGGGCGCCGGGTCGCGCCGTCCCCGCGCGCCCCGCCGTCGCCCCGTGCGACGGCCCGGCGGCGCGCGCCACGCCGTCCCCAGGAGAACCGACCATGTCCGCATCGCCCCGCGCCCTCGCGCGCCTCGCCGCCGGCCCCGCTCTGGCCGCCGCCCTCGTCCTCGGCTCCGCCGCCGCGGCGTCCGCGCACGTCCGCGTCGTCCCCGAGACCACCGCCGCCGGCGGCTGGACCGTCCTCACCTTCCGGGTGCCCAACGAGTCGCCGACGTCGGCGACGACCCGGGTGACCGTCGACCTGCCGACGGACACGCCCCTGACGTCGGTCTCGACGCAGCCCGTGCCCGGGTGGAGCGCCACCGTCGAGCGCGGCGCTCTGCCCGAGCCGGTCGAGGTCGACGGCACAACCCTCACCCAGGCGCCGCTGCACGTCACCTGGACCGCCGACGGCGCCGGCATCGGCGACGGCGAGTTCCAGCAGTTCGCGATCTCGGTCGGCCCGCTGCCCGCGGCCGGCACCGAGCTCGTCCTGCCCGCGCACCAGGAGTACGCCGACGGCGAGGTCGTCGACTGGGACCAGGTCGCCGAGGGCGACGAGGAGCCGGACAGCCCGGCGCCGACCTTCACGACGACCGAGGCGGCGGCGGACGGCCACGGCCACGGCACGGCGGACGCGTCGGGCGACGGGTCCGAGGACGCCGGGGCGGGCGACGAGGTCGGGGCTGGGGATGCCGGGTCCGGCTCGTCGACCGACGACGCCGGCGCGCTGCCCGTCGTGCTCGGCGGCCTCGGCCTCGCGGCCGGCGTCGGCGCCCTCGTCGTCGCCGTGCTCGCGTGGCGGCGGGCCGGGGCGCGCTGAGCGGCGTCCCCCACGCACGACGCCCCCGCGACCGGCTCGGTCGCGGGGGCGTCGCGCTGCGCGGGGTGTGTGCCGCGGGGAGCGGTGTCAGTCCTCGACGGGGCGCTCCACGAGGTAGGACCGGCCGTCGGCACCGACGACCCGCACGAACTCGGTGCGCAGCGCCTGGTCCCGCTCGCGGTCGGCCTCGGCCACCTCGCGGTCCGGGGCCAGGGGGTCGCCGACCTGGGCCGGCCCGAACACGCTGAGCAGCGCCGCCTCGCGCCTGTCGTTCGCCCTGCCGATCTTGCCCATGCCCGCCGCCTCGTCCCGTCCGATGCTGAGGGCGCTCATCATATGCGCACGAACGATCCGGGCTAGCATCGGGGGCGTGATCCCGCCCGCCCCGACCGCCGTCCCTGCTCCCGGGGCGGCTGCATCGGGCCCGGCTGCGTCCAGCGCTGACGCACCCGCCGGTGACCCGCTCGCCGTCGAGGCGCAGGTCTGCCTCGCGATGTCGGCCGCGGCCCGCGCGCTCGTCGGGTTCTACCGGCCGCTGCTCGAGCCGCTCGGGCTGACGCACCCGCAGTACCTCGCGATGCTCGCGCTCTGGCAGCACGGCGACCTCACGCTCAAGGCGCTCGCGGCGCTGCTGCACCTCGAGCCCGCCACCGCGTCGCCGCTGGTCCGCCGGCTCGAGGCGCTCGGGCTGGTCGAGCGGGCGCGCGACGGCGCGGACGAGCGGGCCCTCGCGATCCGCCTGACCGACGACGGGCGCGCCCTGCGGGAGCGGGCCGTCGGCATCCCGGCCGCGATGGTCGACGGGCTGCGGCTCGACCTCGGCCAGGTGGCCCAGGTGCGCGAGGCGGCGCAGCTCCTGCTCGCCGCGTGCGAGGACGCCGAGGCGCGCCGGGGCTGACGCCGCGCCCGGGCGCCGGGTGGCCTGCGCCCGGGTCAGCGCCCGAGCGCGTGCTCCACCGTCGTGCACGGGTCGCCGGTCTCGCGGTACCCGCAGGCCGCGCGGCGCAGGAGCTGCCCGACCGCGGCGCGGTCCGCCGGGTCGAGCGCGCCGAACACCGCGTCCTCCGCGACGGCCATCCGGTGCTCCAGCTCCGCGAGCAGCGCCTCGGCGCCCGCCGTGGGGTGCACCCGGCGCTGCCGCCGGTCGACCTCGGCCACCCGCCGCTCCACCAGGCCGGCGCGCTCCAGGTCGTCGATCAGGTACGTCATCACCGTGCGGTCGATCCCGAGGCTCGCCGCCAGCGCGGCCTGGCTCGGGTGCGCCCCGCGCACCACCTCGCGCAGCACCAGGAACCCCCGGAACCCGTGGGGCACCGCCTCGACCGCGGACGTCATCGCGTGCTCGTAGGCGCGGAGCAGCACGCCGAGCGACCACCCGAGATCGGAGGCGGGGTGCGTCGTCTGCTCGCCGGTCGCCGTCATACGGGAATCGTACGCCCCGTCCCGTGGTTGAGCCAATCATCTGCTAGACATACGATCGTGCTGGCCGACGGATGCGTCGGCGGATCGAGACGAGGCGGACATGACGGACTACGGCCACGACCTGCTGTTCGGGTCGTTCATCACGCCGAGCAACGCGGCGCCCGAGCGCGTCGTCGGGCTCGCGCAGCTCTCCGAGCGGGCGGGGCTCGACCTCGCCACCTTCCAGGACCACCCCTACCAGCCGTCCTTCCTCGACACCTGGACCCTGCTGTCCTACGTCGCGGCGCGCACCGAGCGGATCACCCTCGCGCCGAACGTCGCCAACCTCCCGCTGCGGCCGCCCGCCGTGCTCGCCCGCTCCGTCGCCAGCCTGGACCTGCTGTCCGGCGGCCGCGTCGAGCTCGGGCTGGGCTCGGGCGCCTTCTGGGACGCCATCGAGGCCATGGGCGGGCGGCGGCTCACCCCGGGTCAGGGGGTCGACGCGCTGCGCGAGGCCATCACGGTCATCCGCACCCTCTGGGACACCAGCGAGCGCACCCGCGTCGACCTGCCGGGCGACTACTGGCCGCTCGCCGGCGCCAAGCGCGGCCCCGCGCCGGCCCACCCGGTCGGCATCTGGGTCGGCGCCTACAAGCCACGGATGCTCCGGCTCACCGGGGAGCACGCGGACGGCTGGCTCCCGTCCCTCGGCTACCTCCGCAGCCTCCAGGACCTCGACGACGCGAACGCGCGCATCGACGACGCCGCGCACGCCGAGGGCCGCGACCCGCGGGCCGTGCGCCGGCTGCTCAACGTCGGCGGGCAGCTCACCGCGCGACGCAGCACCGACCTGCTCTCCGGGCCGCCCGAGCAGTGGGTCGAGCAGCTCGCCGTGCTCGCCCTCGAGCACGGGATGAGCGCCTTCATCGCCACCGGCGACGACCCGACGCTGCTCACCGTCCTCGGCCAGGAGATCGCGCCGGCCGTGCGCGAGCTGGTCGCCGCGCAGCGCGGCGGGTCCGCCGGCGTGGCCCCCGAGGCCGTCGGGGCGGGGGATCAGGCGTGACCGGCGTCGACCTCGGGCACCCGCTGCAGCTCGGCGTCGAGCTCGTCCCGTCCGCGGCCGACCCCGGTGCGCCGGGGCGGCTCGCGCGGCGCGCGGAGGAGCTGGGGCTGGACCTGGTGGTCGTGCCGGACGGCGCGGGTGCCGGGGACGGCGCCGGCGTCGCCCCGGAGGCTCCGGGAGGGCGGGAGGGTGTGGCGACGCGGGAGGGCGCCGGTGCGCCGGAGGGCGACGCGCTCGACGACGCGCTCGACGCGTGGACCGTGCTCGCGTCCGTCGCGGGCGCCACCGAGCGCGTCGACGTGGCGACCCGCGGCCTGCGGCTCGACGACCGGCCCCCGGCGGTGCTCGCGCGCGCCGTGGCGAGCCTGGACCACCTGGCGGGCGGGCGCATCACGCCCGGGCTCGCGCCCGGCCCGGACGGTGCGGACGCCGACGACGCGCTCGACGCGCTCGCCGAGGGCGTCGACGTCCTGCGGGGCATGTGGGCCGCCGCCGAGCCGGGGCCGCTCGTGCACGAGGGGCGGCACCACCGGGTCGCCGGGGCGCAGCGCGGTCCGGCGCCCGCGCACGACCTGGCCCTGTGGCTGGGTGCCGTGCCGGGTGCGGTCGACGCCGGTGCGCGGACGCTGGCCGCGCGCGTCGCCGACGGCTGGTGGCTGCCGGTGCCGCCGCGCACGGCGTCGCACCTCGACGCCGTGCTCGGCGAGCAGACCGCCCTGGACGCGGCGCTCGCGGCCGCGGGCCGGGACCCGCGCGAGGTCCGGCGCGGCCTCGTGCTCGACGCGGGGGCGCTCGGCCTGGGGGCCGGCGCCGACGGGTCTGCGCCGGTCGCCGACGTGGCGGACGCCCTGGCCGCCCTCGTCCTCGAGGCGGGTGTGGGGACGCTCGTCCTCGGGGTCGCCGACGACCGCGCGCTCGAGGCGTTCGCCGAGGTGGCCGGCGCGGTGCGCGACCGCGTCGCCGCCGCCCGCGCGTCCCGCGGCACCCGGGTCGGCACCCTCCGGAGCGCCGCCGTGCGCGCCGCCCGGGCGCCGGGCATCGACTACGACGCGATCCCGGCCGCCCTCGTCGGCACCGCCGTCGAGCCCGGCGACGCCGGGTACGCCGCCGTCCGGTCCACCTACATGCGAGGCGGCCGGCCTGGGCTCGTGCTGCGGCCGGGCGGGACCGCCGAGGTGGTCGAGGCCCTGGCCTACGCCCGTGCCCAGGACGTCACGATCGCGATCCGCAGCGGCGGGCACGGCATCAGCGGGCGGTCGACCAACGAGGGCGGCATCGTGCTGGACCTGTCGCGGATGAACGCGATCGAGGTCCTCGACGTCGCCGCCCGGCGGGTCCGCATCCAGCCCGGTGCGCGCTGGGGTGAGGTCGCCGCGGCGCTGCACCCGTACGGCTGGGCCCTCACCTCCGGCGACTACGGCGGCGTCGGCGTCGGCGGCCTCGCCACCGCGGGCGGCATCGGCTTCCTGGTGCGCGAGCACGGCCTGACGCTCGACCACCTGCGCGCCGCCGAGGTCGTCCTCGCCGACGGCTCCGTCGTCCGGGCGAGCGCCGACGAGGACCCCGACCTGTTCTGGGGCATCCGCGGCGCCGGGGCGAATCTCGGCGTCGTCACGTCCTTCGAGTTCGAGGTCGACGAGGTCGGGGACGTGGGTTTCGCCCAGCTCGTCTTCGACGCCTCCGACACCGAGCGGTTCCTCGTCGACTACGGCGCCACCCTGGAGGCCGCGCCGCGCGACACCACGGCGTTCCTCATCATGGGACCGCCCCGCGGCGGGATCGTCGCCGCGCAGGTGATGGCGATGGTCGACTCCGACGACCCGGAGACGATCATCGAGCGGCTGAACCCGTTCGCCCGGATCGCGCCGCTGCTCCAGCAGCAGGTGCAGGTCGTGCCGTACCCGGCCGTCGTCTCGGTCCCGCAGCGGCACACGTCCGACGGCGAGCCCGTCACGCGGTCGGGCATGGCCGAGCACCTCACCCCGGAGCTCGCCGCCGACGCCGCCCGGCTCGTCCGCAGCGGGGCCACGCCGTTCTTCCAGATCCGAGCCGCCGGGGGAGCCGTGCACGACGTGCCCGCCGACGCCACCGCCTACGCCCACCGGTCGGCGAACTTCAGCATCGTCGCCATGGGCAGCAGCCGGCGGCGGATCGACGCGATCTGGGACGCCATGGCGCACCACTTCGACGGCACGTACCTGTCCTTCGAGACCGACCCTCGGCCCGAGCGGCTCGCGGACGTCTATCCCGGGGCCACCCTCGAGCGGCTGCGCGGGCTCAAGCGGCGGTACGACCCCGAGGACGTCTTCCGGCACAACTACTCGGTCGCAGAGCCGCCCGCCGTCGTGCTCTGAGGGCCGGTCGCGGTCGCGGCTCTCGGGGTGCGACCCCGAGGGCGACCGGGGGTCGGCCTCCGCCGCGAGGAGGAGGCCGTGCACCCCGAGGGGGACCCCGTACGCCCGACGTCGGACCCGAAGATACGGCGCAGGGCCGATCCGCCGGGCGGGGTCGGCTTGCCAGGATGGAACCCGTCAGCACGTCGAGGGCCGGAACGAGGAGCAACGTCATGTCGCCGCAGGTGTGGATCGTCGTCGCGGGCCTCGTGGCCGTGATCGTCGTCGTCGGCCTGGGCGACCTGGTCACCCGTGCCCGGGACGCACGCCAGCGCGTGCGCCGCTGACCCGCCGCGGGCGGGTGCCGGGAGGAAGGCCCGGCACCGCCCGCGAGGCCGTGGCTCGCGCCACGCAGGACGACGCCCGCACCCCCGGGGGGAGGTGCGGGCGTCGTCGCGTGCGGGCTACTTGCCGATCTTGTCGTCGGCCTTCTTCTCGAGGTCGTCGATGTGCTCGGCGTTGCCGCCGCCCGACTTCTTCGCGGCGGTGTCCCCGGCCTTCTCGATGCCGGCGTCGCTCGCCTTCTCGGTGATGTCGTCCAGGCCCATGACGCGGTCCTCTCGTCGCTCGGGTGCTGCCGGCGGGTCGCGGGGCGGCCCGCCTCCGCCAGTCTCGGACGGGGCGCTCCGGGGCGCGACCGGGGGCGGCCCGGTCCGTGGTCGGTCGGTCGAGCAGCCCACGGCCGACCGCTCGGTGCGGAGGTGGGCTCGGGCGCGGCTCCACGTGTGGGCGCCGAGTCGTCCACAGGTGCGGTGGCCGTGCTCCGTCCCCAGGGCGAGGTGCCGCCGCCGGGGGCGTGTCGGTGGGCGTCGGTAGTGTCGTTCCATGGCATCTGACCTGCAGGAACACCCCGACGGCGACCCGGTCGCTGCCGTGGTGCTGCCGGTCTACGGGCCCGACGGGACCTGCCTGACGGACTTCGGCCCGGACCCCGTCGTCGCGGCCGGTGGGGCGCCGCGCACGGGTGAGCAGCGGCAGATCGAGGCGATCCGGTCCTGCGAGCCCGGACCCGAGCTGGACGCGTGGTTGCGGGGGCTGGATGCGAGCGTGCTGCCCTCGGCGATCGTGGTCGAGGTGATCGCCGCGCAGACCCGGATCGAGTCCTACCAGCACGCCCGGACCCTCGGCCTGATCGCCGAGCTCGCCTCCCGGGAGGAGATGAGCCCGGAGTGGTCGCCGCTGGCGGGCGCGCCCCCGACGCAGGCGTGCGTGGCCGGCGACGAGCTGGCGATGCGCCTGGGATGGCCGCGGGTCGCGGCGACGAAGACCGTGCACCGTGCCCTGGTGCTGGACGGGATGCTCGGCGCGACCCGCGAGGCGTTGGAGGTCGGGCACCTCGACGCGGCCAAGGCCCAGGTCCTGACGGCGGGGTTGGCGGACCTGTCCTTCCAGGTCGCCCACGCGGTGGAGGACGCGGTGCTGCCCGACGCCGACCAGTGCTCGGTCGCCGAGCTCCGCCAGCGTGTGGAGCGGGAGATCCGGCTGGTCGACCCCGAGGGCGCCGCCGCGCGCCGCGAACGCGCCCGGTGCACGAGGAGGGTCTCCCACCCGCGCCCGCAGCCGGACGGGATGGCCTCGATGTGGCTGGTTCTGGACGCGGCGGACGCGCTCCGGGTCGACGGGGTCCTCACGCACGCCGCGAAGACCGCCAAAGCGCTCGGCGACGACCGCACCCTGGACCAGCTGCGCGCCGACGGCCTCCGCGACCTGGTGGTCGGCGACGTCCCGGAGTCGGACGGGCCGGCGTTCGAGGTCCACCTGTCCCCGGGCCTGCCCGTGCCGCCGGAGCCGCGACGGTCGTGGAACGGGGCGACCTCCACCGACCGGGACGGCGCGGTGCTCACCCGCCCGGTGGAGCCGATCCCGATCGCCACCCTCACCCCGCTCGGTCCCGCCACGCACCCCGAGCCCCGTGTGGGCCACCAGGCCCCTTCGCGCGGAGCGCGACGCACGTCGACCGGGGTCCCGACCGACACCGGGGCCGAGTTGGGGGCCGGGGCCTCAGTCGACACGAGGGTCCCGACCGACGCCGGGGCCGAAGACGACGCCAGGGTATCGACCGACGGCGGGACCGGAGCAGGCACCACCACCTGCGCCACCACGCCGAACCCAACGAGCGGAGCCAACCCACCTGCCCCGACGCACAGCCCTGTCGCGACGGCGACCGCCACCGCGACCACCACCGCGCGTCGCGGCTGCACCCGCTGCTCGGGCCGTCCGGGCGCCGAGATCCGGATCACCATCCCTGCGTCCACCCTGCTCGGGCTGGACGACCAGCCGGCGCACCTCGACGGGCACGGCCCCGTCGACGCGGTCCAGGCCCGGGCCCTGGCGATCGGCGGGGTCTGGCAGCGGGTCGTCACCGACCCACTGACCGACCGGGTCCTGGACGTCGGCCGCGAGCGGTATCGACCACCCGCCGCCCTCGCAGAACTCATCCGCGTCCGGGACAAGACCTGCGTGGCACCCGGCTGCCTGGTCCCGGCGTGCGGCTGCGAGCTCGACCACACCCAGGAGTTCCACCCTCGACCCGGCGGCGATCCCGACGCGCCCCTAGGCGGCACGGATGCCGACAACCTGGGCCCGGTCTGCCACCGGCACCACCGCCTCAAGACCGACGGCGGCTTCCGACTACGGCAGATCCAACCCGGCCTGTTCGAGTGGATCACCCCGACCGGCCACCGGTACCTGACCCGGCCGGGCACCGGGCAGATCTACGACGCCACGGCCGAACCGTACGACGCACCACCTCCCTTCTGAGCGACGAACCGCTCGTCCGGTCCGTGCGCGGCCGTCCGCCCCGCGCCTCGCGCGGCACTCCGTTCCCGGGAGCACCGTCCGACCCGCGCCAGAACCCGGCGACGACCTCCGCCCGCGTGGGCCGGTGCCGCAAGCGATCCTCTGCGCGTCCGAGACCCCACCCCACCCACCCCACCCCACCCCGCGCCCGCCATCCGCCGGCGGCCTGCGTACACCTCGGGGGTCAGTCGTCCGGCCGATCTCTCGCGCGCGTTCGTCCTCCTGCGGTCGTGGGTCTACCGCGGCGGGTGTAGGCGCGATCCCTCCCGGGGGATGACGACGCGAGGTGCCCGGGCGGGGGACGGTGGGAGCACGTCGCCGGACCTGCCGGCTGAGCGTTCGAGGAGGCACCGTGACCGGTCTCGATCCCACGGACCGCACCGTCGCCGAGGTTCCCGCACGTCGATCCGGGCACGCGCCCTCCAGGGACCGGGTCGCGGCCACCGTCCCGGACGTCGGCGCCGACCGGGGCGTCGACACCCGTCGGAACCACGCCACCGTCGGTGGCCGCACCACCGTCGGGGGCGTCGAGCACGCCGGGAGCTTTGCCACCGGCGGGAGTCACTCCACCGTCGGGGGCCTCGAGCACGCCGGGAGCGTTGCCACCGTCGGGAGCCTCGACCGCGCCGGGGGCCTCGCCACCACCGGGAGCCCCGCCACCGACGGGAGCGTCACCTCCGCCGGGAGCGTCGCCACCCGTCGTCGCGTCGCCACCGTCGGGAGCGTGCGCGCCGACCGGAGCGTGCGCGCGGACCGTGCGATCCGGCTCGCCTCGGCCCTGCACTCCGCGGGGGTGCGGGCGAACCACCGGGTGTCGCTGGTGCTCGGGCCGGGCCCCGCGCGGTCGGCGACGATCGCGGCCTGTCTCCGGCTCGGTGCGGTCGTGGTCGCGGCCAGCCCCGACCTGCCTGATGCCGAGGTCGCGTCCGCGCACGCCGCGGCCCGCCCCGACGTGGTGGTCGGGGACCGGCGCGGCCTGCGCCTCGTCCGGCGCCTGCGGGGACCCGCGCTGTGGCTGGCGGCCGACCGACCGCGGCTGGCGGACCGGTTCGTGGGTGGGGCGCTCCCGCTCGTCGACCTGGTGACGCGGCACCTGCTCGTGGCCCTGCCCCCGGCGCCGGACCCGCACGGCGACGCGGCGCTGCTGTTCGTGCCGTCGGACCGCCCGGGCGAAGGTCCGCTCGGCGTTCACTGGACGCACGAGGACCTGGAGGCGCTCGCCGGGGCGTCGGGCGACGCAGACAGCGCCCCGTGGGAGGTCGACGGTGCCGTGCCGGGTCCGGGGCGGAGGTCGGCTCCCCGAGGCGCCCGGGCCGCGTCGGTGCCGCTCGCGCTCGACGTGCTCGACGCGGCCGGCGGCTGGCGGCACCGGCACGCGAGCACCGGAGGTCCGGCGCCGGCTCGTCGGCCGGCGCTGGTCTAGCCGCCGGCTGCCTCGGGCCGTCCGGGCGCTCGGGGGTCGGTCGGCCCGCTCGCGGTGGGGACCAGCCGGCCCGGCCGTGGTCGGTGGTGAGTCGGCCGGACCGTGGTCGGGCGTCAGTCGACCGGGCCGCCGTCGGGGTACGTCGACCGGGTCGCGGGTGTCGCGTCACCGCCACCCGCGCCCATCCGCGACCGCGGCGACCGTCGTCCCCACGACGGACTCGTCCTGCCCCACACCGGGATCAGCCGCGACGACCACCGCCACCGCACCGCCCGCCGCCGGGTACCACCGGAGCTGGCACTGGGACCCGACACCCCACCCCTGGGTCATGACGCACGGGCGCCGGGGTACCCCGAACGGGAAGACGCCGAGTCCGACGCCGAGGCCGCCCGGGTCGCGGACGAGCGCGGCCCCCTGGTCGGCGTCGAGCAGGACCCCGCCCCGGCCGTCGAGGGCCCGGCCGACGTCGTCGAGCAGGACGGCCAGGTCCGACGCCGACGCCCACAGGCCTGAGGCGGCGAGGCCGGCGTAGTGCGCCCGGGTGCCGGCGACCCGGTGGCCGTCGGCGTGGTGGCCCGCGGCGGCCGACTCGGCGAGGCGGGCGACCGCGGCCGCGCGCGGGCCGCGGACGTGGGCGGCCGCCTCGCCGGCCCAGAAGCCGGTCGACGAGAGCTCGAGCGGGGCGACGACCTCGCGGTGCAGGACGTCGGCGAAGGACTCGCCGGTCGCGACCTCGACGGCGCGCTCGACGACGCAGTAGCCGGCGTCGGAGTACGCGAAACCGGAACCGGGTTCGACCGTGACCCGGACCGGGCCGACGTGCGCCGCCGTGGTCCCCGCGAGGACGTCCGCGGTCGGCGGGACACGGCCGGCGGCCGGCTCGAACGCGCCCGGCGGGTCGACGACGCCGCCGCGGTGCCCGAGCAGCTCCCGGAGGGTCGGGCCGGTCCGCCCCGGCACGTCGAGCGGGACGAGCGCGCGCACGTCGGCGTCGAGGTCCAGCACGCCGCGACCGGCGAGGCGGAGGACGCCGACCGCGGTGACCGCCTTCGCGGCCGAGCACAGGTGGACGGGCGTGGTCGCGGTCGCGGGGACCCGTTCGGCGAGGTCGGCGTACCCGGTGACGTCGACGACCGGTGGCCGGCCGTCCTCGACGACGACGGTGACGAGGGCGGGAGCAGGGGCGGGAGCGAGAGAGGGCGGAAAAGCGGTCAACGAGGGCTCCGGGAGGTCGGGTGCGACCCGCGGTCCTCGCCCTGGACGCGGCTGTGCCGACGACGCTAGCGGCGCCCACCGACACGCGCGCGGGTCGAACCCGTCTCGCACTCGGCTCTTCTCGCGCTCGGCCCGTCGCGCGCTCAGCCCGGCGCGGTGACGAAGACGTCGAGCAGCTCCGGGTGGTGCGCGTGCACGAGGACGCCGAACACCACGAGGTCGAACAGCAGGTGCACCGCGACGACGTAGGGCAGCGAGGTGCTGCGCGCGAAGATCCACCCCTGCACGAGGGCGAACGGCACGGTGAGCAGCGGCCCCCACTCGCGGTAGCCGAGCTCCCAGAGGAAGGACACGAAGACCACCGACTGCAGGACGTTGGCGGTCCACAGCCCGAGGTGCCGTCTCAGGAGGGCGAAGACGGTGCAGATGAAGAACAGCTCGTCCCAGATGCCGACCGCGTTGACGCCCACGAACAGCCGCGCGATGTCCTGCCCGCCGTCGAGGTCCGGCCAGTTCCGGTAGGCCCCGGAGCCGATGAAGTAGAACGGCAGGACGAGGTAGCCGATCACGACCACGGCGGCCAGGTACGCCCACTGCCAGCGCGCCCAGCGCCGGCCCGTGGCGACGGGGAACCGGATGGTCCGCTGCCCGAACACGTACCGGGAGAGCGCCCACGGCACCAGGACGGCGAGGGACAGGGCGACGGTGAACCGCGCCATGCCGGCGTCGGAGAGGTCCGCCTTGAGCGAGATGGCCGAGACGATCGCCATGCCGGTGCCGATCAGGGCCAGGTCCCGCCCGAGCGCGCGGTCGACGGCGAGTCCGAGCGCGACGCCGAGCACGAGGGGCACGTACCCGAGCGGCCGGACGTGCACGGCGAAGATCAGGACGGCGGCGCCGCACACGAGGGCGGCGGCGAGCAGCCGTGTCGGCGAGCCGATGTCCCACGAGGCGCGCGCGGGCTCCGGGGCGGCACCGCGCGCGGCGGCCGGCGGTGTCGCGGGCGTGGCCGCGGCGGAGGGGGTCACCTGGGCACAGTGCCATGCGCGGCGTGTCGGGGCCACGGGAACGCCGGCCGCACGAGGGCCGGAGGCCGCGCGGTCGCCGCCCGCGCGGCACGGTTCCGGCGAGCTGAGGGACGGGCCCGGTCAGGGCGCGAGGAACGGGAGGCCGGCGAAGAAGACGAGCAGCGCGCCGAACATCCCGCCGCTCATCCGCAGCAGGTCGCGCCTCCCCCGCGGGGAGCGGTCGTACCGCGTGCGCGTCCGCCGCGCGACCGCCGCCGCCAGGAGGAGGAGAGCGGTCGCGACGAGCGGGCGCCAGGACGCCGCGCGGACGGCGACCACGACCTCGACGACCGCGAGGACCGCGGCCACCCACGAGAACAGCTCCGCGCGCCACGAGAACCAGTCCGAGCCGTCGCCCGCACCACGGGCCAGGCCACGCGGGTCTGCGGGGTCGACGTGCGCCTCGCCCGGCGCGAGCGGCTCCCGGTGCTCCACGAGGCCCGGGATCGACGACGGGCGGCGGCGGGGCACGTGCCGACGGTACCGGCCGGGCCGTCACGCCGGGTCAAGCCGGCGCCAAAGTCCTCACAAGTGCCCTGGTCGCGGCCGATCGTACGATCTGGGTGGCATGCGCTTCCCCTCGCGCAGCGCCGCGCACCCGACCCCGCCCCCGGAAGGACCCCCTGTGCTGCGACCGACCCGGATCCTGCTGCGCGACGGCGCGACCCGCGCCCTGCTGCGCGCGGTCGACCTGCGCGGCCACACGGTCCGCATCGAGGGCACCGGGGGCAGCCTGAGAGTCGAGGACACGACGACGGAGACGCTGCTGGTCGACGCCCCGATGGCGCGCCTGGAGCTGATCGACGGCGAGTCGATCCACTACGAGGGCGCGGGCCGGGTGCTCGACCAGCGGGAGCTGCGGCACCTGCGGATCACCCTGGAGTTCAGCGAGCCGGCGGCCCGCTCGCTCCCGCGCGCCCCGCGCTGACCGGAGGGCGGGCCGGACCGCCGTCCCGCCCGGGGGATGATCTCCGGGTGATGCGTCTCGGGGTCGTCGGTGCGGGTGCCATGGTGGCGGAGTTCCTGGAGCGCGGGGCGCCGCTCGTCCCGGGCCTGGAGGTGGTGGGCGTGCTCGCCCGCCCGCGGTCGCTCGACCGGGCGCGGGAGCTCGCGGCCCGCACGGGCGTGCCGCTCGTGACGGACAGCCTGGACGAGCTCTGCGCCGCCGGGATCGACACCCTCTACGTCGCCGTGCCGAACGCCGCGCACGTGGCCTACGCCCGCGAGGGCCTGGAGCGCGGGCTGCACGTCGTCGTCGAGAAGCCGATGACCAGCACCGTCGACGAGGCGCTCGACCTGCGTCGGCTCGCCGAGCAGCGCGGGCGGTTCCTGTTCGAGGCGGTCACGACGATCCACCTGGCCGCGCTCGCGCAGGTCCGGGCCTGGCTGCCGCGGATCGGCGACGTGAAGCTGGTGCAGAGCCAGTACAGCCAGTACTCGCGGCGGTACGACGCGTTCCGGGCCGGGGAGGTGCCCCCGGCGTTCGACCCGGAGCAGTCGGGCGGCGCGCTGATGGACCTCGGGCTCTACAACCTGCACTTCGTGCTCGGCCTGTTCGGCGAGCCCGAGCAGGCCACGTACACCGCGAACGTCGAGCGGGGGATCGACACCAGCGGCGTGCTGGTGCTGCGGTACCCGGGGTTCGTCGCGACCTGCACCCAGGCGAAGGACTCGGCCGGGCCGCAGGGCGGCCTGATCCAGGGCACCGCGGGCCGGATCACGACGTCGACGTCGCCGAACCTGGTCGGGGCGGTGACGCTGGAGCTGGCCGACGGGACCGTGGAGACGGTCGACGACGGGCTGGCGGGGGACCGGCTCGCGACGGAGTTCCGGGCGTTCGTCCGGGCGGTCGAGGAGGACGACCGGGCCGCCGCGTCCGCCTGGCTGGACAGCAGCGTGGCGGTCAGCCGGGTGCAGACCGCGGCGCGGCTGGCGGCGGGGATCCGGTTCCCGGCGGACGGCTGACGCGCCGGCCCGGACGCGGGGCGCGGGGACGACGAAGGCCCGGTCCCTCGAGGGGCCGGGCCTGCGTGCTGGTGCCCTCGATAGGATTCGAACCTACGACCTTCTGCTCCGGAGGCAGACGCTCTATCCACTGAGCTACGAGGGCGGGGTACCGCCGCACGCCGACCGGCGAACCAGCAGCGCGGTGCACGAGACTACCAGGCTCTCAGTCCTCCCCGAGCAGCCCCGACAGGTAGACGCTGGTCTCGTCGACGGCCCGCACGTCGTCGCCCGCCGCGATCGCCTCGACGAGCCCGTCGTGGTTGTCGCCGTCCTGCAGGATCTGCGCGAAGTTGAACCGGATGTTGTCGGTGATCGCGTCGATGAGGTTCTCGTAGAGCGACAGCAGCACGGGGTTGCGCGCCGCCCGGGCGATCGCGCGGTGCAGCGCGAGGTCGGCCGCGACCATCCGGTCGAGCGCGCCCGACCGGTACGCCTCGGCGCGCTGGTCGCGCAGGCGGGTGATGGCCGCCACGTCGGCGGTGGTGCGGCGGCGGGCGGCGAGCCGGGCGGCCTCGACCTCCAGGCTGCGCCGGACCTCGATCACGTCCCGCTGCCGGGCGTCGGCGATCTGCCGGCCCATGCTGACGGCCAGCTCGGAGGTGGACAGCACGTAGGTGCCCGAGCCCTGCCGCCGCTCGACGAGCCCGGCGTGCACCAGCGACTGGACCGCCTCGCGGACCGTGTTGCGGCCGACGCCGAGCAGCTCGACCAGCGCGGGCTCGGGCGGGATGCGGGTGCCGACCGGCCAGTCGCCCGAGGTGATGCGCGCCCGGAGCTGCGCCACCGTCGCGTCGATGAGTCCGGTGCGTCGCGTCATGCGGAGTAGTCTCCCTGGTCAGTTGTGCCGCGATTCAACACGACCGGGGGCACCCGTCCGCCAGCGCCCGCCGACGCGCGCAGTCTCCCGTGCAGAACCGAGGCCGCATGTCGTCCACCACCCCGCCCGCCGGTCCCGTCGCGCCCTGGCGGGGTCGCCGCGTCGTGCTGCTCGGGGTGGTGCTGGTCGCGCTGAACCTGCGGATCGCCGTCGCGTCGGTCTCGCCGATCCTCGACCTGGTGCGCGCCGACGTGGCGCTGTCGCCGACCGAGGCGGGTCTGCTCGGCACGATCCCGGTGGCGTCGTTCGCGGCGTTCGGCTCGCTGACCCCGGTGCTCGCCGCGCCGGGTCGGGCTGGAGCCGCTGCTGGTCGCGGCGATGCTGCTGTCGGTGACGGGCGAGGTCGTGCGGTCCACCTCGACGTCGGCGGCGGGGTTCCTCGGCTGGTCGGTGATCGCGCTGGCCGGCATGGGCATGGGCAACGTGCTGCTCCCGCCGGTGGTGAAGCGGTACTTCCCGGACCGGATCGGCGTGGTCACCTCGATCTACTCGGTGACGATGTCGTTCAGCACGGCGCTGCCCGCGCTGCTGGCGCTGCCGGTGGCCGAGCGGCTGGGCTGGCGGACCGCGCTGTCGGTGTGGGCGGTCGTCGGCGTGCTCGCGGCCGTGCCGTGGGTCGTCGTGGTCGTCCGGTCGGCGGCGGCGCGGACGCACCTGTCCGGCCTGCTGCGCCGGGCGCCCGCGACGACGCCCGCGCTGACGTCGCGGCACCGGTCCGGCGGCCGGGTGTGGCGGAGCCCGCTCGCGTGGGGCATGGCGATCACGTTCGCGATGAACTCGCTCGACTCGTACGTGATGTTCGCCTGGCTGCCGCAGATCCTGGTGGACGGCGGGACGTCGGCGCACGCGGCGGGGGTGTGGCTGTCGGTGTTCGCGATCCTCGGCCTGCCGCCCGCGCTGATCGCGCCGATCGCCGCGTCCCGGATGCGGAACCCCATCGGGCTGGTCGTGGTGTTCGTGACCTGCTGGGCGGTGTCGTACGTCGGGCTGCTGGTGTCGCCGGGCGGGCCGGTGTGGCTGTGGGTGCTGCTCGGCGGGATCGGGCCGGGTGCGTTCCCGGTGCTGCTGGCGCTGATCAACCTGCGCACGCGGACGTCGGCGGGCGCGGCCTCGCTGTCCGGGTTCACGCAGGGCGTCGGGTACGCGATCGCCGGCACCGGGCCGCTGCTGGTCGGGGCGCTGTACGACGCGACCGGGACGTGGACCGCGGCGCTGCTGTTCCTGCTCGGGACGCTGGTGGTGCTGCTGGGTGCGGCGACGGTGGCGTGCCGGCCGGTGATGCTGGAGGACACCTGGGGGCCGCGGCGGCCGGCGGCCCCGCCCGCCTGACGGGTCGGGGGAGCCCCGGCGCGTCGCTACGCTTGTCCGGTGACCCCCGCTGAGCTCTCCGAGTCCCTGCGCGCCGCCCTCGCGGGCGCCGTCGCCGACGGGACCTTCGCCCTGGACGCCGCCGACCTGCCCGCCACCGTGCACGTGGAGCGACCCCGCCAGCGCGAGCACGGCGACTGGGCGACCAACGTCGCGCTGCAGCTGGCGAAGAAGGCCGGGACCAACCCGCGCGCCTTCGCCGAGGAGCTCGCGCGCCGGCTGGCGGACGCCCCGGGTGTCGCGAAGGTCGACGTGGCCGGGCCCGGCTTCCTCAACATCACGCTCGACGCCGCCGCGGCGGGCGAGCTCGCCCGCTCCGTGGTCGAGGCCGCGGGCGGGTACGGCCGCAACGCGTCGCTGGCCGGCGAGAAGATCAACCTGGAGTTCGTCTCCGCGAACCCCACCGGCCCGATCCACATCGGCGGCGTCCGCTGGGCCGCGGTCGGCGACAGCCTCGCGCGGGTGCTCGAGGCGTCCGGCGCGGCCGTGACCCGCGAGTACTACTTCAACGACCACGGCGCGCAGATCGACCGGTTCGCCCGCTCGCTGCTGGCCCGCGCGAAGGGCGAGGAGGCGCCGGAGGACGGCTACGGCGGCCAGTACATCTCCGACATCGCCGAGACCGTCATCGCCCAGGCCGTCGCGGCCGGCGACCCCGACCCGCGCACGCTGCCCGACGCCGAGGCGCAGGAGGCGTTCCGCGCGCGCGGCGTCGACCTCATGTTCGGCGAGATCAAGCAGGCGCTGCACGACTTCGGCGTCGACTTCGACGTGTACTTCCACGAGGACTCGCTGCACGAGAACGGCGCCGTCGACCGGGCCGTCGCGCGGCTGCGCGAGCTCGGCCACGTCTTCGAGTCCGACGGCGCGACCTGGCTGCGCACCACCGAGTTCGGCGACGACAAGGACCGCGTCATCGTCAAGTCCGACGGCGAGGCCGCGTACATCGCGGGCGACCTGGCGTACTACCTCGACAAGCGCGAGCGTGGCTTCGACCGGGCGATCATGATGCTCGGCGCCGACCACCACGGCTACGTCGGGCGGATGATGGCGGCGTGCGCCGCGTTCGGCGACGTCCCGGGGGTGAACCTCGAGATCCTCATCGGGCAGATGGTCAACCTGGTCAAGGACGGCCAGCCGGTCCGGATGAGCAAGCGCGCCGGCACGGTCGTCACGCTCGAGGACCTGGTCGAGGCCGTGGGCGTGGACGCCGCGCGGTACTCGCTGGCGCGCTCGTCGACCGACTCGTCGATCGACCTCGACCTCGACCTGCTCACCCGGGCCACCAACGAGAACCCCGTCTACTACGTGCAGTACGCCCACGCCCGCACCTGCTCGGTCGGCCGGAACGCCGCCGACGCCGGCGTGCGCCGGGACGACGGGTTCGACGCGTCGCTGCTCGACCACGCGACCGAGTCCGTGCTGCTGGGCAAGATCGCCGAGCTGCCGCGGATCGTCGCCCAGGCGGCCGAGCTGCGCGAGCCGCACCGCGTCGCCCGGTACCTGGAGGAGCTCGCCGGGGCGTACCACAAGTGGTACGACCAGCGCCGGGTCCTGCCGTTCGGCGACGAGGAGGTGTCCGACGTGCACCGCACCCGCCTGTGGCTCAACGACGCGACCCGCCAGGTGCTCGCGAACGGCCTGGCCCTGCTCGGCGTGAGCGCCCCGGAGCGCATGTGACGGCCGGCCCGACCGCCGCGCCGGCCCCGCTCGGCCTGCCCTGGCCCGCCTCCGCGGGCCGCGGCGCCGACGGGGCCGTGCGCGTCGCCGGGGTGGACCTCCGCGACCTCGCGGCGGAGCAGGGCACGCCCGCGTACGTGCTGGACGAGGCCGACTTCCGGGCGCGGGCACGGGCCCTGCGGACCGCGTTCGAGGCCGCGTTCGCCGAGGTCGGCGCCGGCGTCGACGTCTACTACGCGGGCAAGGCGTTCCTGTCGGTGGCCGTCGCGCGCTGGGCGCACGAGGAGGGCCTGCGGGTCGACACCTCCACCGGCGGCGAGCTCGCCGTCGCGCTGCGCGCCGGGGTGCCGGGCGCGGACCTCGGCCTGCACGGCAACAACAAGTCCGACGCCGAGATCGCCCGGGCGCTCGACGCGGGGGTGGGGCGGATCATCGTCGACTCCCTCGGCGAGGTCGAGCGCGTCGCCGCGGCCGTCCGCGCGCGGGGCACGGGCGCCGAGCCGGCGCCCGTGATGGTGCGGGTCACCACCGGGGTGCACGCGGGCGGGCACGAGTACATCTCCACCGCGCACGAGGACCAGAAGTTCGGCCTGTCGGTCGCCACGCCCGCCGGTGGCGGCGACAGCCCGGCGCTCACCGCGCTGCAGCTCGTGCTGCGGCACCCCGAGCTGCGGCTGCTCGGCATCCACTCGCACATCGGCTCGCAGATCCTCGACCCCGCGGGGTTCGCGGTCGCGGCGCAGTCGGTGCTCGGGCTGCGCGCCGACCTGGCCGCGCGCACCGGGTACCTGGTGCCGGAGGTCGACCTCGGCGGCGGGTTCGGCATCGCCTACCTGCCCGGCGAGGTGCCGCTCGACGTCGACCGGATCGCGAAGGAGATCGCCGCGGCGGTCGACGCGACCTGCGCGGCGCTCGGCACGCCGCTGCCGCGGCTGTCGTTCGAGCCGGGGCGCGCGATCGTCGGCCCCACCACGCTCACCCTGTACACCGTCGGCACCGTGAAGCCCGTCTCGCTCGACGACGGCCGGTCCCGGCTGTACGTCTCCGTCGACGGCGGGATGAGCGACAACATCCGCCCCGCGCTGTACGGCGCGCACTACCACGCGGCGATCGTGTCCCGGGGGGGCGCCGCCGAGACCGTGCTCGCGCGGGTGGTCGGCAAGCACTGCGAGAGCGGCGACATCGTCGTGCACGAGGTGCAGCTGCCCGCCGACGTGGCGGCGGGCGACCTGCTCGCGGTCGCGGCGACCGGGGCGTACGGCCGGTCGATGGCGTCGAACTACAACCACGTGCCGCGGCCGCCGGTGGTCGCCGTGCACGACGGGGCGGCCCGGGTGCTGGTGCGGCGCGAGACCGAGGACGACCTGCTGGCGCTCGACCTGGGCTGAGGCGTGCCCCCGGGCCGTGCTGCGTAGGTGGTAGGGCGCCGGTTGAGTGCTGCGCGCCGTCGATAGCGTCTGCTATCGGAGGTGATCGGGATGGTCGACGGGGACCAGGACGGGACGACGGCGGTCGAGGCGGCGTTCGGTGCGTACCTCGGCGAGGCCGCGGCGCGAGCCGACCGGCTGCGGGCCGAGGCGGCGCGCGGGCTCGTGCTCGCGGTCCGGCAGGCGGCGGACCGCGGGTGGAGCCAGCGGCGGATCGCGGCGGCGCTCGGGCGGAGCCAGCCGGAGGTGGCACGGCTGCTGCGGCGCGTGGACGCGGTGCCGCCGGCGGTGGACGTCGCGCCGGCGAGGCGCGAGGTGGTGGTCGACGGGGCGCCGGGGGACCGGCACGGCGCGGCGCCGCCGGGGGAGCGCGCGGACGGACCGCCCGAGACCGTGCTGAACCGGGTGCTGGGCAGGCAGCGGGACGCGATCGTCGCGGCCGCGGGCAGGCACGGGATGTCGAACGTCCGGGTCTTCGGGTCGGTCGCGCGCGGCGAGGACGGCCCGGAGTCGGACGTGGACCTTCTGGTCGACCTGGAACCGGGGGTCAGCCTGTTCGACCTCGCGCGTCTCGAGGTCGAGCTGACCGACCTCCTGGGGCGACCCGTCGACCTGGTCCCCGCGCGGATGCTCAAGCCGCGGGTCGCGCGGACGGTGGAGGCGATCGCACTGTGAAGCGGACGACAGCCGACCTGGCGGACGACGCCCTCGAGCACCTCGCCCTCATCCGGCGCTACGTCGACGAGTACGGGCTCGACGAGGAGGTGGCGCTCGACGCCGTCGCGCTCCACCTGTCCAGCGCGCTCGACTGCATCGGCAAGATGCCCGACGCAGATCGCGACGACGCGTGCGACAACGCGTGGCCGCAGATCCGGTCCCTGCGGAACCGGATCGCGCACGGGTACCTCTGGATCGAGGCCGACGTGGTGCGGGACGTCGTCCGCCGGCACCTCGCCGGCATGGAGCGGCGGCTCGTCGCGCTCGTGGCTCGACCGGAGACCGACACCTGACGGCCGGCACCGGGTCGTCCGACCTCGAGCAATCGGACGACCCGGTGCGCGGTTCCGGCGGGTGGCGGCGGCAACCGGTGCGCGCGGGACCTCCCCCTGGGCAGCCCGGCGGCCCGACGGTCGTGGCAGCCCGCCGGACCGCCACGCCCACGGTGTGGATACCCGGCCGCCCGCCGAGGGCGCCCCCCTATCCTGTGGTCCGGTCGGGCGCCGCTGCGCCGGATCCCACCCCAGCAGGCCCGGAGCAGACCGGGCGTGATCGGAAGGTGCACGCGGTGACCGCACGCGACGAGTCCGTCAGCCCCACCTCGCCCGCGCCCGGCGCGACCGGCCGCCCCCGCGGTGCGCGTCGCGCTGCTCGGCTGCGGGGTCGTCGGCACGGAGGTCGTCCGGCTGCTCACGACGCAGGCGCCGGACCTCGCCGCGCGGGTCGGGGCGCCGCTGGAGCTCGTCGGGGTGGCCGTGCGCGACGTCGAGGCGCCGCGCGACCCGGTCGTCGACCGCGCGCTGCTCACCGCGGACGCCGAGGGCCTGGTCGCGAAGGCGGACGTCGTGGTCGAGGTCGTCGGCGGCATCGAGCCGGCCCGCGGGCTGCTGCTCCGCGCGATCGAGCACGGCGCGGCGGTCGTCACGGCGAACAAGGCGCTGCTCGCCGAGGACGGCCCGACGCTCTACCAGGCCGCCGACGCCGCAGGCGTGGACCTGTACTTCGAGGCCGCCGTCGCCGGCGCGATCCCGCTGGTCCGCCCGGTGCGCGAGTCGCTCACCGGCGACCGGGTGCACCGCGTGCTCGGCATCGTCAACGGCACGACCAACTACGTGCTGGACCGCATGGCGACCGAGGGCCTCGACCTGGCGGACGCCGTGGCGGAGGCGCAGGCGCTGGGCTACGCCGAGGCCGACCCGACCGCCGACGTCGAGGGCTTCGACGCCGCCGCGAAGGCCGCGATCCTCGCGTCGCTCGCGTTCCACACCCGGGTGTCGATCGACGACGTCGACCGCCAGGGCATCATGCAGGTCACGGCGGACGACGTGGCCTGGGCCGCGCGCACCGGGCACGTCATCAAGCTGCTGGCGATCGCGGACCGCCGCGCGACCGAGGACGGCGCGGAGGGCGTCCAGGTCCGGGTGCACCCGGCGCTGGTGCCGCTCAGCCACCCGCTCGCGGGCGTGCGCGGGGCCTTCAACGCGGTGTTCGTCGAGGCGGAGGCCGCCGGCGAGCTCATGTTCTACGGCCGCGGCGCGGGCGGGGCCCCGACGGCGAGCGCCGTGCTCGGCGACGTCGTGTCGGCCGCCCGGCACCGGGTGCACGGCGGGCGCGGCCCCGCCGAGTCCTGGTACGCGGCGCTGCCGGTGCTGCCCGCGGAGTCGGCGCGCACGCGCTACCAGGTCCGGCTCGACGTCGACGACCGGCCGGGCGTGCTCGCGCACGTGTCCGCGGTGCTCGCCGAGCACGGGGTGTCGATCGAGGCCGTCCGGCAGTCGCCCGCCGACGTCGCCCCCGCGGACTCCGCCGCCGTCGGCGACGACGCGCCCGGCGTCGCCCGCCTGGTCATCACCACGCACGAGGCGCCGGAGGCCGCGCTGGCCGCCACCGTCGCCGCGATCCGCGACCTCGCCTCCGTGCGCGAGGTCGTGTCCGTCCTGCGAGTCGAGGGAGCCTGATGGCACACCAGTGGCGCGGCGTGATCCGCGAGTACGCCGACCGGCTGCCGGCGCACGTCCAGCAGCGCGTCGTCACGCTCGGCGAGGGCGGCACGCCGCTCGTCGAGGCCCCCGCGCTGTCGCGGCTCACCGGGGCCGAGGTGTTCGTCAAGGTCGAGGGCATGAACCCGACCGGCTCGTTCAAGGACCGCGGGATGACGACCGCGATGTCCGCCGCCGCGGGCCGCGGCGCCAAGGCCGTCGTGTGCGCGTCGACCGGCAACACCTCGGCGTCGGCCGCCGCGTACGCCACCGCCGCCGGCATGGTGTGCGCGGTCCTGGTGCCGGACGGCAAGATCGCGATGGGCAAGCTCAGCCAGGCGGTCGCGCACGGCGCGACGCTGCTGCAGGTGGACGGCAACTTCGACGACTGCCTCATCGCCGCGCGCAAGCTCGCCGAGGCGTACCCCGTCGAGCTGGTGAACTCGGTGAACCCGGACCGCATCGAGGGCCAGAAGACCGGTGCGTTCGAGATCGTCGACGCCCTCGGCGACGCCCCGGACATCCACGCGCTGCCCGTCGGCAACGCCGGCAACATCACCGCGTACTGGAAGGGCTTCCGCGAGTACGCCGGCCTCGACGCCGGGGCGGACCTCGACCCGGTCGCCACGCACACGCCGGCGATGTGGGGCTTCCAGGCCGCCGGCGCCGCGCCGATCGTGCACGGCTACCCGATCACCGAGCCCGAGACGATCGCGACCGCGATCCGGATCGGCAACCCGGCCTCCTGGACGCAGGCCGAGGCGGCGCGCGACCTGTCCGGCGGGCTGATCGAAGCCGTGACGGACGACGAGATCCTGCACGCGCACCGGGTGCTGTCCTCGCAGGTCGGCGTGTTCGTCGAGCCGGCGTCGGCCGCGGGTGTCGCGGGCATCCTGCGTCTCGCCCAGGAGGGCCGCGTGCCCCCCGGGGCGCGCATCGTCGTGACCGTCACCGGCCACGGCCTCAAGGACCCGCAGTGGGCGCTGCGCACCGCGGACGGCACGGAGGTCGAGACCACCCGGGTGCGGCCCGACGTGGTGGAGATCGCCACCGCGCTCGGCCTCGGCTGAGGCGCGTCGTGCGACTGGGTGCCGACCGGGCGCGGGTGCGCGTCCCGGCGACGAGCGCGAACCTCGGACCGGGGTTCGACGCGCTGGGCCTCGCGCTCGCGCTGCACGACGAGGTCGAGGTGCGCGCGCTCGGCTCGGGCGACGTGCTCGTGGACGTGGTGGGGGAGGGCGCCGACGAGGTGCCGTCCGGCGACGACCACCTCGTCGTCCGCGCGCTGCGGCACGCGCTCGACCACGTCGGCGCGCCGCAGACCGGCCTGCACCTGACGTGCCGCAACCGGATCCCCCACGGCCGCGGCCTCGGGTCGTCGGCCGGCGCCGTGGTCGCGGGCCTGCTCGCCGCGCGGGCGCTCGTCGCGGAGCCCGAGTCGCTGGACGACGACGTCGTGCTGCGGCTGGCCACGGAGCTCGAGGGGCACCCCGACAACGCGGCGCCGGCGCTCCTCGGCGGCGCGACCGTGGCCTGGTCCGAGGGCGCCGACGCGGTGCGCGCGGCCCGGCTCGCGGTGCACCCGGACGTCGCGCCGGTCGCGGTGGTGCCGTCGAGCCGGCTGTCGACGTCGCACGCCCGCGGCGTGCTGCCCGCGCAGGTGCCGCACGGCGACGCGGCGTTCCAGGCGGGCCGCGCCGCGCTGCTGGTCGAGGCGCTGGGCCGCCGCCCCGACCTGCTGCTGCCCGCGACCGAGGACCGGCTGCACCAGGGCTACCGTCGCCCGGTGATGGCCGAGAGCCTCGCGCTCGTCGACGCGCTGCGCGCCCGGGGCGTCGCGGCGGTCGTGTCGGGCGCGGGTCCGACGGTGCTCGTGCTCGCGCGCGCGGCGGGCGAGGCGGGCGGCGACGGGGCCCGGCCGACCGACGCGGACGACGCGTTGCAGCAGGTGTTCGGCGGGGTGATGGGCGGCTGGCGCATCGTCCCGCTCGCGATCGACACCGCGGGCGCGGAGGCCCGGAGACTGCCCTGATCGACGCGCCCCGGTGCTATGCTGGGCGCCGTTCCCCGGGCCTCGTCCTGACATCCGCTCAGCCTTTTTCCGGTGCAGCGTCGCTCAGGAGATCCGAGCCCGGGAACGATCCAGCCCACGCGAGTCGACGCGATCGGCGCGACCCGTGCGGCTTCACCGACGCGCCGGCCCCGAGACAGGGCCGGATGCGGACCGCGCGCCCCGACCGTGGGCGGCGGTCCCCGACGAGGGGGAAGGGTCCTTCGTGACAGACACCATCGAGCCGGCCGTGAGCAGCGCCTCCGGCGGCTCCGCCCGTGGTGGCGCCGTGTCCGCCATGCGCATGCCGGAGCTCCAGGCCCTGGCGGCCGAGCTCGGCGTGACCGGGACCTCCCGGATGCGCAAGAGCGACCTGGTCGACGCCATCCAGGCCAAGCGCGCCGGTGGCGGCGAGCGCCCGGCCGGGCGCACCCGCCGCGCGGCGACGCGCGACGCCGGCCGGCCGGACACCGCGGCCGCCGCCGAGACCACGGCGCCGGCCGCCGCCCCGGCCGAGGTCGCCCCGGCGGCGTCCGGTGCGCCCGCCGAGAGCGCGCCCCGGGGCCAGCGCCGCCGCCCGGCGCGGGACGAGTCCGCCGCGGCCGACACCGCCGCCCCGGCCGCCGAGCCGACCGAGGCCCGCGGCCGCACCGTCGACGTCCTCGCCGGCCTCGAGGCCGTCGAGCGCTCGCTCGACTCCCGCCAGCAGGCCGACGACCGCGCCGCGCGCGCGGCCGACGCCGTCGGCACCGTCACCGGCGAGCGCCGGTCCCGCCGTGCGGGTCGCGGCGCCGGTGCGCCGACCGTCGACGTGACGCTGCCCGAGGGCCCGACCTCCGCGGGCGACCGCGGGGAGCGCGGCGACCGGGCCGAGCGTGGCGACCGGGCCGAGCGCGGCGACCGCCGCGAGCAGCCCGAGGGCCAGCGCCAGCGCCAGCAGCAGCCGCAGCAGGACCAGCCGCGCCGCGTCGGCCAGAACCCGGCCGAGCAGGGTCACCCGCAGGACGGCCAGGACGGCCAGGACGACGACGAGCGCGGCGGCCGCCGCCGGCGCTCGCGCGACCGGTACCGCGACCGCGACGGCCGCAAGCGCGGTCGCGGCCAGCGCGGCGGCGTCGGCGACCTCCCGTACGAGGAGGTGGAGATCGCCGAGGACGACGTGCTCGTCCCGGTGGCGGGCATCCTCGACGTGCTGGAGTCGTACGCGTTCGTGCGCACCAGCGGCTACCTGCCCGGCCCGAACGACGTGTACCTGCCGCTCGCGCAGGTCCGCAAGGCCGGCCTCCGCCGCGGCGACGCCATCACCGGCGCCGTGCGCGCGCCCCGCGACGGCGAGCAGCAGGGCCAGGGCGGTGCGGGCCGGCCGAACAAGGCCAACGCGCTCGTCCGCCTGGACACGGTGAACGGGATGGCGCCCGAGCAGGCGCGCACCCGCCCCGAGTTCACCAAGCTGACGCCGCTGTACCCGCAGGACCGGCTGCGCCTCGAGAACGAGTCGAACCACCTGACGCCGCGGGTCATCGACATCGTCGCCCCGATCGGCAAGGGCCAGCGCGGCCTCATCGTCGCGCCGCCCAAGGCCGGCAAGACGATCATCATGCAGCAGATCGCCAACGCGATCACCGCGAACAACCCCGAGGTCCACCTCATGGTCGTGCTCGTCGACGAGCGCCCCGAGGAGGTCACGGACATGGAGCGGACCGTGAAGGGCGAGGTCATCGCCTCGACCTTCGACCGCCCCGCCTCGGACCACACGATGGTCGCCGAGCTGGCGATCGAGCGCGCCAAGCGCCTCGTCGAGCTCGGCCAGGACGTCGTGGTGCTGCTCGACTCGCTGACCCGCCTGTCCCGCGCGTACAACCTGGCGGCCCCGGCCTCCGGGCGCATCCTCTCCGGTGGTGTGGACGCCTCGGCGCTCTACCCGCCGAAGCGGTTCTTCGGCGCCGCGCGCAACATCGAGCACGGCGGCTCGCTCACGATCCTCGCCTCGGCGCTGGTCGAGACCGGGTCCAAGATGGACGAGGTCATCTTCGAGGAGTTCAAGGGCACCGGGAACATGGAGCTCCGGCTCTCCCGGTCGCTCGCGGACAAGCGGATCTTCCCGGCGGTGGACGTCAACGCGTCCGGCACCCGCCGCGAGGAGATCCTCATCGCCCCGGACGAGCTCAAGATCATCTGGAAGCTCCGCCGTGTCATGGGCGCGCTGGACCAGCAGCAGGCGATCGAGCTGCTGCTCGGCAAGCTCCGTGACACCAAGAGCAACGTCGAGTTCCTGCTCCAGGTCCAGAAGACCACCCCGGCGCAGAACGGCCACGGCCACCACGACGAGAGCCAGCAGCGCGCGATCGTCTGACGCACGCACCCACGACGGGGCGGCACCCTCCGGGGGTGCCGCCCCGTCGTGCGTACCCCGGCGAAGCGTCCGCCGAGATGGCAACTCTCGGCTGTGCTGGGGTGCCCGCGCACAGCCGAGAGTCGCCATCTCGGTAGGGGGCGCGCGAGGGGTGAGAGGGCGCGGAGCGGGCGTCCGTGCGGCGGGCGTGGGGTCAGCGCGGGGCGCGGGCGTTCGCGCGGCGGGTCGCGATCGCCTGCTCGTACCAGGCCAGGGTCTGCGCCGTGATCTCGCCCGCCTCGAACCGCTGCGCACCCGCGCGCTGCGGGGCGCGTGCGGCCGCTCTCGCGGCGGGGTCGTCGACCCAGCGGGCCAGCGTGCGCGCGAACGCCGCGGTGTCGCGCGGGTCCACGAGCTGGTCCTCCAGGCCCGCCATCGGCGTGCGGTAGCCGGGGTTGTCGCCGGCGAGGACCACGCCGCCCGCGTCCGCGAGCGCCTCGACGACGGACATGCCGAAGCTCTCGCCGCCGGTCGACGGCAGGGCGACGACGTCGGCACCGGCGAGCAGGGCCGCCTTGTCCTCCTCGGCGACGAAGCCCGGGAAGTCGACCCGGTCGGCGATGCCGGCGCCGCGGGCACGGTCGCGCAGCTCGTCGAGCAGCGGGCCGCGGCCGGCGAGCGTGAGCGTCCACGGGCGGGTGGCGGGCATGGCGGCGACGGCGGCGAGCAGCTCGCGCGGGCCCTTGCGCTCGACCAGCCGGCCGAGGAACACGATGCGGACGGGGCGGTCGTCGGCGCCGGACGGGGCGTCCGCCGCGGATCCTGCTCCCGCGCCGGCCGTGGCCGCGTCGCCGCCCGCCGCCGCGTCGCCGCCCGCCGCCGCGCCGCCCAGCTCCACCGGCCCCCCGATGATCGGCACGTCCCGCCCGTACGCCTCCCGCACGGACTCCCGCGCGGCCTCGGACAGCGCGGTGATCGCGTCGAACCGCCGCAGCCGCCGGCGCTCCGCGAGCCCGAGCGCCCGGATGCCCCACCGGGTCAGCCGGTCCTGCGGGTAGATGACGAACTGCCCGACGACGGCGGTGCGCGGCGACGCCGCCGACACGACGCGCCCGGCGAGCAGCGGGCTGTACGGCATGGTCACGTGCAGGACGTCGAACGGGACGTCGGCGAGCAGCCGGCGGACGTCGGCGCGCCGCGCGGGCAGCGGGCTGCGCAGCCGGTTGCCGTTGAACCGCACGGACACGGTGCGTCCGAGCACGTGCAGGTTGGGCAGGTCGGTGCGCTCGGTGGTGGAGGTGACGTAGTGCACCTCGTGGCCGAGCTCGGCGAGCCGGCGGCCGAGCGTCAGCACGATCTGCTGCACCCCGTCCGGCTTGTCGAGGCCGTCGTCGATCACCAGGCCGATGCGGAGCACGGTCCCCATCGTAGGGGCGCGGCTCAGGCCGGCTCGTGCACCCCGTCGGCACTGAGCGTCCGGTCGCCGCAGGTGATCGCCCGGGCGGTCTCCCGCGCGGCGTCGGTGCCGGCGGCCACCTCGTCGGAGGTCCCGGCGGACGCGGTCGTCCCGTCGACGTGGATCAGGGTGCGGGTGACCGAGTCGTCCACCAGGTTCAGCCCCACGAGGTCGAGGGCGCCGTCGCCGTCCAGGTCGACGCAGCCGACGCCGGTGCCCTGGCCGGCGAAGCCCTGGTCGAACTGCCACGGCTCGCCGCGGGTGTCGGTGGCGGCGACCAGCGCGCAGTCCTGCACCACGAGCAGGTCGGCGACGCGGTTGTCGGAGACGAGCACCATGGCCGGCTCCGCCGGGTCGGGACGCAGGGCGAACGCGGTGGCGCCCGCGGGGCCGGCCAGGTCGACCGGGTGGGTCAGCGTGGCACCGGCGGCGGTGGAGACGCCGACCGTGCGGGCGGCGCCGTCGTCGGCGATCCACAGCTGGTCGGGCACGCCGTCGCCGTCCAGGTCGATCGTGTCGACGGTCGCGGCGGTGGCCGGCGCGAGGCCGCCGGTCCCGGTGCAGCCCTCGGCGGCGGCCGCGCTCGGCTGGAGCGTGCCGGTCGGCGACGGTGCGGCGGTGGCGGGGGAGGACGCGGGCGGCGGGGCGCTCGACGCGGCGTCGTCGCCGGACCCGGCGCTGCACGCGGACAGCAGCAGGGCGGCGGTGGCCAGGGCGGACAGGGTCAGCGGGGCGCGTCGGGTGCTCATCGCCCTCGACGCTAGGACGGCCCGACCGCGATCGCGACCGGCGGGAAGATTTCCGCGCCGCCCGCTGTTCTGGCAGACTGTCCCGTCGGTCTGCGGTTCACGTGCGCGGCTCGCGCGCACGACCCGGAGACCCAACCCGAGGAGAACACCTGTGAAGACTGACATCCACCCCGAGTACGTGGTGACCCAGGTGACCTGCACCTGTGGCAACACGTTCACCACGCGCTCCACCGAGACCTCCGGCGAGATCCGCGCCGACGTCTGCAGCGCCTGCCACCCGTTCTACACGGGCAAGCAGAAGATCCTCGACACCGGTGGCCGCGTGGCCCGGTTCGAGGCGCGCTACGGCAAGCGCCCGGCGAACTAGCCGTCCTGACGCCGGTGCGCGGCGGTCCCCCGAGGACCGCCGGGCACCGGCGTCTTCGCATGTCCGGGGCCGGGTCCGCCGTCCCCGGTCCGCCGTGCGACCGGCGACGCCCCGGCGCCGCGGCGCCCCGCCCCCAGGAGACCCCCGCGATGACCGACCCGTTCGCGGCCGCCCGCCCGCTGCTCGACGAGCACGCGCGGATCGAGCAGCAGCTCGCCGACCCGGCGGTGCACGCCGACCAGGCGCTGGCCCGCACCCTCGGCCGGCGGTACGCCGAGCTCGGCCGGGTCGCGCAGGCGCACGGCGCGTGGCGGACGGCGGCGGAGGACCTGGCGGACGCGCGCGAGCTGGCGCAGGAGGACGAGGCGTTCGCCGCCGAGCTGCCGTCCCTGGCCGAGGCCGAGGAGCACGCGGCGGAGAAGCTGCGCCGGGTGCTGGTCCCGCGCGACCCCGACGACGCCCGCGACGTCATCCTGGAGATCAAGGCCGGCGAGGGCGGCGAGGAGTCCGCGCTGTTCGCCGGCGACCTGCTGCGGATGTACCTGCGGTACGCCGAGCGCCGGGGCTGGAAGGCCGAGACGCTCGAGTCCACCGAGTCGGACCTCGGTGGCTACAAGGACGTGCAGGTCGCGATCAAGGCGCGCGGTGCCGTCACCGACCCGGCCGACGGCGTCTGGGCGAGCCTCAAGTACGAGGGCGGCGTGCACCGAGTGCAGCGCGTGCCGGTCACCGAGTCGCAGGGCCGGATCCACACCTCGGCCGCGGGCGTGCTCGTGTTCCCCGAGGTGGAGGACGAGGGCGAGGTCGAGATCGACCCGAACGACCTGCGGATCGACGTGTACCGGTCGTCCGGCCCCGGCGGCCAGTCGGTGAACACGACGGACTCGGCGGTGCGGATCACCCACCTGCCGACCGGGATCGTGGTGTCGATGCAGAACGAGAAGTCGCAGCTGCAGAACCGCGAGCAGGCCATGCGCGTGCTGCGCGCCCGGCTCCTGGCGGCGCGCCAGGAGGAGGCCGCCGCGGCGGCGAGCGAGGCCCGCCGGTCGCAGGTGCGCACGGTGGACCGCTCGGAGCGGATCCGCACGTACAACTTCCCGGAGAACCGGATCGCCGACCACCGCACCGGGTACAAGGCGTACAACCTCGACGCCGTGCTCGACGGCGACCTGCAGCCGGTCGTGCAGTCGGCGGTCGACGCCGACGAGGCCGCCCGGCTGGCCGCCGCGGGGGAGCGGTGACCGCCCCGGGCGCGCCCGGCGCCCCCGCGCAGGCCCCCGGCGCCCCCACCCTGCGCACCCTCGTGGAGGCCGCCGCCCGCGTGCTCGCCGAGGCGGGCGTCGGCTCGCCCCGGCACGACGCGACCGCGCTCGCCGCGCACGCGCTCGGCCTGCCGCGCCTCGACCTGGTGCTGGCGCCGCCCGTGCCCGAGGGGTTCACGGAGGAGTTCGCCGGCCTGGTCGACCGCCGCCGGCGCCGCGAGCCGCTGCAGCACATCGTCGGCTCGACCGTGTTCCGCTACCTGACCCTGCGCGTGGAGCCCGGGGTGTTCGTGCCGCGGCCCGAGACCGAGACGGTCGCGCAGGTCGGGATCGACGAGGCGGCGCGGATCGCCACCGAGGGGCGGACCCCGGTCGTCGTGGACCTGTGCTGCGGCGCCGGCGGCATCGCGCTGTCCCTGGCGACCGAGGTGCCGGAGGCGCGGGTGGCCGCGGTCGACGCGTCCCCGGCCGCCGTGGCGCTGACGCGGGACAACGGCGAGCGGGTCGCCGCGGGCGACGTCCGCGTCGAGCTCGGCGACGTGCGGGACCCCGCGCTGCTCGCCGACCTGGACGGCACCGTCGACGTCGTCGTGTCGAACCCGCCGTACATCCCGCCCGACGCCGTGCCTGTCGACCCCGAGGTCCGCGACCACGACCCCGACCTCGCGCTGTACGGCGGCGGCGCCGACGGCCTGGAGGTCCCGCGCGCGGTGCTGGCCGCCGCCGCCCGGCTGCTGGTGCCCGGCGGGCTGCTGGTGATGGAGCACGCGGAGGTGCAGGACGCCGCGGCCCGCGCCGCGGCCGAGGCGACCGGCGCGTTCGAGGCCGTCGGGTCGCGCGCCGACCTGACCGGCCGGCCCCGGATGCTGGTCGCCCGCCGGAGGGCCGCCGCGCCCGCCCCCGAGGCCCCGGCGGCCCCCGCGGGCGAGCCGCGTCCGCACGCCCAGCCGGCCGTGGGAGACTCGCAGCCGTGACTGCCGACGCCGTGCTGGACGCCACCGACCCCGCGACCTGGGGGCCGGCCCTCGACGCCGCCGTGCACACCGTGTCGCGGGGCGGCCTCGTCGTGCTGCCGACGGACACCGTCTACGGCATCGGCGCGGACGCCTTCACGCCGCCGGCGGTGAACGCCCTGCTCGCCGCGAAGGGCCGCGGCCGCCAGATGCCGCCGCCGGTGCTGATGCCGGACGCGCGCACGATGGACGGCCTGGCGATGGGGGTGCCCGCCGCGGCCCGGGACCTCGCCGAGGCGTTCTGGCCGGGCGGCCTGACGATCATCCTGGTCGCGCAGCCGTCGCTCGCCTGGGACCTGGGGGAGACCCACGGCACCGTCGCGCTGCGGGTGCCGGACCACCCCGTCGCGCTGGCGCTGCTCGGCCGCACCGGCCCGATGGCGGTGTCGAGCGCGAACCGCACCGGCCAGCCGTCGGCCCTCGAGGTCGGCGAGGCCTACGAGCAGCTCGGCGACCGGGTCCAGACGTACCTGGACGGCGGCCGCACCCCGGGGCAGGTCGCCTCGACGATCGTGGACGCCACCGGCGACGAGCTCCGCGTCGTCCGCCAGGGCGCCATCTCCCTGGAGCGCCTCCGCGAGGTCGCCCCCGTCGTGGCGGGTGACGCCGGCCGGTGAGGGCGTACCTCCTGCTCCTGCTGATCGCCGCGGCGGCGACCTACGTGCTGACGCCGCTGGCGCGGTGGTGCGCGCTCCGCTGGGGCGCGATCACGGCCGTGCGGAGCAGGGACGTGCACTCCATCCCGACGCCGCGGCTCGGCGGCCTGGCGATGTGGGCCGGGATCATGGTCGGCCTCGTCATGGCGAGCCAGCTGCCCTTCCTCGCGGACGTCTTCGACCGGCCGGAGCCGATCATCGGCATCGCCGCCGCGGCGACGATCGTGTGCGCGCTGGGCGTCGCGGACGACATCTGGGACCTGGACTGGATGACGAAGCTGGTGGGCCAGGTGCTCGCCGCGTTCGTCATGGCGTCGATGGGCGTGCAGCTCTACCAGCTGCCGATCGACGGCGTGGTGCTGGGCTCCGACCGGATCTGGCTGGGCCTGACCGTGCTCGTGGTCGTCGTCGCGATGAACGCCGTGAACTTCGTCGACGGGCTGGACGGGCTCGCGGCGGGGCTGATCGCCATCGGCGGCGCCGGGTTCTTCCTGTACTCCTACCAGCTCACCCGCGACGCCAGCCCGGGCGACTACTCCAACCTCGCGACGCTCGTCGTGGCGCTGCTCGTCGGCGCGTGCGTGGGCTTCCTGCCGCACAACTTCAACCCGGCGCGGATCTTCATGGGCGACTCCGGGTCGATGCTCATCGGCCTCGTGATCGCCGCGGCGGGCATCCAGGTGACCGGGCAGATCGACCCGGCGATCGCCTCCACGCGGCAGTCGTTCCCCGCGTTCCTGCCGATCCTGCTGCCGCTGGCCGTGCTGCTGCTGCCGCTGCTCGACATGGGCCTCGCGGTGATCCGCCGGGTGGGTTCCGGGAAGTCGCCGTTCCACCCGGACCGGATGCACCTGCACCACCGGATGCTGGCGCTGGGCCACTCGCACCGGCGCGCGGTGATCATCCTGTACGTGTGGACGTTCGTCTTCACCGGCGCCGCGACCGCGCTCGTGTGGTTCTCCACGACCGCGGTGCTCGTCGGGCTGGCCGTCGGCGTGCTGGCCGCGCTGGCGCTGACCCTCGGCCCGCTGCGCGGCCGCAGCACGGCGGGCGGCGGCACGCCCGGCGGTGGCCCCGGCGTGCGCCCGCCGACGGGGCCCGAGCCGGCGCCCGCGCCGCAGGCCGCCCCGGAGCACCGCGCCGCCGGCGCGCCCGCCCCGGCTCCCGCCCGGCACGCCGCCGACACGCACCGCCGGGCCTGGCACGCGGCCCCCGCCGCCGGCCCTTCGGTCGCCGCCGGCCCCGCGCCCGCCGCCGCGGCGCACCCCCTGACCCGCCTGACCGACGCCCTGCACGACGCCGACCCGAGGACGGACCGATGACCGACCCCACCACCGAGCCGACCCCCCGCCCGGGGGACAGCCCCGAGGTGGCCGCCGTGTTCCGCCGCGCGCTGCACGACATGATCTGGCTGGTCGCCGGCGTCACCGTCGTCGGCGTGGCCGTGGGCTGGCTCGTCGCGGGCCTGCCCGGGGTGTGGGGCGCGCTGATCGGCGCCGCCATCGCCCTGGTGTTCTCGGGGACCACGACGCTGTCGATGCTCAAGACCGACACCGCCGCTCCGGGCCGGATGATGGCCGTCATCATGGGCACCTGGCTGGGCAAGCTGGTCGTCGTGATCGTGGTGCTCGCGGTGCTGCGCGGCATGGACTTCTACGACCGGTACGTGCTGGCCGTGGTGGTCGCGGTGGCCGTCATCGGGTCCGCGCTCCTCGACTACCGCGCGGTGTCGCGGGGCAGGGTGCCTTACGTGTCCCCTACAGGTGCTAGGCCCAAGGTCCCGAATGGGGACGAGCCGGACGGGTCCGGTCGTTCCGTAGGCTAGGCTTCCAGCCGAACCACCCACGACGGCCGGGTCCCGGCGCGGTGACCCGCACCTCGAGGCACCCGACGCCGCGAGCCTTCGACCTACAGGAGACTGCTCTGTCCAGCCTTGCGACGATCCTGCCGCTCGCTGCCGAAGGCGAGTCCGGGTTCCACAAGCCGTCGATCGCCGAGTTCTTCCCTCCCGCCATCTGGTTCGAGGGCACGATCTTCGAGATCAATCGCATCCAGGTCGTGCGCTTCGTCGCCGTCGCGGTGCTGCTGACCATCATGGTCATCGCCGCGCGCCGGGCCCGCCTGGTGCCGCGCCGCGGCCAGAACATGGCCGAGATGCTGCTCGACTTCGTCCGGATCAACGTCGCCCAGGACATCCTCGGCAAGGAGAAGGCGCCGAAGTACGTCGCGCTCCTGACGACGATCTTCTTCGCGATCTTCGCCTTCAACATCACGGGCGTCATCCCGTTCCTCAACATCGCGGGCACCTCGCTGATCGGCCTGCCGGTCATGCTGGCCCTCTGGGTGTACGTGATGTACCTGGGCGCCGGCGTCAAGGCGCACGGCGTGGGCGGGTTCCTCAAGACCAGCCTGTTCCCCCCGGGCGTGCCGTGGCCGCTGTACATCCTGCTGGCGCCGGTGGAGTTCCTGCAGGTGTTCGTCCTGCGGCCCGTCACGCTGGCGATCCGGCTCATGGCCAACATGGTCGCCGGGCACCTCATGCTGGTGCTCTGCTTCTCGGCCACCCAGTTCCTGCTGTTCGAGGCGAGCGGCGGCCTGAAGCCCTTCGGCGCGCTCACCCTCGCGGGCGGCTTCGCGATCACCCTGTTCGAGGTGTTCGTCGCCGCGCTGCAGGCCTACATCTTCGTCGTCCTGACGGCCGTGTACCTGAGCCAGTCCATCGAGGACGAGCACTGACCTGATCTGACCAGCACCACCCCCACGGGGGCCTCGACGGGCCCTCGTCACCAGACGACCGCCGGCCGACCGGTCGGCGGCCAAACGGAAGGAACGAGCACAGCGTGTCTCTTCTCGCGGACCCCAGCGTCATCCTTGCGGCCGAGAACGCCATCTCGGGCAACATCGCGACCGTGGGCTACGGCCTCGCGGTTCTCGGCCCGGGCATCGGCCTCGGCATCCTGATCGGCAAGACCGTCGAGGGCATGGCGCGCCAGCCCGAGGTCGCCGGCCAGCTCCGGACCACCATGTTCATCGGTATCGGCTTCGTCGAGGTCCTCGGCCTCCTCGGCCTGATCACCGGCTTCCTCTTCTCGTGATCACCGCCGCGCTCCCCGCGGCGAGCATCCTGGCCGCGGAGACCGAAGAGGTCGAGGGCTGGCGCCTGCTCATCCCCGCGGGCTACGACATCCTGTGGTCGTCGGTCGTCCTGATCGTGATCGGCGTCGTCTTCTACAAGCTCGTGCTGCCGAAGTTCCAGGCGGTGCTCGACGAGCGGACCGAGAAGATCGAGGGCGGGCTCGCGAAGGCCGCCAGCGCCCAGGAAGAGGCTGCCGCCGCGAAGGCGGAGTACGAGCAGCAGCTCCAGGACGCCCGCGCCGAGGCGGCGCGCATCCGCGAGGAGGCGCGCTCCGAGGCCGGCCAGATCGTCGCCGAGGCGCGCGAGAAGGCCACCGCCGAGCAGGCGCGGATCGCCGAGACGGCCCAGCGCCAGATCGAGGCCGAGCGCCAGCAGGCCGCCGTGTCGCTGCGCGCGGACGTCGGCTCGCTCGCCACCGAGCTCGCGTCGAAGATCGTCGGCGAGTCGCTCGCGGACGAGGCGCGTCGCTCGCGCGTCGTCGAGCGGTTCCTCGACGAGCTGGACGCGCAGACCACCGCCACCGCGGGTAAGGGGAACTGATGCGAGGGACGAGCCGGGCGTCGCTGGCCGCCGCGGAGGGCCGGTTCGAGCCGGTGCTGCGGACGGCCGGCGCCGAGGGGCTGCTGCTCGGCGAGCAGCTGTTCGCGCTGGTCGACGCGCTGGACTCGTCCGGCTCGCTGCGGCGCACCCTCACCGACCCGTCGGCCGCGGGCGAGGCCAAGGCCGCGCTCGCGACCCGGCTGCTGGCCGGCGCCGACCCCCGCGTGGCCGAGGCCGCGCAGGGGCTGGTGCGGGCGCGGTGGTCCGAGGAGGGCGACCTCGCCGACGCCGCCGAGCAGCTGGCCTTCTCGGCCGTGCTCGCGTCGGCCGAGGCCGACGGCACGATCGAGCAGGTCCAGGAGGAGCTGTTCCGGCTCGGCCGGGCGCTCGCCGGTCAGCGCGAGGTGCGCCGCCGGCTGTACGACGACACGCTGCACGCCCAGGCGCGCGGCGAGCTCGTCGACCGGCTGACGGCCGGGACCGGCGCGACGGCGACCCGCGTGCTCGCGCGCCGGGCGGCCGTGGCGCCGCGCGGCCGCCGGTACGTCGCGACCCTCGGGCACCTCGGTGACCTGATCGCCGAGCGCCGGAGCCGCACGGTCGCCACGGTCACCACCGCGGCCGACCTGGGTCCCGCTCAGCGGGCCCGGCTCGCGGAGATCCTCGGCCGCGCCTACGGGCGCGAGATCCAGGTGCAGGTCCTGGTGGACCCGCACGTCCTGGGCGGCCTGCGCGTGCAGGTCGGCCCCGAGGTGATCGACGCGACCGTGCTCGCACGGCTGGCGGACGCACGCCGACGACTTGCCAGCTGACGGGCCCGACGGCCCGCCGTCAACGACCAGTTCACCCACGTGGTACCGCATGCCGCGGGCGTGCTGCACGACAGGAGAGATGCCATGAGCGAGCTGCAGATCCGGCCGGAGGACATCCGCGCCGCGCTGGACAGCTTCGTCACGACGTACGAGCCCACCGGCGCCGCCGCCGAGGAGGTCGGGCGGGTCACCCTGGCCGGCGACGGGATCGCCCGGGTCGAGGGCCTGCCGGGCGCGATGGCCAACGAGCTGCTCCGCTTCGAGGACGGCACGCTGGGCCTCGCGCTCAACCTCGACGTCCGCGAGATCGGCGTCATCGTCCTCGGCGAGTTCACCGGCATCGAGGAGGGTCAGGAGGTCCGCCGCACCGGCGAGGTCCTGTCCGTCCCGGTCGGCGACGCCTTCCTCGGCCGCGTGGTCGACCCGCTGGGTCAGCCGATCGACGGCCTCGGCGAGATCGTCTCCGAGGGCCGCCGCGCGCTCGAGCTCCAGGCCCCGGGCGTCATGGCCCGCAAGTCGGTGCACGAGCCGCTGCAGACCGGCATCAAGGCGATCGACTCGATGATCCCGATCGGCCGCGGCCAGCGGCAGCTCGTCATCGGCGACCGCCAGACCGGCAAGACGGCCATCGCGATCGACACGATCCTCAACCAGAAGGCCAACTGGGAGACCGGCGACCCGGAGCAGCAGGTCCGCTGCATCTACGTCGCCATCGGCCAGAAGGGCTCCACCATCGCCGCCGTCCGCGGCGCCCTGGAGGAGGCCGGCGCCCTGGAGTACACGACGATCGTCGCAGCCCCGGCGTCCGACCCGGCCGGCTTCAAGTACCTGGCGCCCTACACGGGCTCGGCCATCGGCCAGCACTGGATGTACGGCGGCAAGCACGTCCTCATCGTGTTCGACGACCTGTCGAAGCAGGCCGAGGCGTACCGCGCCGTGTCCCTGCTGCTGCGCCGCCCGCCGGGCCGCGAGGCGTACCCGGGCGACGTGTTCTACCTGCACTCCCGCCTGCTGGAGCGTTGCGCGAAGCTGTCCGACGAGCTCGGCGGCGGCTCGATGACCGGCCTGCCGTTCATCGAGACCAAGGCCAACGACGTCTCGGCGTACATCCCGACCAACGTCATCTCCATCACGGACGGCCAGATCTTCCTGCAGTCCGACCTGTTCAACGCGGACCAGCGCCCCGCCGTCGACGTCGGCATCTCGGTGTCCCGCGTCGGTGGTGCCGCGCAGGTCAAGGCGATGAAGCAGGTCTCGGGCACGCTGAAGCTCGACCTGGCGCAGTACCGGTCGCTCGAGGCGTTCGCGATGTTCGCGTCCGACCTGGACGCCGCGTCCCGCGCGCAGCTGACCCGTGGCGCCCGCCTGATGGAGCTGCTCAAGCAGCCCCAGTACTCGCCGTTCCCGGTCGAGGAGCAGGTGGCGTCGATCTGGGCCGGCACCAAGGGCAAGCTGGACGACGTGCCGGTCGAGGACGTCCGCCGGTTCGAGTCCGAGCTGCTGGACCACCTGCGCCGCAACACGGACGTGCTCAGCACGATCGCGGAGACGGGCAAGCTCGGCGACGACCTGGAGGACAAGCTGTCCGCCGCCGTCGACGAGTTCCGTCACGGGTTCCTCAAGGGCGACGGCACGCCGCTGGTCGGCGCCGAGCAGCCCGAGGACGAGACCCCGGTCGAGCAGGAGCAGATCGTCCGGCAGAAGAAGGCCTGACGCGTGGCCGGACAGCAGCGGGTCTACCGGCAGCGGATCAGGTCGACCCAGTCGCTGAAGAAGATGTTCCGCGCGCAGGAGCTGATCGCGGCGTCCCGCATCGGGCGCGCCCGCGACCGGATGGCGTCGGCGTCCCCGTACGCCCGCGCGATCACGCGGGCCGTCTCGGCGGTCGCGACGCACTCGGACGTCTCGCACCCGCTGCTGGCGGAGCGCGACGACACGAACCGCGTCGCCGTGCTGCTCATCGCCTCGGACCGCGGCATGGCGGGCGCCTACTCGGCGTCCGTCATCCGCGAGACCGAGCGGCTGATCGAGCGGCTCGAGGCGGAGGGCAAGGAGGTCGCGCTGTACGTCAGCGGCCGCCGCGCCGAGTCCTACTACCGGTTCCGCCAGCGCGAGCTCGCGGCCGTGTGGACCGGGCAGTCCGACGCCCCGACGTCCGAGCTGGCGGAGGAGATCGCGAGCACGCTGCTCGAGGCCTTCGACGCCGACCCGGCGGACGGCGGCGTGGGGGGAGCTGCACATCGTGTCGACGCAGTTCGTCAACATGGTGAGCCAGCGCCCCCAGGTCATCCGGATGCTGCCGCTCGAGGTCGTCGAGGGCGTGGCCCCCGCCGGCGAGCACGAGGCGCTCCCGCTGTACGACTTCGAGCCCGACGCGGCCGAGGTCCTGGACGCCCTGCTCCCGCGGTACGTGCGGACCCGGATCTTCGCCTGCCTGCTGCAGGCGGCGGCGTCCGAGCTCGCGGCGCGGCAGCGCGCGATGCACACCGCGACGGAGAACGCCGAGGACCTCATCCGCACGTACACGCGGCTGGCGAACCAGGCCCGCCAGGCCGAGATCACCCAGGAGATCAGCGAGATCGTGTCGGGCGCCGACGCGCTCGCCTCCTGAACGCACCCGACGCACGACCCGAACCAGCCCGCCGGACACCGGCGGACGACCGAAGGCAGGCAGACATGACCGCGACCACCGTCGACGCGAAGGACTCCACGGCCACGCCGGGCGTGGGCCGCGTCGCCCGTGTGATCGGGCCCGTCGTGGACATCGAGTTCCCCGCGGACCAGATCCCCGACATCTACAACGCGCTCACCGTGCACATCGACCTGTCGTCGCAGGGCGAGGGCGAGGAGTCGGGCGGGTTCGACATGACGCTCGAGGTCGCGCAGCACCTCGGCGACTCGCTGGTGCGTGCGATCGCGCTGAAGCCGACCGACGGCCTCGTGCGCGGCGCCCAGGTCACCGACACCGGCGCGCCGATCTCGGTGCCCGTCGGCGACGTCACCAAGGGCCGCGTCTTCAACGTCACCGGTGAGGTGCTGAACCTCGCCGAGGGCGAGACGTTCGAGGTCACCGAGCGCTGGCCCATCCACCGCAAGGCGCCGGCCTTCGACCAGCTCGAGTCGAAGACCCAGATGTTCGAGACCGGCATCAAGGTCATCGACCTGCTGACGCCGTACGTGCTCGGCGGGAAGATCGGCCTGTTCGGCGGTGCCGGCGTCGGCAAGACCGTCCTCATCCAGGAGATGATCCAGCGCGTCGCGCAGGACCACGGCGGTGTGTCGGTGTTCGCCGGCGTCGGCGAGCGCACGCGCGAGGGCAACGACCTCATCGTCGAGATGGAGGAGGCGGGCGTCTTCGACAAGACCGCCCTCGTCTTCGGCCAGATGGACGAGCCGCCGGGCACGCGTCTGCGCGTCGCCCTGTCGGCCCTGACGATGGCGGAGTACTTCCGCGACGTCGCCAAGCAGGACGTGCTGCTCTTCATCGACAACATCTTCCGGTTCACCCAGGCCGGCTCCGAGGTCTCCACGCTGCTCGGCCGCATGCCGTCCGCGGTGGGCTACCAGCCGAACCTCGCGGACGAGATGGGCCTCCTGCAGGAGCGCATCACCTCGACCCGCGGCCACTCGATCACCTCGCTGCAGGCGATCTACGTGCCGGCCGACGACTACACCGACCCGGCCCCGGCCACGACGTTCGCGCACCTCGACGCGACGACGGAGCTCTCCCGCGAGATCGCGTCCCGCGGTCTGTACCCCGCGGTGGACCCGCTGGCGTCGACGTCCCGCATCCTCGACCCGCGCTACGTGGGCCAGGAGCACTACGACGTCGCCACCCGCGTGAAGTCGATCCTGCAGCGCAACAAGGAGCTCCAGGACATCATCGCGATCCTCGGTGTCGACGAGCTGTCGGAGGAGGACAAGACGGTCGTCGCGCGCGCCCGCCGCATCCAGCAGTTCCTCTCGCAGAACACCTACATGGCCGAGAAGTTCACCGGAGTCGTGGGCTCCACGGTCCCGGTGTCCGAGACCGTCGAGGCGTTCGCGAAGATCGCCGACGGCGAGTTCGACCACATCGCCGAGCAGGCCTTCTTCAACATCGGCGGCCTCGAGGACCTCGAGCGCAACTGGGCCCGCATCCAGAAGGAGTACGGCGTCTGACGCAGGCGTCGCCCGCTCCACCCGCACCACCCTCGATCCACCCCCTTCCAGGAGGTTCTCGTCCCATGGCCCAGCTCGAGGTCGACCTCGTCGACACCGACGGCACCATCTGGTCCGGCGACGCGCGTCAGGTGAGCGCGCCCGCCTCGGACGGCGAGATCGGCATCCTGGCCGGGCACACCCCGGTCCTCTCCGTGCTCCGGCGCGGAGAGGTCCGGGTGATCGAGGCCGGCGGGACGGTGCACCGCTGGGCGGTCGAGGGGGGCTTCCTCTCCGTCGACGGCGACCAGGTGACCGTCGTCGTCGACGCCGCCGAGGCGGTGGCCTCCGGCACGTCCGGCCGCTGACGTCGGCGGGCAGGCCGTGACCGGGCACCAGATCGCGTTCCTCGCGCTGCTGCTCGTCGTGGCCGCGCTGGTGGTCGTGGGCCTCGGCCTGTCCCGGTGGAGCAGCCTCACCCGGCGGGTGGGGTCCTTCCGCTGCTCGCTGCGGGTCGGCACCCGCTGGTCCCGCGGCATCGCGCACTACGGCGCCCGCCACCTGTACTGGTGGCGGCTGCGCTCGCTCGCCCCGCGCCCCGGCCAGGTCTGGCCGCGCGGCGGCATGGAGGTGCTGGAGCGCACCGCGGTGGACGCCGCGGTGTCCGGCGGTCCGTACCTGGTGCGCTGCCGGGTCCCGGGCCCGGCCGGCGCCGAGGAGGTCGAGCTGCTCATGACGCCCGAGGCGTACGCCGGGCTGACGTCCTGGCTCGAGGCCGCCCCGCCGGTGCCGCACCACGTGATCTGACCGTCGTAAGGACTCCCATGCGCCTGCTCGTCGCGCGCTGCTCGGCCCGGTACAGCGGCCGGCTCAACGCCCACCTGCCCCTCGCGACCCGGCTGGTCGTGGTCAAGGCGGACGGCTCGGTGCTGCTGCACTCCGACGGCGGCTCGTACAAGCCGCTCAACTGGATGAGCCCGCCGTGCACGCTGCGCACCGAGGACGCCGCGGGCGAGGCGCTCGAGCGCGGCGTCGCCCAGGTGTGGACCGTGCAGCACACCAAGAGCGACGACCGGCTGGTCATCGAGGTGCACGAGGTGCTGCACGACTCCGACCACGACCTGGGCGTCGACCCCGGCCTGATCAAGGACGGCGTCGAGGCGCACCTGCAGGAGCTCATGGCCGCGCAGATCGACGTCCTCGGCGCGGGTCACACGCTGGTGCGCCGCGAGTTCCCGACCGCGATCGGCCCGGTCGACATCCTCGCGAAGGACGCGGCCGGAGCCACGGTGGCCGTCGAGATCAAGCGCCGCGGCGACATCGACGGTGTCGAGCAGCTGACCCGGTACCTGGAGCTGCTGAACCGCGACCCGCTGCTCGCGCCCGTGCGGGGCGTGTTCGCGGCGCAGGAGATCAAGCCGCAGGCGCGGGTCCTGGCCACGGACCGCGGCATCGCGTGCCTGGTGCTGGACTACGACGCGATGCGCGGCGTCGACGACGTGGACTCCCGGCTGTTCTGACCGGGTTCCTGCGTCGAGTGGAAGGTTCTGACCGACACGCCGTCGGCGTGTCGGTCAGAACCTTCCACCCAACTGCGTCGGCCGGGTTCGAGCGTGCGCCATGATGGGCCCGTGACCACCGCCGACACCGCCCCCGCCGCCGTCGTCCTGCGCGGGGAGGTGGTGACGCCCTCCGAGGTCCTGCCCGACGGCGCCGTCGTGCTCGCCGAGGGCCGCATCGCCTGGGTCGGGCCCGCCGCGCAGGTCCCCGGGCGCTGGGCCGACGAGGTCCCGCCCGCCCCGGCCCCCGGGACGACCCTGCTCCCCGGGCTGGTCGACCTGCACGACCACGGCGGCGGCGGGTCGAGCTTCCCGGACGCGACCACCCGCGACGAGGCCCTGGTCGCCGTGCGCGAGCACCTGCGGCACGGCACGACGAGCCTGGTCGCCTCGCTGGTCACGGCGCCCCGGGACGTGCTGCTGGCGCGCGCGGCGCTGCTGGCGGACCTGGTGGAGTCGGGCGACCTGGTCGGCGTCCACGCGGAGGGACCGTTCCTGTCGGTCGACCGGTGCGGGGCGCAGAACCCGGCGGACATGCTGGCCGGGGACCCCGCGCTGGTCGCGGACCTGGTGGCCGCCGCGCGCGGGCACCTGGTGACGATGACGGTCGCCCCGGAGGTCCCGGGGGTGGCGGACGGCACGGGCGCCGCGGGGGCCGGCGACGGCGCGGACGTGCTGGCCGCGCTGGTGCGCGGGGGCGTCGTGCCGTCGATCGGGCACACGGACGCCGCGTCGGAGCAGGTGGACGTCGCGGTGCACCGGGCGCGAGCCCTGCTGACCGGGCGCCTCGGCGCGCCGGGCCGGTCGCCGCGGCCCACCGCCACGCACCTGTTCAACGGCATGCGCCCGCTGCACCACCGCGACCCCGGCCCGATCGCCGCCTGCCTGGCCGCCGCCGCGCGCGGGGACCTGGTGGTCGAGCTCGTCGCGGACGGCACCCACCTGGCCGACGGCACCGTGCGGGCCGTCTTCGACCTGGTGGGCCCGGGCTCGATCGCGCTGGTCACCGACGCGATGGCCGCGGCGGGCATGGCGGACGGCGACTACCGGCTCGGGCCGATGGCGGTCCGGGTGGGCGGCGGGGTGGCGCGGATCCTGGCCGACGACGGCTCGGCCGGCGCGATCGCCGGCGGGACGGCGCACCTGCTGGACGTGGTGCGGACCGTGGTCGGTGCCGGGATCGGGCTGGTGGCGGCGGTGCGCGCCGCGGCGACGACGCCCGCGGAGGTCCTGGGCCGGCCCGACCTGGGCGCGCTGACGGTCGGGCGGCGCGCGGACGTGGTCGTGACGGACGAGGACCTGGCGCCGGTCGCGGTGTACCGCGCGGGGCGGCTGGTCACGGCCTGACGCGGCGCCGCGGGACTCAGCCCGCGCGCGTCCCGGCGGGCGCCGTCACGCTGCCGTGGTCGGCGAAGGCGGGGGAGACCAGGCGCGTCTCGGCGGTGTCCTCGCCGGACAGGCGGGCCATCACCATCTCGACCGCGATCCGCCCGATCCGCTCGCCCGGCACCTCGATGAGCGACACCGGCACGGGCAGGCCCGCGGCCATCTCCGCCGGGCTGACGGCCACGATCGACAGGTCGTCCGGCACGCGCAGGCCGCGCTCGGCCGCCCGGGCCAGCAGCCCGCCGAGGGCCGCCTCGTTGTGCACGACGAGACCCGTGGTGCCCGGGTGCCGCGCGAGCACCGCGTCCAGGGCGGCGGCGCCGCCGGAGAAGGTCGGCTCGGCCGGCACGACCGCGGCCTCGACCCCGGCCGCGGCGGCCTGCTCCAGCACGCCCTGCCGCATGCGCACGGCGTAGTTCGCGCGGTGGTCGAGCCGGTCCTGGGACGCCCCGACCAGGACGAGCCGGTGGTGGCCGTGCCCGGCGAGCTCGCGGACGGCCAGCCGGCCCGCCCCGGCGAAGTCGAGGTCGACGCAGCTGAGCCCGGTGGTGTCGTCGGGGACGCCGATGAGGATGCTCGGCAGCGCCAGCGCGCGCAGCGCGGGGAGCCGGGCGTCCTCGGACTCGATGTCCATCACGATCAGGGCGTCGGCCGTCGAGCTCGCCGCGACCCGGTCGATGCCCTGGGCGTCGTCCTGGGTGAGCACGAGGACGTCGTGGTCGTGCTCACGCGCGGTGGTCACGACGCCGCCGACGAACTGCATGATGATCTGCACGTTGATCCCCGGCCGGAACGGCACCATCAGGGCGATCACGTTGCTGCGGCTGGACGCCAGGGCGCGGGCGCCGGCGTGCGGGCGGTACCCGAGCTCGGCGATGGCGCGCTGCACCCGGTCGCGGGTGGGGCCGGAGATCGTGCGCTTGCCGCTCAGCACGTAGCTGACGGTCGACACGGACACCCCCGCCGCGCGGGCCACGTCCCCGATGGTCGCCATCCGCCCAGGGTAGTGGGGGTGCGGCGTCCCCCGGCGCAGGTCGGGGCGCGGGTGCGTGCCGGCACCTGGACGAGGAGCAGTGGCGCGCTGAGGCGAAGCGCTTCGCGGTGTGCAAGCGGTTCGACGCGGGGTCGGGCACAGGTGCGCCGTTCGCGCGATTCGTCCTACGTGTGCCGCGCGTTCCCGCGGTTTGACGTCGGGCGCGATCCATCGCCTACTATCGAAGCGATTCGACACGAGTTGTGACCGTTTCGAGACCCCTGGGGCTGGACGCCCTCGTGATCCCGGGCCTACAGTGACGACCGCGCGAAGCGCTTCGACACCTCACGGACGAGGTGCCGCCGAGACACTCGAGGGAGAGGTCCGCACGACGATGGTGACGATGCAGGACGTGGCACGCCGGGCCGGCGTCGCGCTGTCCACCGTGTCGGCCACCCTCACCGGCGCCCGCCCCGTCTCCGCCGCGACCCGCGCCCGGGTCGAGTCCGTGATGGACGAGCTCGGCTACCGCCCCAACGCCCTGGCCCGCGGCCTGGCCACGCGCCGCAGCCGGGTGCTCGCGCTGACCTACCCCGTCGCGGACTCGGGGCTCAGCCGGACGTCGGCCGAGTTCGTGCTCAGCGCGGCCGCGGTCGCCCAGGAGCGCGGGTACCAGCTGGTGCTCTGGCCGTTCGCGGCCGAGGACGCCGACGGCGTGCTCGACGTCGCGCGGCGCGGGCTGGCCGACGGCGTGCTGGTCATGGAGGTGCACGCCTGGGACGCCCGGGTCGCCGCCCTCCGGGGTGCCGGCGTCCCGGTGACGCTCATCGGCCGCACCGCGGACGAGGCGGACCCCGAGGTGCCGACCGTGGACGTCGACTTCGCCGCCACGCTGGCCGACGCCGTCGCGCACCTCGCGGGGCTCGGCCACACCCGGATCGCGTTCGTCAACCACGCGGAGCACCGGCTCGCCGAGGGCCACGGCCCGACCGTGCGCGCCGCCGCGGCCTACACCGCCGAGATGCTGGCCCGCGGCCTCGACCCCGTGCAGGTGTACGCCGAGGAGTCCGTGGCCGGGGGCCGCGCGGCGCTGGCCGGGCTGCTCGACGCGTCCCCGGCGCCGACGGCGGTCATCACCATGAACGAGGACGCGACGTTCGGCGTGGCCGCCGAGCTCGCCGTCCGCCGCGTGGCCGTGCCCGCGGAGCTGTCCGTGCTCGCGGTGGTCTCGTCCCCGGCGGTCGCCGGGCAGACGGTGCCGCCGCTCACGACGCTGCACGCCCCCGGCGCGCAGCTCGGGCGGGCGGGCGTCGACGCCCTGCTCGCCCTGCTCGGCACCGGCGAGGTGCCCGCCCCCGTCCTCGAGCCGTGCCGGCTCGTGGACCTGGGCAGCACCGGCCCGGCGCCGCGCGACGCCCAGGCGGGTGCGCTCGCCGGGGCGACGACCCCCTAGACCGATCGACCACGGGGCGCCGGCGACCGCCGGACCCCGACCAGCACAGCAGGAACTCGACGAGGAGGACGTGTGATGGCATCTGCGCGGAAGCGGTACGTGGCCGGCGCCCTGGCGCTCGCCCTGCCGCTCGCCCTGGCGGCGTGCGGCGGAGACAGCAGCGGCGGGGGCGGTGGCTCGGACGGCGACACGCTGACCGTCTGGCACTACGAGAACGACGACTCGGCGATGGGCCAGGCGTGGGCCAAGGCCATCGAGATCTTCGAGGACGAGCACCCGGACGTCACGGTGAACGTCGAGAACCAGACGTTCGAGCAGATCCAGAAGAACGCGAAGATCTTCCTCACCGGCGACGACGTGCCGGACGTCATGGAGTACAACAAGGGCAACGCGACCGCGGGCCAGCTCGCCTCGCAGGGCCTCATCACCCCGCTGACCGAGGAGGCCGACTCGCGCGGCTGGGCGGACACCCTGCCCGACTCGATCCAGACGACGGCGATGTACGACGAGCAGGGCCTCATGGGCTCCGGCGACTGGTACGGGGTGCCGAACTACGGCGAGTTCGTCGGCGTCTACTACAACCAGGACATGCTGGACGCGCAGGGCATCGCGCAGCCGACGACGTTCGACGAGTTCGAGGCCGCGCTCGCCACGTTCAAGGCCGCCGGCATCACCCCGCTCGCCGAGGCCGGCGCGGAGTACCCGCTCGGCCAGCTCTGGTACGAGCTCGTGCTGCACTACGGCGACCGCGACCTCATCGACGACTACCAGCTGTTCGCCGACGACGTGGACTTCCAGAACGAGGCGTTCACGCAGGCGACCGAGAAGCTCGACGAGTGGATCAAGGCCGGCTACATCGCGTCCGACTCGGCCGCGCTGACCGCCGAGGACATGGGCGTGTCGTTCATCAACGGCACCTACCCGATCATGGTCTCCGGCTCCTGGTGGTTCGGCCGCCTGGTCGAGGAGATCCCGTTCACCTGGACCCAGGCGCTGTTCCCGGACAACACGATGCACCCGGGATCGTCCGGCAACCTGTGGGTCGTCCCGGAGAACGCCGCCAACAAGGACCTGGCGTACGACTTCATCGACATCACGCTGCGCCCCGAGGTGCAGGAGATCCTCGGCCAGAAGGGCGGCCTGCCGGTCGCCGGCGACTCCTCGTCGATCACCGACGAGAAGACGAAGGAGATGACCGAGAACTTCGAGTCGATCCTCGACGAGGACGGCCTGGCGTTCTACCCCGACTGGCCGGTCCCGGGCTACTACGACGTGATCGTCAGCGAGCTGCAGTCGCTGGTCAACCAGTCGAAGTCCCCGTCCGAGGTGCTGGACGGCCTGTCCACCGCCTACCAGGACGGCAAGACGGACCTGCTCGAGGGCTGAGTCCCCACCCCCTGCCCGGGCCGGCGGTGCACGCCGCCGGCCCGGGCGCCCCACCTCGCGAGGAGCCGCTTTGACCACCGTCGACCGCGCCGCGCCGCCGCAGGAGCCGCGCACCCGCGGCAGCCGCCGCGGCCGCCGTTCGCGCGACTGGGTCGGGTACCTGCCCTACCTGCTGCCCGGCCTGATCGCCTTCACCGTCGTCATCCTGATCCCGTTCGGGATGAACATCTGGTACAGCCTGCACAAGTGGAAGGGCGGCAACGCCCCGCTGCGCTGGTACGGGCTCGGCAACTACACCGACCTGCTCGCGGACGAGCAGTTCTGGACGTCGTTCCGGAACTCGATCGCGATGATCCTCGCGATGGTGGTGGTGCCGACGCTGATCGGCCTGCTGCTCGCGACCACGCTGTTCGACGTGCTCGGCAAGCGGTTCGGCCCGCGCGTGGCCTCGGTGCTCCGAGCCACCTACTACCTGCCGCAGATCCTGCCGGTCGCCGTCGCCGGCGTGCTGTGGAACTGGATCCTCAACTCCCAGACCGGCGCCGTGAACGTGATCCTGCGGGAGATCGGCGTCGCGAACCCGCCGAACTGGCTGGGCTCGACCGACACCGCGCTGCCGACCGTCATGCTCGTGCTGATCTGGATCCAGATCGGCTACCCGGTCGTCATCTTCATGTCCGCGCTGCAGCGGGTCGACCCCGAGCTCTACGAGGCCGCCGAGCTGGACGGCGCCGGCTGGTGGCACCGGTTCCGCGCCATCACGATCCCGCAGATCAAGCCCGAGACGTTCGTCATCACGCTCACCTGCACCGTGGCCGCGCTCAAGGTGTTCGGCCCGATCTACGTGCTGACCCGCGGCGGCCCCGAGTCGTCGACGCTCGTGCCGTCGTACTACTCGTACCTGAACTTCTTCGACAAGTCGAAGGTCGGCTACGGCGCCGCGATCGCGAACGTCCTGACGGTCCTGATCATCCTGATCGCCGTCGTCATCATGGTGCTGCAGGCCCGCAGCGCCCGCCGTGAGGAGGAGGGTCGCTGATGGCCGCCCCGATCGAGACGCTGCCCGCCGGCACCGCCGTCTGCACGGGCCGCCCGGTCCGCCCGCCGCGCGCCAAGGCCACCGACACCGACCGCCGGCACCGCCGCGGCACCGCGCGCTGGTTCGTGCTCGCCGCCGCCGTGCTGGTCGCCGTGGTCATGCTCGTGCCGTTCGTCATCATGGTGCTGAACGCGTTCAAGGCTCCCGCGGACTACTCGCAGAACGGCCCGCTGTCCTGGCCGGCGGAGTTCTACACCGAGGGCCTGCGCAACTTCTGGACCCGCGTCAACTTCCCCGAGAAGCTGGTCAACTCCGTCTGGATCTCGGGCGCGGTCGCGCTCTTCGCCGTCGTGCTGTCGCTGTTCAGCGCGTACGCGCTCGGCGTCGGCCGGGTGAGGGGCCGGATGTGGATCGTCACGCTGTTCCTGCTCGCGAACATGCTGCCGCAGGAGGTGCTGGTCTACCCGCTGTTCCAGATGGCCCAGGAGGTGGGGCTGTCCAACAACCAGTGGTCGGTCATCATCATCTTCACGGTCATCCAGGCGGCGTTCGGCACGTACCTGCTGTCGTCGGTGCTCGGCACGTTCCCGAAGGCGCTGCTCGAGGCGGCGTCCCTCGACGGCGCGGGCCGGTGGCGGACCCTGTGGGGCGTCGTGTTCCCGGTGGTCCGGCCGACGCTCAGCGTCCTGCTGATCTTCTTCTTCATCTGGACGTGGAACGAGTTCTTCATCCCGCTGGTCATGCTCACGACCAACGCCACCCAGACGATCCCGGTGGCCCTCGCCTCGCTGCAGGGCGACCGCATGATGGACGCCCCCACGACCAACGCGGGCGCCCTCGTCTCGATGATCCCGGCGATCGTCTTCTTCCTCATCTTCCAGCGCACGCTGACCCGCGGGATCACCGCGGGCGCGGTCAAGTAAGGCAAGGGCAGCATCCATGAAGTTCACCGACGGCTACTGGCAGACCCTCCCCGGCGTCACGGTGCAGCGCCCGCGCGCGGTCGACGAGGTCGTGCTGGGCGAGCGATCGCTCACCGCCTACGCCGGCACCGGCCGCCTCGCCACGCGCGGCGACACGCTCAACCACCCGCTCATCACGATCACCCTGGACTCGCCCGCCGAGGGGGTGCTCGGCGTGACGATCGAGCACCACCAGGGCGGCGTGGACCACGGGCCGGCGTTCGGCCTCGCCGACGCGGCGCCGCACGTGGTGGTCGCCGGGTCGACCGACGACGACCCCCGCGCCTCCCTGACCACGGGCAACCTCACCGCCCGGGTGTCGACGACGGGGGAGTGGGCGCTCGACGTCGAGGTCGACGGCCGGGTCGTCACCGGTGCCACCTCGCGCGGCGTCGGCGTGGTCACCGACGCCGAGGGCCGGCCGTTCGTCCGCGAGCAGCTCGGGCTCGGGGTGGGCGACCACGTCTACGGCCTCGGCGAGCGGTTCACCCCGTTCGTGAAGAACGGCCAGACCGTCGACATCTGGAACGCGGACGGCGGCACCTCCTCGGAGCAGTCGTACAAGAACGTGCCGTTCTACCTGACCGACGCGGGCTACGGCGTGTTCGTCGACCACCCCGGCCACGTCTCGTTCGAGATCGGCTCCGAGGTCGTGTCCCGCACCCAGTTCAGCGTCGCCGGCCAGCGGCTGCGCTACTACGTCATCGCGGGCCCGGATCCCAAGGACGTGCTGCGCCGGTACACCGCGCTCACCGGGCGCCCGGCCGCCGTGCCGGACTGGTCCTACGGCCTGTGGCTGTCGACCTCGTTCACCACGGACTACGACGAGGCCACCGTCATGTCGTTCATCGACGGCATGGCCGAGCGCGGGCTGCCGCTGTCGGTGTTCCACTTCGACTGCTTCTGGATGCGCCGGTTCCACTGGTGCGACTTCGTGTGGGACCCGGCGACGTTCCCGGACCCCGAGGGCCTGCTCTCCCGGCTGCACGAGCGGGACCTGCAGGTGTGCGTCTGGATCAACCCGTACATCGCGCAGCGCTCGCACCTGTTCGCCGAGGGCGCCGAGCTCGGCTACCTCGTGAAGCGCGCCGACGGCTCCGTCTGGCAGTGGGACATGTGGCAGGCCGGCATGGGCCTCGTCGACTTCACCAACCCCGAGGCCACGGCGTGGTTCAAGGGCAAGCTGCGGGCCCTGCTCGACATGGGCGTCGACTGCTTCAAGACCGACTTCGGCGAGCGGATCCCGACGGACGTCGTCTGGCACGACGGCGCGGACCCCGAGCGGATGCACAACTACTACACGCACCTGTACAACAAGGCCGTCTTCGAGCTGCTCGAGGAGGTCAAGGGCGAGGGGGAGGCCGTGCTGTTCGCGCGGTCGGCCACCGCCGGCGGCCAGCAGTTCCCCGTGCACTGGGGCGGCGACTGCGAGTCGACGTTCGTGTCCATGGCGGAGTCGCTGCGCGGCGGGCTGTCGCTGGCGTCGTCCGGGTTCGGGTACTGGTCGCACGACATCGGCGGCTTCGAGGGCACGCCGGACGCCGCGGTGTTCAAGCGCTGGCTCGCGTTCGGCCTGCTGTCCTCGCACTCCCGGCTGCACGGCTCGTCGTCGTACCGGGTGCCGTGGGCGTTCGACGAGGAGTCGGTCAAGGTCACGCAGCGGTTCACCGAGCTCAAGCTGTCGCTCATGCCGTACCTGTCCGCGGTGGGCCGCGAGGCGCACACCGACGGCCTGCCGGTCATGCGGCCGCTGTTCCTCGAGTTCCCGGACGACCCGGGCGCCGCGACGGTCGACACCCAGTACGCGCTGGGGTCGTCGCTGCTGGTCGCGCCCGTGTTCAACGCCGAGGGCGACGTGGACGTCTACGTGCCCGAGGGCGAGTGGACGTCGCTGCTCGACGGCTCGACGGTGTCCGGCCCGCGGTGGCACCGGCAGCGGCACGGGTTCGACTCGCTGCCCGTGCTGGTCCGGCCCGGCACGCTGCTGCCGGTCGGTGCGCGCACCGACCGCCCGGACTACGACCACGCCGACGGCGTCACGCTCCGGGTGTTCGGCCTGGCGGACGGCGCCGAGGCGCGGACCACGGTCCGCGGCGCGGGCGGGGACGTGGAGTTCGTCGCGCGGCGCGCGGGGTCGACGGTCACGGTCGAGGCCACGGGCGCCGTCCCGGCCGCGTGGCACGTCGCTGCGGCCCTGGGCACGCCGCAGGCGGCCGAGGGCCCGCGCGCGGAGCTCACCCTCCCCGCCTGACCCCGCCGCTGCTCGCCCACCCGGGGCGACACCCGTCGCCGAGATGGCAACTCTCGGCTGCGTGGCTCCCGCCGCGCAGAGCCGAGAGTTGCCATCTCGGCGGGCGCGTCTGGGCGCAGGGGGCGCGGGAGCGCTCCCACGTTCGTGTATCGTATCGATTCGACATCGCCGTCCCGCGGCTCACCCACCTGAACCGAGGAAGCTCCTGATGACCACCTCCCGCCCCTCCGGGCGTACGTTCCCCGCCGACTTCCTGTGGGGGTCCGCCACCGCCTCGTACCAGATCGAGGGGGCCGCCTCCGAGGGCGGCCGCGCGCCGTCCATCTGGGACACGTTCTCCGCGCGCCCGGGCGCCGTGCTCAACGGCGACACCGGCGCCGTCGCCGCCGACCACTACCACCGGGTCCCCGAGGACGTCGCGCTCATGCAGTCCCTCGGTCTGCAGGCCTACCGGCTGTCGATCGCCTGGCCGCGGGTGCAGCCCACCGGGTCGGGGGAGTGGAACGCCGAGGGTCTGGCGTTCTACACCGACCTCGTCGACCGGCTCATCGCCGCCGGCATCAAGCCCGTCGTCACGCTCTACCACTGGGACCTGCCGCAGGCCCTGGAGGACGAGGGCGGCTGGACGAACCGCGAGACCGCGTACCGGTTCGCCGACTACGCCCGCAAGCTCGCCGAGGTGCTGGGCGACAAGGTCACCGTGTGGACCACGCTCAACGAGCCGTGGTGCTCCGCCTACCTGGGCTACGCCTCCGGCGTGCACGCCCCGGGCCGCACCGAGCAGGGCGCCTCGCTCGCCGCCGTGCACCACCTCAACCTCGCGCACGGCCTCGCGGCCCTCGCGATCCGGGAGGTGCTCGGCGACGCCGCGCAGGTGTCGATCACGCTCAACCTGCACGTGACCCGCGCCGCGTCCGACGCGCCCGAGGACGTCGAGGCGAAGCGCCAGGTGGACACCGTCGCCAACGAGGTGTTCCTGCAGCCGCTGCTCGAGGGCCGGTACCCGGAGAACGTGCTCGCCCAGACGGCCGCCGTGTCCGACTGGTCGTTCGTGCAGGACGGCGACCTGGAGCTCATCCGGCAGCCGATCGACCTGCTCGGCATCAACTACTACTCGACGGGTCGGGTGCAGCGGCTGCACGGCGAGCCGGTCGTCGGCGACGGCAGCCCCGGCGTCGACGGGCACAAGTCGTCGGTGGTCAGCCCGTGGGTGGGCTGCGACGACGTCGAGTGGCTGCCGCAGCCGGGCCCGCACACCGCGATGGGCTGGAACATCGAGCCCCAGGGCCTGACCGACCTCCTGCTCGAGATGCACGAGCGGTACCCGTCGATCCCGCTGGCCGTCACCGAGAACGGCGCGGCGTTCGCCGACGAGGTGTCCGCCGACGGCCGGGTGCACGACCTCGACCGGGTCGAGTACCTGCACGACCACATCGACGCCGTCGGCGCCGCGATGGACGCCGGCGCGGACGTGCGCGGCTACTTCGTGTGGTCGCTGATGGACAACTTCGAGTGGGCGTACGGCTACGACCGCCGGTTCGGCATCGTGCGGGTCGACTACGACACCCTCGAGCGGACCCTCAAGGACTCGGCGCTCTGGTACCGGGACCTCGTCGCGACGCGGACGATCGCGCCCGCGGAGTCGGCGGCCGGGCTGTCCTGACGCCGGGCCCGGCGCCGTCGGGCGCCCGCACCGCACGCACGCCGGAGGGAGGCCACCGCACGGTGGCCGCCCTCCGGCGCGCCGGGGGACAATCGGGGGCGTGCCGTCCTCCCGCCGCTCCGGCAAGCGTCCCTACGCCGCCGAGCACGTCCCGCTCGACCTCGACCGGGTGCGCGGCGGCCGCACGTCCGAGGAGGCGGCCGACGGCGCGTGGACCGTGCAGCAGGTCGGCGGGTCCGACCGCACGTTCCGGTGCCCGGGCTGCGACCAGGAGATCGCGCCGGGCACGCCGCACGTCGTCGCCTGGCGGTCCGACGGGCTGTTCGGGGCCGACTCCGCGCTGGCGGACCGCCGGCACTGGCACTCCGCGTGCTGGTCGGCGCGGCACCGGCGGGGACCGACGCGGCGCTGACCGCCCGGACTACGCTCGACCGCGATGACCACCGCAGCCGCCCCCACGCCCATCCGGTCGCTGACCGTCCTGCCCGCGCACCGGGAGGAGGTCGAGCTGCACACCGCCGACGGCCTCACGCTCGTCGGCGAGCTGGCGCTCCCCGTCGACGCCGACGGCACCCCGCGCACCCCCGCGGCCACGCTCGTGACGCTGCACCCGCTGCCGACGCACGGCGGCTACATGGACTCGCACGTGCTGCGCAAGGCCGCCTGGCGGCTGCCGGCGCTCGCCGACGTCGCGGTCCTGCGGTTCAACACCCGCGGGACGTCGAGCCCGCGCGGGACCAGCGAGGGCGCGTTCGACGGCGGCGTCGCCGAGAAGTTCGACGTGCACGCCGCGATCGAGCTCGCCGAGTTCCGCGACCTGCCGCACCCGTGGCTCGTCGGCTGGTCGTTCGGCACCGAGCTCGCGCTCATGCACGGCCTGGACCCCGCGGTCGAGGGCGCCGTCCTGCTGTCGCCGCCGCTGCACCGGGCGACCGTCGCCGACCTGGACGCCTGGGACGCCGACGGCAAGCCGCTGGTCGTGCTGGTCCCCGAGCACGACGACTACCTGCGCCCCGCCGAGGCCCGCGAGCGGTTCGCCCGGGTGCACCAGGCGGAGGTGATCGGCGTCGACGGCGCCAAGCACCTGTGGGTCGGGGAGCCGTACGTGCGGCGCGTGCTCGACGAGATCGTCCGGCACGTGCGCCCGGGCCTGCCGGTGCCGCTGCCGACCACCTGGGACGGGCCGAGCGAGCAGGCCGAGGCGCCCGCCGTCGCGCAGTCGCCCGACGGCGAGGCGTTCGCCGGATCCGACCAGGAGGACGCATGACCGCCACCGTCACGCTGCACGCGCTGCGACCCGGCACCGGGCTGCCGCTGGTCCTGCTGCACGCCTTCCCGCTCGACTCCCGGATGTGGGCCGACGTCGCCCCGCGGCTGGACGGCCCGGTCCTGGCGGTCGACCTGCCGGGGCTGGGCGCCGCGCAGGGGGTGGCGCTGCCGGAGCCGTCGCTCGAGGCCGCGGCCGACGCGGTGGCCGCGGTGCTCGCCGAGGCGGGGCACCGGCGCGCGGTCGTCGCGGGGCTGTCGATGGGCGGTTACGTCGCGCTCGCCCTGGCCGAGCGGCACCCCGGGCTCGTCGCGGGGCTGGGGCTGCTGGACACCAAGGCGACCGCCGACACCGACGAGGCCCGCGCCAACCGGCTGCGGGTCGCCGACGCGGTGGAGTCGAGCGGCACCGTCGACGAGGTGCTGCCCATGGCGACCGCGCTGCTCGGCGCGGCGTCCCGGGAGCGCCCGGAGCTCGTCGCCCGGCTGGAGGCGCTCATCGGGGGGCAGCCGGCCGCCGGGGTGGCCTGGTCGCAGCGCGCGATGGCCGCGCGGCCGGACCGCACCGCGGTGCTCGCGGGGTACCGCGGGCCGGCGCTCGTGCTCGTGGGCGACGAGGACAAGCCGACGCCGGTCGCCGAGGCGCGGGGGATGGCGGCGGCGCTGGGCGTCGAGGCCGTGGTCGTGCCGGGCGCCGGGCACCTCACCGCCGTCGAGGCGCCGGGCGCGGTCGCGGCCGCGCTGGGGGAGCTGCTGGGGCGCGCCCGCCGCTAGACGGCGCGGCGTCAGGTCGCGTCGTCGCCGAGCGCGCGGGCGAGCGCGACCGGCAGGTCCAGCGACTCCCCGTCCTTGCCGCCCGCGCCGATGACGAGCGGCGGGTCCTGCGGCTCCGGCCGCACCCCGCGCAGCCGCGCGGCCAGAGACGGTGGCACGGTCAGCACGTAGAAGCCGCCGTCGGTGCCGACCGCGACCGTCCGGTCCCGGCGCAGGTACCAGCCCTCCAGCGGCGTGCGGTAGCGACCACGGCCGCCGTAGCCCTGCGCGTGCAGCGGCTCGGGGGCGACCCCCCGGTCGCGGGCGTCGGCGACGAATCGCGCGATGAGCTCGCGGGCGCGGGCGGACTCGGCCTGACGACGGGCGCGGAGGGCGGCCTCGTGGGCGTCGGCGGCCTCGCGGCGGCGGGACCGCCAGTCGGCGGCGCTCTGGTCGGGCGCGTCGGGCGCACCCGCGTCGTCGGCCCCGGCCGGGACCGACGACGCGTCGCGCTCGCTCACTTCTCGGCCGGCGCGGCCGCGGCCTCGTCCTCGGAGGTCTCGGCGCCGTCGGCGGGCTGCTGGGCGGCCTGCGCCGCCTCCTTCGCCGCGGCGGGGCGCTCGGCGTCCTGCGCGGTCGGGGCGGCGGGGGCTTCGGCCGGGGCCGTCGCGTCCGCGGCGTCCTTCGCCCCGTCCGCCGCCGCGTCCGGCTTCGCGTCGTCCTTCGCCTCGGCGGGTGCCGGGACCGCGGGCGTCGCAGCCGACACCGGGGCGGGCCGGCCCTTGCCGCGGGCCGGGCGGGCGGCCGGGCGGGCCGCCTGCTTCGCGTCGAACTGCGCCTGGGCGGCGTCGGCCTTCTCCAGCGTCGTGCGGTTCGGCGCCGGGTCGTGGCCGAGCAGGTTGCGCAGCTCGTCCAGGTAGGACGTGATCGACTCGCGCTGCCGGTTCAGGTCCTCGACCTGCCGCTGGGACGTGGTGCGCTCGCGCTCGGACTCGGCCATCGCCTCGGACAGCGTCTTCTCGGCGTGCTCACGCGCCTCGGCGACGACGCGGTCGGCGTTGGCACGCGCGTTCGACAGCAGCTCCTTGGAGTGGTTCTGCGAGTCGACGCGGATCTTCTCGGCCTGCTCGAGCGCCTTGGCGACCCGCTGCTCGGCGTCGGCGGCGTGCGCCTCGGCGTCGGAGACGAGCTTCTCGGTCTCGGCGCGGGCCGTGGCGTGCCGCTCGGCGTCGGCGCGCTCGGCGGCCTCGCGCTGCGCGGCGATCTGCAGCTTGGCGTCGGCGAGCTGCTGTCGGGCCTGCGCGGTGAGCGCGTCGGCCTCGGCGCGGGCGGTCGACCGGACCTCGTCGGCGGCGCGGTTCGCCTCGGTGAGCTGGCGCTCGACGTCGAGGCGGGTGGCCTCGCGCAGCTCCGCGACCTCGCGCTCCGTGCGCTCGCGCAGCTCGGCCGCGTCGCGCTCGGTGCGCTCGCGCAGCTCGGTGGTCTCGCGCTCGGCCAGCGCCCGGACGGTGGCGGCCTCGTGCTCGGTGCGCTCGCGCAGCTCGGTGGTCTCGCGCTCGGCGGCGGCGCGGAGCTCGCTCGCGTACTGCTCGGACTCCGCACGCAGGGCGGCGAGCGACTGCTCGGCGTCCTGGCGGGCGGCCGCGATCTCGTCGGCCACGGCCGCGCGCAGCTCGCCGGTCTCGCGGTCGGCGGTCGCCCGGACGAAGCCCGAGTACTGCTCGGCCTCGGCCCGCAGGGCGGTGGTCTCGGCGGTCGCCCGCTGCTGGGTCTCGGCGGCGGCCCGCTCGGCGGCCGACCGCACGGCGTCGGCCTGGGCGGCGGCGTCGGCGCGCACGGCGCGGGACTCCTCGGCCGCGGCCTGCCGGGCCTCGGCGATCTCCGTCGCGGCCACCGACCGCTGCATCGCGGCCCAGCGCTCGGCCTCGGTGCGCAGCTCGGCGAGCTCCGCGGTCACGCGCTGGCGCAGCGCCGTCGTCTCGGCGTCGGCGGCCTGGCGCAGGTCCTGGTCGTACCGCTCGGCCTCGGCCCGCATCGTCGTCGTCTCCGACTCGGTGCGCGTGCGCAGCTCCTCCGCGGCCTGCTCGGTGCTGATCCGGAGCTCGGTCGTCTCGCGCTCGACCGTCGCCCGCAGCGTGCCGAGCTCGCGCTCCAGCGTCGCGCGGCGCTCGCTCTCCTCGGTCTGGATGGCGGTCTGGATCCGGGCGGCCTCGCGCTCCGCCGACCCGACCAGCTCCTCCGCGCGTCGCTGCGCGCCGGTCAGCGCGCTCTCGGCCTCGGTGTGCGCCGTCGACCGCTCCTCCGTCGCCTCGCGGCGCGCGGTCGCGAGCAGCTCGGCGACCTCGTTCTCGGCGCGGGCACGCAGCTGGCCGGCCGCGAGCCGTGCACGGGCGAGGGCGTCGGACGCCTGCGCGTTCGCCTGCTGCACGACGTCGGACGACTGCTCCTCGGCGGACCGCAGCAGCATCTCGATGCGGGAGCCCAGGCCCGAGTACGTGGGCCGCTCCGCCTCGCGGAGCTGGCGGTGCGCCTCGGACAGCTCGCCCGAGATCTGCAGCACGCGCTCGTCCATCGAGGCGACCTGGCTGCGGGCGTCCTGCAGCGCGCGCTCGAGCTCCTGCATCCGGGTGTCGACGGGTCCGCGGTCGTAACCACGGAAGTTGACCACGGGGAAGGGCGTACGGTCCTCTGCCACGAAGTTCCTCCTGCGAGCGCGCGCGAGCGCTTGTGGGGACGGCCTCCGGGCGGGAGGCTCGGGGCGTCGGTCGGCCCGCGTCCGCCGTCCAGGGTATCGGCAGCGCCACGGCCCGGGACACCCGTCGGCCGGGCACGCACCTGGCCCGCAGCAGGCCCGATTTGCCCGGACCCCGAGGTGGTCCGCCTATCCTGGGACGTCACGTTCGAGAGGAAGATGCGTGCTCCAACGACTGATCGCCGCCGTCCTCGGGGTGCTCGGGGTCGCGGCCATCGGGCTCGGCGTCGCCTCCGCCACCGTCTGGCGGGCCGACGACCCGCTGGTGGCCACGGCCGCGCCCGGGGGACAGACCCGGACCCTCGTGACCGACCCCGGGGTGCTCGAGCTCGCCGGCGACCCCGTCACCGTGACCGTGCGCGCCGACGGCGCGCCGGTGGTGCTCGCGGTCGGCCGGGACACGGACGTCACCGCCTGGGTGGGCGCCGACCCGTACGAGCGGGTCACCGGCCTGTCCGACTGGCACACGCTCGCCACCACGTCCCGCCAGGACGCGGCGGAGCCGTCCGCGAGCCCGTCCGCGTCCGCGACCGAGGAGGCCGCCGCCGAGGCGGCCCCGTCGCCGACGGCGAGCGAGGACGCGGGCGCGGCCGCGGCGACCGCAGCCGACCCGACCGGCAACGACATGTGGGTCGCCGAGGTCGCCGGCGACGGCACCGCGACGCTCGAGTGGCCGGCCCAGGAGGGCCGCTGGTCGCTGCTCGCCGTGAGCCTGGGCGACAGCGCGCCGGTGCTGGACCTGTCCTGGCCGCAGACCGTCACCACGCCGTGGCTGTGGCCGGGCGTCGCGCTCGGCGTGCTGCTGCTGGCGGTCTCCGCGATCCTGCTCGTGCGCATCCTGCGCGAGCGGCGCGAGGGCCCGGACGCCGGCTGGACCGACGTGAGCACCGGGACGCTCGCCACCGTGCCGCTCCCCGCCGCGGGCGCGACACCCGCGGGTGCTCCCGAGAGCGGCCCCGCCGACGCGATCCCCCTCGGCACGGTGACGGCCGGCGCGCCGCTCACCCGCCGGCAGATCCGCGAGGCCGAGGCCGCCGCGGCGGCGGCCCGCAAGCGGGGTGGCCGCACGCCCACCGGGTCCGTGCCCGCCGTGACGGGTGCGACGCCCGTGGTGACCGGGGCGACGCCGGTGGTGACGGGGGCGACGCCCGCCGTGACCGGGGCGACGCCCGTGGTGACCGGGGGGACCCCGGCTGCGCCGGGTGCGACCCCCGCGGGCACCGGTGCGGCCCCGGCCGTCCCCGGGCCGACCCCGGGCGCGCCCGAGAAGACCGGCAGCGGGCCGGCCGGTGCCCCGCCCCGGTCCGGGCCGCGCGACGACGCGACCACGACCCTGCCGGTGACGCCGGGAGCCCCGGTGGGCGCTGCCGGTGCGCCGTCGTCCCCGGCTGCCCCGCCCGCCGCGGACGACGGCGCCGACGCCCGCCCGGGCAGGGCCGGTCGCGCACTCGCCGACCGCCTGCCGTGGCGCCGCGGCCGCGCCGGGGCGAGCGAGCCGGGTCCCTCGGGGACGGACGTCGACGCGACGTCGCCGGCGCGCCCGGCGGCGACCGGCTCCGGGGCGGCCGCGGGCTCGTCGGCCGATCCGGCGCCCAGGGCGTCCTGGGCCCCGGTGCCCGCACCCGGCCCCTCCGCCCGCCCGGTCTCCGGTCCGGTCGGGTCCCCGGCACCCGCGCCGTCCGCCCCGCCCGGTGCGGGTGAGGCGTCGCCGCCCGCCGCCCCCCGCGGCCCGGGTGCTCCGACGCCCTCCGCGCCGGCGTCGCGTCCGGGGGCCGCGCCCGGCGGGCCCGGTGCCGCCGCCGAGGACGACGCCGCCACCCGCGCCCAGCGCGCGGACGCCTGGCGTCGCATGTGGGGTTTCCCCAGCACCGACGAGGCCGGCACCACCCCGCACGCCGACGACACCCCGGAGGAGGGCCGATGACCGCACGCACCACGGGGCACCGCCCCGGCGCCGCGCGGCTGCGCCGCCGTCTGGCCGGCACGGCGGTCGCCGTCGTCGCGGCCCTGGGGCTGGCGGCCTGCGCCAACCCGGTGCCGGAGCCGACGCCCGACGCCGTGCCGGCGGTCCCGCCTCCGGCGCTGACGGTCGCCCAGTCGACGGACGTGCTCGACCAGGTCGGGACGGTCCTCGCGGCCGGGGACGAGGCGCTCGACGCCTCGGGTCTCGGCGCCCGGCTCGTCGGGCCCGCGCTCGCGATCCGCTCGGCCGAGTACGTCCGCGCCACCGCGACCAACGGCGAGCGTCCTCCGGTCGTGATCCCGACGACCGCGCAGACGACGATCACCCCCGACACGACGAGCTGGCCGCGGACGCAGATGGTCGTGACCACGCAGCCCGACGACCTGCAGGCGCCGCTGCTGCTCGTCCTGATGCAGGACGGCCCGCGGGACCCGTACCGGTTGTGGAGCTGGGCACGGCTCGGACCGTCGGTGCAGATGCCGCCGACCGCCACGCCCGAGGAGGGCAGCGAGCCGGTGGCCGCCGACGACGGCACGTCGCTGCTGCTGTCGCCGACCGAGGCGATGGCGCAGTACGCGGACGTGCTCACGAACGGCGACGCGTCCGCGGCCGCGGCGACCTTCCCGGCCGACTTCTTCCGCACCGCGATCACCGAGGCGCGGAACCAGACCGCCGCGAGCCTGCAGGCGGTCGCGAGCGTCGCCGAGACCGTCTCTCCGGAGGCGGGCGCCGTGACCGCGCTGCGGACCGCCGACGGCGGGGCGATCGTGGTGGGTCAGCTGACGACGGTCACCACCGTGACGCTGTCCCAGGGCAGCATCACGCTGAACGACCCGTTCGACGCCGCCCTCGCCGGCAAGGGGAGCGTGTCGAGCAACCTGGTCCGGACGTGGACCGACGTGGTAGCGATGTACGTGCCCCCGGCGGGCGGCGCGCAGCAGGTGACCGTGCTGGCGGCGGAGCACGCCCGCACGGCGGTCACCGGTGAGTGATGACGTGAGAGCACGCGAGAGCAGGAGCACTTCGGCATGAGCCAGAACCCGGCCCACGAGCCGCGCCTCAACGTGCGCGGGGCGGTCGACCTCTCCGGGCTCGGGCGCCCGGCCACCCCCGCGCCCGGCACCCCGGGCGGGCTGCCGACGCCGGGGCCGTACACGGTCGACGTCGACACCGAGGGCTTCCCGGCCCTGGTGCAGTCCTCGACCCAGCACCCCGTAGTCGTCCTGCTGTGGGCGTCGTGGAGCGAGACCAGCATCAACCTCGCCCGCGACCTCGGGGCGCTCGCCGACCAGTACGGCGGACGCCTCCTGCTCGCGCGGATCGACTCCGAGGCCAACCCGCAGGTCGCCGCGGCGTTCCAGACGCAGTCGGTCCCGGCCGTCGTCGCCGTGCTGGCGGGCCAGCCGCTGCCGCTGTTCCAGGGAGCGCCGCCGGCCGACCAGGTGCGGGGCGTGCTCGACCAGGTCCTCGAGGCGGCCGCGGCCAACGGCATCACGGGCACGGTCGCGGCCCAGGAGGCGGAGCCGGCGCCGGCCGAGCCCGAGGAGCCGCCGCTCCCGCCGCTGCACCAGGAGGCGTACGACGCGATCGAGCGCGACGACCTGCCCGCCGCGGCCGCCGCCTACGAGCAGGCGCTCAAGGAGAACCCGCGGGACGACATGGCGCGCGCGGGTCTGGCGCAGGTCGGGCTGCTGAGCCGGACCCGGGACCTCGACCTCGCCGAGGTGCGCAAGGCGGCCGCCGACGCGCCGTCCGACGTGGACGCGCAGCTCGCGGTGGCGGACGTCGACGTGCTGGGCGGCCAGATCGAGGACGCGTTCGCGCGGCTCGTCGACACCGTCCGGGTCACGTTCGGCCCGGACCGCGAGCGGATCCGGGTGCGGCTCGTCGAGCTGTTCGACGTCGTCGGCGCCGAGGACCCGCGGGTCGCGGCCGCACGCCGCGCGCTGGCGAGCGCCCTGTACTGACGTGGGCCGCCGGCTCCTCCGGGCGGGGGAGCGCGACGACCGCCGACCGGGCCCGTCCGACCTCCGTGGTCGGGCGGGCCCGCGTCGTCCCGCCGGCACCGCGCGGCGGGCCGGCCGGAGGAACGTCGCAGGTGGGGGCGGGGATCGAGGGTGACCGCCGTCACGGCATCCCGAGTTGACGGTCCCTCCGGGGCGTGCGTAATGTTCTTCTTCGTCGCCCGGCAGGGAGGAACGGACACCGAGGATCAACCCGGTGGCTGGTCCCGCGGACGACCACCCCCCTGGTACGGCCTGAACGGGACGCATGAGCCCGGACATCGCCGCGCGGCGGGACGATCCACGAGGGTCGGGACGGTCCACACGGACTTGACCGGCCGGAGCGGGTCGGATAAGTTTGAACGGTTGCCTCCGGTCAGGAGCTCGCAAGAGCGAACGAGGGATGCGCGTCTGTTCTTTGAGAACTCAACAGTGTGCCTAGTAGTTGATGCCAAGATGGTTCATCGGCTCGGGTGGCCGCCCCGTTCGGGGTTGGTTGTTCGGTGTCGGTGGGTCTTGGTTGATACGGAAGTCGTTCCCGACCCCGTCGGGCGGCTTCTTTAGCAGCCGAATTGACTGATCTCCGCTCGCCAGCGGGTGGGGGTCGTTTCGTGTGTCGGTGGATCGCCGCCTTCGGGTGGTGGTTGCCAATGAGACATCTACGGAGAGTTTGATTCTGGCTCAGGACGAACGCTGGCGGCGTGCTTAACACATGCAAGTCGAACGGTGAAGCCCAGCTTGCTGGGTGGATCAGTGGCGAACGGGTGAGTAACACGTGAGTAACCTGCCCCTGACTCTGGGATAAGCCTTGGAAACGAGGTCTAATACCGGATACGTGACGCTCAGGCATCTGATGCGTCTGGAAAGATTTATCGGTCAGGGATGGACTCGCGGCCTATCAGCTTGTGGGGGGTAACGGCCTACCAAGGCGACGACGGGTAGCCGGCCTGAGAGGGCGACCGGCCACACTGGGACTGAGACACGGCCCAGACTCCTACGGGAGGCAGCAGTGGGGAATATTGCACAATGGGCGCAAGCCTGATGCAGCGACGCCGCGTGAGGGATGAAGGCCTTCGGGTTGTAAACCTCTTTCAGCAGGGAAGAAGCGCAAGTGACGGTACCTGCAGAAGAAGCGCCGGCTAACTACGTGCCAGCAGCCGCGGTAATACGTAGGGCGCAAGCGTTGTCCGGAATTATTGGGCGTAAAGAGCTCGTAGGCGGTTTGTCGCGTCTGCTGTGAAAACTCGAGGCTCAACCTCGGGCTTGCAGTGGGTACGGGCAGACTAGAGTGCGGTAGGGGAGACTGGAATTCCTGGTGTAGCGGTGGAATGCGCAGATATCAGGAGGAACACCGATGGCGAAGGCAGGTCTCTGGGCCGCAACTGACGCTGAGGAGCGAAAGCATGGGGAGCGAACAGGATTAGATACCCTGGTAGTCCATGCCGTAAACGTTGGGCACTAGGTGTGGGGCTCATTCCACGAGTTCCGTGCCGCAGCAAACGCATTAAGTGCCCCGCCTGGGGAGTACGGCCGCAAGGCTAAAACTCAAAGAAATTGACGGGGGCCCGCACAAGCGGCGGAGCATGCGGATTAATTCGATGCAACGCGAAGAACCTTACCAAGGCTTGACATACACCGGAAACTTCCAGAGATGGTTGCCCCGCAAGGTCGGTGTACAGGTGGTGCATGGTTGTCGTCAGCTCGTGTCGTGAGATGTTGGGTTAAGTCCCGCAACGAGCGCAACCCTCGTCCTATGTTGCCAGCGGGTCATGCCGGGGACTCATAGGAGACTGCCGGGGTCAACTCGGAGGAAGGTGGGGATGACGTCAAATCATCATGCCCCTTATGTCTTGGGCTTCACGCATGCTACAATGGCCGGTACAAAGGGCTGCGATACCGCGAGGTGGAGCGAATCCCAAAAAGCCGGTCTCAGTTCGGATTGGGGTCTGCAACTCGACCCCATGAAGTCGGAGTCGCTAGTAATCGCAGATCAGCAACGCTGCGGTGAATACGTTCCCGGGCCTTGTACACACCGCCCGTCAAGTCACGAAAGTCGGTAACACCCGAAGCCGGTGGCCCAACTGTTCGCAGGGGGAGCCGTCGAAGGTGGGACTGGCGATTGGGACTAAGTCGTAACAAGGTAGCCGTACCGGAAGGTGCGGCTGGATCACCTCCTTTCTAAGGAGCTTCTGACGCGCCCACCTGAGGTGGGTGTGTGCAGAGACCAGGCCCGAGCCGTACGCGTTCGGGGTGGTGCTCAAGGGTGGAACATCAACTACGGCGGCCATCATCGGTCGGCATCGCGCCAGTACACCTCGACTTGTCGGGGACGGAACGCGCACAGCCGGCAGACGACGGTCGCCTAGGCACGCTGTTGGGTCCTGAGGGAACAGCCCGCAAGGGAGGTTGCTTCATGACGGGCCCGGTCGGTCGGACGAACCGCTGACTCCTCTTCGGGGAGCTGGTAGGCGCCGGCGTACGCGACTCGGGGATCGTTCGTTGTTTGAGAACTGCACAGTGGACGCGAGCATCTTTAAAGTATGTCTTTGTGGTCAAGTTTTTAAGGGCACAGGGTGGATGCCTTGGCACTAGGAGCCGAAGAAGGACGTGGTAGCCTGCGATAAGCCTCGGGGAGTTGGCAAACGAACCGTGATCCGAGGATGTCCGAATGGGGAAACCCCGCGCGAGTCATGTCGCGTGACCCGCACCTGAATATATAGGGTGTGTGGAGGGAACGCCGGGAAGTGAAACATCTCAGTACCGGCAGGAAGAGATATTCCGTGAGTAGTGGCGAGCGAAAGCGGATCAGGCCAAACCGTGTGCGTGTGATAGCCGGCAGGCGTTGCGCATGCGGGGTTGTGGGACCCTTCAGCTGGTTCTGCCGAACCAGCAGGGAGTCAGAAAGTCTCGTGATAGTCGAAGGGCATTGAAAGGCCCGGCACAGAGGGTGGTACCCCCGTAGACGAAATCACGTGGCCTCCCGAGGGGGATCCCAAGTAGCACGGGGCCCGAGAAATCCCGTGTGAATCTGGCAAGACCACTTGCTAAGCCTAAATACTACCTAGTGACCGATAGCGGACAAGTACCGTGAGGGAAAGGTGAAAAGTACCCCGGGAGGGGAGTGAAATAGTACCTGAAACCGTGTGCCTACAATCCGTCGGAGCCTCCCTAGCAGGGGTGACGGCGTGCCTTTTGAAGAATGAGCCTGCGAGTTAGTGGTACGTGGCGAGGTTAACCCGTGTGGGGAAGCCGTAGCGAAAGCGAGTCCGAATAGGGCGACCGTAGTCGCGTGCTCTAGACCCGAAGCGAAGTGATCTAGCCATGGGCAGGTTGAAGCGCGGGTAAGACCGCGTGGAGGACCGAACCCACCTGGGTTGAAAACCGGGGGGATGACCTGTGGTTAGGGGTGAAAGGCCAATCAAACTTCGTGATAGCTGGTTCTCCCCGAAATGCATTTAGGTGCAGCCTCGCGTGTTTCTTGCCGGAGGTAGAGCTACTGGATAGCCGATGGGCCCCACAAGGTTACTGACGTTAGCCAAACTCCGAATGCCGGTAAGTGAGAGCGCGGGAGTGAGACTGCGGGGGATAAGCTCCGTAGTCGAGAGGGAAACAGCCCAGACCACCAGCTAAGGCCCCTAAGCGTATGCTAAGTGGGAAAGGATGTGGAGTTGCACAGACAACCAGGAGGTTGGCTTAGAAGCAGCCACCCTTGAAAGAGTGCGTAATAGCTCACTGGTCAAGTGATTCCGCGCCGACAATGTAGCGGGGCTCAAGTATACCGCCGAAGCTGTGGCATTCACACATTGCGCTAAGCCTTCGTGGTTCAGGCGTGTGGATGGGTAGGGGAGCGTCGTGTGGCGGGTGAAGCTGCGGGGTGACCCAGTGGTGGACGCTACACGAGTGAGAATGCAGGCATGAGTAGCGAATGACGGGTGAGAAACCCGTCCGCCGAATGACCAAGGGTTCCAGGGCCAGGCTAATCCGCCCTGGGTAAGTCGGGACCTAAGGCGAGGCCGACAGGCGTAGTCGATGGACAACGGGTTGATATTCCCGTACCGGCGAAGAACCGCCCATACCGAGCCCGGTGATGCTAAACGTCCGAAGTGCGGCACCGACTCCTTCGGGAGTCACCGCCGCATGGAGCACGTGACCCGAACCGGTAGTAGGTAAGCGTATTAACAGGAGTGACGCAGGAAGGTAGCCCGGCGTGGCGATGGTAGTCCACGTCCAAGGTCGTAGGGCGAGTGGTAGGCAAATCCGCCACTCACATAGCCTGAGAGCCGATGGTGACAGCGTATGCTGGAAGAGGGTGATCCTATGCTGCCAAGAAAAGCTTCGACGCGAGGTTCTAGCCGCCCGTACCCTAAACCGACTCAGGTGGTCAGGTAGAGAATACCAAGGCGATCGAGATAATCGTGGTTAAGGAACTCGGCAAAATGCCCCCGTAACTTCGGGAGAAGGGGGGCCTGAAGCGTGTACCGGCTTGCCCGGGAAGCGTGGAGGGCCGCAGAGACCAGGGAGAAGCGACTGTTTACTAAAAACACAGGTCCGTGCGAAGTCGCAAGACGATGTATACGGACTGACGCCTGCCCGGTGCTGGAAGGTTAAGAGGACGGGTCAGCCGCAAGGCGAAGCTCAGAATTTAAGCCCCAGTAAACGGCGGTGGTAACTATAACCATCCTAAGGTAGCGAAATTCCTTGTCGGGTAAGTTCCGACCTGCACGAATGGCGTAACGACTTCTCCGCTGTCTCAACCGCGAACTCGGCGAAATTGCACTACGAGTAAAGATGCTCGTTACGCGCAGCAGGACGGAAAGACCCCGGGACCTTTACTATAGCTTGGTATTGGTGTTCGGTGCGGCTTGTGTAGGATAGGTGGGAGACTGTGAAGCCGGCACGCCAGTGTCGGTGGAGTCAACGTTGAAATACCACTCTGGTCGCTCTGGACATCTAACCTCGGTCCGTGATCCGGATCAGGGACAGTGCCTGGTGGGTAGTTTAACTGGGGCGGTTGCCTCCTAAAATGTAACGGAGGCGCTCAAAGGTTCCCTCAGCCTGGTTGGCAATCAGGTGGCGAGTGCAAGTGCACAAGGGAGCTTGACTGTGAGACTGACAGGTCGAGCAGGGACGAAAGTCGGAACTAGTGATCCGGCGGTGGCTTGTGGAAGCGCCGTCGCTCAACGGATAAAAGGTACCCCGGGGATAACAGGCTGATCTTGCCCAAGAGTCCATATCGACGGCATGGTTTGGCACCTCGATGTCGGCTCGTCGCATCCTGGGGCTGGAGTAGGTCCCAAGGGTTGGGCTGTTCGCCCATTAAAGCGGTACGCGAGCTGGGTTTAGAACGTCGTGAGACAGTTCGGTCCCTATCCGCTGCGCGCGCAGGAAACTTGAGAAGGGCTGTCCCTAGTACGAGAGGACCGGGACGGACGAACCTCTGTGTGCCAGTTGTTCCGCCAGGAGCACGGCTGGTTGGCTACGTTCGGAAGGGATAACCGCTGAAAGCATCTAAGCGGGAAGCCTGCTTCAAGATGAGGTTTCCACGGGGCTTGCCCCGAGAGGCTCCCGGCTAGACCACCGGGTAGATAGGCCGGATGTGGAAGAGGGGACTCAAGACCCTCGCAGCTGACCGGTACTAATAAGCCGACAACTTCACCACCCATACTTTTTGCTACGCGTCCACTGTGCGGTTCCCGAACCACGAACACGCACCCCTCGAGATCTGAGGGGTGTCCTGTCTCGCTTGTTCGACCGAGTTACGGCGGTCATAGCGAAGGGGAAACGCCCGGTCCCATTCCGAACCCGGAAGCTAAGCCCTTCAGCGCCGATGGTACTGCACTCGCCAGGGTGTGGGAGAGTAGGACGCCGCCGGACATCATTTCAGAAAGAGCCATCCCTTCGGGGGTGGCTCTTTCTGTTTCCCCGGAAGCTCCCGGGACGGCAGCGCAGTGCGCCCGGTGCGGTCGCCGCACGCCGTCCTCGCACCGCCGCGGGGCCCGGAGAGCTCGCACAGCAGCGGGACGTGCCAGTTCCGGCCGCGCCCACCCGCGTGACCTGCCGTCTCCGGCCGCGCACACTTCCGCAGCAAGCTGACTCCGGCGGCGCACCCGCGCACTCAGATGACGCCGGTCGCGCACAGCGATTCCGCACCGCGCGCGATCTGGCCCTGCGCCGACTGGGCAGTCGATGCTGCCTTCCACGCCTCGAAGGCAGCATCTACTGCCCGCTCGACCGGCGCCGCGCGGCTGGTCCTTCAGACGCGAGCGCGCGTGTGGGCGGGATCGCCCACCGCCGAGATGGCGACTCTCGGCTGTGCCCGCACGCGAACAGACAGCCGAGAGTTGTCATCTCGGCGTGCTCAGCATCGACTGGGCGCGCGGCGCCGACTCAGCGACTGAGCCGGTCTCGACACCCCGGGCGAGGTCAGCCGGCGGGGGCCGCCGTGCGCGGTCCCGACGCTCCCGCCGAGTGGGCACTCGATGTCGTTACTCGCGCGTCGCGAGCAGCATCTGCTGCCCACTCGGCGAACTTGAGGCTCTGCGGATCAGCCGGGGGCTCGGCGAGTCTCGTCCGAGGGACTGTCGCAGCGCCGCCGCGCGCAGCCCCGAGCTGGATACTCGGCGCACCCGGCGAGCTCAGGCGCCGAGAGGGCAGCTCTCGGCTGTGCGACGCAGGCCACCGACAGCCGGGAGTCGTCTTCTCGACGGGACGGCGCGTCGCGAGGTGACAGCCGGGTCTCCCGCGGCGCGCAGCAGCCCGGGCCCAGCGACACCGCCGCGCGGCCGCCTCGCCCGGCGCGAGGTCGTCGCCGTGCGCCTGGGCCCGATGGGGCGGGCACCGCCGCCGGCCCGACCGCGTCGCGCTACGCCGGGACCAGGTACAGGACGCCCAGGGGCGGGACGCGCAGGGTCGTCGAGAACGCCCGCCCGTGGTGCGGCTCCGGCCGGGCCTGGACCTGGCCGAGATTGCCGACGCCGGAGCCGCCGTACTCCTCGGCGTCGGTGTTGACGGCCTCGATCCAGGTGCCGCCCTGGGGGAGGGCCAGGCGGTAGTCCTCGTGCGGCACCCCGGAGAAGTTCACGACGACGGCGACGACGTTGCCGCGGTCGTCCCGGCGCAGGTACGCGAGGACGTTGCGGTCGGCGTCGTTCGCGTCGATCCACTCGAACCCCTGGGGCGAGTGGTCGAGCGCCCACATCGCGGAGTGCGAGCGGTAGAACCGGTTGAGGTCCCTGACGGCCGCCTGGACGCCGCGGTGCGGCGCGTGGTCGAGGAGGTACCAGTCGAGCGAGCGCGACTCGGCCCACTCGGTGCCCTGCGCGAACTCGGTGCCCATGAAGATGAGCTGCTTGCCGGGGTGCGACCACTGGTAGGCGAGCAGGGCGCGGACGCCGGCGCGCTGCTGCCAGTCGTCGCCGGGCATCTTGCGCATGACGGAGCCCTTGCCGTGCACGACCTCGTCGTGGCTGATCGGCAGGACGAACTGCTCGGAGAACGCGTACACGAGCGAGAACGTCGCCTCGTGGTGGTGGTAGCGGCGGTTGATCGGCAGCTCCGCGAGGTAGCGCAGCGTGTCGTTCATCCAGCCCATGTTCCACTTCAGGCCGAAGCCGAGGCCCCCGCCGCTCGTGGGCGTGGTGACGCCGGGCCACGCGGTGGACTCCTCCGCGATCATCATGACGCCCGGGGTCCGCCGGTAGGCGGTGGCGTTGGCCTCCTGGAGGAACGCGATCGCCTCGAGGTTCTCGCGGCCGCCGTGCACGTTCGGGGTCCACTGGCCGGGCTCGCGCGAGTAGTCGAGGTAGAGCATCGAGGCGACGGCGTCGACGCGCAGGCCGTCGGCGTGGAACTCCTCGAGCCAGTAGGTGGCGTTCGCGACGAGGAAGTTCTTCACCTCGTTGCGGCCGAAGTTGAAGACGTAGGTGCCCCAGTCGAGCTGCTCGCCGCGCTGCGGGTCCGGGTGCTCGTAGAGCGGGGTGCCGTCGAACCGCGCGAGCGCCCACTCGTCCTTGGGGAAGTGCGCGGGCACCCAGTCGAGCAGGACGCCGATGCCGGCGCGGTGCAGGGTGTCGACGAGGTGCCGGAAGTCGTCGGGGTGGCCGAACCGGGAGGTCGGCGCGTAGTACGACGAGACCTGGTAGCCCCAGGAGCCGCCGAACGGGTGCTCGGAGACCGGCAGGAGCTCGACGTGGGTGAAGCCCATCTCGAGCACGTACGCGGTGAGCTGGTCGGCGAGCTCGCGGTAGGACAGCCCCTGCCGCCACGAGCCGAGGTGCACCTCGTAGATGCTCATCGGGCCGGAGTGCGGGTCGTGCGAGCGGCGCTGGTCGATCCAGTCCTGGTCGCCCCAGGTGAAGTCGGACTCGACGACGACCGACGCGGTGGCCGGCGGGACCTCGGTGCCCTTGGCGAGCGGGTCGGCCTTCTGCCGCCAGGTGCCGTCGGCGCCGACGATCTCGAACTTGTACCGGGTGCCGGCGCCGACGCCGGGGACGAACAGCTCCCAGACCCCGGACTCGCCGAGGGACCGCATCGCGTGCTGAGCGCCCTGCCAGTGGTTGAAGTCGCCGACGACCCGCACGGCCCGCGCGTTCGGCGCCCAGACGGCGAACGCGGTGCCGACCACGTCGCCGAGGGTGCCGGGGTAGCGGTGCACGTTCGCGCCGAGGACGGTCCACAGCTGCTCGTGCCGGCCCTCCTTGATGAGGTGCCGGTCGAGCTCCTGGACCGTGGGCAGGTAGCGGTACGGGTCGTCGACCCGCTGGGTGTCCGCGCCGTAGGTGACGTCGAGGCGGTAGTCGACCACCTGCGTCTCGGGCAGCAGCGCGACCCAGATGCCGTCCTGCTCGTGCTCGGCGGGGGTGCTGCCGGTGGTGGTCACCACCTCGACGGCGTCGGCGAGCGGGCGCAGGGTCCGCACGACGAGACCGCTCGGGGCGAGGTGCGCACCCAGCACGGAGTGCGGGTCGTGGTGCGTGCCGGAGGCGACGGCGCGCAGCGTGTCGTGGTCGACGGTGACGGGCGACGTCTCGGCCGGGCGGTTCATGTCCCCACCCAACCACCACCCGAGCGTTCGCGCAGCCAGACGTGGCGCAGCCGGGCGGCGGCGGTCAGTCCCGGAGGACCGCCCCGCCCGCCGCGGCCCACCACAGGTCCGCCAGCGCCCGGTGCCCGGCGGGCGTCGGGTGCACGCCGTCGGCCGCCAGCGCCGCGGCGCCGTGCTCCGCCGCGAGAGCGGCGAGGTGCGTCCCCGCCGGGACGAGGACGGCGCCGTGCTCGGCCGCGAGCCGGTGCACGACGGCGACCTTCGCGCCGAGGTCCTCGTCCCACCAGCGCTCCTGCTCCGCGGTCACGGGCACGACGAACGGCTCGACGAGGACGAGGCGCCGCACCCCGGCGGCCAGGGCGGACCCGAGCAGCCCGCGGTACGTGGCCTCGAACGCCTCGGCGGGCGTCGTCGCGCCGCGGTCGTAGCGGCGCCAGGTGTCGTTGATCCCGACGGCGACGGACAGCACGTCGGGACGCTCGGCGAGGACGTCCGCCTGCCACCGGACCGCCAGGTCGACCGCCTTGTCGCCGCCGACGCCGCGGTTGGTGACCCGGCAGCCGCGCAGCGGTCCCTCGGCGAGCAGCCGGACGTAGCCGTCGCCGAGGCCCTCGGGGTCGGCGCGGCGGCCGCAGTCCGTGACGGAGTCGCCGACCAGCAGCACGTGCGTCGGCGCGGGCTCGGGCACGCCGGGCAGGCCGGCCGGGGTCGCGGGGCTCACGCCGGGCAGTCTGCCAGGCGGGCCACCCCGGCGGGGCATGGTCGACCGAGCGCGCCGCCCCGACCCGTCAGCCGATCAGCCGCTGCACCCCCGCGAGCGGGATCGGCAGCCAGTCGGGGCGGTTCCGCGCCTCGTACACGGCCTCGTACAGCGCCTTGTCCAGCTCGAGCACCCGGAGCAGGTGCGCGCGGGTGCCCGGGTCGAGGTCGCCGCTCTCCGCCGAGTACCCGGCGAGGAAGGCGGCGCGCGCCACCTCGGTCCACGCGGCGGGCGCGTCGCCGACGGCCGCCGCGTAGTCGAAGGACCGGAGCATGCCCGCGGCGTCGCGGAGCGCGAGGTCGGGTCGGGTGCGCTGCGCGACGGGGAGCAGCGGCTCGCCCTCGAAGTCGAGGACGTACCAGGTGTCGTCGCCCCGGAGCACCTGCCCGAGGTGCAGGTCGCCGTGCACGCGCTGCCGGTGCGGCACCTCGCCGAGCAGCCGGGTGCGCTCGGCCAGCGCGGCGACGGGGTCGGCGAACCCCTCGAGCTCCGGCACGATCCCGCTCGCCCAGGCGAACCGCGCGGCGAGCGCGTCGGCGACCCGGGCGGCGGCGGGGGACAGGCCCGGCTCGGGGTCGGCGGCGTGCCGGCCCGCGGACGACCCGGCGGCGGGGATGCCCGCGTCCGGCGCCCGCGGCCCGTCCGCCCCCGCCCCGTCCGCCGGCAGCACGTCGTCCGGCAGGGCCCGTGCCAGCGCCCGGTGCATCTGCCCGACGACCTCCCCGAGGTCCTCGGCGAGGTCGGCGAACGACTCGCCGCGCCGCGCGAAGTCGCACGCCAGCTCGAACCCGTCGTGCGCGCCCGGGACGAACGCGCTCAGCACGCCGAGGTGCCCGTGCGCGGTGCCGTCGCCGTCCGGCCACTCCGCGCCGAGCCAGGCCAGCGGCCGCGGCACGTGCGTCCAGCCGACCTCGGCGAGCGCGCGCGGGACGTCGACGTCCGGGTTGTCGCCCTCGGTGAGGCCGCGGAACACCTTGAGCATGGCCGTGCTGCCGTCGGGGCCGGCCCCGGGCAGGATCACCGAGGTGTTGGACTGCTCGCCCGGCACGACCTTCGGGTCGCCGAGCGCGCCCAGCGCGTCGCCGTCCGCCGGCGCCGCGCCCTCGGGGCGGTCCGCGGCGGCGAGCCACGCCCGCTCGAACTCCGGCCGGCCGGCGCCGTCGACGACCGCGGTGCCGTCGGGCAGCCGCCCGATCAGCGCCGCGTCCCCGTCGACCACGTCACCGCCGAGCACGACCGGCACCTGGAGCACGGCGCCGGTGCCGCCGCCCTCGGCGCGCAGCAGCAGGAGGCGCACGTCCGCGGCGCCCTCCGGGTCGGCGAGGGTCAGGCCGCCGATCGCGGTGACCCGCGCGTCGACCCCCTTGATCGGGAACCAGCGCCGTCCCGGGAGCCAGGGCGCCAGCAGCGCCGCCAGCGCGTCGTCCCGGTCCTCGTGAGCCACCCGTCGCTCGGTCATGCCGTCGTCACCGCCAGCCAGTAGAAGTCGCGCGAGCCGAGCGTGAACGTCGCGGTGCCGTCGGGTCCGACGTCGGGGAACTTGGCGCCGCCGAACACGTCCTGCAGCGTCGCGCCGGCGAGCTCCGGGGGCAGCCGCAGCGTCGACGCCCGCGCGGTCGAGGCGAGGTTCGCGACGCACAGCAGCGTCTCCTCGGCGTCCCGGCGCAGGAACGACAGCACCGCGTCGTTGTCCCCGGGCACGACCTCGAACGACCCGCGGCCGAGCGCCGGGTGCTGCCGCCGGACCATGAGCATGCCGCGCACCCAGTGCAGCAGCGACGTGGTCTGGGCGAGCTGCGCCTCGACGTTCACGTTGTTGTAGTGGTGCACGAGCGACTGGATCACCGGCAGGTAGAGCTTGCCGGGGTCGGACGTCGAGAAGCCGGAGTTCCGGTCGGGCGTCCACTGCATCGGGGTGCGCACGGCGTCGCGGTCGGCGAGCCAGATGTTGTCGCCCATGCCGATCTCGTCGCCGTAGTACAGGCAGGGCGACCCGGGCAGGGACAGCAGCAGCGCGTGCGCGAGCTCGATCTCCTTGCGGGAGTCGTCGAGCAGCGGCGCGAGCCGCCGCCGGATGCCGATGTTGGCGCGCATCCGGGAGTCGGGCGCGTACCAGCCGTACATCGACGCGCGCTCCTCGGTGGACACCATCTCGAGCGTGAGCTCGTCGTGGTTCCGCAGGAACGTGCTCCACTGGCCGCCGCCGGGGATGGCCGGGGTGTCCGCGAGGATGTCGACGATCGACGTCGCCCGCTGGTCGCGCAGGGAGTAGTAGATGCGCGGCATCACCGGGAAGTGGAAGCACATGTGGCACTCGGGCTCGGCCTCGGTGCCGAAGTAGTGCACGACGTCCTCGGGCCACTGGTTGGCCTCGGCGAGCATGATCCGGCCCGGGAACTCGCGGTCGATCATCGCGCGCAGGTCGCGGAGGAACCGGTGGGTCTCCGGGAGGTTCTCGCAGTTGGTCCCGTCCCGCTCGAACAGGTACGGCACCGCGTCCAGCCGGAAGCCGTCGACGCCGACGCGCAGCCAGAACCGCGCGACGTCGAACATCGCCTCGACGACCCGCGGGTTGTCGAAGTTGAGGTCGGGCTGGTGGCTGAAGAACCGGTGCCAGAAGTACTGCCGGCGGACCGGGTCGAACGTCCAGTTGGACGTCTCGGTGTCGACGAAGATGATCCGCGCGTCCTGGTACTTCGTGTTGTCGTCGGACCACACGTAGAAGTCGCCGTAGGGGCCGTCCGGGTCGGACCGGGACGCCTGGAACCAGGGGTGCTGGTCGGAGGAGTGGTTCATCACCAGGTCGACCACGACGCGCATCCCGCGCTCGTGCGCCGCGGCGACCAGGTCCGTGAAGTCCTCGAGCGTGCCGTACTGCGCGGCGACCGCGGTGTAGTCCGACACGTCGTAGCCGCCGTCGCGCAGCGGGGACGGGTAGAACGGCGGCAGCCACAGGCAGTCGACGCCGAGCCACTGCAGGTAGTCGAGCCGCGCCGTGAGCCCCTTGAGGTCGCCCGAGCCCGAGCCGTCCGAGTCGGAGAACGACCGGATCATCACCTCGTAGAACACCGCGGTGCGGTACCACTCCGGGTCGTCGCCGAGCCCGCCGTGCTCGGCGCCCGGCACCGGCGGCTGCCGGCGCGCGGGCAGCGCGGTCGTGGCGATGGCGCCCGTGGCCGGTGCCCCCGCGGCGCCGTGCGGCACGTGGCCGCCCGCGCCCGTCACCATCGGGACGACCCCCGTCGCGGACGGCACCGGCGTGCCGCCCGTCGCCCCCGCCGGGGTCACACCCGCTCCACCTGGATCACGTGCGCGACCCGGCTGTACGGGTCGAGCCGCACCCACGGGTGGGCGTCCCAGGCGTAGACCTCCTGGGACAGCACGTCGTGCGCGACGAACCGCGCGTCCGGGTCGAGCCCGAGCGCGGCCAGGTCCAGGTCGACCACGCCGTCGTGCGCCGACCGCGGGTCGAGGTTGACGACCACCAGGACGGTGTCGTCCGCGCCGGTCGGCGACAGGTGCGCCGGCAGGTGCCGGGAGAACGCGACGAGCGACGGGTCCGACGTCGGGTGCACCGTGAGGTTGCGCAGCTGGCGCAGCGCGGGGTGCGCCCGGCGGATCTCGTTGAGCGAGCGCAGCAGCCGGGCGATGCCGAGCGGCTCCGCCGCCGCCCAGTCGCGCGGCTTGAACTCGTACTTCTCGTTGTCGATCTGCTCCTCGACCCCGGGGCGCGGGACGTCCTCGACGAGCTCGTAGCCGGAGTAGATGCCCCAGGTCGGGGACCCGAGCGCCGCGAGAACCGCCCGCACCGCGAAGCCGGCGGTGCCGCCGGTCTGCATGTAGGGCGTGAGGATGTCGTGGGTCGTCGGCCAGAACGACGGCCGCATCCAGGAGCCCTGCTCGCCGGACACCTCCGCGAGGTACTCGGCGACCTCCTCCTTGGTGTTCCGCCAGGTGAAGTACGTGTACGACTGGTGGAAGCCGACCCGCGCCAGGTTGAGCATCATCGCGGGGCGGGTGAACGCCTCGGACAGGAACACCACGTCGGGGTGCGCGGCGCGGACGTCCGCCAGCAGCCACTGCCAGAACGACAGCGGCTTGGTGTGCGGGTTGTCGACGCGGAACGCGGTGACGCCGTGGTCGATCCAGACCTGCAGGACGCGGCGGATCTCCCGCGCGATGCCCTCCGGGTCGTTGTCGAAGTTCAGCGGGTAGATGTCCTGGTACTTCTTCGGCGGGTTCTCCGCGTAGGCGATGGTCCCGTCGAGCCGGGTGGTGAACCACTCCGGGTGCTCGGCGACCCACGGGTGGTCGGGGGAGCACTGCAGCGCGAGGTCGAGCGCCACCTCCAGGCCCTGGTCGCGGGCGGCGGCGACGAACGCGCCGAAGTCCTCGAACGTGCCCAGCGACGGGTCGATCGCGTCGTGCCCGCCGTCCCGGGAGCCGATGGCGTACGGCGAGCCCGGGTCGCCCGGCCGCGCGTCGAGGGTGTTGTTGCGGCCCTTGCGGTGCGTGGTGCCGATCGGGTGGATCGGCGTCAGGTAGACGACGTCGAACCCGAGGCCGGCGATCCGCGGCAGGTCCTCGGCGGCGGTGCGCAGCGTGCCCGTGGTCCAGGTGCCGGTGGCGTCGTCGTAGGTGGCGCCGATCGACCGCGGGAAGATCTCGTACCAGGAGCCGGCGAGGGCCAGCGGGCGGTCGACGACCAGCGGGTAGGTGGGCGACGGGCTGACCAGCTCGCGGACCGGGTGGGCCGCGAGCGCGGCGCGCACCTCGGCGGACAGGCCGGCGGCGAGCCGGGCCTCCGCGGGGCGGGAGTCGTCGCGCAGCGCGGTGGCGGCGTCCCGGAGCACCCGCGCGTCGGCCTCGGGGATCGCGGCCCCGGCGTCGTCGGCGGTGCGGTCGGCGGCGCGGGACAGCAGGCGGGCGCCCTCCTCGAGGACGAGCTCGACGTCCACGCCCGCGCCGACCTTGAGCGGCGCGTCGTGCGCCCAGGTGCCGAACGGGTCGGACCAGCCCTCGACGCGGAAGCCCCAGGCCCCGGCCTCGTCGGGCACCAGGTGGGCCTCGTACCGGTCGAGGCCGGGGGCGATGTCCACCATTGTCGCCCGGGCGCGGTCGGTGCCGTCGGGACCGACGAGCACCGCGGTCGCGGCGCAGGCGTCGTGCCCCTCGCGGAACACGGTGGCGCGGACCGGCACCGCCTCGCCGACCGTCGCCTTGGCGGGCCAGCGGCCGGCCTCGGCGACGGGGGAGACGTCCACGACCGGGATCCGGCCGATGGGCGCGTGGTCGGGCCGGGCCGCCTCCGCGACCGCCTCGGCGGTGGCGACCGCCTTGGCCGGGCTCGCGGCCTTGCGGGCGCGGCGGGTCGGCGCGGGGGCCGGGTCGGCCGCGGCCGCAGCGGCGGGCGCGGGTCCGGGGACCGGTGCGGTGGTCGTGGGGGGCGGCACGTCGGTGGCCGCGGAGGTCGCGCGCGACGGCCGGGCGGGACGGGACGCGGGCTGGCGCGGCGAGGGTGTCGACGTCACGGGTCCGAACCTATCCACTGGTGCCGGGCCCAGCCATCCGGACGGCCGACCTCGTGGGTGGCGTGCACGAATAGGACCCAGGTGCTGTTCCGGGCGGCCCCGCCGTGCATAGGCTCGGTCGCGTGAGAGCCATCCGCCGTTTCACCGTCCGCACCTCGCTGCCCGCCGAGCTCGCCGACCTGGACGAGCTCGCCCACAACCTGCGCTGGTCCTGGCACGCGCCGACCCGCGACCTGTTCGCCCGCATCGACCCCGCGCTGTGGGACGAGGTGCACGGGGACCCGGTCGCGCTGCTCGGCGCCCTGCGCCCGGAGCGGCTGGCCGAGCTGGCCGCCGACCCCGACGTCGTGGCCGCGGTGCGTGCCGCGACGGCGGACCTGCACGAGTACCTGGAGGCGCCGCGCTGGTACCAGCGCCGGCAGGCCTCCGACCCGTCGCTGCCCGCCGCGATCGGCTACTTCTCCCCGGAGTTCGGCATCACCGCCGTGCTGCCGCAGTACTCCGGCGGCCTCGGCATCCTGGCCGGCGACCACCTGAAGAGCGCGTCCGACCTGGGCGTGCCGGTGATCGGCGTCGGGCTGCTGTACGGCGCCGGCTACTTCAAGCAGTCGCTCACCCGGGACGGCTGGCAGCAGGAGACCTACCCCCTGCTCGACCCCGACGGCATGCCGCTCACCCTCGTCCGCGAGCACGACGGCACCCCCGCGGTCGTGTCCATCGCGCTGCCGGGCGACCGCACGCTGCACGCGCACGTCTGGACGGCGACCGTCGGCCGGGTGCCGCTGCTGCTGCTCGACTCCGACGTGCCCGAGAACGACGAGGCCGCCCGCAAGGTCACCGACCGGCTGTACGGCGGCGGCGGCGAGCACCGGCTGCAGCAGGAGCTGCTGCTCGGCGTGGGCGGCGTGCGCGCGCTGCGCGTGTGGTCCCGGCTGACCGGCGCACCGGAGCCGGAGGTCTACCACACCAACGAGGGCCACGCCGGGTTCCTCGGCGTGGAGCGGATCCGCGAGCTGGTGACCGGCGCGGGTCTCGGGTTCGACGAGGCGCTCGAGGCCGTCCGCGCGGCCACGGTGTTCACCACGCACACCCCCGTGCCCGCCGGCATCGACCGGTTCGAGGCCGGGCTGGTGCAGCAGTACTTCGGCGGGGCGAACGCCGCGGCGGGCGTCCCGGTGGAGCGCGTGCTCGCGCTCGGCGCCGAGGACTACCCGGGCGGCGACCCGACGATGTTCAACATGGCCGTCATGGGCCTGCGGCTCGGCGGGCGCGCCAACGGCGTCTCGCTGCTGCACGGCGAGGTCTCGCGCGGCATGTTCAACGGCCTGTGGCCGGGCTTCGACGACGTCGAGGTGCCGATCACCTCGGTGACCAACGGCGTGCACGCCCCGACCTGGGTCGACCGGCGGCTGTCCGACCTCGCGGCCGAGCGGCTGTCCGGCGAGGAGATCGCCGCGGGCGTCGGCTGGCTGCGCGCCGACGCGATCACCGACGAGGAGCTCTGGGGGATGCGCCGGACGCTGCGCGCGCAGCTCGTCGCGGACGCCCGCCGCCGGGTGCGGCACTCGTGGGCGCAGCGCGGCGCCAGCCCGGCCGAGCTCGGCTGGGTCGACGACGTGCTGTCGCCGGACGTGCTGACCATCGGGTTCGCGCGCCGGGTGCCGACCTACAAGCGGCTCACCCTCATGCTGCGCGACCCCGAGCGGCTCCGCGCCCTGCTCACGCACCCCGAGCGGCCCGTGCAGCTGGTCATCGCCGGCAAGTCGCACCCCGCCGACGACCAGGGCAAGCGGCTCATCCAGCAGCTCGTCCGGTTCGCCGACGACGCCGGGGTGCGGCACCGCATCGTGTTCCTGCCGAACTACGACATCGCGATGGCCCAGACCCTCTACCCGGGCTGCGACGTCTGGCTGAACAACCCGCTGCGCCCGCTCGAGGCCTGCGGCACCTCCGGCATGAAGGCGGCGCTCAACGGCGGGCTCAACCTGTCCATCCTCGACGGGTGGTGGGACGAGTGGTTCGACGGCGAGAACGGCTGGGCCATCCCGACCGCCGACGGCGTCGAGGACCCCGACCGGCGCGACGACCTCGAGGCCGCCGCGCTGTACGAGCTGATCGAGCACCAGGTGGCGCCGCGGTTCTACGACCGCGACGAGCGCGGGCTGCCCGGCCGCTGGCTCGAGATGGTGCGGCACACGCTGGCCACGCTCGGCCCGAAGGTCCAGGCCACCCGGATGGTCGCCGACTACGTCGAGCGGCTGTACGCGCCGGCGGCGGTCGCCGGCCGGGCGCTCGCGGGCGACTCGGCGTACGCCGGGGCGCGGGAGCTCGCCGCCTGGAAGGGTCGCGTGCGGTCCGGCTGGCAGCACGTGCGGGTCGACCACGTCGAGTCCGGCGGCGTCCGGGAGGTGCCGCAGGTCGGCGACACCCTGCACGTGAAGGCCTACGTCGCCCTCGGCGACCTCAAGCCCGAGGACGTCGAGGTGCAGGTCGTGCACGGGAAGGTCTCCGAGGCCGACGAGCTGCACGGCTTCACCGTCGACCCGCTGGCGCTCGCGGACACCTACGAGGGCGGCCGCTACGGGTTCGCCGGGGACCTGGTCCTCGACGCGTCCGGCCCGTTCGGGTACAGCGTCCGCGTCGTCCCGCGGCACGACGGCCTGGCGTCGGTGGCCGAGGTGGGCCTGGTCGCGAACGCGGGCTGACCCGCGCACCCACGCGAGCCCCCGCCCCGGGACGATCCGGCGCGGGGGCTCGTGGCGCGTCCGGGGGCGGTCCCTGGGTACGTCGAGGTCGGTGGTTCCGGCCGAGATCGGTGGTTGCAGGCACCGACCTCGGCGCGAACCACCGACCTCGACGGCGGGGGCCGGGAGGGACCGGGCGCGGCCTGGGTCAGGCGACGTAGACGCGGAGGCTCAGGGGCTCCACGGTCGCGCGGGTGCCCGCCTGCTGGTGCAGGGCGCCGTTGAGGTCGGCCGTGGCGGACTCGCCGGGGTGCTCCCAGGTGGAGTCCCACGCGAGCTCCCAGGTGGTCTCCCCGCCGTCCGCGGCTGCGTCCGGGTCCGCCAGCACCACGTCGACCGGGTCCAGCGACCCGTTCACCACCAGCAGCACGGCGTCGCCGTCGGCCGTGCGCAGCATCTGCAGCGTCCGCAGGTCCGCGTCGTGCCACCGCTCGTGGGTGAACACCGCCCCGGCGGGGTCGAACCAGGCCAGGTCCGGCCGCCCGTCCGCACCGGCGCGGCCGGTGAAGAACCGGGCGCTGCGCAGCGCCGGGTGCGCCCGCCGCAGTGCGGTGAGGTGCCGGGCCGTCGCCAGCAGGTCCCGGCGCCACGGCGCGAGGTCCCAGGACACCCAGGACAGCGGCGAGTCCTGGCAGTACGCGTTGTTGTTGCCGCGCTGGGTCCGGCCGAGCTCGTCGCCGGCCGTGATCATCGGCGTGCCCGCGGCGAGCAGCAGGGTGGCGAGCAGGTTCCGGATCGACCGGCGGCGCAGCGGCACGATGTCCGCGGCCACGGAGTCGGCGGCGACGTGCCCCTCGACGCCGTGGTTCCAGGACCGGTTGTCGTCGGAGCCGTCGCGGTTCTGCTCGCCGTTGGCCTCGTTGTGCTTGTGCTCGTAGGCGACGAGGTCGGCGAGGGTGAACCCGTCGTGCGCGGTGACGTAGTTGACCGAGGCGCGCGGGCCGCGGGCGAGCGGCGGGTCGGACCGCCCGAACAGGTCGACGGACCCGGCGAGCCGGGTCGCGAGGTCCCGGACCCGGTGCTCGGGCAGGCCGTGCGCGGCGCGCGCCGGGTCGGCGAGCCAGAACGACCGCACGGAGTTGCGGAACCGGTCGTTCCACTCGGCGAACGGCGGCGGGAACTGCCCGGTCCGCCAGCCGCCCGGACCGACGTCCCAGGGCTCCGCGACCAGCTTGAGCCCGTGCAGGGCGGGGTCGGTGGCGGCCGCGACCAGGAACGGGTGGTCGGGGTCGAAGCCGGTGTGCCCGCGCCCGAGGGTCACCGCCAGGTCGAACCGGAAGCCGTCCACGCCGACCTCCTGCGCCCAGTACCGGAGCGAGTCGAGCGCGAGCCGGACGACCTCGGGGCGCCGGAAGTCGAGGGTGTTGCCCGTCCCGGTGACGTCCGCCAGGGCCGCGGGGTGGGCGCCGTCGTGCAGGTAGTACACCGCGGAGTCGAGGCCGCGCCAGGACAGGTGCTGACCGGGCAGCCCGCCCTCGCAGGTGTGGTTGTAGACGACGTCGAGGAGCACCTCGATGCCCGCCTCGTGCAGCGCGTGCACGGCGGTGCGCAGCTCGTCGAGCACCGCGGCGGGCCCGGCGGCGCGCGCGGCGGCGGTGGCGTAGGGCGCGTGCGGGGCGAAGAAGCCCAGCGTGCTGTAGCCCCAGTAGTTGGTGAGGCCGCGCTGCACGAGGTGCGGCTCCGCGGAGAACGCGTGCACCGGGAGCAGCTCGAGGGCGGTGACGCCGAGCGCCCTCAGGTGGTCCACGACGGCGGGGTGGCCGAGCGCCGAGTAGGTGCCGCGCAGGTGCGGGGGCAGCTCGGGGTGCCGGACGGTGAGGCCCTTGACGTGCGCCTCGTACACGACGGTGTCGGTCCACGACGTGTGCGGCCGGTTGGCGGCGGGGTCGACCGCGTCCCCTGAGCCCCGGCGTCCCGGGCGGCGGTCCAGGACGACGGCGTGCGGCACGTGCGCGACCGAGTCCCGGGGGTCGGGCTCGCCGGCGGGGTCGCCCCGCAGCGCGTCGTCGACGACGTGCCCGTACGTCGCCGGGCCGTGGTCCACCTCGCCGACCAGGCCGCGGGCGTACGGGTCGACCAGCAGCTTCGCCGGGTTGTACCGGAGGCCGGCGCCCGGGTCCCACGGGCCGTGCGCGCGCAGGCCGTACCGCTGGCCGGGCCGGACGCCGGGGACCCGCGCGCTGAACACGCCCAGGTCCGGGCCGTCGAGCCGGACGCGGCGCTCGGCCCAGCCGGTCGGTGCGGCCGGGTCGGGGTCGAGCAGGCACAGGTCGACCGCGTCCGCGTGCGGCGCGAGCACGCCGACCTCGACGCCGTCGTCGGTCGCGTGCACCCCGAGGCGGGGCGGCGGGCCGGGGTGCGGGGCGGCGGGGGTCACGCGCCCCATTGTGGCCCGGCGGAGGGGCGGCACGGGGCCGCGACCTGGGACTCCGGTGCCGCGTGGCGCGCGGCGCCCCGGGGGACCGGGTCCCGTGCACCGGCTCCCGCGGGGCGGGTAACGTTCCCGGGGTGAGAATCGTGGTGTGCGTGAAGCACGTGCCCGACATCCAGTCCGAGCGCGCGCTGGGGCCCGACGGCCGCCTCGTCCGCGACGGCGGCGACGGCACCATCAACGAGCTGGACGAGAACGCGGTCGAGGCCGCGGTCGTCCTGGCCGAGCAGGCGCGCGACGCCGGCGACGAGGCCGAGGTCGTCGTGGTGACGGTCGGCCCGGACGACGCGGAGGACGCGGTGCGCCGCGGCCTGCAGCTGGGCGCCGACGCGGCCGTGCACGTGCTCGACGACGCCGTCGCGGGCTCCGACGTGTTCGGCACCGCCGCCGTGCTCGCCGCGGTGCTGCGCCGGCTGGGGGAGCAGGCGCCGGTCGACCTGGTCGTGACCGGCATGGCGGGCCTCGACGGGCTGACCTCGCTGCTGCCGGCGGCGCTCGCGGCCACGCTCGACCTGCCGCAGCTCACGCTCGCCGCCGAGGTCACGCTCGCGGACGGCGCCGTCACGGTCCGCCGCGACCTGGACCACGCCGTCGAGGAGCTCACCGCGCCGCTGCCCGCGCTGGTCTCGGTCACCGACCGCGCCAACGAGCCGCGCTACCCCAACTTCCAGGGCATCATGGCCGCCCGCAAGAAGCCGGTGGAGACCCTGACGCTGGCGGACCTGGGCGTCGACCCGGCCACCGTGGGCGCCGCGGGGGCCCGCACCGAGGTGCTGGAGGCCGCGCCCCGGCCGCCGCGCACCGACCGGGTGCTGGTCACCGACGACGGCCAGGCGGGCGCGCGGCTCGCCGCGTGGCTGCTGGAGCGCGACCTGGTCCGCACCACCCCCGCGACCGGAGAGGTCCTCTGATGGCCACCGTCCTCGTCCTGCTCGACCACGCCGAGACCGGCGCCCTGCGCGGCAGCGTGCTGGAGCTCGCCACGGCGGCCCGCGACCTCGCCGACGGCGGCGAGGTGCACGGCCTGTGGGTCGGCGACGAGCCGGTCGACCCGGCGCTGCCCGTCCTCGGCCGGCACGGCGTGGCCGTCGTGCACCAGGTGTCCACCGGCGCGGTCGACGCCCGGCTGACCCCCGTGCTCGCCGAGGTGCTCGCCGACGCCGTGCGGGAGACCGGCGCGACCGTGCTGCTCGCGCTGTCGACGTTCGAGAACAAGGAGGCGGCCGCGCGGCTGGCCGTCGCCACCGGCGCGGGCGTCGTCACGGACGCCGCCGCGGTCGAGCGGGACGCCGAGGGCCGGGTGGTCGCGTCCAAGACCGTGCTCGCGGGCACCTGGACCACCCGGTGCGCCGTGCGGACCGGCCTCGCCGTCGTCCTGCTCAAGGCCGGCGCCGTGGTCTCCCGGCACGTCGACGAGGAGGCGCCGCTCGCGCCCGAGCTGCGCACCCGCGCGCTCGCCGTCTCCGAGCGGGCGACCCGCGCGGCCCTCGTGCGGCGCACGCCCGCGGCGCCGTCGGACCGGCCCGACCTGTCGTCCGCGGACGTGGTCGTCGTGGGCGGCCGGGGGACCGAGGGCGACTTCGCGCCGATCGAGGCGCTCGCGGACGAGGTCGGCGGCGCGGTCGGCTCGACGCGCGTCGCCACCGACGAGGGCTGGATCGGGCACGAGACCCAGATCGGGCAGACCGGCGTGACCGTGTCGCCGCGGCTGTACATCGGCGCCGGCGTGTCCGGGGCGGTGCACCACCGCGGCGGCATGCAGGCGTCCGGGACGATCGTGGCGATCAACCCCGACCCGGAGGCGCCGATCTTCGAGATCGCCGACTACGGCATCGTCGGAGACCTGTTCACGGTGCTCCCGCAGGTCACCGAGGAGCTCCGCCGGCTGCGGCAGGGCTGAGGCCGACCCGGGCCGGGACGGCCGGGGGCTCAGGCCAGCGCGCGGAGCCACTCCACCGCGTGCCGGCCCTGGGCCCCCTGGAACCGGCGCAGGTTCGGGATCCCGACCGGCGCGGGCTGCAGCGCGCCGTGCACGAAGTAGCCCGCCAGGCCCGCCACGGCGGCGCGCAGCCGCTCGGGCTCGACGCCCTTCGACGCCGGGCGGTCCCAGAACAGGTCCTGCGGCTCCCCGCCGCCCTGCATCGCGACGCTGGGCAGCATGAACGCCAGGTCCAGCCACGGGGCGCCGACGCCGGCGTGCGGCCAGTCGATCAGCGCGACGCGGCCGCCCTCGTGGTCGTGGTCCACCATGACGTTGTCCGCGCGCAGGTCGCCGTGCACGAGCGCGCTGCCCGCGCAGGCGTCGAGCGCGTCGTCCTCCCAGGCGACCAGCGCGTCGAGGTGCGCGAGGACCCACGCGCCGGCCTCGCCCGTGCGGGCGGCGAGCGCGTCGAGGTCCGCGCCCGGGCGCCCCGCGATGGTCCGCCAGCCGGTGAAGTCGCCGGCCAGCGTCTCGGCGCTCGGACGCAGCTCGTGCCCCGGGAGCGGCTCGGCCTCGGCCAGCGTGTCCAGCGCCGCGAGCACGAGGGCGAGCTCGTCGTGGCGCCAGGGGAGCAGCGGCGGCCGGCCGGGCGCCACCTCGAAGCCCAGCAGCACCCAGTCGCCGTCGTCGTCCGACCACAGCAGCGCGGGCGCGGGCACCTGGGGCGGCAGCGCGGCGGCCGCGCGCACCTCCGCCCGGGCGAGCTCCGGGGACTCCGGGTTCTGCTCGGGCGACACGGCCTTGACGAACACGCCGCGCCCGTCGGCCAGCTCGAGGACCGCGGCGAACCCCGGGCTGAACCCGGTGGTCGCGCTGGTCTCGGCGCTCACCTGGGCACCCGCGAGCTCGGAGATCCGGGTGCGGACGGACCGCGGGAGGTCCCGCCAGTCCAGCCGTTGCCCGCTGAAGGCCAGCGGAGGCGTCGTCGCGTCGTCGGCACTCACGCGCCACATCCTGGCAGAACCCTTCGTAGACTTCTGCGGGTGAGCGCGTATCTGGACCACGCGGCCACGACGCCCGTGCTCCCGGAGGCGGCTGCCGTCCTGGTCGAGCACCTGTCCCGCACCGGCAACCCCTCGTCCCTGCACACCGCGGGGCGGGCGGCGCGGCGCGCCGTCGAGGAGGCCCGCGAGACGCTGGCCGCGGCGCTCGGCGCGCGGCCCAGCGAGGTGCTGCTGACCGGCGGGGGCACCGAGGCCGACAACCTCGCGGTGAAGGGCCTGTTCTGGGCCCGCACCGCCCAGGACCCGGCGCGGCGCCGCGTCCTGGTGTCGGCCGTGGAGCACCACGCGGTGCTGGACCCGGCGTTCTGGCTGGCCGAGCACGCGGGGGCGGAGATCGTCCTGCTCCCCGTCGACGACGAGGGCCGGGTGCGCCTCGACGCGCTGCGCGACGAGCTCGCCGAGCACGCCGGGCAGACCGCCCTGGTGTCGGTCATGTGGGCGAACAACGAGGTCGGGACCCTGCAGCCGCTCGCCGAGGTGGTCGCGCTCGCGCACGCCCACGGCGTCCCGGTGCACGCCGACGCCGTGCAGGCCGTCGGGCAGGTGCCGGTCGACTTCGCCGCCTCGGGGCTGGACGCGATGACCGTCACGGGGCACAAGCTCGGCGGCCCGGTCGGCGTCGGCGCCCTCCTCGCGCGGCGCGAGCTCGACCTGGTGCCGGTGCTGCACGGCGGCGGCCAGGAGCGCGGCGTGCGCTCGGGCTCGCTCGACGTGCCGGCGATCGCGGCGTTCGCGGTGGCGGTCGACGCGGCCGTGCGCGGGCGCGAGGCGACGGCGGCGCGGCTCGCCGGCCTCCGGGACGCGCTGGTCGCCGGTGTGCGCGCGACGGTGCCCGACGCGGTGCTGCGCGGGCCGGCCGACCCCGCGGACCGGCTGCCGGCCAACGCGCACTTCACGTTCCCCGGCTGCGAGGGGGACTCGCTGCTCTACCTGCTCGACTCCGCGGGCGTCGAGTGCTCGACCGGGTCGGCCTGCCAGGCGGGCGTGCCGCAGCCGAGCCACGTCCTGCTCGCGATGGGGCTGGACGAGGCGGACGCGCGCGGGGCGCTGCGGTTCTCGCTCGGCTGGCCGTCGACGCGGGACGACGTGGACGCGCTGCTCGCGGCGCTGCCGGGCGTCGTGGACCGCGCGCGGTCCGCGGGGCTCGCGGGCGGCGGGCGGTCGGCGGGCGCGGCCGGTGCCCGGTCGACGGCGGGGGCGGTCTGATGCGGGTGCTCGCGGCGCTGTCCGGCGGCGTCGACTCCGCGGTGGCGGCCGCCCGCGCGGTCGACGCCGGCCACGACGTCGTCGGCGTGCACATGGCGCTGTCGCGCAACCGGGCGCAGATGCGCACCGGTTCCCGCGGCTGCTGCTCGATCGAGGACGCCGGCGACGCCCGGCGCGCGGCCGACGTGCTGGGGATCCCGTACTACGTGTGGGACCTGTCCGAGCGGTTCGAGGACACCGTCGTCGCCGACTTCCTGTCCGAGTACGAGGCGGGCCGGACGCCCAACCCGTGCGTGCGGTGCAACGAGCACATCAAGTTCGACGCGCTGCTCGACAAGGCGCTGGCGCTGGGCTTCGACGCGGTCGCCACGGGGCACTACGCCTCCGCCACCGCGGGGCCGGACGGCGCGCCGGTGCTGCGTCGCGCGCGCGACCTGGCCAAGGACCAGTCCTACGTGCTGGCGGTCATGGGCCCCGAGCGGCTGGCGCGGGCGATCTTCCCGCTCGGCGACGTCGCGTCCAAGGACGAGGTCCGCGCCGAGGCGGCCGCGCGTGGGCTGAGCGTCTCCGCCAAGCCCGACTCGTACGACATCTGCTTCGTGGCCGACGGCGACACCCGCGGGTTCCTCCGGGGCCGGCTCGGCTCGCGCCCGGGCGAGGTCGTCGACGCCGACGGCACGGTGCTCGGCACGCACGACGGGGCCTACGGGTACACCGTCGGGCAGCGCAAGGGTCTGCAGCTCGGGCGCCCCGCGGTCGACGGGAAGCCGCGGTACGTGCTGGCGATCGAGCCGGTGAGCAACCGGGTCGTGGTCGGCGGCGCGGAGGCGCTCGAGGTCGGGGCGGTCGAGGCGCGGGACGCGGTGTGGTTCGGCGCCGCGCCGGCGGACTGGACGGCGTGCCTGCTGCAGGTGCGGGCGCACGGCGCGGCGGTGCCGGTGCGGGCCCGCGCCACGGCGGCGGGCGGGATCGAGGTGCGGGTCGACGGGTCGCTGCGCGGGGTCGTCGCGGGGCAGTCGGCCGTGCTCTACGGCGGGACGGACGGGGACGTGGTGCTGGGTCAGGGAACGGTCGAGCGGACGGAGCGGGCTGCCGCTGGCGCCGAGGACGGGGCCGTCGCCGGCCGCGCCGGGGCGACCGCGTGACGGCGGTGAGCGGGACCGGGCCCTGGCCGGGCTCGGAGCCGCTCGAGGCCCAGACCACCGTGCTCGGCGACGTCGCGGCGGCGCCGTCCGGCGTCGACGGACTGCCCTGGACGGTGCGGCTCCCGGAGCGCGGGCCGTTCGGCAGCCTCGCCGCCCAGGCGCTGGGCCTGCTCGTCGAGCTGCCCGCGGAGCTCGGGCCGCACGGCTGGCGGCTCGCCGACCGGCCCGGTGCGGACGCGACCCGGCTCGCCGCGCTGCGCCGGGAGGACCTGGACGCGCTCGCGGTCGCCGCGCACGGCTGGGACGGCCCGCTGGTCGTGCCCGTCGCCGGGCCGCTCACGCTGGCCGCGAGCGTGTACCTGGCGCGGGGCGACCGCGCGGTCGCCGACCCGGGCGCCGTCGCGGAGCTGGCGGAGTCGCTGGCCGCAGGTGTCGCCGAGCACCTCGACGCGATCCGCCGGGCGGTCCCCGGCGCGCGGCCGACCGTGCTGCTGCACGAGCCGCTGCTCACGCAGGTGGTCGCGGGCGTGCTGCCGTCGTTCTCCGGCTACGCCCGGCTGCGGTCCGTGGCGGCGCCCGTGGCGTCGGAGCGGCTCGGGACCGTCGTCGCCGGGGTGCGGGCCGGCGGGGCCGAGCGCGTGGTGCTGCACGTCGGCGCCGGTGCGGCGGCGGTCGGGGCCGCGCGCGGCGCCGGGGCGGACGCGGTGGGGCTGGAGGTCGCCGGGCTCGACGAGCGCCGGTGGGAGTCGGTCGCCGAGTCCGTCGAGGACGGCCTCGCGCTGTGGGCGTCCGTGCCGCAGCCGGAGACGTCGCAGTGCGCGGGCCCCGACGTGCGCGGGGTCGCGGACGCGGTGCTCCGCGGCTGGGAGCGGGTCGGGCTGTCCCGGGCGGGGCTGCGGGACGTCGTGCTGCTCGCGCCCGCGGGGCCGACGGTGCCCGGCGGCCCGGCAGGCCCGCGGGTCGACCCGGCGGTGGCGCGGGCGACGCTCGCGACCGTGGCGCGGGCGGCGGCGGTCGTGGCCGAGCGGGCGGAGTCGTGAGCGGGGGCGTGGGGCCTGCGGGCGGGCCGGGTGCCGGGGCCGCGGGTGTCCCGGTCCGGCGGCGGCCGTGGCTCTCGCGGCGGCACGCGGCGGTGCTCGCCGCGGGGGCCGGGCTCGCGGTGGTCGGGCTGGTGGTGCTGCTCGTCGTCTGGGTGGGGCTGGTGACGTCGACGCTGCGTACCGGGCTCGGCGCGGAGGACACCTGCGTCGCCGCCGCGACCGCGGGGGAGGACGGAGCGACGGTGTCCTCGTCGCTGCTCCCGCCGCGGGCGGTGTGCACGTGGACCGTCGACGGCCGCGCGACCGAGACCGTGCTGGCGGAGCGCCCCGCGGCGCTCGCGGGCGCCGCGGTCGGGGCCGTCGGCGTCGGCGTGCTGCTCGTGGCCGGCGGCGCGGTGGCGGCGTGGCAGGCCCGGCGCCGCCCGGAGGTCGCGCCCGCGGGATGACCGCGGTGCTACTCATGAGGGTGTGGACCCCCGGCGAGCGCGTCGGGACGCTCGCGGTGTGGACGGAGAGCTGCAGCGCACCGTGGGACGGAACATCCGGCGCATCCGCACGGCGGGTGACCTGAGCCAGGAGGACCTGGCGGACCGGATCGGGCACCACCGCACGTACGTGGGGTCCGTGGAGCGGGGTGAGCGCAACCTGTCGCTGCGCTCGCTGGAGCGCCTGGCGACGAGCCTGGGCGTCGACCCGGGCGCCCTGCTGGCGCCGGTCGTCCCGACCGCGCCGGGCGACCCCGACGGGCCGGGCGACCCCGACGGGCCGGGCGACCCCGACGGGCCGGGCGACCCCGACGGGCCGGGCGACCCCGACGGGCCCGCCCCCTCCTGAGCGCGCGACCGGGGCCCGCGCGGGGGTGCGGCTCGCCCCCGCGCGGACCGGTCAGGCGCGAGCCAGGTCCAGCACCCGGTCGAGCGCCGGCATCAGCCGGTGCCACGACTCGGCGCTGAGCTCCAGGTGCTGCACCGCGCCGTCGCCCACGTACACCCACGTGGTGCGGGCGCCGTCGCGGCGGTGCACGCAGACCGCGAGCTCGGCCGCCGCGGTGCGGTCCAGCGCGTCCGGGGTCCCCGGCGCGGCGCCCGGCTCGCGCTCCGCGAACGGCGAGACCGCGGCGCCCGGTCCGCCCAGGAGCTGCCGGGAGGCCACGGACATCGAGCTGCTGACGTGCGCCCGGTCGCGCACGTCGTCGTCCTGCGCGTGCAGCACCACGCACCAGTCGGGGCAGGGCTCCACCTGCCAGGTCGGTCGGTCCTGCTCGGTGGTCACGGATCCTCCTCGGTCGGCCTGCCGAGGGGCTCCTGCGCGGCCGCGCCCCTCGTCCCACCCACTCTGGGCACGACCACCGACACGGGGGCTCCGTCGTCCACAGGCCGCTCGGGCTCAGGCCTCGGGGGCGTCGCCGATCAGCTCGCGGACCGGCACGCCAAGGCGCTCCGCCAGCCGCTCGACCGAGCGCAGGGTGAGGTTGCGCTCCCCGCGCTCGACGCCGCCCAGGTAGGTGCGGTGCATCTCCACGTCGCGCGCGAGCGCCTCCTGGCTGATCCCGCGCTCGATCCGGAGCCGGCGCACGCGCCGCCCCACCGTCACCTGCAGCTCACCGATCACGGTCCCACGGTCGAGGTCGTGCTACTTCTCTGTCTACAGACTGATGAGTAGCAGCCTAGCGGCGCCGGCCGCCCGGCGGGAACCCCCGCGCACCGCGCGCCCCGCAGGTGCCGTGTCGGGGGCGCGCGGCATGATGTCCGCGTGGACGCGACACGACCCGAGACGACGAACCCCGAGGACGCCGGCCTGGACGAGGCCGCCGCACGCCAGCGCTGGACCGAGCTGGCGGACCGCGTCCGGGAGCTCCAGTTCGCCTACTACGTGCGGGACGAGCCCGCCGCCAGCGACGCCGAGTACGACGTGACGCTGCGCCGGCTGGAGGCGCTCGAGGACGCGTACCCGGAGTTCGGGCTCCGCACGCCCGAGTCGCCCACCCAGAACGTCGGCGGGACGTTCTCCACCGAGTTCCGCGCGGTCGACCACGTCGAGCGGATGCTGTCGCTGGACAACGCGTTCTCCGCCGAGGACGTCGCCGCCTGGGCCGAGCGGGTGCACCGCGACCTGGAGCTCCCGGCGGGCGCCGACGTCGGCTACCTCACCGAGCTGAAGATCGACGGCCTCGCGATCGCGCTGCTCTACGAGCGCACCGGTGACGGCCCCGCCCGGCTCGTCCGCGCGGCGACGCGCGGCGACGGGCGCACGGGCGAGGACGTCACGCTGAACGTCCGCACGATCGCGAGCATCCCGGACGTGCTCGCGGGGGACCCGGCGACGCACCCGGAGCAGATCGAGGTCCGCGGGGAGGTGTTCCTCCCGGTCGAGGCGTTCGAGCGGCTGAACGAGTCGCAGGTGGCGGCGGGCAAGGCCCCGTTCGCCAACCCGCGCAACGCCGCCGCCGGCTCGCTGCGGCAGAAGGACCCGCGCGTGACCGCGGGCCGGCCGCTCGGGATGTACGCCCACGGCATCGGCGCGCTGCGGTGGGGTCCGGGCGCGGTCGCGCTCGAGCGGCAGTCCCAGGTGTACGAGCTGCTGGCCGGCTGGGGCGTGCCGACGTCGCCGCACTACCGGGTCGTCCCCGCGCTCGCGGACGTCACCGCGCGGATCGAGGAGATCGGCGAGCACCGGCACTCCTACGAGCACGAGATCGACGGCGTGGTCGTCAAGGTCGACGACCTGGCGCTGCAGCGCCGGCTCGGCGCCACCAGCCGCGCGCCCCGCTGGGCCATCGCGTACAAGTACCCGCCGGAGGAGGTGAACACCCGGCTGCTCGCGATCGAGGTGAACGTCGGCCGCACCGGCCGGGTCACCCCGTACGCGGTGATGGAGCCGGTCAAGGTCTCCGGGTCGACGGTGGCCATGGCGACGCTGCACAACAAGGACGTCGTCGCGCTCAAGGGCGTGCGCCCCGGGGACATGGTGGTGCTCCGCAAGGCGGGCGACGTGATCCCGGAGATCGTCGGCCCCGTCACCGCGCTGGCGGACGACGGCTACCCGCGCACCGACTGGACGATGCCGACCGAGTGCCCCGAGTGCGGGTCGACGCTCCGGCCGATGCGCGAGGGCGACGTCGACCTGCGCTGCCCGAACGCCCGCACCTGCCCGGCGCAGGTGCGCGGCCGCGTCGAGCACATCGGGTCCCGCGGGGCGCTCGACATCGAGGCGCTCGGCGAGGTCACGGCCGCCGCGTTGACCCAGCCGGAGATCCCCGAGGTCCCGCCGGTGGTCAACGAGGCCGACCTGTTCGAGCTCGTCGGGTGGCCCGCGGACGCCCCGGAGGAGGAGAAGGAGCGCGTGCGCGCGCGCAGCTTCGCCCGGCTGCAGCAGGTCCAGGTCGTCGTGCGCGACCCCGAGACGGGCGAGCCGCGCGTCGACGAGGACGGCACCGTGCGGCGCCGGACCCCGTTCCGGCGCCGCGTGACCCACAGCGTGAAGGCCCGGCGCGACGCCGAGGCCGCCGGCGAGCCGCTGCCCGAGTACGAGGACGTCCCGTCGGAGCAGGCCAAGAAGCTGCTCGACGAGCTCGACGCGGCCAAGACCAAGCCGTTCTGGCGCGTGCTGGTCGCGCTGAGCATCCGCAACGTCGGCCCCACCGCGGCGCGCGCGATCGCCCAGCGCTTCGGCTCGATGGACGCGCTGCGTGCGGCGCTCGCCGACGTCGAGGGGGCGCGGGCGACGCTGGCGGGCGTGGACGGCGTCGGCCCGACGATCGCCGACTCCGTGCTCGACTGGTTCGCCGAGGACTGGCACGCCGACATCGTCGACCGCTGGCGGGACGCCGGCGTGGTGATGGCCGACGAGGCCGACGCGTCCGCGCCCCGCACGCTCGAGGGCCTGACGGTCGTCGTGACGGGCAGCCTCGCGGGGTTCAGCCGGGACGGCGCCAAGGAGGCGGTGCTGTCCCGCGGCGGCAAGGCGTCCGGGTCGGTGTCCAAGAAGACCGACTATGTGGTCGTGGGGGAGAACGCCGGGTCGAAGGAGGCCAAGGCGATCGAGCTCGGGCTGCGGATCCTGGACGAGGACGGGTTCGTCGCGCTGCTGGCCGGCGGGCCGGCCGCCGTGGGGGACGGGCCGGGCGAGGACGACGACGCGGCCGAGACCCCGGCCGCCGACGACACCGCGACGGGCGAGGGCCCGGACGACGCGGGCGCGTCGTGACCGCCGCGGCCGCCGCGGTCGGCCCGGTGCGCATCCGCCTCGCCCGCCCCGAGGACCACGCCGCCGTCGGCGCCCTGACCGCGGAGGCCTACCGCGCCGACGGGCTGCTGGAGGTCGACGACGAGTACGAGGTCGAGCTCCACGACGCCGCGCGCCGCGCCCGCGAGGCCGTGCTCCTGGTCGCGACGACGGCCGGTCGGGACGACGGACCCGCCGAGGAGGTCGTCGGCACGCTCACGCTCGCGCCGTACGCGACCTCGTACGCCGAGATCGCCGAGCCCGGGGAGCTCGAGCTCCGGATGCTCGCCGTCGCCCCCGGCGCGCGCGGCCGCGGCGTCGCCGCCCGGCTGGTCACCGCCGCCCTGCGCGAGGCGGTCGCACGGCGCGCCCGCGGCGTGGTGCTGTCGACGCTCGCCGAGATGGCGACCGCCCGCCGGCTGTACGACCGGCTGGGGTTCGCCGCCGCGCCCGACCGCGACTGGGGCCACGAGGGCGTGCACCTCCGGGCCCTTACGTGGGCCCCGCCCGTCGCGCCGGGCGTGCTGGTCGAGGCCGCGACCTGGGTCCCGGTCGCGACGCGTGACGTCGACGGCTGGCGGGTCGGCCTGTCGGGCGGGTTCACCCGCCGGGCCAACAGCGCCCTGCCCCTCGGCGCGCCGGAGGACCTGGCGGCGACGCTCGGCCGGGTCGAGGCCGTCTACGCCGCGGCCGGGCAGCCGTCGGTGGTGCGGGTCTGCTCGGGTGCCCCCGACGGCCTCGCCGCCGCCCTGGCCGCGCGCGGGTACGCCGAGCGTGCGGCCACCGACGTGCTGGTCCGCGACCTCGCCGCGCTGCCGCCCGAGCGCGCCGCGGTCCCGCCGGACGTCCGCGTGACCCTCACCGACGAGCCCGACGACACCTGGCTGGCCGGCTGGCTCGGCGTGAAGGCGGCGGGCGGAGCGGTCGACCCCACGACCGCGCGCGCCGTCGTCGCCGGCTCCCCGGCGCTCTACCTGACGGCGACCGGCGCGGACGGGGCGACCCTGGCCGTGCTGCGCGCCGCGCTCGCCGACGGCTGGACCGGGCTGTCCTGCCTGATGGTCGAGCCGGCCGCGCGCCGGCGGGGCCTCGGCCGGCTGCTCACCCGCGCCGGGCTGCGCGCGGCCGCCGACCGCGGCGCGCGGCGGGCGTTCCTCCAGGTCGAGGTCGGCAACCCCGGCGCCGCCGACCTGTACGCGGGGGAGGGCTTCCGGCCGGCGGAGAGCGGTACGCGTACTGGGAGCGCTGACGGCGCCGGCCACGTGCCCGGCCCCGGGCCGCGCGGCTCACCCACCGCGGGGCGCCGCCGAGCGCGCCGTGACGCGCCGGACGATACTGGCGCGATGATCGCCATCGAGCGCGCGGAGCTCCTGCAGGCCGCGGGCCTGCGCTGGACGCCGACGTCCGGGGACCGGTTCGCCCTGCGCCAGCCCGCGCTGGCCGGCGAGGTCTTCACCATCAGCGAGATGACCATCGAGCCGCACGCCTACCCGAGCGGCACGGTGCTCGGCTTCAACGGCACCACCGAGTGGGCGCTCGACTCCGTGACCCAGGACGACGCCGTGTGGCTGCCGCGCGAGGACCAGCTGCGCGAGCTGCTCGGCGGCACGTTCCGGAGCCTGGCGCGGGCGCTCGACGGCTCGTACCTCGTGGTCGTCGAGCTGCCGGGCCAGCCGGAGCGCGCGTTCGCCGCCGAGGAGGCCGAGGACGCGTACGCGGACGCGGTGCTGGCGCTGGTCTCGGCGGCGCGGGTCTGACCCGGCCGGGACCACCTGGGTGGTGCCGCAGCGCGGCTGCGTGCTGGATGCGCGCGGCTAGCGTCGCCGGACTTCCAAAGGAGTCCAAATGCCGCGACGCAACCCGTTCCGTCCGACCGCCGGGTCGACGCCGCCGTTGCTCGTCGGCCGGGACGACGTCCCGCCGATGCCGGAACACGCGGGGCGAGCAGGCGTGACGCGTCCCGACCTCCCGGCACGGCACCACGTCTAGACTCCGGGGTATGTCCTCCCTCTCTCGTGACGAGGTCGCGCGCGTCGCGGGCCTGGCGCGGATCGACCTGACCCCCGAGGAGCTCGACCGCCTCGCGGGCGAGCTCGACGTGATCGTCGAGTCGGTCGCCCGGGTCAGCGAGGTCGCCACGCCCGACGTGCCGGCCACCAGCCACCCGCTGCCGATGACCAACGTGTTCCGCCCGGACGTGCCCGAGCAGCCGCTGACGCAGGAGCAGGCGCTGTCCGGCGCCCCCGCGTCCGAGGACGGCAAGTTCCTGGTCCCGCAGATCCTCGGGGAGGAGTGAGATGACCGACCTGACCCGTCTCTCGGCCGCGGAGCTGGCCGACAAGCTCGCCGCGCGCGAGGTGACCAGCGTCGAGGTGACGCAGGCGCACCTGGACCGCATCGCCGCCGTCGAGCCCGCCGTGCACGCGTACCTGCACGTGTCCGCCGAGGAGGCGCTGGCCACCGCCGCCGACGTCGACGCGCGCCGCGCCGCGGGCGAGGAGCTGCACCCGCTCGCCGGCGTGCCGATCGCCGTCAAGGACGTCGTCGTCACGCAGGGCCTGCCGACCACGGCCGGCTCGAAGATCCTCGAGGGCTGGGTGCCGCCGTACGACGCGACCCTGGTCGAGCGGATCAAGGCCGCGGGCCTGCCGATCCTCGGCAAGACCAACATGGACGAGTTCGCCATGGGGTCGTCGACCGAGCACTCGGCGTACGGCAACACGCACAACCCGTGGGACCTGGACCGGATCCCCGGCGGCTCCGGCGGCGGCTCGGCCGCGGCGGTCGCGGCCTACGAGGCCCCGCTGGCCATCGGCACCGACACCGGCGGCTCGATCCGCCAGCCCGGTGCCGTCACCGGCACCGTCGGCGTGAAGCCGACCTACGGCTCGGTGTCCCGGTACGGGCTCATCGCGCTCGCCTCGTCGCTCGACCAGGCCGGCCCCGTCACGCGCACCGTGCTCGACTCGGCGCTGCTGCACGAGCTCATCGGCGGGCACGACCCGCGCGACTCGACGTCCATCCCGGAGCCGCTGCCCGGCCTGGTCGCCGCGGCCCGACAGGGCGCGTCCGGCGACCTCACCGGCGTGCGCGTCGGCGTGGTCCGCGAGCTGCAGGGCGAGGGCTACCAGCCCGGCGTGCTCGCGCGGTTCGAGGAGTCGCTGGAGCTGCTCCGCGGCGCGGGCGCCGAGATCGTCGAGGTCTCCTGCCCGCACTTCGAGTACGCGCTCGGCGCGTACTACCTGATCCTGCCGTCCGAGGCGTCGAGCAACCTGGCGAAGTTCGACGGCATGCGGTTCGGCCTGCGGGTCGAGCCCTCCGAGGGCCCCGTGACCGCCGAGCGCGTGATGTCCGCGACCCGCGGCGCCGGCTTCGGCGACGAGGTCAAGCGCCGGATCATCCTCGGCACCTACGCCCTGTCGGCGGGCTACTACGACGCCTACTACGGCTCGGCGCAGAAGGTCCGCACGCTCATCCAGCGCGACTTCGCGAACGCGTTCGAGCAGGCGGACGTGCTGGTCTCCCCGACGGCGCCGACCACGGCGTTCAAGCTCGGCGAGAAGCTGGACGACCCGCTGGCGATGTACCTCAACGACGTCGCCACCATCCCGGCGAACCTCGCCGGCGTGCCCGGCATGTCGCTGCCGAACGGCCTGTCGGACGACGGCCTGCCCGTCGGCTTCCAGGTGCTGGCCCCGGCCAAGGCCGACGACCGGCTGTACCGCGTGGGCGCCGCGCTCGAGGCGCTGCTGGAGAAGAACTGGGGCGGCCCGCTGCTGGCCAAGGCTCCCGAGCTGGAGGTGGGCGAGTGAGCACCCAGACCGTCGACCTGGTCGACTACGACGAGGCCGTGGCCCGGTTCGACCCGGTCATCGGCATCGAGGTGCACGTCGAGCTCGGCACCGCGACCAAGATGTTCGACGGCGCCCCGCAGACGTTCGGCGCCGAGCCGAACACCGCGGTCACGCCGGTGTCGCTGGGCCTGCCCGGCGCGCTGCCCGCCGTCAACGGCACCGCGGTCGAGTACGCGATCCGGATCGGCCTCGCGCTGAACTGCGAGATCGCGGAGACCTGCCGGTTCGCCCGGAAGAACTACTTCTACCCGGACGTGCCGAAGAACTTCCAGACCTCGCAGTACGACGAGCCGATCGCCCACGACGGGTACCTGGACGTCGAGCTCGAGGACGGCACCGTGTTCCGCGTCGAGATCGAGCGCGCGCACATGGAGGAGGACGCCGGCAAGAACACCCACGTCGGCGGCGCCACCGGCCGCATCCAGGGCGCGGAGTACTCGCTGGTCGACTACAACCGCGCGGGCATCCCGCTGGTCGAGATCGTCACGAAGCCGATCACCGGCGCCGGCGAGCGGGCCCCCGAGGTCGCGCGGGCGTACGTGCAGACGCTGCGCGACATCTTCCGGGCGCTCGGCGTGTCCGAGGCGCGGATGGAGCGCGGAAACGTCCGCGCCGACGTCAACGTCTCGCTCCGCCCGACGCCGACCGCGCCGCTGGGCACCCGCACCGAGACGAAGAACGTGAACTCGTTCCGCTCGGTCGAGCGCTCCGTCCGGTACGAGATCAGCCGCCAGGCCGCGATCCTCGACGCCCAGGGCTCGGTCACCCAGGAGACCCGCCACTGGCACGAGGACACCGGCATCACCACGGCCGGCCGCGTGAAGTCGGACGCCGAGGACTACCGGTACTTCCCGGAGCCCGACCTGGTGCCCGTCGCCCCGTCGCGGGAGTGGGTCGAGGAGATCCGCGCCGCGCTTCCCGAGCTGCCCGCCGCCCGCCGGCGCCGGCTGCAGGGTGAGTGGGGCTACGCCGACGCCGAGATGCGCGACGTGGTCAACGCGGGTGCGGTCGAGCTGATCGAGGCGACCGTGGCCGCGGGCGCGAGCCCGGCCGCCGCGCGCAAGTGGTGGATGGGCGAGCTCGCCCGCACCGCCAAGACCCAGGAGGTCGAGCTCGCCGACCTGCCGATCACCCCGACGCAGATCGGCCAGCTGCAGCAGCTCGTCGACGCGGGGCGGATCAACGACAAGCTGGCGCGGCAGGTCCTCGAGGGCGTGCTGGCCGGCGAGGGCGACCCGGAGGCGGTCGTCGTCGCGCGCGGCCTGGAGGTCGTCTCGGACGACGGCCCCCTGCTCGAGGCGATCGACGCGGCCCTGGCCGCGCAGCCGGACATCGCGGAGAAGATCCGCGGCGGCAACCTCGGCCCGGTCGGCGCGATCATCGGCTCGGTCATGAAGGCGACCCGCGGCCAGGCGGACGCCGGCCGCGTGCGCGAGCTGGTCCTGGAGCGCGTCCAGGCCTGAGCAGCACGACGGCGGCGCGGCACCCGGCGGGACCGGGGCCGCGCCGCCGTGGCGCGCGGGCCGGCACGCGTTCCGGCGCCCGCCCCGGAACGCGCCCGACCGCGCGGCGAAACACGACGGTCACCCGCAGTGCCTAGGCTCGGGTCGACGAGGAGGCAGCCCCATGGAGAAGCCCACGCTCGAGGGCGAGATGATCCACCTGCGCCCCATCCGCGCCGACGACGCGCCGGCCATGTGGGACATGGTCAACGACCCCGAGGGGATGCGGACCACCGGCACCACGACGGTGTTCACCCGCGCCCAGATCGACGCGTGGTGCGCGACGGTCTCCGGCATGGACGGGCGGATCGACCTCGCCATCACCGCGAACGGGTCCGACGAGTACCTCGGCGAGATCGTGCTGAACGACATCGACGAGGTGGTCGGCTCGGCGAACATGCGCCTGGTCATGCGGCCGGCGTACCGCGGCCGCGGCTACGGCACCGAGGCGATCGAGCTCGTGCTCGGCCTGGCCTTCGACGGGATCGGCCTGCACCGGGTCGGGCTGGACGTGCTGAGCATCAACGCCCGCGCGCGGTCGCTCTACGAGAACATCGGCTTCCGGGTCGAGGGGCGCCGCCGGGACGCGTACCGGGACGGCGACGGCTGGTGCGACGGCATCGACATGGGGATGCTCGAGGACGAGTACCGGGCGCTGCGCGCGGCCTGACCGACGTGGTCCGCGCCGCCCGGGCGCACGGACGAGGCGCCGGTCCCCGGGAGGGTGGGGACCGGCGCCTCGCGCCTGCGGTGAGCGACCGGGCCGCTCAGGGGTGCTGGTCGATCAGATGAGCCAGCGGTTCTTCTGCACGACCGGCAGGCTCTTCCACCAGCGGCCGAGGCCCCAGGTGTCGCCGCCGGCGGTGAGGGCCACCAGGACCAGCACCAGCGCGTAGATGATGTGGTAGTCCATGACCGGGTTGGTCGAGCCCGAGATGAGCGGCCACTCGGCGAGCCACATCATCGCCATGATCAGCGAGCCGGCGCCGGCCGCGACCCGGGTGCCGATGCCGAGCATGACCGCCAGGCCGACGCCCAGCATGCCGAGCATGAACAGGACGTCCGAGACCGGGCTGGCGATGCCGTTGAAGAAGCCGGTCAGCGGGCCCTGGGCCGCGAACTGCAGGAAGCCCTGGCTCGGCGCGCCGCCGTTGATCCAGGCCGCGTCCGAGGCCGTCGAGTAGCCGAACCCGAACGTCTTGTCGAGGAACGCCCAGAGGAAGATGAACCCCGTCGACAGGCGGAGAGCGGCGAGCACGCGGCGGGCGGCCACCGAGGTGACGACGTCCTCCTGGGTCCGCGAGGTCGCGGGGGCCGCCTCGGTGCGGGGGGTGGTGATCGTGGTCATGATCCGTGCCTTCGTTGTTGTGGGGTTCACCTTGTGATGACTTTCCCAATGTCCTCCCGTCGAAGGCCCTGCACCCCGGACGGAAGTCCCAAACTCCCTGCGTGCGGCTGCTGGAAAGCGCTCCGCGTCACCCGGATGCCGGTCACCCGGGACCTCCGTCCCGGGGTTGGGAGGGCCTGGTCCGGGACCTCGGTCCCAGCCCAAGGCCCCGGAGGCGCCGGGGTGCTCCCGCGCACGGACGAGGCGCCCGCCCCGGGAACGGGACGGGCGCCTCGCGCGTGCTGCCGGCCGCGGCGGTCTCCGTCCGCCGCGGCCGCGTCCTCAGCGCAGCCAGCGCTGCGACCGCACCACCGGGAGCTCGCGCCACACGCGGCCGAGCCCCCAGGTGTCACCGGCCAGGCAGGCCGCGCAGGCGATCAGGGCCAGGGCGTAGATGATGTGGTAGTCCACCAGCGGGTTCGTCGACCCGGCGGTGAGCGGCCACTCCGCGGCCCACATCAGGACCATGATCAGCGAGCCCGCCCAGGCGGAGACCCGCAGGCCGATGCCCAGCATCACCGCGAGGCCGACACCGAGCATGCCGAGCATGAACAGCACGTCGGTGGCAGGGCTGGCGATCGACCGGAACAGGTCCTTGAACGGGCCGACCACGGCCTCGCTGGTGAGGAAGCCCTGGCTCGGCGTGCCGCCGTTGATCCAGGCGCGCTCGGACGGGGTCGAGTAGCCGAGGCCGAACGTCTTGTCGACGAAGGCCCACAGGAAGATGAACCCGGTGGCGAGCCGGGTCGCGGCGAGCGCGCGGCGCGCGTTCAGGGAGGTGACGACGTCCTCCTGGGCCGGCAGCGGGGCCGGTGCGGTGGACGGGCGCGAGACGGTGGGTGCGGACATGGCGGCTGCCTCCGGTCGGGATCACGGCTTTGTGACGACGCGCTCAATGTCCCGCTATGTCCGCTCGGAGGGAGGGGTCGAAGGTCCCGACTTCGCCGACTGCGTGCGCGCTCGGGCCTCGCAGGCCCACGCCCTGGGACCTCGGTCCCGGGGCGGCGCCGGCCGGTGCCGAGATCGGTGGTTCGGGCCGAGATCGGTGGTTGCAAGCACCGATCTCGCGCGGAAGCACCGACTTCGCGCGGGAGCGCCGATCTGGGAGCGCTGGGCCGCCCGGGCTCAGCGCATCGACTGGTAGGCGCCGAGCGAGACCGCGCGCTCGTGGGCGTGGTCGACGATGCGCTCGGGGTAGTCCGGCGCGGCGGAGCGGGGGAGCTTCCACGGCTCGTGCACCGCCTTGCCGGGGATGTCGCGCAGCTCGGGCACCCAGCGCCGGACGTAGTGCCCGTGCGGGTCGAACTTCACGCCCTGGGTCACCGGGTTGAACACCCGGAAGTACGGTGCCGCGTCCCGGCCCGTCCCGGCGACCCACTGCCAGTTCATCTGGTTCTGCGGGATGTCGCCGTCCACCAGCCACGCCATGAAGTGGTCGGCCCCGCGCTGCCAGCGCACGTGCAGGTCCTTGACCAGGAACGAGGCCACGGCCATCCGCACCCGGTTGTGCATCCAGCCCTCGCCGCGCAGCTGCCGCATCCCGGCGTCGACGAGCGGGTAGCCGGTGCGGCCCTCGGCCCAGGCGGCGAGGGCGTCCACCTCCGCGCGGCCGTCCAGCCAGGCGTTCTCCGGGATGACCGGGGTCAGCGACTCGTGCGCGGCGCGGGGGTTGTGGAACAGCACGTCGGCGTGGAAGTCGCGCCACGCGATCTGGCCGCGGAACGTGTCGGCGCCCTCGCCCCGGCGCTGCGCGAGGTCCGCGAGGATCGTGCGGGGGTGGATCTCGCCCCACTTGAGCGGGACGGACAGGCGCGAGGTGCTGTCGAGGTCGGGTCGGTCGCGCTCCGCCTTGTAGTGCGACAGCGGGCCGTCGAGCATCTCCGCCCACCGGGCGAGCGCCGCCGCCTCGCCGGCCTCCGGCAGCGCGAGGCCGTCGGGCACCGGCGCGTCCGGCACCGCGTCGGACCGGCCGCCGTCCAGGAACGTCACCGCGCGGGCCGTCGTGGTGGCGTCCGGCGCGGGGGAGTGCCAGCCGTGCTCGGCCCAGGCGCGCCGGAACGGGGTGAACACCTTGTACGGCGTGCCGGAGCCGTTGCGGACCCGACCCGGCGTGACCGCGTACGGCGACCCGGTCCGGACCAGCGCGCGGCCGTCCTCCTCGAGCGTCCACTCGACGTGGTCGTCCCGCCGCCGGCCGAACGGCTCGGTCGACGCCGCCACGTGCACCGCCTCGGCGCCGACCTCGCGGGCCACCGCCGGGACCACCTCGCGCGGGTCGCCGTGCCGGACCAGCAGCCGGCCGCCGGTCTGCTCGTCGAGCGCGGCGAGGCTCCGGGCCAGGTAGGCGCGGCGGGGAGCGCCCGACGACGCCCACAGGCGCGGGTCGAGCACGTACAGCGCGAGCACGTCGCCCTGCGCGGCCGCCGCGTGCAGCGCGGGGTTGTCGCCGAGCCGCAGGTCGCGGCGGAACCAGTGGAGGGCGGTCACCCGGCGACGGTAGCCAGCGGCGTCGGCGGTCGCGACCCGGACCTGCGTCGAGGCACCACCGGCCCGGGCGATGAGCCGATGGTGCCTCGACTGGGGGTACCTGCTGACGGGTCGTCGTCATCAGGTGACCGGAGCGGACCGCGGGCGGGAAGCCCGGTGGTCGCCCCGGGGGAGAGACGACCGGTGGTCCGTGCGCACCAGCCTGCCCCCGCGGCCCGGCCCGCGGATGGGCCGTTGGTCCCGACCTTCGCGAGCCCGATCAGCCGCCCGCGACGGCGTCGGCGTGCGCGTCGACGGCGTCCCGCAGGTAGACCGCAAGCCCGGGCGCGACCGCGTCGTACGTGGCCGCGAACCGCGGGTCGTCGACGTACATCGCCGCCAGGTTCCGGTACGCCTCGGCGTCCGGCGTCCAGAACAGCGCCACCCAGGCGTGGTGCCGGGCGACCAGGTCACGGACGGCCGGGTCGGTGACGGGCGTGCCCGCCGCCAGCAGCGCGGCCAGCCCCGTGCTCACGGCCTCGCCCTCGCGGCGGTGCGCCTCGCGCTCGTCCACGGACAGGTCCTCCCACGCGCGGGTGCTGCGGTCCACGGCCGCGTCGCCCCAGCGCTCGCGCGCCTCGGCCTCGTACCGGCGGTGGTCGAAGCCCTCGTACATCTCCTCGGCAGGCATGTCGGTGCCCCCTTCCAGGGACTCGATGGTGGCGGCGACGGTGCGGGCGAGCCGGTCGAGCCGGTCCCGCTCGGCGAGCAGCGCGGCGTGGTGCTCGCGCAGCCGGTCGGCCTGGACGCGCGCCGGGCCCGCGCCCCGGGTGCTCCCGGCGGGCGCCGCCGCGTCGAGGATGTCCCCGATCACCGCCAGCCCGACGCCGAGCTCCCGGAGCACGAGCACCTGCTGCAGCCGCAGCAGCTCCGCGCGCCCGTACTCCCGCTGCCCGCCCGGCGCGGTGCCGGCCGGGCGCAGCAGCCCGATCGCGTCGTAGTGCCGCAGCGTCCGGGACGTCACCCCGGACAGCCGGACCACCTCGGCGGTGGTCCACCGCTCCGTGCCCGTCGTGCCGGTCATCCCGTCCGCCCCGTCCTGTCGCCGACGGCGGTCGTTCCGCCGTCGCTGCTCGACGGTAGGCGTTGACGCAGCGTCAACCGCAACCCCGTGTCGGTAGGGCGTGGGAGGGTCGGGACATGGACAGCGCAGAGCAGCGAGTCATCGGCCCCGGCGCCGCCACCGAGCGGGTCGACGCCCGGCACTGGCGGGTGCTGCTGCTGTGGCTGCAGGCCGCCTTCCGGGTCCCCGACCTCGCGACCGGCGCGGCGCTCGTCGCCCGGGTGGCCGCCGCGGCGGAGCGGGTCGGCGCCGCCCCGGACGTGACGCTGCGGCCGGGCGTGGTCCAGGTGCGCACGACCACGTGGTCGGTGCACGGGCTCACCGAGGCGGACCTGGCGCTCGCGGCCGCGGTGTCGGCAGCGGCGGACGAGCTCGGGGTCAGCGGCGACCCCGCCTCGCTCACCTCGCAGGAGATCGCGATCGACGCGCTCGACATCCCGCGCGTCGCCCCGTTCTGGCGCGCGGTGCTGGGGTACGAGCCGGAGCCCGGGACCGACCCGGACGACCCGGCGCTCGCCGACCCGGGCGCGCTCGGGCCGGGGTACTGGTTCCAGCAGATGGACGCCCCGCGCCCGCAGCGCAACCGGATCCACGTCGACGTCACGGTGCCGCACGACCAGGCCGAGGCGCGGGTCGCGGCGGCCCTCGCGGCCGGCGGCACGCTGCTGTCCGACCGGCGAGCGCCCGCGTTCTGGGTGCTGGCCGACCCCGAGGGCAACGAGGCCTGCGTCTGCACCTGGCAGGCTCGCGGGAAGGGCTGAGCGGGGCGGTCCCCGAGGGACCGTCGTCTCGCCCCTCGGTCGATCACAGGACGGACGCCCGACGCACCGTGACGTGCGCGGACGTACCGTGACCGCCACGCCGCCGCCGCGGTGGCGCCCTGCTCGTCCGAAGGAGCCCCAGCGTGAGTCGTCCTCTCCGCTCTCGTACCTCGACCCACGGCCGCAACATGGCCGGCGCCCGCGCCCTGTGGCGCGCCACCGGCATGGGGTCCGAGGACTTCGGCAAGCCGATCATCGCGATCGCGAACTCGTACACGCAGTTCGTCCCGGGCCACGTGCACCTCAAGGACATGGGCGACCTCGTCGCGTCGGCGATCCAGGAGGCCGGCGGCGTCGCCAAGGAGTTCAACACCATCGCGGTCGACGACGGCATCGCGATGGGCCACGCCGGCATGCTCTACTCGCTGCCCAGCCGCGACCTGATCGCCGACTCGGTCGAGTACATGGTCCAGGCGCACTGCGCCGACGCCCTGGTGTGCATCTCGAACTGCGACAAGATCACGCCGGGCATGCTCAACGCGGCGCTGCGGCTGAACATCCCGGTGATCTTCGTGTCCGGCGGCCCCATGGAGGCCGGCAAGGCCGTGATCGCGGACGGCGTCGCGAAGACGCACCTCAACCTCATCAACGCGATCAACTACTCGGCGGACGACAACGTCTCCGACCAGGCGCTGGCCACGGTCGAGGAGAACGCCTGCCCGACCTGCGGCTCCTGCTCCGGCATGTTCACCGCCAACTCGATGAACTGCCTGACCGAGGCGCTCGGCCTGTCGCTGCCGGGCAACGGCTCGACGCTCGCCACGCACGCCGCCCGCAAGGAGCTGTTCCTCGAGGCCGGCCGCACGATCGTCGACCTGGCCCGCCGGTACTACGACGACGAGGACGACACCGCGGCGCCCCGCGGCATCGCGACCCGAGCCGCGTTCGCCAACGCCATGGCGCTCGACGTCGCGATGGGGGGCTCGACCAACACGGTGCTGCACGTGCTCGCCGCGGCGCAGGAGGCCGAGGTCGACTTCACGCTCGAGGACATCGACGCGATCAGCCGCCGGGTGCCCTGCCTGGCCAAGGTCGCGCCGAACCACCCGGACTACCACATGGAGGACGTGCACCGGGCGGGCGGCATCCCCGCGCTGCTCGGCGAGCTCGACCGCGGTGGCCTGCTCGACCACGACGTGACCAGCGTGCACACGCCGACGCTGCGCGCGTGGCTGGACGACTGGGACGTGCGCGGCGGCAAGGCCACCGAGCGCGCCACCGCCCTGTTCCACGCGGCCCCCGGCGGCGTCCGCACCACGCAGGCGTTCTCGACGTCGAACGTGTGGGAGTCCCTCGACACCGACGGCGCGGGCGGCTGCATCCGCGACGTCGCGCACGCCTACACCGTCGAGGGCGGCCTGGCGGTGCTCCGCGGCAACCTCGCCGAGGACGGCGCCATCATCAAGACCGCCGGGATCGACCCGGACGTGTTCCACTTCGTCGGCCGCGCGCTGGTGTGCGAGTCGCAGGACGAGGCCGTCGACAAGATCCTGCGCAAGGAGGTCGAGCCGGGCCACGTCGTCGTCGTGCGCTACGAGGGCCCGTCCGGCGGCCCCGGCATGCAGGAGATGCTCTACCCGACGTCGTTCATCAAGGGCCGCGGCCTGGGCAAGGTGTGCGCGCTCATCACCGACGGCCGGTTCTCCGGCGGGTCGAGCGGCATCTCGGTCGGCCACATCAGCCCCGAGGCGGCCGCGGGCGGCACGATCGGCCTGATCGAGGACGGCGACGAGATCGAGATCGACGTCGAGACCCGTCTCATCCGGGTCAACGTGCCCGACGAGGTGCTGGCCGACCGCCGGGCCAAGATGGAGGCGCGCGAGAACCCGTGGCAGCCGGTCGACCGCGACCGCTACGTGTCCCCGGCGCTCCAGGCGTACGCCGCGATGGCGACCAGCGCCGACCGCGGCGCGGTCCGCGACGTGAGCCGCCTCCGGCGCGGCTGACGCAGGACCACCCGAGCGCCGCGCGGCGCGCCCCGGCACGTCAGGGCGCGTCGCGCCGCGCGCGCCTACAGTCGGCACATGACGACCACGGGCGGGAACACCCCGGACATCGACATCAAGCCGCGCTCCCGGCAGGTGACCGACGGCATCGAGGCCACGGCGTCGCGCGGCATGCTCCGCGCCGTCGGGCTCGGCGACGACGACTGGGTGAAGCCCCAGATCGGCGTCGCGAGCTCCTGGAACGAGATCACGCCCTGCAACCTGTCGCTGCAGCGGCTGGCGCAGGCCGTGAAGAGCGGCGTGCACGCCGGCGGCGGCTACCCGCTGGAGTTCGGCACCATCTCGGTGTCGGACGGCATCTCGATGGGCCACGAGGGGATGCACTTCTCGCTGGTGAGCCGCGACATCATCGCGGACAGCGTCGAGACGGTGATGCAGGCCGAGCGGCTGGACGGTTCCGTGCTGCTGGCCGGCTGCGACAAGTCGCTCCCCGGCATGCTGATGGCGGCCGCGCGCCTCGACCTGTCCAGCGTGTTCCTCTACGCCGGTTCGATCATGCCGGGCTGGGTGAAGCTCGAGGACGGCACCGAGAAGGACGTCACGCTGATCGACGCGTTCGAGGCGGTCGGCGCGTGCGCCCGCGGCCTGATGTCGAAGGGCGACCTGGACCGCATCGAGCGCGCCATCTGCCCGGGCGAGGGCGCCTGCGGCGGCATGTACACCGCGAACACGATGGCCTCGGTGGCCGAGGCGATGGGCATGTCCCTGCCGGGCTCCGCCGCCCCGCCCAGCGCGGACCGCCGCCGGGACAACTTCGCGATGCGCTCCGGCGAGGCCGTCGTCGAGCTGCTGCGCAAGGGCATCACCGCGCGGCAGATCATGACCAAGGAGGCGTTCGAGAACGCGATCGCCGTGGTCATGGCGTTCGGCGGCTCGACGAACGCCGTGCTGCACCTGCTGGCCATCGCGCACGAGGCCGAGGTCGACCTGACCCTGGACGACTTCAAGCGCGTCGCCGCGAAGGTCCCGCACCTGGGCGACCTCAAGCCGTTCGGCCGGTACGTCATGGCCGACGTCGACCGCATCGGCGGCGTCCCGGTGATCATGAAGGCGCTGCTCGACGCCGGCCTGATCCACGGCGACTGCCTCACGGTCACCGGCAAGACCGTCGCGGAGAACCTCGCCGACGTCGCCCCGCCCGACCCGGACGGCAAGATCCTGCGCGCGCTGGACAACCCGATCCACCACACCGGCGGCATCACGATCCTCGACGGCTCGCTGGCCCCGGAGGGCGCCGTGGTGAAGTCGGCCGGCTTCGACACCGACGTGTTCGAGGGCACCGCCCGGGTGTTCGAGCGTGAGCGCGCCGCCCTGGACGCGCTGGAGGACGGCACCATCACGGCCGGCGACGTCGTCGTCATCCGGTACGAGGGCCCCAAGGGTGGCCCGGGCATGCGCGAGATGCTCGCGATCACCGGCGCGATCAAGGGCGCCGGGCTCGGCAAGGACGTGCTGCTGCTCACCGACGGCCGGTTCTCCGGCGGCACGACCGGCCTGTGCGTCGGGCACGTCGCGCCCGAGGCGGTGGACGCGGGCCCGATCGCGTTCGTGCGGGACGGCGACCGGATCCGGCTCGACGTCGCCAACGCGACGCTCGACCTGCTGGTGCCCGAGGAGGAGCTCGCCGCCCGCCGGGTCGGCTGGGGCCCGCTGCCCCCGCGGTACACCCGCGGCGTGCTGGCGAAGTACGCGAAGCTCGTGCAGTCGGCGTCGACGGGGGCGGTGCTGATCTGAGGCCCGACCGGGCCGACGGCGCTGATCTGCGCGAACGGCCTCCCGGCACCGGGCCCGCCCGCTAGGGTCGCGTCGGGGCACCGGACGGGTGCCCCGACGCAACGGGGGGCGAGCGTGACGACGGAGCCGGCGCCGGCGGGGACCACCGCCGTGAGCACCCGCGGCCTGCGGAAGACCTACCGGCACCGCGGCCGGCAGGTCGTCGCGGTGGGCGGCCTCGACCTGGACGTGCCGCTCGGCGGCGTGCACGGGTTCCTGGGCCCGAACGGCGCGGGCAAGACGACGACGATCCGGATGCTGCTCGGGCTCATCCGGCCGGACTCGGGCGTCGTGCGCGTCCTCGACCGTCCCGTCCCCGCGGCGCTGCCCGAGGTCGTCGCCCGGGTCGGTGCGATCGTCGAGTCGCCGAAGTTCTTCCCGGCGTTCTCCGGGCGGCGGAACCTCGAGCTGCTCGCCGCGGCGATCGGGGCGCCCGCCGCCCAGGTCGACCGGGTGCTCGCCGACGTCGGCCTCGCGGACCGGGCGTCGAGCGCGTTCCGCACCTACTCGCTGGGCATGAAGCAGCGGCTGGCGATCGCGTCCACGCTGCTCAAGGACCCCGAGCTGGTGATCTTCGACGAGCCCACGAACGGCCTCGACCCCGCCGGCATCCACGAGGTGCGGCAGACGATGCGGGAGCTCGCGGCGGCGGGGAAGACGGTCCTGGTGTCGAGCCACATCCTCGCCGAGGTGCAGCAGGTGGCCGACACCGTGTCGATCGTGACGCAGGGCCGCCTCGTCGCGGGCGGCCGGGTCGAGGACCTGCTGGCCGCGGCGGGCGCGGGGGAGGCCCGCGTGGGCGTGGAGCGTCCCGCCGAGGCCGCGGCGGTGCTCGGCGAGCGCGGCTGGGCGGTGCGGCCCGACGGCGCGGGCGGGCTGCTCGTCGCCGGCGCCGCGCCCGCGGAGATCACGCGGGCGCTGGCCGACCACGGGCTGTACCTGCACGAGCTCGCGCCGAGCCGCGCCGACCTGGAGCAGGTGTTCCTCGCCCTGACCGGCACGGGCGCGGACGGCACCGCCGCCGCGCACCAGGGCCGGCCGGCGCCGCACGGACGGCGGGTCCGCGCGTGAGCGCCCCGCAGGGCACCGTGCGCGCCGCTGACGCGCGCACCGCCACCGGCACCGGGCGCGCCGCCTCCGGCCCGGCGCGCGGCAGGCTGGTGCGGGTCGAGGCGCGCCGGTTCCGCTACCGCGCGGCCACCCGGTGGCTGGCGCTGCTCGCGGTCGTCGCGGCGCTCGTGGTCGTCGCGAGCGTGTTCGCCGCGGCCCGGCCCCCGTCGGAGCGCGCGATCGCGGACGCGGAGCAGCAGCTCGCGTTCGCGCAGGACGACTGGGCGGAGAACGGCGAGCAGTACGTGACCGAGTGCCGCGAGGGCGAGGCCCTCGCGCAGGAGACGGACCCCGGCGCGGACTGGGCCTGCGACGACATGGAGCCCCGCCTCGACGCGTACCTGCCGCTCCAGCCGACGCTCGCGGACTCGGGCCCCGGCTGGGTGTCGGGGGTGACGACCTTCCTGATCCTGCTCGCCTTCGCGTCGGGGGTGACGTTCGTGACCGCCGAGATCGGCTCGGGGGCGCTCGGCACCTGGCTGACGTTCGTCCCCCGGCGCGGCCGGGTCTACGCGAGCAAGGTCACCGTCGCCGCGGCCGGAGTGCTGGTGCCGACGGCGGCGGCGCTCGCGCTCACCGTCGGCGGCGCGTGGGTCGCGGCGTCCGTGCACGACGCCGTGGGTGAGCTCACCGCCGTGTGGTGGACCGACCTCGGCTGGCAGGTGCTCCGGGCGCTGGCGGCCGCCGCGGCGCTCGGGGCGGTGGGTGCCGCCCTCGGCTTCCTGCTGCGCAGCGCGGCCGGGGCGCTCGGGCTCGGCATCGGCTGGCTGCTGCTGGTCGACGGCGTGCTGGCCGGCCTGCTCCCGGCGCTGTCCCCCTGGACCGTGCGCTCGTCGCTGCGCGCCTGGCTGGAGGGCGGCCTGACCTACTGGGTCAGCGTGCCCTGCGCGCCGCTCGACGGCGTCCCGCAGGCCGGGATGTGCACGGCCGAGCGGACCGTGTCGATGCTGCACGGCGGGCTGCTGCTCGGGGTGGTCACGGTGGTGCTGGTGTCGCTCGGCGCGCTCGCGTTCCGGCGCGGTGACGTGGACTGACGTCGGCTGCGCGCCGCCGCGCCGCGTGCCAGGGTGGACGCATGGCATGGACCGTCGAAGATGCGCCGTGGTGGACCCGAGCCGTCGTCTACCAGATCTACCCGAGGTCGTTCCAGGACTCCGACGGCGACGGCGTCGGCGACCTGCGCGGGATCATCTCCCGGCTCGACCACCTGAGCGCCCTGGGCGTCGACGTGGTGTGGCTGTCGCCGATCTACCGCTCGCCCCAGGACGACAACGGGTACGACATCAGCGACTACCAGGACGTCGACCCGTCGTTCGGCACGCTCGCGGACCTGGACGAGCTCATCGCCGGGCTGCACGCGCGGGGCATGAAGCTGCTCATGGACCTGGTGGTCAACCACACGTCCGACGAGCACCCGTGGTTCCTGGAGAGCCGGAGCGGCCCGGCGAGCCCGAAGCGGGACTGGTACTGGTGGCGGCCGCCGCGCGACGGCATGGCGCCGGGGCAGCCCGGCGCGGAGCCGACCAACTGGCACTCGTTCTTCTCCGGCTCGACCTGGGAGCTGGACGACGCGTCCGGCGAGTACTACCTGCACCTGTTCAGCCGGAAGCAGCCCGACCTCAACTGGGAGAACCCGGAGGTCCGGCAGGCCGTCTACGCGATGATGCACTGGTGGCTGGACCGCGGGGTCGACGGCTTCCGGATGGACGTCATCAACCTCATCTCGAAGGACACCGCGCTCCCGGACGGGCCGGTGGTCGCGGGGGTGTGGGGCGATGGCAGCGCGCACTACACGGACGGCCCGCGGGTGCACGAGTACCTGCACGAGATGCACCGCGAGGTGTTCGAGGGCCGGGCGGACCGGCTGCTGACCGTGGGGGAGACCCCGGGCGTCACGCTGGAGGAGGCGCGGAAGTACACCGACCCCGACCGGCGCGAGGTCGACATGGTGTTCCAGTTCGAGCACGTCGGCCTGGACCACGGCCCCGGGGGCAAGTTCGACCCGAGGCCGCTGCGGCTGACCGACCTCAAGGCGACGTTCGGGCGCTGGCAGGCGGGGCTCGCGGACGCGGGCTGGAACAGCCTGTACTGGGACAACCACGACCAGCCGCGCGTGGTGTCCCGGTTCGGCGACGACGGGAAGCACCGCCGGGAGTCGGCGAAGGCCCTCGCGACGCTGCTCCACCTGCACCGCGGGACGCCGTACGTCTACCAGGGCGAGGAGCTCGGGATGACGAACGCGCACTTCACGCGGTTCGACCAGTACCGGGACATCGAGTCGGTCAACCACGTCGCCCAGGCCCGCACGCTCGCGTCGGCGACGGACGAGCAGCTGCTCGCGGGCCTGGCGGCGATGAGCCGGGACAACGCGCGCACGCCGGTGCAGTGGGACGACTCGCCGCAGGCGGGGTTCACCACCGGGACCCCGTGGCTCGCGGTGAACCCGAACCACGTCGAGATCAACGCGGCCGCCGAGCGCGCCGACCCGGGGTCGGTGTTCCACCACCACCGCCGGCTGATCGAGCTCCGGCACGCCGACCCGGTCGTGGCGCTCGGCGACTTCACGATGCTGCTGCCCGAGGACGAGCAGGTGTACGCGTACACCCGCGAGCTCGACGGCGACGCGCTGCTGGTCGTCGTGAACGTGTCGGGGGAGGAGCGGGTCGTCGACCTCGGGGACGCCTGGCCGCTCGCGGACGACGGCGGCTGGGGCGACCTGGTGCTCGGGACGCACGCCGACGCCGGGGAGCCGACGACGCTGCGGCCGTGGGAGGCCCGGGTGGTGCGGCGGGCGTGAGCCCGCCGCCTCCCGTCACTGCTGGACGTCGACCACCACGCGCACCGGGTCGGGGAGCAGGTAGGCCCGGAACGGGCGCGGCTCGCCGGTCACGCCCACGAACGCCTGGGTCTGCGCCTCGAACGTGCCGAGCAGCACGGCCTCGGTGACCGCCGTGGTGCCGGCGGCGGTGACCGGCTCCCGCAGCGGGAACTCGGTCTGGCCGGTGTCGTGCGGGTACGCGGTCCCGGTGAGGACGACCTGCAGCGGGCTGTCGCCGGCGACGTCGACGGTCTCGCCGGTCGGGTCCTCGACGGCCGCGTCGACGTACTCGACGCGCCAGCCGGGCGTCCCGGTCCCGCCGAGCTCGAAGACGACGCGGTCGTAGCCGGCGTGGTGGCCGACGCGCACGTCGGTGACGGTGAGGGTCGCGTCGGCGGACGGGTCCGTGGTGTCGGGGGCCGTGTCCGCCGGGAACGGCGGCGCGGCGTCGTCGGCCTGCGCGTCGTCCGGCCGGGTGCCCCCGGTGGGCGAGGCGGACGGGGCGGGCGTGGCGGTCGTCGTGGCGGCGGGCGCGGACGGGGATGCGCCGGTGGTCGCCGGGTCGCCCGCCGTGCCGTCGCCCGAACCGCACGCGGCGACCAGGGCGAGCGCCAGGACGGCGGCGCCGGCGGGCAGCGTGCGGCCGGCGGTGCGGGTTCGCGTCATGCGCACGAGGCTAGGAGCCGCGCACCCGACGCGCCGGGACGCGGGCGGCGCGGCCGGTCACGACTCGGTACCGATCATCTGCTGGACTCGTGCACCACGATGTGAGACGGACCAGGGCGGGCGTGACACCGCACGACGCGCGGCGTAGTGTCACGTGCCATGCGGACGAACCTCCTCCTCGTAGTACTTCCCGAGCGCGCCGGCTGACGCCACGCACGGAAGGCATCGCCCGCGCGCACCCCTCGACCGACCCGGCTCCCCGGGCCCGAGGGGTTTTTTCGTGCCGGCGAGGCATCGCGCGGCACCCACGCGGCCCCGGCCGCAGCAGCACCCGCTCCACCCGCACAGACGCAGGAGACACCGATGGTCCAGGGCCCCCACCCGGCACCGCCCCGCAGGGCGGCCGCGGCCGCAGCGCCCGCCGGCGCCACCGAGGCGCGCGAGCCGGCGCGTCTCGCCGCACCCGCCGCGCAGCCGCGCCCCGTCGTCACCGAGCAGGTCACCGGCGCGAAGTCGATCGTCCGCTCGCTCGAGGAGGCCGGCGCCGAGGTCGTCTTCGGCATCCCCGGCGGCGCGATCCTGCCGACGTACGACCCGCTGATGGACTCCACCCGGCTCCGGCACATCCTCGTGCGGCACGAGCAGGGCGGCGGCCACGCGGCGACCGGCTACGCCCAGGCCACCGGCAAGGTCGGTGTCACGATGGCGACCTCGGGCCCGGGCGCGACCAACCTGGTGACCCCGATCGCCGACGCGAACATGGACTCGATCCCGCTGGTCGCGATCACCGGCCAGGTCGGCGCGTCGCTGATCGGCACGGACGCGTTCCAGGAGGCCGACATCGTCGGCATCACGCTGCCGATCACCAAGCACAACTTCCTGGTGACCGACCCGGACGACATCCCGCGGACGATCGCCGAGGCGTTCCACATCGCGTCGACCGGCCGCCCGGGCCCGGTGCTCGTGGACATCGCCAAGTCGGCGATGCAGACCGACACCACGTTCACCTGGCCGCAGCAGCTGGACCTGCCGGGCTACCACCCGGTGACCAAGCCGCACGGCAAGCAGATCCGCGAGGCCGCCCGGCTGCTGGCGACGGCCCGCCGCCCGGTGCTGATGGTCGGCGGCGGCGTGATCCGCTCCGGCGCGTCCGCCGAGCTGCGCCGCCTGGTCGACGAGTCCGGCGCCGCCGTGGTGACCACGCTGATGGCCCGCGGCGCGCTGCCCGACACCCACCCGCAGCACCTCGGCATGCCCGGCATGCACGGCACGGTGGCCGCGGTCGCCGCGCTGCAGAAGGCCGACCTGGTCGTGGCGCTCGGCGCGCGGTTCGACGACCGGGTGACCGGCAAGCTGTCGTCGTTCGCCCCGAACGCGACGATCGTGCACGCCGACATCGACCCCGCGGAGATCGGCAAGAACCGCGCGGCGGACGTGCCGATCGTCGGCGACCTGCGCGAGGTCATCGCGGACCTGCTGCCGGAGCTCGCCCGCGAGCAGGTGCAGCACGGCAAGCCGGACCTCGAGGCCTGGTGGCAGCAGATCGACTCCTGGCGCGAGACCTTCCCGCTGGGCTACGACGAGCCGACCGACGGCCACCTGGCGCCGCAGCACGTCATCTCCCGGATCGGCGAGCTGTCCGGCCCGGAGTCGATCTTCGTGTCCGGCGTGGGCCAGCACCAGATGTGGGCCGCGCAGTTCATCAAGTACCAGCGGCCGAACTCCTGGCTGAACTCCGGCGGCCTCGGGACGATGGGCTTCTCGGTGCCTGCCGCGATGGGCGCGAAGGTCGGCGCCCCTGACCGCACGGTCTGGGCGATCGACGGCGACGGCTGCTTCCAGATGACCAACCAGGAGCTCGCCACCTGCACGATCAACGAGATCCCGATCAAGGTCGCGGTGATCAACAACTCCTCGCTGGGCATGGTCCGGCAGTGGCAGACGCTGTTCTACGAGTCCCGGTACTCGAACACCGACCTGCACACCGGCCACGGCACCATCCACGTCCCCGACTTCGTGAAGCTCGCCGACGCCTACGGCGCGGTCGGCCTGCGCTGCGAGACCACCGCCGACGTGGACGCCACGATCAAGCGCGCGATGGAGATCGACGACCAGCCCGTCGTCGTGGACTTCACGGTGTCGCGCGACTCGATGGTGTGGCCGATGGTCGCCGCCGGCGTGAGCAACGACGACATCCAGTACGCCCGGGGCATCTCCCCGGCGTGGGACCGCGAGGACTGAGGAAGAGAACATGAGCCGTCACACCCTCTCCGTCCTCGTGGAGAACAAGCCCGGCGTGCTGACCCGCGTCGCGGGCCTGTTCGCCCGCCGGTCGTTCAACATCCACTCCCTCGCGGTGGGCCCGACCGAGCACGACGAGATCTCCCGGATCACCGTCGTGGTCGACGTCGACGCCCTGCCGCTCGAGCAGGTCACCAAGCAGCTGAACAAGCTGATCAACGTGATCAAGATCGTCGAGCTCGAGGACGCCGCCTCCGTGCAGCGCGAGCTGCTGCTGGTGAAGGTCCGCGCCGAGGGCCCGGTCCGCACCCAGGTGCTCGAGGTGGTCGAGCTGTTCCGGGCGCACGTCGTCGACGTCGTGCCGGACACCGTGACCATCGAGGCGACCGGCAGCCCGGGCAAGCTCACGGCGCTGCTCGCGGCGCTCGAGCCGTTCGGCGTCCGCGAGATCGTCCAGTCCGGCATCGTGGCCATCGGCCGCGGGCCCCGCTCCATCACGGACCGCGCGCTCGAGCGCGTCAGCCGGTCCGCCTGATCCGTCCGTCCGCACGACCCCGCACACACAAGGAGAACCATCGTGGCTGAGCTGTTCTACGACGACGACGCCGACCTGTCGATCATCCAGAGCAAGAAGGTCGCCGTCATCGGCTACGGCAGCCAGGGGCACGCGCACGCGCTGAACCTGCGCGACTCGGGCGTCGACGTGACCGTCGGCCTGCGCGAGGGCTCGGCCTCCCGCGCCAAGGCGGAGAACGAGGGCCTCAAGGTCGCCACGGTGGCCGAGGCCGTCCAGGGTGCCGACGTCGTCGTCATCCTCGCGCCGGACCAGGTGCAGCGGCACATCTACCGCGACGAGATCGCCCCGAACCTGACCGAGGGCGCCGCGCTCGTCTTCGGCCACGGCTTCAACATCCGGTTCGGCTACATCAAGCCCGAGGCCGGCCACGACATCGTCATGGTCGCCCCCAAGGGCCCGGGCCACCTCGTGCGCCGCGAGTACGTCGACGGCCGCGGCGTGCCGGTGATCGTCGCCGTCGAGCAGGACGCGTCGGGCTCCGCCTGGGACCTCGCGCTGTCCTACGCCAAGGGCATCGGCGGCCTGCGCGCCGCCGGCATCAAGACCACCTTCACCGAGGAGACCGAGACCGACCTGTTCGGCGAGCAGGCCGTCCTCTGCGGCGGCGTGTCCCAGCTGATCCAGTACGGCTTCGAGACCCTGACCGAGGCCGGCTACCAGCCCGAGGTCGCGTACTTCGAGGTGCTGCACGAGCTGAAGCTGATCGTCGACCTCATCTTCGAGGGCGGCATCACCAAGCAGCGCTGGTCGGTCTCCGACACGGCCGAGTACGGCGACTACGTCTCCGGCCCGCGGGTCATCACGCCCGACGTGAAGGAGAACATGAAGGCCGTCCTCGCGGACATCCAGAACGGCGCCTTCGCCGAGCGGTTCATCACGGACCAGGACGCGGGCGCGCCGGAGTTCAAGGAGCTCCGCGAGAAGGGCCAGAACCACCCGATCGAGCCCGTGGGCCGCGAGCTGCGCAAGCTGTTCGCCTGGGTGAAGCCGTCCGACACGGACTACGTCGAGGGTTCCGCCGCGCGCTGACCCGCGCGCGTCCTCGACACGAGTGGCACCGAGTGGAGCGTTCTGCCCGACACGCACGGCGTGTCCCGGCAGGACGCTCCACTCGCCGTATCTGGGGGAGGATCGGGGCATGACCGACGACGCCGCCACGCCCGCCGCCGACAGCACGCACCCCGACGAGGTCCTCCGGTTCTGGGAGGTCGCCCGGGTCCGGGCCGGGGTGATGCGCGTCGCCGCCGTGACCGGGCCGGGGATCGCGGGGTCGCTGGTGCCGCCGTCCTGGGCGTTCGGGGACGATCCCGCCCTCGCGGACGCGGCCCTCGCGCTGGTGCTCGACGGCACCAAGACCGCCACGTCGACCGCCCTGCCGGAGTTCGAGCACGCCGACGAGCCGCTGCCGGTCAAGGGGGACCTGTCGATCGTGACCGACGCGGCCGGCCGGCCGGGCGCGCTGATCCGCACCACGCGGGTGGAGACGGTGCCGTTCGGCGAGGTCGACGAGGACGTCGCGGCGGCCGAGGGGGAGGGCGACGGGACGCTCGCCTCCTGGCGGGTGGAGCGCGAGGAGTCCTGGGGTCCGGTGCTGGCGGCGCTGGGCGCGGAGCTCACCGACGCGACGCCGGTCGTCGTCGAGCGGTTCGAGCTGCTGTTCCCGCGTCCCGGCGACCGGGGCCCGTCCACCGTCCCGTCCGAGGCCTGAGACGGTCGTCCCGGTTCGTAAGACGACTCACTAGGGTGGAGGGCATGGCGCAGCGCATCAACCTGGCCGTCGTCGCGGGTGACGGCATCGGCACCGAGGTCGTGGAGCAGGGTCTCCTCGCCCTGGAGGCGGCCCTGTCCGGCTCGGGCAGCACGGTCACCACGACCGACTTCGACCTGGGCGCGCGCCGTTGGCACGCGACCGGCGAGACGCTGACCGACGCGGACCTCGAGGCGATCCGCTCGCACGACGCGATCCTGCTCGGCGCGATCGGCGACCCCAGCGTGCCGTCCGGCGTGCTCGAGCGGGGCCTGCTGCTCAAGCTGCGGTTCGCCCTGGACCACTACGTGAACCTGCGCCCCGCCAGGCTGTACCCGGGCGTGGCCTCGCCGCTGGCGGACCCGGGCGACGTCGACTTCGTGGTCGTCCGCGAGGGCACCGAGGGCCCGTACGTCGGCAACGGCGGCGCGATCCGCGTGGGCACCCCGCACGAGATCGCCAACGAGGTCAGCGTCAACACCGCGTTCGGCGTCGAGCGGGTGGTGCGCGACGCGTTCGCCCGCGCTGCCGCCCGCCCGCGCAAGAAGCTCACGCTCGTGCACAAGCACAACGTCCTCGTGCACGCCGGCCACCTGTGGCGGCGCACCGTCGAGGCCGTGAACGCCGAGTTCCCGGACGTGACGGTCGACTACCTGCACGTGGACGCGGCGACGATCTTCCTGGTCACCGACCCGGCCCGGTTCGACGTGATCGTCACGGACAACCTGTTCGGCGACATCCTCACCGACCTCGCGGGCGCGATCGTCGGCGGCATCGGCCTGGCCGCGTCCGCCAACATCAACCCGGACCGCACCGCCCCGAGCATGTTCGAGCCGGTGCACGGCTCCGCCCCGGACATCGCCGGGCAGGGCAAGGCCGACCCCACCGCGACGGTGCTGTCCGTCGCGCTGCTGCTCGAGCACCTGGGCGAGCGCGAGGCCGCGGCCCGCGTCGAGGCCGCCGTCGCGGCGGACGTCGCGGAGCGCGGGGGCCGAGTACGGTCGACGGCCGAGGTGGGCAAGGACCTCGCCGCGCGCATCGCCGGCTAGTCGCCGCCCGCTCGGGGCGCAGCGCTGCGTCCCGCGCCCGTCCCACCCCGGCCGTCGCCCAGGTACCGTCAGATCAGACTCCTGGTGAAAGGCCGCAGACACATGAGCATCTCCGACACGACGGACCTCGGTTCCACCTTCGAGGTCCGTCCCACCGACACCCCGACGCCCGACGCCGAGCGGGAGTCGCTGCTCGCCACGCCGAAGTTCGGCACCGTGTTCACCGACCACATGGCCCGCGTCTCCTGGACGCAGGGCCTCGGCTGGCACGACCGCCGGGTCGAGAAGTACGGCCCGCTGCTGCTCGACCCCGCCACCGCGGTGCTGCACTACGCCCAGGAGATCTTCGAGGGCCTCAAGGCGTACCGGCACGCCGACGGCTCCGTGTGGACGTTCCGCCCGCAGGCCAACGCCGAGCGGCTGCAGCGCTCCGCCCGGCGGCTCGCGCTGCCGGAGCTGTCGACCGAGGACTTCCTCGCGTCGGTGACCGCCCTGGTCCGGACCGACGAGGCCTGGGTCCCGTCGGGGGAGGAGACCAGCCTCTACCTGCGGCCGTTCATGTACGCGTCCGAGGCGTTCCTGGGCGTGCGGCCGTCGATGCAGGCCGAGTACCTCGTGATCGCGTCGCCGGTCGGCTCGTACTTCGCCGGCGGCGTGAAGCCGGTGTCGATCTGGGTGTCCGAGGACTACTCCCGCGCCGCGGCCGGGGGCACCGGCGCCGCCAAGTGCGGCGGCAACTACGCCGCGAGCCTGCTCCCGCAGCAGGAGGCCTACGCCCGCGGCTGCGAGCAGGTGTGCTTCCTGGACGCCGCGACCGGCACGCTGCTCGAGGAGCTCGGCGGCATGAACGTGTTCGTCGTCGGCGCCGACGGCTCGGTGTCCACCCCGCGGCTCACCGGCTCGATCCTCGAGGGCGTCACCCGCTCCTCGATCCTGCAGCTGCTCACCGAGGACGGCCGCGAGGTCACCGAGCGGGACATCCCGCTGGCCGAGCTGCTCGACGGGCTGCGCGACGGCAGCGTCGCCGAGGTGTTCGCCTGCGGCACCGCCGCGGTCGTGACCCCGATCGGCCGGCTCGCGGGCGGCGACTTCGACGTCACCGTGGGCGACGGCGAGGCCGGCCCGGTCATGCAGAGCATCCGCCAGCGGCTGACGGACATCCAGTACGGCCGCGCGGCCGACCCGCACGGCTGGATGCACCGCCTGGTCTGACGACCGCGCGTCGGCCCCGTCCCGCGAGGTGGACGGGGCTGACGCCGGGCGTGACGTGTGCCACGATGAGCCCATGGCCCTCCCGATCGTCATCGCCTAGCGCGTCCGCCCCACCCCCGCGGACGCGCCGACCTCCCGAACCCGGGGGGTCTTTTTGTTGCTCGACCCGCGCGCCGACCCGGCCCGCACCCCGGCAGCTCGCCTCGTCCCCTCGCCGAGAGAAGCACTTCCCGTGACCGAGCCCACCGCCCCCGACGCCCCCGCCACCCTGCCCCGCGGCGGCGCGGCCCACCCCGCCACCGGCGGGCCCGCGGCGTTCGACGTGTACGACACCACGCTGCGCGACGGCGCCCAGCAGGAGGGCATGAACCTCTCGGTCGCCGACAAGCTGGCCATCGCGCCGCTGCTCGACGACCTGGGTGTGGGCTACATCGAGGGCGGCTGGCCCGGTGCGATCCCCAAGGACACCGAGTTCTTCGCCCGGGCCGCCAAGGAGCTCGACCTCCGGCACGCGGTGCTCGCCGCGTTCGGCGCGACCCGCAAGCCGGGCGTGCGCGCGTGGGACGACCCCCAGCTGCGGGCGCTGCTCGACTCCGAGGCGCCGGTGGTCACGCTCGTCGCCAAGTCGGACTCCCGGCACGTGGAGCGCGCGCTGCGCACCACGGGTGCCGAGAACCTGGCGATGGTCGCCGACTCCGTGCGGCTGCTCGTGCAGGAGGGTCGCCGGGTCGTCGTCGACGCCGAGCACTTCTTCGACGGCTTCCGGTTCGACCCGGCGTACGCGCGCGACGTCGTGCTCGCGGCCGTCGAGGCCGGCGCGGAGACCGTCGTGCTCTGCGACACCAACGGCGGGATGCTGCCGTTCCAGGTGACCGAGGTGGTCCGCGACCTGCGCGCCGCGCTCGGCACCGCCGACGCCCTGACCCGGCTCGGCGTGCACGCGCACAACGACTCGGGCTGCGCGGTCGCGAACTCGCTCGCGGCGGTCGAGGCCGGCGCCGTGCACCTGCAGGGCACCGTCAACGGCTACGGCGAGCGCACCGGCAACGCCGACCTGCTGGCGACCGTCGCCAACCTCGAGCTGAAGACCGGCCGCAGCGTGCTGGTCCCGCCGGCCGACCGCCCGGGCGGGCTCGCCGAGATGACCCGGATCGCGCACCAGATCAGCGAGATCACGAACATCGCGCCGTTCGCCCGCCAGCCGTACGTCGGCGCGAGCGCGTTCGCGCACAAGGCCGGGCTGCACGCCTCCGCGATCCGCGTCGACCCCGACCTCTACCAGCACATCGACCCGCAGGCCGTCGGCAACGACATGCGGATGCTGGTGTCCGAGATGGCCGGCCGCGCGTCGATCGAGCTCAAGGGCCGCGAGCTCGGCTTCGACCTGGCCGGGCAGGACGAGGTGCTCACCCGCGTGACCAACCGGGTCAAGGACGCCGAGGCGCAGGGCTACACCTACGACGCCGCCGACGCGTCGTTCGAGCTGCTGCTCGCCGAGGAGGTCGACGGCTCCCGCCCGGCGTACTTCCGGGTCGAGTCCTGGCGGACGATCATCGAGCGCGCGGGCTCCCGGGGCACGCCGGCCACGGCCGAGGCCACCGTGAAGCTGCACGCCGGCGGCGAGCGGATCGTCGCCACCGGCGAGGGCAACGGCCCGGTCAACGCCCTGGACCACGCGCTGCGGCTCGCGCTCCAGCGGGTGTACCCCGAGCTGGCGGCCTTCGAGCTGATCGACTTCAAGGTGCGCATCCTGGACGCGATGCACGGCACCGACGCGGTGACCCGGGTGCTCATCGAGACGAGCGACGGCCAGACCGCGTGGAGCACCGTGGGCGTGGGGCCGAACCTGATCGAGGCGTCCTGGGAGGCGCTGACGGACTCGGCGATCTGGGGCCTGCGGAACCGGGGCATCACGCCGCGCTGACCGGGACGGTGTCTCGCCGAGATGGCACCTCTCGGCTGTGCGCAGACGCCGCAGGACAGCCGAGAGTTGCCATCTCGGCGGGGGTGGCGGGCATGGTGGTGTCCGTGAGGGTCGTCGTCGCGGTGGACGCGTTCAAGGGGTGCCTCTCCAGCACCGAGGCCGGGGAGGCGGTCGCCGCCGGGGTGCGTGCCGCGGATCCCGGTGGGGCGGTGCGGGTCCTGCCGGTCGCCGACGGGGGCGAGGGGACCGTCGACGCGCTGCTCGCCGCGCGACCCGGGCGCCGGGTGGTCGCGCGGGTCGTGGACGCGGTCGGGCGGCCGGTGGACGCCGTGTACGCACTGCTGGACGAGGCGCCCGGACCGACCGCGGTCGTCGAGGCGGCCTCGTGCGTCGGTCTCGCCCAGGTCGACCTCGGCCCCGACCTGCCCCCGCGCGCGGGCTCGGCGGGGCTGGGCCTGCTGGTCCGGCACGCGGTCGACCACGGCGCGCGCCGGGTGGTCGCCGCGCTCGGCGGCACGGCCTGCACCGACGGCGGGCTGGGGCTGCTGATCGCGCTGGGGGCGTCGGCCCACGACCGCGACGGGGCGCCGCTCGGGGCGCCCGGCACCAACCCCCTGTGGGACTTCGGCACGCTCGACGCGCTGCCGGACCTCGGCGGGGTCGACCTGGTCGTGCTCACCGACGTCGACAGCCCGCTGCACGGCCCCGACGGCGCGGCGCACGTGTTCGGGCCGCAGAAGGGCGCGACGCCGGAGCAGGTGGCGCACCTGGACGGCCGGCTCACCGCGTGGGGCGCGGCGCTCGCGGCGCACGGGCACCCCGTCGCGGACCGGCCGGGCGCCGGGGCCGCGGGCGGGCTGGGCGCGGCGCTGCTGGCGCTCGGCGCGGAGCGGGAGCCCGGGTTCGGGCACGTGGCGCGGGCCGTCGGGCTGGCGGACGCGGTCGCCGGTGCGGACCTCGTGCTGACCGGGGAGGGCCGGCTCGACGCGCAGACGGCGCGCGGCAAGACCCCGGCGGGCGTGGCGGCGCTCGGGCGTGCAGCGGGGGCGGTGGTCGTGGCGCTCGCGGGTGCGGTCGAGCTCGACCCCGACGACCCCGCCGGCCCGTTCGACGCGGTGCTGCCCGTGCACCCGCGGCCGCTCCCGCTCGCCGAGGCGCTCGACCCCGAGACGACCGCCGCGCACCTCGCCGCCATGGCCGCGCAGGTCACCCGCCTCGTCGCCGCAGCACGCCGCCCCCTCGCGCCGGGCGGCGGCCCGCAATAGCGTGGCGCGGGACAGCGCCCCCGGCCCAGGGAGAACCCGATGACGGAGCCCGCGCGCCCGCCCGCACCCGCCGACCGGCCCGGGCCCGCCGGACGCCCGCCGGGGGAGCCGCCCGCGAAGACCCGGCTCCCGCGTGACCGGGCCTGGCCCTGGCTGCTGACCTTGGTCCTGGCGCTCGCCGCGGGCGTGCTGCTGGCCTGGCGGCCCTGGGCGCCGGCGCCCGAGCCGGGTGCGGCGGCCCCGGACGCGACGGCGTCGGCCTCCCCGACGTCGACCGCGGAGCCGTCGGCGACGGCGACGTCCGGAGCCGCGTCCGGCACCGGCGCGTTCGACGCCGACTCCGCCCCCGCGCTGTTCCTCACGGACGCCGAGCTCGCCGAGGCGGTGCCGATGGCCGCGGGCCAGTCGCTCGCGGACGCGCCGGAGGCGCAGTGGGGCCTGCCCGAGCGCTCGACGGTCGACCCGTCCGCGTGCACGCCCGCGGTCACGACCACCGAGCGGGAGCCCGACGTGTTCCTGCGCCGGTTCGCCAGCGACGACGCGGTGACCGTCATCCAGTCCGTCCTGGTGCTCGCCGACGACGCGGCCGCGCAGGAGGCGTTCGACGCGCTGGTCGGCACGCTCGAGGACTGCGACGCCTACCAGCAGACCAACCCCGGGACGGACGGCGGCGCGTGGACCGCGGACCCGCCGACGACCGACCGCGGCACCGTGCCGACCGTCGTGCGCGCCCTGACCCTGACGGCCGAGGGCGCGACCAGCCCCGAGGTCGAGGTGACCGCCCTCGCCGGCAACGCGCTCGTGACGACGACGGCCTCGGGCGTGGACCCGGCGGCCGAGCCCGCGGACCCGGCCACGCTCGCGGGCGTCGCCCGGAGCAGCGCCGAGCGCGCGCTGGCCGGCCTGGGCTGACCCAAGGGGTGCGCTCGGCGCCGCCCCGTCGCGCTCGGCTGGGCCGCGGCCCCGGCCGGGGCGAGGATGGCCCCATGAGCGACGCACGGACGGTGGCGGTGCTGGGCACCGGGATCATGGGCGCGGCGATGGCGCGCAACCTGCTGCGGGCGGGGCACACCGTCCGGGTGTGGAACCGGAGCGCGGCGAGGGCCGAGCCGCTGGCCGCGGACGGCGCCGTCGTCGCGGGCACGCCCGCCGAGGCCGTCGACGGCGCGGACGTCGTGCTGACGATGCTGCACGACGGCGCCGCGGTGGCCGAGGTGGTCCGGCAGGCCGCGCCGGGCCTGCGTCCGGGCGCGGTGTGGCTGCAGTCCACGACGGTCGGCGTCGACGACACCCCGGCGCTCGCGGCCCTCGCCGACGAGCTCGGCGTCACGTTCGTCGAGGCGCCGGTGTCGGGCACCCGGCAGCCCGCCGAGGCGGGGAAGCTGGTCGTGATCGCGGCCGGGCCGCCCGCCGCGCGGGACGTCGTGGCCCCGGTGCTCGACGCGGTCGGCGCGCGGACCGTGTGGACCGGCGAGGACGCCGCGGCGGGGTCCGCGACCCGGCTCAAGCTCGTCGTGAACAGCTGGGTCATCACCGTGGCCAACGCCGCGGGGGAGGTGCTGGCGCTCGCCGAGGCGCTGGGCGTGGAGCCGGACCGGTTCTTCGAGGTGCTCGACGGCGGCCCGCTCGACACCCCGTTCCTCCGGGTCAAGGCCGACCTGATCCGCGAGGACCGGCTCAGCCCGGCGGCGTTCGCCGTGGGCACGTCCGGCAAGGACGCGCGCCTGATCGTGGCGGCGGCGCGCGAGCGCGGGCTGCACCTGGACGGCGCCGAGGCGTTCTCGGCCCGCCTCGACCGCGCCGCGGCGCAGGGCCGCACCGACGAGGACATGGCGGCGACGTACTACACCTCCGCGGCGGACTGACGCCGGGGCCACCGCCCAGCGGCCCGCGGCCGGTGCGGTGAGTGCTGCGAGGGGCGCCCTAGGGTCCTCGCCATGGGTGCCGTCGCTGCTGCCGAAATGGTCATACTTCCGACTAGACTCCTCCCTATGCGGATGCTTCCCCTGAACGAGGCGAAGACCAACCTCTCCGCCGTGCTGGACGAGGTGCAGTCCTCGCACGAGCCCGTGACGATCACGCGGCACGGGAAGCCGGCGGGCGTGCTGGTCTCGGCCGACGACATGGACACGCTGCTCGAGACGCTCGCGTGGCTGTCCGACCGCGACCACGCCGCCGAGATGGCCGAGGCCGACGCCGCGGTCGCGGCGGGCGAGACGCTGGGTCTCGACGAGGTCGAGGCGCGGCTGGCCCGGCGACGCTGAGTCCGTGTACGAGGTCCGGTTCGCCCCGCCGGCCGTCCGCGCGGTCGACCGGCTGCCTCCGAAGCTGGCGGACGCCGTGCTGCGGTTCTGCCGGGAGCGGCTCGCGGAGAATCCCCAGCGGTTCACCAAGCCGCTGACCGGTCGGCTCGCCGGCGAGCGGAGCGGCTACGTCGGCATCGGGTTCCGCGTGATCGTCCGGGTGGACGAGGAGAGCCGGCAGGTGCACGTGCTGCGGATGGGGCCCCGCGCGGGCGTCTACCGCTGAAAACACCGTGCGCCCCCGCCCGGGCGCGCCGTACCGTCGCCCGCATGGGAACGCTGAGCAGCACGGCCGCCGCGGCCGTCGCACGCCCCCGGTCCGCCTGAGCGCGGCCGGACGTCACACCGGTCGCCACCTCCGGATGCCCTGAGCACCCGGAGCCGGGCCGAACCTTCGCTTCCGCCCCTCCGGGTGCTCCGTCCTGCCTGCGACTGGAGCACCTCCCGTGCGACACCCCCACGGCGGCCGGCACGAGCTCGGCCAGAACTTCCTGCACCACCGTCCGACCGTCGACGCCGTCGTGCGCCTGGCCGGCGCGACCGACGGGCCCGTCCTCGAGATCGGCGCCGGCGACGGCGCGCTGACCCGGCCGCTCGCCGGCCTCGGCCGCGACGTGCTCGCGGTCGAGGTCGACCCGCGCCGGGCCGACCGGCTCCGCGCCCGCGCGCCCGGCGCCACCGTGCTGTGCGCGGACGCCCTGCGGGTGCCGCTCGACCGGCCGGTGGTGGTCGGCAACATCCCGTTCCACCTGACGACGCCGCTGCTGCGCCGGCTGCTGCACCACGGCCGGTGGCGGCACGCGGTGCTGCTGACCCAGTGGGAGGTGGCCCGCAAGCGCGCCGGGGTCGGCGGGCGGACGCTGCTCACGGCGCAGACCGACCCGTGGTTCGAGGTCGCGCTGCACGGCCGGGTACCCGCCGACGCGTTCCGGCCGCGGCCCTCGGTCGACGGCGGGCTGCTGACCGTCGCCCGGCGCGACCGCCCGCTGGTCGACCCGGGCGAGCGCGACGGCTACCAGCGCTTCGTGGGGGCCGTGTTCACCGGCGCGGGCCGGGGGCTCGACCAGGTGCTGGCGCGGGCGGCGCGGGTCCCGGGCGCGACGGCCCGGCGGGCGCTGGCGGACGCGGGGGTGCCGCCGCGCGCGCTGCCGCGGGACCTGCGCCCGGAGCAGTGGGCGGCCCTGTGGCGGGCGCTCGGTGCCCGGCGTGGGGCCGGGACCTCCGTCCACCGGCGACCACGCCGGTCAGGGGCCTAGGATCGGGACCGTGCGTGGCGAGTACAAGGTCCCCGGCGGCAAGCTCGTGGCAGCGGACGTGGAGGTGGCAGGCGGGGCGCTCACCGAGGTGAGCGTCAGCGGCGACTTCTTCCTCGAGCCCGACGCCGCCCTGGCGGTCATCGACGAGTCCCTGCGCGGCCGGCCCGCCGACGCGCGGGTCGCCGACCTGACGACGGCGATCGAGGACGGCCTGCGCCGCGCCGAGGCCGACGGCCGGTTCGACGCCCCGGTGCAGATGGTCGGGTTCACGCCCGAGGCCGTGGCGATCGCCGTGCGGCGCGCCCTCGGCCACGCGACGTCCTGGCAGGACCACACGTTCGAGCTGATCCACCCCGGCCCGCTGCCGCCCGCCGTGCTGGGGGCGCTGGACCAGGTGCTGACCGAGGAGCTCGCGGCCGGCCGGCGCGGTCCGACGCTGCGGTTCTGGGAGTGGGACGAGCGCGCCGTGTTCATCGGCTCGTTCCAGTCGCTGCGCAACGAGGTCGACCCCGAGGGCGTGGCCAAGCACGAGGTGACCGTCGTCCGGCGGATCTCCGGCGGCGGGGCCATGTTCATGGAGGCCGGCAACTGCATCACGTTCTCGCTCGTGGTGCCGGCGTCGCTGGTCGACGGCCTGTCGTTCGAGCAGTCCTACCGGTTCCTCGACGACTGGGTGATCGGCGCCCTCGCCGACGTGGGCGTCACCGCGACGTTCTCCGGGCTGAACGACATCGCGTCCCCGGCGGGCAAGATCGCGGGCTCCGCGCAGAAGCGCCTGGCCGGCGGGGCCGTCCTGCACCACATGACGATGGCTACGACATCGACGCCGACAAGATGCTCGAGGTGCTGCGGATCGGCCGCGAGAAGCTGTCCGACAAGGGCACGACCAGCGCGAACAAGCGCGTCGACCCGGTGCGGTCCCAGACGGGGCTGCCGCGCGAGCAGGTCATCGACGCGTTCGTCGCGCACTTCCGGTCGCGGTACCGGACGGTCGACGGCGACCTGCGTCCCGAGGAGCTGGAGCGGGCGCAGCAGCTCGTCGAGGAGAAGTTCGGCAACCCGGAGTGGACCGCGCGCGTGCCGTGACGCGCCCGGCCCGATCCGGGCCCGGGCCGCCGCAGGACCAGGGTCGGGTCGGGGGAACCCCGGATGCGCGGGCGGGTCGCGGCCTGCCACGCTGGACGGGTGAAGGCGCTCCTCAACATCATCTGGCTGCTGTTCGGCGGCATCTGGCTCGCGCTCGGCTACGTCCTGGCCGGGATCATCTGCTGCGTGCTGATCGTGACCATCCCGTTCGGCATCGCGTCGTTCCGCATGGCGTCCTACGCGCTGTGGCCCTTCGGCCGCACGATCGTGGACCGGCCGACCGCCGGCGCCATGTCGACGATCGGCAACGTCGTCTGGATCCTCGTCGCCGGCTGGTGGCTGGTCCTCGGGCACCTCACCACGGCGCTCGCGCAGGCCGTGACGATCGTCGGGATCCCGCTGGCGATCGCGAACCTCAAGATGATCCCGGTGTCGCTGGTCCCGCTCGGCAAGGAGATCGTGCCGACCGACCGGGCGTTCGTGGCGTACGGGCACTGAGCCCGGCGCCTGCCCGGCGCGTCAGCCCGCGGCGTGCCGCAGCACCGCGACCAGCGCGACCACGCCGAGCAGGGCCGCGGCCAGCGCCGTCGCGCCGAGCGCCCCGCCGCCCGGCGTGCGGGCGCCGTCGGGGGCCGGGGCGCCGGGCCCGCGGTCGGGGTGCGCGTCGTCGACGACCCCCGCCCAGGAGGCGGCCCGGTGCGCGCCGGCGCGGTCGAGCGCGAGGGCGCCGAGCAGGCCGAGCACCACGAGGACCCACACGGCGGGCCCGGCCCACGGCTCGAGCACCCGGCCGGCGACCAGGGAGCCGACCGCGACCGAGAGCGAGGTGCGCCGCCAGGCCAGCGCCGTGCGCTCCGGCTGCGCTCCGGGCGGGGCGGCGTGCGCCGGGGTGCCGGCGCTCACCGCAGCAGCAGCCCGACGAGCACCAGCACCCCGGCCAGCGCCACGCCCGCCGCGAGCGGGCCGCTGAACGCCGGCGCGGGCAGCGGCTGCCGCTCACGCAGCGCGCGCTCCGCCCGCGCCCAGCCGAACCAGGCCTGCGCCGGGGCCGCGATCCCGAGGAGGATCAGCAGCACCGCCGCGGCGAGGCGCAGGTGCGGCTCGACGGGCAGGTCCAGGGCCTCCAGGGCGACGCCGCCCGCCAGCAGGGCGAGCGCCGTGCGGACCCAGGCGAGGAACGTGCGCTCGTTGGCGAGCGAGAACCGGCCGTCAGGCTCGGTGCCGCGGGCGTAGACGCGCCGGGGGAACCGGCGGTCGGCGGGGGCGCTCACGCGTCCGGGCCCGTGGGTGCCACGGGGGCCGGACGGGCCCCGAACACGGCCGTCCCCACCCGGACGATCGTCGCGCCCTCGGCCACCGCGGCCTCCAGGTCGCGGCTCATCCCCATGGAGAGCTCCAGGGCGTCGCCGGTGCCGGCCTCCCCGCTGCCCGCGACCTTGTCCCGCAGGTCGCGCAGCGCGGCGTACCCGGCGCGCACGGCCCGCTCGTCGGGGGTGTTCGCGCCGACGGTCATGAAGCCGCGCAGCCGCAGACGGTCGTGCCCGGCGACGGCCCGGACGACGTCGAGCGCGTCCTGCGGCGCGGCACCGTGCTTGGTCGGCTCGCCGGAGACGTTGACCTGCACCAGCACGTCCAGCGTCCGGTCGTCGTCGGCGCACCGGCGCGCGAGCCGGTCGGCCAGGGCCGCCGAGTCGACGCTCTGCACGCAGGTGGCCCAGCGCAGGGCGGCGTTCACCTTGTTGGACTGCAGCGGGCCGATGAGGTGCAGCTCGGGCGCGAGGTCGGTGAGCTCCGGCCCCTTGGCGACGAGCTCCTGCACCCGGTTCTCGCCGAGCAGCACCCGGCGGGCCGCGCCTGCGGTGGTGGCGGCGCCGGCGATGTCTGCGAGGACGGCGGCGCGCACGGTGGCGGCGTCCTGGGTCTTGGTGGCGAGCAGCAGCCGGACGGAGCCGGCGGGGCGACCCGCCGCGGACTCGGCGGCCGCGATCCGGGACCGGACGCGCGCCAGCCGCTCCGCCAGCTCGGTCGCCCCGGTCGTCATGTGCCCGACCCTAATCGCTCGTGGGCCGGCCGACGGCGGGCGACCGGCGGTCAGGCCGGGTCCGGCGCCGGCTCGCCAGACGCCGGCGCGTCCGCCCCCGCCGCGTACCGCCCCGCGAGCTCCCGCGCCGCCGTCCGCAGCTCCGGCGGCCCGACGACGCGCAGGGGCACGTCGAACATCCCCAGCCACGCCGCCAGCCCGACCCAGGACCACGACCCGGCGACGACCCGGCACCGCTCGGCGTCGAGCGGCTCGACCACGTCCGCGGGCCCCGCCCAGCGCGCCACCAGCGACGCCGGCGCGTCGAGCACCGCCTCGCCGCGGCACGGCTGGGTCACGCCGGCGAACTGCTGCTGCAGGTACGCCGCCACGTCGGGGGCGGGCAGGTCCCGCCGCTCGAACCGCGGCCCGGTCGGGGTGCGCGGGTGCAGCCGGTCGACCCGGAACGTGCGCCAGTCGCGGCGGTCCAGGTCCCAGGCGACGAGGTACCAGCGGCGGCCGCGGGTGGCCAGGTGGTGCGGCTCGACCCGGCGCGGCGGTCCGTCGGGGGCGTCGCGGGTCCCGCTCCCGTCGGCCGCGGGCGCCGCGTAGTCGAACCGCAGCACCTCCCGCGCCCGGATGGCGGCGCCGACCGCCGTCAGCCGCTCGGTGTCCACGTGCTCCTCAGCGGGGTCGGGCGGCCGGCGCACGGCGGTGAGGTCGAGCCCTTCGACCCGGGCCCGCAGCCGCGCGGGCAGCACCTGGCGCAGGGTGGCCAGCGCGCGGGCCGCGGCCTCGTCGAGCCCGTCGACGCCCGTGGTCGCGGTCTGCAGGGCCACGGTGAGGGCGACCACCTGCTCGTCGTCGAGCGTCAACGGCGGCATCGCGGTGCCGGCCGCGAGCCGGTACCCGCCGTCGGGGCCCTTGGTGGCGTGCACCGGGTAGCCGAGGGCGCGCAGCCGGTCGACGTCCCGGCGGACCGTCCGCGGGCTGACGCCGAGGCGGCCCGCGAGCACGTCGCCCGGCCAGTCGCGCCGGGTCTGCAGCAGGGACAGCAGGGCGAGCAGCCGCGACGACGGCGTCGCCGGGGCGTCGGCCAGGTCGGGGAGCGCGGTCATGCCGCACAGTCTGCTCCAGGTAGCGGACAGGACCTGACCGCTACCCGCGCCACGGTGGTGCCATGACCAGCAGAGGGGAACCCGCCATGATCCGCACCAGGGGACTGACCAAGGACTTCGCCGGGGGCAAGGGGCCGACCGTGCACGCCGTGCGCGGCCTGGACCTCGACATCGCGCCGGGGGAGCTCGTCGCCGTGCTGGGCCCGAACGGGGCCGGCAAGACCACGACCATCCGGATGCTCACCACGCTGATCGCACCGACCTCGGGCACCGCCGAGGTCGCGGGGGCGGACGTCGCCCGCGAGCCCGGCACCGTGCGCCGCCGGATCGGCTACGTCGGCCAGGGCAACGGCGCGGGCCACGCGCAGCGCGCGGCAGACGAGCTCGTCGTGCAGGGCACCATCTACGGGCTGGACCGCCGGGACGCGCGCCGCCGGGCCGCCGAGCTCATGGACCAGCTGGACCTGGAGCCGCTCGCCCGCCGCAAGGTGTCCGACCTGTCCGGCGGGCAGCGTCGCCGGCTCGACGTCGCGCTCGGCCTGGTGCACGCGCCCCGGCTGCTGTTCCTGGACGAGCCGTCGACGGGCCTCGACCCGCACAACCGGGCCAACCTGTGGGAGCACATCCTCCGGCTGCGGGAGCGGCACGCGATGACGGTCGTGCTCACCACGCACTACCTGGACGAGGCCGACCAGATGGCCGAGCGGGTGGTCGTCGTGGACGAGGGCCGGGTGATCGCGGACGACACCGCCGCGGCGCTCAAGCACACGCTCGCGGGGGACCGGCTGGTGCTGGCGGTCGCCGACCCCGCGGACGCGCCGGCGCTCGCGGAGGTCGCCGCCCGGGCGCCCGGCGCCCGCGACGTCGAGGTGGACGGGGCCGAGGTCCGCGCCCGCGTCGCCGACGCCCCCACCGCGCTGCCCGCTGTGCTCGCCGCCGCCGGCGCGCGCGGCCTCGCCGTCGCCCGGGCCGAGGGCCACCAGCCCACGCTCGACGACGTCTTCCTGACCCTCACCGGCCGCAGCCTCCGCGAGGAGGGGGCCGCGCGCTCGACCGACCCCGTGGAGGTGGCGGCATGACCGCGACGACCGCTCCGACCCTGCCCACCGAGACCCTGCCCGCGCGCGAGGCGACCCGGTCCTGGTGGGGCGACGCCTGGCTCGTGATGACCCGCGAGCTGCTGCCGACCGTGCGCGACCCGTTCTCCGTCGTGTTCGGGCTGATCCAGCCCGTCGTGTTCCTCGGCCTGTTCGGGCCGCTGCTGGCCGGGTCCGTCGGCGACGGGCTGCCCGGCGGGGACGTCTGGGCCTGGTTCGTGCCCGGGATCCTCGTGATGACGACGCTGTTCGGGACGTCGACGACCGGGGCGAACCTGCTGTTCGAGATGCAGACCGGCGCCCACGAGCGGCTGCTGGTCACCCCGCTGGCCCGGTCGGCGCAGCTGGTCGGCCGGTCCTGGAAGGAGATGGTGCCGATCGTGGCGCAGTCGGTCGTCGTCGTGGCGGTGATGCTGCCGTTCGGGTTCTCGTTCAGCCCGGCCGGCGCGCTGCTGGGGCTGGTGCTGCTCGCGGTGTTCGGCGTCGGGATCGGGTCGCTGTCCTACGCGCTCGCGATCGCGGTCCGGAAGCAGGACTGGATGTTCTGGGCCGTGCAGCAGACCCTGCTGTTCCCGCTGCTCATCCTGTCCGGGATGCTGCTGCCGCTGGAGACGGGGCCGCAGTGGATGCAGGCCGCGGCGGACGTGAACCCGCTGCGGTACGTCGTGGACGCCGAGCGCGCGCTGTTCGCCGGGGACCTGGCGTCCTCGACGGTCGCGTGGGGCGCGGTGGCGGCGGTGCTGACCGCCGGCCTCGGGCTGCTCGTGGGGGTGCGGACGCTGGCGCGGAGCGCGCGGTAGCGGCGGTCCGGTGGCGGACGCGCGGGCGGTCAGCCGCGCGCGATGTCCGCCACCGTGGCCGAGGTGAGCCGGATCAGGTCGTCCGGGGCCAGCTCGACGTCGAGGCCCCGGCGGCCGCCCGACACGAACACCGTGTCGAACAGCTGCACGGTCTCGTCGACGACGGTCGGGTGCGCGGTCTTCTGGCCGAGCGGGGAGATGCCGCCGACCACGTACCCCGTGGCGCGCTCCGCCGCGGCGGGGTCGGCCATCACGGCCTTCTTGCCGCCGACCGCGTGGGCCAGCGCCTTGAGGTCGAGCTTCCCCGCGACGGGCACCACCGCGACGGTGAGCGTCCCGTCGACCGACGCCATCAGGGTCTTGTAGACCTGCTCGGAGTCGATGCCGAGCACCTCGGCGGCCTCCAGGCCGTAGCCGACCGTGCTGCGGGGGTCGTGGTCGTACGCGTGCGCCGTGTGCGGGACCCCGGCGGCGGCCAGCGCGACCAGCGCGGGCGTCCCAGACGGCGCGTTCTTGGACCTGCTCACGGGGTCAGCCTAGGACGCCGCCCGGGCGTCCCGGGGCTGCTAGCGTGCGGGTGAGCACGGGAGTCCGGTGAGCCGGGCTGAGAGGGAGTACTCGAACTCCGACCGTAGAACCTGATCTGGATCATGCCAGCGCAGGGAGCGACATCTCGCAGGATGCCGGGCACCCGTCCGCCGTCCTCCCGTGCTGATCCGACCAGCACAGGAGGACGCATGATCCCGACACCGCCGTCGACGCCCGCCCGGCCCGCGGAGGCCGCCGACCTGGTGGCCGACCCGCTCCGGTTCGGGGTCGGCGCCCGCGTCACCGTCGCGGTGATGTCCGACCGGTACGCCGAGACGATCCTCGGCGTGCTCGGCTCCGTGGCCACGGACGGCCTGGTCGTGCAGACCGGCGACGTGAGCACCTACGTCGGCGGCGCCGAGGCGGACCTGCTCCGGTACGTCACGGACCTCGTCGACGCGGTGGCCGCCACCGGCGAGCACGCGGCGGTCACGCTGCACCTGTCCCGCGGCTGCCCCGGCGAGGTGCGGTGCGCGCTGCCCGGAGGTGCGGGCCCGCGCGCGGTCGCGCTGCCGCCGGGCCGGCGCACCGGCCGGTCGGGCGCGGCCGAGTGGGCGCTGTACCCGCTCGCGGACGACGTCCGGGCCGGGGTGGAGCCCGATCACATGCGCGACATCGAGGCGGCGATCGAGCTGGCGCGGGGGAACGGGACCTTCCGCGGCTCCGAGCACTTCGTCACGCGGCTGGAGGGCGACGTGGGCGCGCTCGTGGAGACCGTCGTCGGCGCGTGGGCGCGGGTCGGCCGCAGCGTCCAGCACGTCACCAGCCACGTCACCTTCTCGCTCAACAGCCCGACCCGGTCCCGTGGCTGAGCGCGTCCCGGGCGGGCGGCTGCGCGAGCCGCTCGCGCTGAAGGGCATCGTGCTCATGGTCGTCCTCGGGGTGGTCTTCGGGTTCCTGTACTGGGCGCTGGTCCAGGCGTGGAACGGGCTCGCGGTGCTGATGGGTCCCGCGGGCGACCTCGCGCAGCACGTGCTGCTCGGCGGCTGGCTGCTGGTGGCGCCGATCGCGGTCGCGATCATCCGGCGGCCCGGCGTCGGCGTGCTCGCCGAGGTGCTGGCCTCCGTGGTCGAGGTGGTGTTCCTCGGGTCGCCGGTCGGGCCGCTGCTGGTCGTCGCCGCGCTGCTCCAGGGCCTCGGCAGCGAGATCCCGTTCGCGCTCGGGCGGTACCGGCGGTTCGGCTGGACCCGGTTCGCCGTCTCGGGGCTGCTCGGCGCGACGCTCGTGTTCGGGTGGTCGGCGTTCCGGTTCGGCTGGTACGGGCAGGACGTGCTCGTCCTGCGGTTCGTGCTGCAGGCCGCGTCGGGCGTCGTCCTCGGCGGGCTGCTGGCGAAGGTGGTCGTCGACGCCCTGCACCGCACCGGGGTGCTGGACGGGTTCGCGATCGGGCGCGCGGCGGCCGTCGGACGCGAGCCCGTGGCGCGGCGTGGCTGAGCAGGCGGCGGGTCCGGCAGCCGTGCTCGACGTCGCCGGGCTCGAGGCGGTGCTCGACGGCGGCGCGGGCGTCGGCCCCGTCGACCTGCGGCTGGCGCCGGGGGAGCAGGTGCTCGTGCTCGGCCCGTCCGGCGCGGGCAAGTCGACGCTGCTGCGGTGCCTGCACGGCGCCGTCCCGCACGCGGTGCCCGCGCGGCTCTCGGGACGGGTCGTGGTCGCGGGCCGCTCCGTCGCGCAGCACGGCGTCGCGGCGCTCGCGGACGTGGTCGGGGTGCTCGCGCAGGACCCCGAGACCGGGGTCTGCCTGGCGGACGTCGCGGACGAGGTCGCCTTCCCGCTGGAGAACCTCGGGACGCCGCCCGGCGCGATCGGGCCGGCGGTGGCGGCGGCGCTCGGGGCCGCGGGCGCCGCGCACCTGGCCGGCCGCCGCACGGACGCGCTCTCCGGCGGCGAGCTGCAGCGGGTCGCGCTCGCGGCCGCGGTGGTGACCCGCCCCCGGCTCCTGCTGCTCGACGAGCCGACGTCCATGCTGGACGCCGACGGCGCCGAGGCGGTGCGGGCGGCGCTGGCCGCGGCGCGGGCGTCGACGGGCGCGGCGTGCGTGCTGGTCGAGCACCGGCTGGACGCGCTCGCGGGGGACTCGGGCGTGGCCGGCCTGCCCGGTCGGTGGGTGGTGCTGTCCGCCGACGGGCGGGTCACCCACGACGGTCCCGCGGCCGACGTGGCGCGGGAGGCGGGGCACGAGCTGCTCGCCCGCGGCTGCTGGCTGCCCGAGGACGTCGAGCTCGCGGTGGCGCTCGGGGGCGCGGTGGGGGAGCCGGGGGCGTTCGACCTGCTGCCGGGGCTGGCCGAGGAGGCGCCGCCGGCGCGCGCCCCGGCCGCCGGACGGGGGGAGGTGCTGCTGGCCGCCCGGGGGCTGGCGGTCGGCCGGCGGCCCGCGGGTCGAGCGGCCCGCCGTCGGCCAGCCGCGGAGCCCGTGCTCCGCGACGTGGACCTCCGGCTGCGGGCCGGCGAGGTCGTGGCGGTCGTCGGGGCCAACGGCTCGGGCAAGTCCACGCTCGTCGCCACCCTCGCGGGCGTGCTGCCCCCGCTCGCGGGCGTCGTCGAGGGCGCGCGCCCCGGGCTGGTCGTGCAGAACCCCGAGCACCAGCTCGCGGGGCGCACGGTGGCGGCGGAGGTCGCCGTCGGGCTGCCGCCCGGCCCCGCCACGGACGCGCGGGTGGCCGCCGCGCTCGCCCGGTCCGGCCTCACCGCGCTCGCCGACCGGGACCCGCACCGGCTGTCCGGCGGCGAGCAGCGCCGGCTGAGCCTGGCCGCGATGCTCGTCCACGACCGCCCGGTCCTGCTGGCGGACGAACCGACGTTCGGGCTCGACCGGCACGGCACCACGGCCGTGCTGCGGGCGCTCGCGGACCAGGCCCGCGCCGGGCGGGCCGTGCTGCTCACCTGCCACGACCTGCGGGCGGTGGCGTCGGTCGCGGACCGGGTGCTGGTCGTCGCCGACGGCGGGCTGGTCGCGGACGTGGACCCGCTCGCGCTCCTGCGGGAGCCGCGCCTCCTCGGCGCCGCGCGGCTGCGGCCGTCGCGGCTCCTGCGACGGCTCGTGGAGGTGGTCGGCGACGCGGACCGGCTGCGCGACGCGCTCGCCGCGCTGGACGCCCGCGCCCTGCGCGCGGCCGGCGCGCCCGACCCGGCCGGCGCGCCCGACCCGACGGAGGTGCCGGTCCCGTGACGGCGCTCGGTGCCCGGAACCCGACCGTCAAGCTGCTGCTCGTCGTCGCGGTGTCGCTCGCGACCCTCGCCCTGCTGGACCCGGCCGCGCTCGCCGCGCTGTACCTGCTCGGGCTCATGTCGGCCAGGTGGGGCGCCGGGGTGGGCGGCCGGCGGCTGCTGCTCGCCCAGGTGCCGTTCTGGACGTTCGGCGCGGGGGTGCTGCTGGTCAACGCGATGAGCCGGCCGGGGGCGGTCCTGGTCGCCGGCGGGCCGTTCCGGGTGACGCACGAGGGTCTGGTGGTCGGCGCGGCGCTCGCCCTGCGCGGGTGCGTGATCGGGGTCGCGACCGTCGCGTTCCTCGCGAGCACGCCGCCGCGGGACCTGATGGTGAGCCTGGTCCGGCACGCGAGGCTCAGCCCGCGGTACGCGTACGCGCTGCTGGCGGGCCACCGGATGCTCGCGGGGCTGCCGCGGCAGTGGGCGACGATCCGGGCGGCGCAGCTGGTCCGCGCCCCGCTCGGGCGGGACGGCCGGCCGCGCGAGGGCTGGCGCGGTCTGGCTCGGTCGGCGTTCGCGCTGCTGGTCGCGTCGATCCGCGGGTCCGAGCGCGTCGCGCTGGCGCTGGAGTCGCGCGGGCTCGCCGCCGGGCCGCGCACGGTCTGGCGCCCGGTCCCGCTGGGCGCCGCCGACGCCCTGCTGGCGGCCGGCGTGCTCGGCGTCCTCGCGCTGGTCGTGCTGGCGGCCGCCCGTCTCTGACGCCACCCGCCCGCTGCCGAGGTCGCCGGTTCCGGCCACGGAGGCCCCGGCGCAACCGACGACCCGGGGCGGAACCGTCGACCTCGGGGGCGCAGAGCCCGGTGGGTCAGAGCGCCAGGCCGACCAGGGAGCCGACGCCGTACGTGATCGCCATCGCCAGGCTGCCGCCCACGACGTTGCGGAGCACCGCGCGGCCGGCCGGGGCGCCACCCATGCGGGCGCTGACGGTGCCGGTCACCACGAGCGCCGCGACGACCGCCGCGAACGTCGCCACCACGCGCGCCTCGCCGCCCCACGGGCCGAGCATCGCGAGCAGGGGCACGACGCCGCCGACCACGAACGCCACGAGCGACGCGAGCGCCGCGTGCCACGGGTTGGTCAGCGACTCCTCGGCGTCCCGGACGCCGTGCGCGCGGAGCACCTTCTCCGCGTCGCGCTGGCTGCTGACCGAGACGTACTCACCCGCCGCCATCGACAGCGCGCCCGCGACCAGGGCGGCGACGCCGGCGACCGCGAGGGTCGCGAGCCCGGTCGCCGCACCCGCGACGCCGACCACGGTCGCGGCGACGGAGACGATGCCGTCGTTCGCGCCGAGCACGCCGGCGCGCAGCCAGTTCAGCCGCTCCGCGGTCGGCAGGACGACCGCGGACAGGGCGCCGGGACCGGGGTCGACGGAGCCCGGAGCGCCCGGTTCGGAGGCGCGCCGGGGCGCCGGGTCGGCGGTGCGGTCACGGTCCAGGAGGTGGGTCGACAGGGCGCTCATGGCAGCCACGGTAGGCCCGAGATGACGTCCTGTCATCACAGGAAAGGCTGCCCTGACCTGCGGAAACGCAGGTTTGCCTGTCCTTATCTGGAATCGATCAAGCCGTTCCCGCAGGTCAGAGCGGCCCCACCGCGAGCACCCGCAGCACGACCTCGCCGGCGGCGTCCGAGGCCGGCAGGTCGACCAGCGCGTCGATGCGCCAGTCGTGGTCGCCGGCCGGGTCGTCGAGCAGCTGGCGCACGAACCACAGGTCGCCGCGCGCACCCGCGTCGCCGTGCCCGGTGGGTCGCTCGTCGACCTGGAACAGCGCGGGCCCGCGGGCCGCCGGGCCGGTGAGGATCTCGTCGTGGTCGTCGTAGAACGGGTCGAGCGCGTCACCCCACCGGTCGGCGGTCCACGGCTGGTCCGCGGCGTCCTGGTCGCCGAGCGCCGCCAGCGCCGGGTACGCCTCGCGCGCGGCCAGGTCGACCCGGCGGAACAGCGCCCCGCGGACGAGCGCCCGGAACACCCGCTTGTTCACGGTGATCGGCGGGGGAGCGTCGTCCTCCGGCCGCGACTCGGTGACCGTGGCGTCGTCCAGGTCCTCCGGGTGCGCGAGCCGCTCCCACTCGTCGAGGAGGCTGGAGTCGGTGCGGCGCACCAGGTCGCCCAGCCACTCGACGATCTCGTGCAGCTCCTCGGTCCGCAGGTCGTCGGGCACGGTCTGCCGCAGCGCCCGGAACGCGTCCGCGAGGTAGCGCAGCAGCACGCCCTCGGTCCGGTCGAGCTGGTAGAGCGAGACGTACTCGGCGAAGGTCGCGGCGCGCTCGTGCATGTCGCGGACGACGGACTTCGGGGACAGCTCGTGGTCGGCGACCCACGGGTTGGTCTGCTTGTAGATCTGGAACGACGCGCCCAGCAGCTCGGCGAGCGGCTTCGGGTAGGACACGTCCTCGAGCAGCGCCATCCGCTCCTCGTACTCGATGCCGTCCGCCTTCATCGCCGCGACCGCCTCGCCGCGGGCGCGGTTCTCCTGCGCCGCGAGCACCTGGCGCGGGTCGTCCAGCGTCGCCTCGATGACCGACACCACGTCGTGCGCGTAGCCGGGGTCCTCCATGTCGAGCAGGTCGAGCGCCGCGTACGCGAACGGGGACAGCGGCTGGTTCAGCGCGAACGTCGGCGGCACGTCGAGGGTCAGCCGCACCGTCCGGCGCAGCCGCTCCGGGCCGGGGCCGTCCTCGACGACCCGCTCGACCACGCCGGCCGTGCGCAGCGACCGGTAGATGGCGATGGCCTGCCGGACCAGCCGGCCCCTCGAAGCCTCGGGCTCGTGGTTGTCGAGCAGCAGGTGCTTCATCGTCTCGACGGGGTCGCCGGTCGGGCGGGCCAGCACGTTGAGCACCATCGCGTGCGAGACGCCGAACGACGAGGTCAGCGGCTCGGGCTCGGCGTCGCGCAGGCGCTCGAACGTCTTGTCCGTCCAGTTGACCATCCCGGGCGGGGCCTGCTTGCGGACGATCTTCTTGAGCTTCTTCGGGTCGTCGCCGGCCTTCTGCAGGGCCTTGCGGTTCTCGATGACGTGCTCGGGCGCGAGCACGTACACCTCGCCCGTGGTGTCGAACCCGGCGCGGCCGGCGCGCCCGGCGATCTGGTGGAACTCGCGGGCGGACAGGTGCCGCATCCGGGTGCCGTCGTACTTCACCAGCGAGGTGAGCAGCACCGTGCGGATCGGCACGTTGATCCCGACGCCGAGGGGTGTCGGTGCCGCAGACGACCCGGAGCAGGCCCTTCTGGGTCAGCCGCTCGACGACCCGGCGGTACTTGGGCAGCATGCCCGCGTGGTGCACGCCGACGCCGTGCCGCAGCAGCCGGGACAGCGTCCTGCCGAAGCCCGGGCCGAACCGGAAGTCGCCCAGCTCGTCGGCGATCCGGTCGCGCTGCTCCCGGGAGGCGAGGGTCATCGACAGCAGCGCCTGCGCGCGCTCGACGGCCTCCTTCTGCGTGAAGTGCACGACGTACACGGGGGAGCGGCCGGTCTGCACCAGCATCTCCAGCAGCTCGTGCAGCGGCTCGACCTCGTAGGAGAACGTCAGCGGCACCGGCCGCTCGGCGCCCGCGACGACGGCGACGGGGACGTCGGTGCGCCGCTCGAGGTCGTCGACGAAGAACGACACGTCGCCGAGCGTCGCCGACATGAGCAGGAACTGGGCGCGCGGCAGCTCCAGCAGCGGCACCTGCCACGCCCAGCCGCGCTGCGGGTCGGCGTAGAAGTGGAACTCGTCCATCACGACCTGGCCGATGTCCGCGCCCGGGCCCTGGCGCAGCGCCTGGTTGGCCAGGATCTCCGCGGTGCAGCAGATGATCGGCGCGTCCGGGTTCACGGCGGAGTCGCCGGTCATCATGCCGACGTTGGCGGAGCCGAACGCCTCGACCAGCGCGAAGAACTTCTCGCTCACCAGCGCCTTGAGCGGGGCGGTGTAGTAGGTGCGGCGGCCCTGGGCGAGGGCGACGAAGTGCGCCGCGGTCGCGACCAGCGACTTCCCGGATCCGGTCGGCGTCGACAGGATGACGTGCGAGCCGGTCACCAGCTCCAGCAGCGCCTCGTCCTGGTGCGGGTAGAGGGCGAGCCCCTGGTCGGTGGCCCACCCGGTGAACGCCTCGTAGAGCGCGTCGGGGTCCCGGGGGTTCGCGGGGACGCGGTCGGCGAGGGTCCGGCGGTCGGTGGGGGGCACCGGCCGATCCTTCCACGGTTCGGCGGCCCTACAGTGGGCGACCATGAGCGACGCCCCCAGCAGCACCCCGCCCGCCGTCGAGATGTGGACGGACGGTGCCTGCAAGGGCAACCCGGGCGTCGGGGGCTGGGGCGCGCTGCTGCGCTCGAACGGGCACGAGCGCGAGCTGTTCGGCGGCGAGGCCGTCACGACGAACAACCGCATGGAGCTCACGGCCGTCATCGAGGGGCTGCGGGCGCTCAACCAGCAGTGCCGCGTCGACCTGCACGTCGACTCGCAGTACGTCATGCAGGGCGTGACCAAGTGGATCGCCGGGTGGAAGCGCAACGGCTGGCGCACCGCCGACAAGAAGCCCGTGAAGAACCAGGACCTGTGGCAGGCGCTCGACGAGCAGGTCGCCCGGCACGCGATCTCCTGGCACTGGGTGAAGGGCCACGCCGGCGACCCCGGGAACGAGCGGGCGGACCAGCTGGCGAACAAGGGCGTCGACGAGGTGCGCGCGGGCTGACCCCCGCGGCGCGCGGGCGCGCCTCCCCGCGGCTGGTCCAGACCAGTTACAGTCGGGGCGTGCCCAACGCCGGGCACGATCCCGCTCGCACCGGAGGTCAGGCATGGAACGGTCCGTCGTCGTCGCCATCGCGGAGGGTCTGCACGCCCGCCCCGCCGCCCTGTTCGTCGCGGAGGCCGGCAAGCAGCCGGTGCCCGTCACGGTCCGCAAGGGCGACGCCGCCCCGGTCCAGGCCGCGAGCATCCTCGGGGTGATGACCCTGGGCGCCGCCGCGGGCGAGACCGTCGTGCTCGCGACCGAGGCCGATGGCCCGGACGCCGAGGCCAGCCTGGACGCGCTGGAGAAGTTCCTGAGCCAGGTCGAGATCGCCTGACCCACCGCGAGGACGCACGAGTGGAGCGTTCTGCCGAGACACGCCGCGCGTGTCGGGCAGGACGCTCCACTCGTCTCCGCCTCGAGGCGCCGGCGTCAGGCCGGGGACTCGCCCGAGGTGCTGTCGCCCGGACGCCGGCCCGGGTCGTCCGCGCGGGACTCGACCCTGGCGGCCGGGACCGACGCCGTCGCCGGGACCTCGGCCGGGGCGGTGTCCGCGGCACGGGCGGCCTCGTCGCCCGCGCCCTCCGCGACGGGGTCGTCCTCCCGGCCCGGCGTCTTGAAGTTGAACTTCAGGATCATGAACCGGAACAGGAAGTAGTAGATGACCGCGTAGACCAGGCCGATCACGATGAGCAGCAGCGGCTGCTCGGCGATCCGGAAGTTCAGCAGGTAGTCGATCGCGCCCGCGGAGAACCCGAACCCGCTGCGGATGTCGAGCGCGTTGACCAGCGCGAGCGAGGTGCCGGTCAGCACGGCGTGGATCGCGTACAGCGGGTAGGCCACGTAGACGAACGCGAACTCGAGCGGCTCGGTGACGCCGGTGACGAACGCGACCAGCGCGGCCGAGCCCATGATGCCGGCGATGACCTTGCGGTTCTTCTTCTTCGCGGTGTGCACGATCGCCAGGGCGGCGGCGGGCAGCGCGAACATCATGATCGGGAAGAAGCCGGTCATGAAGGTGCCGGCGGTCGGGTCGCCGTGCAGGAACCGGGCGATGTCGCCGTTCCACACCTGGCCGTCGGCCTCGTAGGAGCCGAACTGGAACCACGGCAGCGAGTTCAGCAGGTGGTGCAGGCCGAAGGGCAGCAGCAGCCGGTTCAGGGTGCCGAAGACGAAGCCGCCGATGATGGTCGAGCCGGTGACCCACTCGCCGACCGCGGTGAAGCCCGCGTCGAACGCCGGGTAGATGAGGGACGCGACGACGGCGATGAGGACCGCGGCGCCCGCCGTGACGATCGGGACGAACCGGCGGCCGCCGAAGAACGCCAGGTACGGGGGCAGCTTGATCCGGTAGAACCGCTGGTAGAGCAGCGCGGCGGTCAGGCCGATGACGATGCCGCCGAGCACGCCGTAGTTGATCAGCTCCTGCGTCTCGCCCTCGGCCGCCTCGCCGAGGATGTAGGGCGACAGGGCGTCCGTGACGCCCTTGAACACGAGGTAGCCCACGAGCGCCGCGAGGCCCGTCGACCCGTCGGCCTTCCGGGCGTACCCGATGGCGACGCCGAGCGCGAACAGCAGCGGCAGGTTGCCGAGCAGGGCGTTGCCGGCCGCGGCGAGCACGTCGGCCACCGGCAGCAGCCAGTCGGCGCGGGCGCCGAGGCCGTCGGCGCCGAGCATGTCCGCCTGGCCGAGCCGCAGGAGGAGCGCGGCGGCGGGCAGGGAGGCGATCGGGAGCATGAGGGATCGACCCACGCGCTGCAGCTGCGCGAGTCCGGGGATGCCCCGCTTGGGGGTATCGACCGTGGTGGCGGTCATGGTCACTCCTCGTGGGTTCGGGTCGCGGGCGCCGCCGGTGCGGGGTGCGCGCGGGTCGGGGGGAGGTGTGGGCACGCGGTGCGCTTCGGTGCGGGACGTGCGTGGTCGCCGTCGAGCCGGCAAGTTGTCTGGACCAGTTGCGGTCAGAGTGGTCTAGACCGGAGTATGTGTCAAGGACCACATGACCGCCCGCGGAGCGCCCGGACGGGCACCCGGTGGTGCGGACGACGGCGACCGAGGTGGGAGGGTGAGCGCGTGCACGCGAAGCAGTCCGCCGCCCCCGGCGCCCACAAGTACCAGGCGGTCCGCGCCTACCTGGTCGGCCTGGTCGAGCGCGAGCTGCACGTCGGCGACGCGATCCCGTCCGAGCGGGCGCTGTGCGAGCGGTTCGGCGTCTCCCGGATGACCGTGCGCCAGGCCGTCGACGCGCTCGTCGGCGAGGGCGTGCTGGTGCGCGAGCAGGGGCGCGGCACGTTCGTCGCGCCGCAGCGCATGGACTTCGAGATGCGGCTGACGACCTTCGGCGAGGAGATGCGCCGGCGCGGGATGCGGCCCGAGACCCGGGTGCTCGGCATGGGCACCGTGCCCGCCTCCGCGGAGGCCGCGGACGCGCTCGGCACCGAGCCGGGCGCCCCGCTGCACCACCTGCGCCGCGTCCGGTACGCCGACGGGTCCCCGATGAGCATCGAGCAGCACTGGGTGTCGGTCGGCCTGGTGCCCGGGCTGCTCGCCGACGGCCCGCCGCCGAGCATGCACGACGCCCTGCGCGCCGTCGGCCTCGACCCGTCGTGGGGCGAGGAGACGCTGACCGCCGCGGAGGCGACCGACGAGGAGGCCGCGCTGCTCGACCTGCGCGCGACGCGCGCGGTGCTGCGCGCGACCCGGCGGACGTTCAGCGCCGACACCCCCGCGATGTACTCGAACGCCTGCTACCGCGGGGACCGGTACAGCGTGTGGGTGCCGCTCAGCGCGCCGGCACCGGCGCTGGTGCCGCGGCTGCGCGAGCGGGACGAGGACGAGCGGCGCGACCAGCGGGAGGCCGTGGGCGCGGCCCTGGACGACGGGAGGACCGGATGAGCGCGCGGGGCACCGGCCAGGCCGAGGCGATCCTCGCCGGCCTGGGCGGGGTGGGGAACATCGACGAGATCGAGCCGTGCACGACGCGGCTGCGGTCGCTCGTGAAGGAGCCGTCCCGGGTGGACGCCGCCGCCCTGCGCGCCGCCGGCGCGTTCGGCGTGATGGTGTCCGGCCGGGTGGTGCAGGTCGTGATCGGCCCGAGCGTCGACACCCTCGCCTCCGACCTGGAGGACCTCATGTGACAGCCGCGGCCCGCGCGGGGCCGCCGCACGCCAGCACCGACCCGCCGCACCGCACCGGCGGGAAGCACGAAGGAGAAGAATCATGAGCAAGGCAGAGCAGATCCTCGCCGGACTCGGCGGCGACGCGAACATCGTCGACCTCGAGCCCTGCATCACCCGGCTGCGCGTCGAGGTCGAGGACCCGTCGAAGGTGACCGAGTCCGTCCTCAAGGCGGCCGGGGCGATCGCCGTGATGCAGTCCGGCACGGTCGTGCAGGTCATCGTCGGGCCCGAGGCGGACACGCTGGCCTCGGACATCGAGGACCTGCGCTGATGGCGCTGACCGTCCTCGCGCCGGTCGCCGGGGTGGTGCACGCGCTCGCGGACGTGGACGACCCGGTGTTCGCCCAGGAGATCGTCGGCCCGGGTCTGGCCGTGCAGCCGGACGCGGAGTCCGGCGCCGGCCGCTCGGTCGTCGCCCCGGTGGCCGGCACCGTCGCCAAGCTGCACCCGCACGCGTTCGTGCTGCTCGCCGAGGGCGGCCGCGGCGTGCTGGTGCACCTCGGCATCAACACCGTCCAGCTCGGCGGCGAGGGCTTCACGCTGCACGTCGCCGAGGGCGACGCCGTCGAGCAGGGCCAGCTCCTGGTCGAGTGGGACCCGGCGGCGGTCGAGGCCGGCGGGCGGTCGGCGATCTGCCCCGTCGTCGGGCTCGAGGCGCAGCCGGACTCGCTCACCCGGATCGCGGAGCCGGGCAGCCGCGTCGCGGCGGGCGACCCGCTGCTGCAGCTGGGCTGAGCCCCCGTCGCCGGCCGGGACCCGCGAAGGTCCCGGCCGGTGTCCCGGACGCGGCGCGAGCCCCGGCCGGATACTGAACGGCATGCTGCCCCGCCCGAGCACCCGCGACCTGCTGCGGTCGCTGCCCGCGCTCACCGGCGACCTGCCCGAGGTCGACCCGTACGCGCTGCCGGCGGACCCGGTCGACGCGTTCCAGGACTGGTTCGCCGCCGCCGTCGCCGCCGGCGTGCCCGAGCCGCACGCGCTCTGCCTGTCGACGGTCGGGCCCGACGGGGCACCGCACGCGCGCGTCGTGCTGCTCGCCGACGTCGCGGACGGGGCGTGGGTGTTCGCGAGCGACGCGCGGGCCGGCAAGGCTCAGGACCTCGCGGCCGAGCCGCGGGCGGCGCTGACGTTCTACTGGCAGCCGCTGGGCCGGCAGGTGCGGGTCGTCGGGCGGGCCCGGGCGCTGGATGCCGCGACCTGCGCGGCCGACTTCCTGCGCCGGTCGCCGAGCTCGCGCGCCGCGGCGCTCGCGTCCCGGCCGGGGGAGCGGCTGCTGTCCGCCGAGGAGCTGCACGCCGCCGTGCAGCAGGCCCGCGCCCGGGTCGACCGGGAGCCCGGGCTGGTGCTGCCGACCTGGCAGCTGTGGGCGGTCGAGCCGGACGAGGTCGAGCTGTGGCAGGGCGACTCGGACCGGGCGCACGTGCGGGTCCGGTACACCCGGGCCGAGGACCGGTGGGACCGGCACCTCGACTGGCCCTGAGCGGCCTCAGTCCCGAGCCGCGGGCACCGCGTCGCGCGGGGGCAGCACGTCCGGCGACACGTCGGCCGCCCGGGCCGCCAGCGTGTGCAGCAGCCGCTCCAGCGGGCCCCGACCCAGCGCCGCGCGCCACACCCAGCACGCCAGCACCGTCACGACCAGGAACGCGATCCAGGTGCCGGCCTCGGGCTCCCACACCACCGACTCCCCGAGCAGGGCGATCACCACGAGCTGCCCGGTGTAGGCGGTGAGCGCGAGCGCGCCGGTCGCGGCCAGCGGCGCCACCAGGGCGGGGACCGCGTCGGCCACGATCAGGCACAGGGCCAGCACCGCGAGGCCGACGCCGGTGTTCGCGGCCACCTCCAGGCCCGACGACGAGTGCGGTTCGGTGGTGACGAGCGCGACCAGGGTCGGGTCGCCGGCGAGCGTCCGGGTCAGCAGCGCGGACGCCGCGTGCGCGACGACCGCCAGCGCCACCCCGGCGCCGAGCAGCCGGAGTCGCACGCCGCGGTCCCGCAGGTCCATCCGCCCGACGGCGAGGCCCACCAGCACGTACGCGAACCACACGACCGCCGGGTAGAAGTCGCCGACCAGCAGGTCCGTGAACTCCCGGCCCGGGAGCCGCAGGAGCACCGGCTGGAGCGCGAGGTGCAGCAGCGGCCCGAACGCGGCGACGGCCACCGCCCCGCCGAGCAGCCGCCGCGGCGGCACGCCCAGCAGCGGCGTCGCGCACGCGAACAGCACCGCGTACGTCGGCAGGATCACGGCGATCGGCGTGCCGAGCAGGATCACCGCCACCCCGATCCCGAGCACGGCGAACGCGCGGACCAGGATCTTCGCGCGGGCCTGCACCCGCCGGACGCCGGTCACGGGCGCGGAGCCGCCGGAGATCAGCGCGACGGAGATCCCGGACAGCAGCACGAACAGCGCGGCCGACCGGCCGTCGACGACCTGCGCGAGCGACCAGGGCCACGGGTCGTCCGGCCCGCCGGGGCCGACGTGCGCGGTGAGCATGCCCAGCACCGCCAGGCCGCGGGCGACGTCCACCCCGGTGATCCGCTGCATGGCGCCACGCTAGCCGGGCGGCCGTCCGGGCGCGGGTGCCCCCGCCCACGTGACGTCGGCCGCATCGTCTCGCGGGTCGGGACGCGACGTACCGGGTACTGGAATGCCCGTCCCTGACCGGGCTACCGTCGGACTGTGACCGACACGCACCAGGCCGACATCTACACCCACGGCCACCACGACAGCGTGCTGCGCTCCCACCGGTGGCGCACCGCGGAGAACTCGGCGGCCTACCTGCTGCCGGCCCTGCAGCCCGGCCAGTCCCTGCTCGACGTGGGCTGCGGCCCCGGCACCGTGACCGTCGACCTCGCGTCGCGGGTCGCGCCCGGTGCCGTCGTCGGCCTCGACCGCTCGGAGAAGGTGCTCGAGCTCGCCCGCGAGGAGGCCGCGAAGGCCGGCGCGGAGAACGTGACCTTCCAGGTCGGCGACGCCTACGCGCTGCCGTTCCCGGACGCGTCGTTCGACGTCGTGCACGCGCACCAGGTGCTGCAGCACCTCACCGACCCGGTCGCCGCCCTGCGCGAGCTGCGCCGCGTGACCCGGCCCGGCGGCGTCGTCGCCGTGCGGGACGCGGACTACGCCGGCATGACCTGGTTCCCCGCGTCGCCTGTGCTCGACGAGTGGTCCGCGCTCTACCACGAGGTCACCCAGGCCAACGGCGCCGAGGCCGACGCCGGCCGCCGGCTGCACTTCTGGGCGCTCGCGGCCGGGTTCGACCCGGACGGCCTCGTCGCCACGGCCGGGGTGTGGAGCTACGCGTCGGACGAGGACCGCACCTGGTGGGCCGAGCTGTGGGCCGAGCGCTGCGTCGTGTCGGACTTCGCCCGGCAGGCCGTCGAGCACGGGCTCGCCGACGAGGTGGGGCTCGAGCAGCTCGCCGCCGGCTGGCGCGAGTGGGGCACCCACCCGGACGGCTGGTTCGCGGTGCTGCACGGCGAGGTGCTGGCGCGCGTCTGACCTAGGCTGGGGCCGTGCGCATCGCCAGGTTCACCAACGGAGACGACCCCCGCTACGCCCTCGTGGAGGGGGAGCCGGGTCAGGAGCAGCTCGTCGTCATCAGCGGCGACCCGATCTACACCCCGGTGCAGCCCACCGGCGAGCGGATCCCGCTCGGCGACGGCGTCCGGCTGCTCGCCCCGGTGATCCCGCGGTCCAAGATCATCGGCGTCGGCCGGAACTACGTCGACCACGCCGCCGAGATGGGCAACGAGGTGCCGGCGTCGCCGCTGCTGTTCCTCAAGCCCAACACCGCCGTCGTCGGCCCGGACGACCCGATCGTGCTGCCCGACTGGACCGAGGAGGTCTCGTACGAGGCCGAGCTCGCCGTCGTCATCGGCAAGGTCACCAAGGACGTCGCCCCCGAGCACGCGCTCAGCAAGGTGTTCGGCTACACCGTCGCCAACGACGTCACCGCCCGCGACGCCCAGCGGTCCGACTCGCAGTGGACCCGGGCCAAGGGCTTCGACTCGTCCTGCCCGATCGGCCCGTGGGTCGTGCCGGGGCTCGATGTCGAGGACCTGGCCGTGCGGTCCCGGGTCAACGGCGAGGCCAAGCAGGACGGCCGGACGTCGCAGATGGTGTTCGACGTCGCCTACCTGATCTCGTACATCTCCGAGGTGTTCACGCTGCTGCCGGGCGACATCATCCTCACCGGCACCCCGGCGGGCGTCGGCCTGCTGGCCGAGCGGGACGTCGTCGAGGTCGAGGTCGAGGAGATCGGCACCCTGCGCAACCCGGTGCTGCGCCGCTCCTGAGGTCGTGGGGCCGGAGCGCGGCGGGGGAGGCCCGCCGCGCTCGCTAGGGTGGAGCGCGTGAGTGCTGCTGCCCCCGCGACGCCGGTGCGCGTCCGCTTCTGCCCGTCCCCGACCGGTACGCCGCACGTCGGCCTGATCCGCACCGCCCTGTTCAACTGGGCGTACGCGCGGCACGTCGGCGGCACGTTCGTGTTCCGGATCGAGGACACCGACCCGGCGCGCGACTCCGAGGAGTCCTACCAGCAGCTGCTCGACGCGCTGCGCTGGCTCGGCCTGGACTGGGACGAGGGCGTCGAGGTCGGCGGGCCGCACGAGCCCTACCGGCAGTCGCAGCGGATGGACCTGTACGCCGACGTCGCGCGCCGGCTGGTCGAGGGCGGCCACGCCTACGAGTCGTTCACGACGCCGGAGGAGGTCGAGGCCCGGCACCGCGCCGCCGGCCGCGACCCGAAGCTCGGCTACGACGGCTACGACCGCGACCTCACGGACGAGCAGAAGGCCGCGTACCGCGCGGAGGGCCGCGAGCCCGTGCTGCGCCTGCGCATGCCCGACGAGGACGTCACGTTCACCGACCTGGTCCGCGGCGAGGTCACGTTCAAGGCCGGCTCCGTCCCGGACTTCGTGATCGTCCGCGGCAACGGGCACCCGCTCTACACGCTGGTGAACCCGGTCGACGACGCGCTCATGGGCATCACGCACGTGCTCCGCGGCGAGGACCTGCTGTCGTCCACGCCGCGCCAGGTCGTGCTCTACCGGGCGCTGCTCGAGATCGGCGTCGCCACCGTGATGCCGGCGTTCGGCCACCTGCCGTACGTCATGGGCGAGGGCAATAAGAAGCTCTCCAAGCGCGACCCCGAGTCGAACCTGTTCCTGCACCGGGAGCGCGGCTTCACGCCCGAGGGCCTGCTGAACTACCTGTCGCTGCTCGGCTGGTCGATCGGGCCGGACCGGGACATCTTCTCGGTCGCCGAGCTGGTCGAGGCGTTCGACGTCGCCGACGTGAACCCGAACCCGGCGCGGTTCGACCTCAAGAAGGCCGAGGCCATCAACGCCGAGCACGTCCGGCTGCTCGACGCGGACGACTTCCGGGACCGCCTGGTGCCGTACCTGCACCGCGCCGGCCTGGTGCCCGCCGACTCCTACGCCGACCTGTCCCCGGAGCACCGCGCGCTGCTCGACGCCGGGGCGCCGCTGATCCAGACCCGCGTCACCCTGCTCGGCGAGGCCGTCGGGATGCTCGGCTTCCTGTTCACGGCCGACGACGCGCTCGTGGTCGAGGACGACGCCCGCGGCGCGCTGAAGGACACCACCGCCCAGGTGCTCGACGCGGCCACGGAGGCGCTGTCGGCCCTGCCCGAGGACGGGTTCACCACCGACGCCGTCCAGGAGGCCCTGCAGGCGGCGCTGGTCGACGGGCTCGGCATCAAGCCGCGGTTCGCGTTCACGCCGCTGCGCGTGGCCGTGTCCGGCCGCCGGGTGTCGCCGCCGCTGTTCGAGTCGCTGGAGATCCTGGGCCGGGCCTCGACGCTCGCCCGGATCGCCGCGCTGCGCGCGTCGCTGTGACGGCCGCGGGGGAGCGCGCCGTCGACGGCGTCCTGTTCGACGTCGACGACACGCTGGTCGACACGCACGGGGCGTTCGCCGCGGCCCTGGCGGCCGTCTCGCGGGAGTGGCTGCCGGGGCTGGACCCCGCGCGGGACACCGAGGTGCTCGACCACTGGCGCGCGGACGCCCACGGCCGGTACCGCGGGTACACCCTCGGCGAGGTGTCGTACCGCGAGCAGCGGATGGGCCGGGCGAACGACCTGCACGCGGCGTTCGGCGGGCCCGTGCTCGACGACGCGGCCTACGACCGGTGGAACACGCTGTTCGAGGACCGGTTCACCGGCTCGTGGGCCGCGCACGACGACGCCGCCGGCGTGGTGCGCCGGCTGCTCGACGCCGGGATCAGGGTCGGCGCCCTGACCAACGCCGCGACCGAGTACCAGGTGCGCAAGCTCACCCGCGCGGGCCTGGCCGACGACGTGCCGCTGCTGGTCGGCGTCGACACCCTCGGGTTCGGCAAGCCCGACCCGCGGGTGTTCGCCGAGGCCTGCCGCCGGCTGGGGACCTCCCCGGGGCGGACGGCCTACGTCGGCGACGAGCTCGATGTCGACGCGCGCGCCGCGGCGGCGGCCGGGCTGCGCGGCGTGTGGCTCGCGCGGCCGCAGCTCGGGGCCAAGCACGCGAACGACACCGAGGCGCTGCCGACGGACGTGGTGATCACCACGCTCGCTGAGCTGCCGGGGGTCCTGGGGCTCTGACCGGACCCGCTCGCGACGCCGTGTGACGCGCGTCGCGAGCGGCCGGTTTGGAGCAGGCCCGTTCCTCCGGTAATGTTCTCGGTCGGCACGGCGTCCAGAACGCCGGTCCTCCAACCCGCTCCATCAGGCGCCCCGTGCGCCGGTCGGCGCTGGGTGCGGGGCCGGAGGAATGGCCGGAAGTGCCATTGGGGTATGGTGTAATTGGCAGCACGAGTGATTCTGGTTCACTTAGTCTAGGTTCGAGTCCTGGTACCCCAGCAAGGTTTCGCAGAACGGCCCTGAAAGGCCGATTTGAAGAGGCCGAGCAGGATGCAGTACAGTAAGTCCCGGTCAAGCCGCTCCGGTGGTGAGATCAACTAGGCCCCCATCGTCTAGTGGCCTAGGACGCCGCCCTCTCACGGCGGTAACAGGGGTTCGAATCCCCTTGGGGGTACATCAGGAAAGGCCGGTCGCCAGCAGGCGGCCGGCCTTTCTGCTGTCCGGGGCGCAGGCGGGGCGCGGCGGGTGTGCGGCGCGAGGTCGTCGCTTCCGGCCACCCGAGGGGTGGCGCAACCGCCGACCTCGGGCGCAACCGCCGACCTCGGCGCACGTGCTGACCTCGGGCCGGTGCGGCAGACGGGACGCCGCGAGGCCGCCACCCCCCGAGGGGAGTGGCGGCCTCGCTCAGCGGGTCGGGTCACTCCGCCGTGCGGCGCAGGACCTCCGTCAGGCGGTTCGCCGCCGACACGACCGCGGCGGCGTGCAGCCGCCCCGGCTGGCGGGACAGCCGCTCCACGGGGCCCGAGATCGAGACCGCCGCGACGACGCGCCCCGACTGCCCGCGCACCGGCGCGGACACCGACGCCACGCCGACCTCGCGCTCGGACACCGACTGCGCCCAGCCGCGGCGGCGGACGCCGGACAGGATCGTCGCGGTGAACTTGGCGCCCTGCAGGCCGCGGTGCAGCCGGTCCGGCTCCTCCCAGGCGAGCAGGATCTGCGCCGCGGAGCCCGCGCCCATGGTCAGCGTGGCGCCCACGGGGATGGAGTCGCGCAGGCCGATCGGCCGCTCGGCGGCGGCGACGCAGATGCGCTGGTCGCCCTGGCGGCGGTAGAGCTGGGCGCTCTCGCCGGTGTGGTCGCGCAGCGCCGCGAGGACGGGGCCGGCGGCGGCGAGCAGCCGGTCCTCGCCGGCCGCGCTCGCCAGCTCGGTCAGCCGCGGACCGAGGACGAACCGGCCCTGCATGTCGCGCCCCACCAGGCGGTGGTGCTCGAGCGCGACGGCCAGCCGGTGGGCCGTCGGGCGGGCAAGATGGGTGGCGTTGACCAGCTGCGCGAGGGTGGCGGGTCCGGCCTCGAGGGCGTTGAGGACCGAGGCGGCCTTGTCCAGCACGCCGACTCCGCTAGAGTTGTCCATAGGTCGATATTGCCGTCTCGCACACTGAGACGCAAGTCGGCACCACGAAGACCCCGGTCGGCCCCCCACCGACCGACGGAGGAGAGGACGCCCGAACATGGCCGGCACACTGGCCGGAGAAGGTGTGGGAGAACCACATCGTGCGGCGCGGCGCCGACGGCGCGCCCGATCTGCTCTACATCGACCTGCACCTCGTGCACGAGGTCACCAGCCCCCAGGCGTTCGAGGGGCTCCGGCTCGCCGGCCGTCCCGTCCGCCGCCCGGACCTCACGCTCGCCACCGAGGACCACAACACCCCGACGCTCGACATCGACCTGCCGATCGCCGACGCGACGTCGCGCACGCAGATCGACACGCTGCGGAACAACGCGAAGGAGTTCGGCATCCGGCTGCACTCCCTCGGCGACGCGGACCAGGGCATCGTGCACCAGGTCGGCCCGCAGCTCGGCCTGACGATGCCGGGTCTGACGGTCGTCTGCGGCGACTCGCACACGTCCACGCACGGCGCGTTCGGCGCGCTGGCGTTCGGCATCGGCACGTCCGAGGTCGAGCACGTGCTCGCCACGCAGACGCTGCCGCTCGCCCCGTTCAAGACGATGGCGATCACGGTCAACGGCGCCCTGCCGATCGGCGCGACGGCGAAGGACATCATCCTCGCCGTCATCGCGAAGATCGGCACCGGCGGCGGCCAGGGCTACGTCCTGGAGTACCGCGGCGAGGCCATCCGGTCCCTCTCGATGGAGGGCCGCATGACGATCTGCAACATGTCGATCGAGGCGGGCGCCCGCGCCGGCATGATCGCCCCGGACCGGACGACGTTCGACTACCTGAAGGGCCGCCCGCACGCCCCCGAGGGCGCGGACTGGGACGCCGCGGTCGCGTACTGGGAGACGCTGCGCAGCGACGACGACGCGACGTTCGACGCCGAGGTGGTCCTGGAGGCCGCGGACCTCGAGCCGTTCGTCACGTGGGGCACCAACCCCGGCCAGGGCCTGCCGCTGTCGGGCGCCGTGCCGGTGCCGGAGGAGATCGCCGACGCCAACGAGCGCGTCGCCGCCGAGCGGGCCATCGAGTACATGGGCCTGACCCCCGGCCAGCCGCTGCGCGAGATCGCGGTCGACACCGTGTTCATCGGCTCCTGCACCAACGGCCGCATCGAGGACCTGCGCGCGGCCGCCAAGCTCATGCAGGGCCAGAAGAAGGCCGACACGCTGCGCGTCCTCGTCGTCCCGTCGTCCGCCCGCGTGCGGCTGCAGGCCGAGGCCGAGGGCCTGGACAAGATCTTCCTCGACTTCGGGGCGGAGTGGCGCAACGCCGGCTGCTCGATGTGCCTGGGCATGAACCCGGACCAGCTCGCCCCGGGGGAGCGGTCGGCGTCGACGTCGAACCGCAACTTCGAGGGCCGGCAGGGCAAGGGCGGCCGCACGCACCTGGTGTCACCGCTGGTCGCCGCCGCCACGGCCATCCGCGGCACGCTGTCGTCCGTCTCCGACCTGGGCCCGGACGTGGCGGTCCCGGACGGCTCGCCGCTGGACCTCCAGCCGGCCTGAGCCGCCGCACCGCCGCCCCGAAGACCCTCTGACCGAGAGAGCGAGCACGCTCGTGGAGAAGTTCACCCAGCACACCGGCGTCGGCGTCCCGCTGCGCCGCAGCAACGTCGACACCGACCAGATCATCCCGGCCGTCTACCTCAAGCGCGTGACCCGCACGGGCTTCGAGGACGCGCTGTTCGCGGCCTGGCGGGGCGACCCGTCGTTCGTCCTCAACCAGGACGCCTACCGCACCGGCTCGGTCCTCGTGGCCGGCCCGGACTTCGGCACCGGCTCGTCCCGCGAGCACGCCGTGTGGGCGCTCAAGGACTACGGCTTCAAGGTCGTCCTGGCCTCGCGGTTCGCCGACATCTTCCGCGGCAACTCCGGCAAGCAGGGCCTGGTCGCGGCCCAGCTGGCGCAGGAGGACGTCGAGCTCATCTGGAAGGTCCTGGAGACCGCGCCCGGCACCGAGGTGACCGTCGACCTCGAGGCGAAGACCGTCACCTGCGACGACGTCGTGGTGCCGTTCCAGATCGACGACTACACCCGCTGGCGCCTCATGGAGGGCCTGGACGACATCGGCCTCACCCTGCAGCACGAGGACGAGATCACCGCGTTCGAGGCCACCCGCGACGCCTGGCGCCCGAGGACCCTGCCGGCCAAGCACCTGCCGCCGGTCGAGATCAAGGCCGCCCGCCCGGTCGAGCTCAGCCTGGGGAAGCGCCCCGGCCTCTGAGCCGTCCGCCGGCCCTCCCGGCACCTGGGACCCCGCCCGGGTCGCGCAGCATCCTGCGCGACCCGGGCGTCCCATATGTGGAGGTTTGGCGCGCGCTGTGCGGCCCGCGCGGCGCGGGTGCGTGGCCCGCCCCGCGCGTGCGCCACGATGGGGGGATGACCGATCTCCTCTACGTCCACGGCGGCACGCCCCTCTCGGGCGAGATCACCGTGCGGGGCGCCAAGAACTTCGTCTCCAAGGCGATGGTGGCGGCCCTGCTGGGCGAGACCCCGAGCGAGCTGCGCAACGTGCCGCAGATCCGCGACGTCGGCGTCGTCACCGGCCTGCTGGAGCTGCACGGCGTGCGGGTGTCCGCCGACGCCGAGGGCGGCGTCCTGCGGCTCGACCCGACCGACGTCGAGTCCGCGCACGTGGCCGACATCGACGCGCACGCGGGCTCCAGCCGCATCCCGATCCTGTTCTGCGGCCCGCTGCTGCACCGGCTCGGGGAGGCGTTCATCCCCGACCTGGGCGGCTGCCGGATCGGCGACCGGCCGATCAACTACCACCTGGACATCCTGCGGCAGTTCGGCGCCGTGGTGGACAAGCGCGAGAACGGCATCCACATCCGCGCGCCGCGCCGCCTCCAGGGCACGAAGATCACGCTGCCGTACCCGAGCGTCGGCGCGACCGAGCAGCTGCTGCTCACCGCGGTGCGCGCCGAGGGCATGACCGAGCTGACCAACGCGGCCATCGAGCCCGAGATCATGGACCTGATCAACGTCCTGCAGAAGATGGGCGCGATCATCTCCGTCGACACGGACCGGGTCATCCGGATCGAGGGCGTCGACCGGCTGGTGGGCTTCCAGCACACGGCCCTGGCGGACCGCATCGAGGCGGCCTCCTGGGCGTCGGCCGCGCTGGCGACCGGCGGCGACGTGTACGTCCGCGGCGCGACCCAGCCCGAGATGACGGCGTTCCTCAACACCTTCCGCAAGGTGGGCGGCGAGTTCGCGATCGACGACGAGGGCATCCGGTTCTTCCACCCGGGCGGCGACCTGAGGTCGATCGTGCTCGAGACCGACGTGCACCCGGGGTTCATGACCGACTGGCAGCAGCCGCTGGTGGTCGCGCTGACGCAGGCCAAGGGCCTGTCGATCGTGCACGAGACCGTGTACGAGAACCGGTTCGGCTTCACCGACGCCCTGCGCGGCATGGGCGCCACCATCCAGGTCTACAAGGAGTGCCTGGGCGGCCGGCCGTGCCGGTTCGGGCAGCGCAACTTCTCGCACTCCGCGGTCATCTCCGGACCGACGCCGCTCACCGCGGCCGACATCGAGGTCCCGGACCTGCGCGGCGGGTTCAGCCACCTCATCGCGGCGCTGACCGCCCAGGGCACGTCCGCCGTGCGCGGGATCAGCCTGATCGACCGGGGCTACGAGAACTTCACCGCGAAGCTCGAGGCGCTCGGCGCGAAGTTCGACCGCGACTGACGCCGCCGCGCCCGCGGCCCCACGACGCCCGCCCCGCCTCCCCGGCCGGGCGGGCGTCGTCGTCCCCGGGCGGGCGAAGTGGGGGTTTACAACGGAGGAACGGCTTCGCTAGACAGAGGCCACGGTTATCCGTTGTAACGGCCGGGTGGCGCTCAGCCGCCGCCCCCTGGCCCCGATGGCGAAGGAGCCACCGTGAGCCAGCCCGTCCCTGCCCCCGCGCGCCCGCGTCCGGGTGCACAGCCCCGACCCGCCGGCCTGTCCCGCCGCGGCTTCCTCGCCGGCCTGAGCGCCGTCGGCCTCGGCGCGACCGTCGCCGCCTGCTCGAGCGGCAGCCCGTCGCCGTCGGGCACCGCGCGCGGCGGGGTCGTCGACCTCACCTTCTGGAACGGCTTCACGGGCGGCGACGGGCCCGTGATGCAGGACCTCGTCGACCGGTTCAACGCGGAGCACGAGGGCGTCGCGGTGAAGATGACGACGATGGAGTGGGCCGACTTCCACGCCAAGCTGCCCGCCGCGCTCACCTCCGGGCAGGGCCCGCACATCGCGATCCAGCACCTCGACTCGCTGCCCACGTCCGCCGCCCGCGGGCTGCTGCTGCCGTTGGACGACCTCGCCGAGGACCTCGCGCTCACCGCGGACGACTTCATCCGGCCGGTGTGGGACGCCGGCATCTACGCGGGGGAGCGGTACGGCATCCCGCTGGACGTGCACCCGCTCGGGTTCTTCTGCAACACCGCGGTCATGGCCGACGCCGGCCTCGACCCCGCGGACCCGCCGATGGACCGCGCGTCGTACGAGGCGGCGCTCGATGCGCTCCTGGCGCACGGGGTGGCGGGGCACTGGATGAGCCCGCACACCTTCACGGGCGGGCAGACCCTGCAGTCGCTCATCTGGCAGTTCGGCGGCGACCTGCTCGACGCCGACGGCGCCACCGCCGCCTGGGCGCAGGACGAGGGCGTCGAGGCGCTGTCCTGGATGGTCGACGCCGTGCACCGCGGCTGGAGCGCCCGCGACGTGGGGCAGGACGCCGACATCATCGCCCTGCAGAACGGGCAGGCCGCGTTCAACTGGAACGGCATCTGGTCGATCAACACGCTCGACGAGATCAGCGGCCTCGAGTGGGACGTCCGGCGGCTGCCCCGGATCGGGAGCGTCGACGCCGCGTGGGCCGGGTCGCACAACTTCGTGCTGACCAAGCAGAAGGGCACGACGGACGACCAGCTCGAGGCCGCCCGCACGTTCGTGAACTGGGTGTCGCAGCAGTCCGCGGCGTGGGCCGTCGGCGGGCAGGTCCCGGCGCGGCGCTCGGCGCGGGAGTCGGCGGAGTTCCGGGCCCTCGCCCCGCAGGCGGCGATCGCCGAGCAGGCCGACGACCTGCGGTTCCCGCCGTCGATCCCCGGCATCGGCGACGCGATCGGCGAGCTCTACACCGCGCTGAACGAGGCGGTGCTCCTCGTGAAGGAGCCGCGCGAGGCGCTGGCGGACGCGGCGGCGCGCGCGGACCAGGTGCTGGCCGACAACCGCGACCGCTACGGCGCATGAGCGCCGCGCTCCCGCCGCCCCGGCGCCCGCTGCGCCGGGGCGCGTGGTGGACGCCCTGGGCGTTCCTGGCCCCGTTCGTGCTCGTGTTCGGCACGTTCGTCGCGCTGCCGGCGGTCCGCGGGATCTGGATGTCCCTGCACGACTGGGACTACCTCATGCCGAGCAAGCCGTTCGTGGGGCTCGGCAACTACGCGGACCTGTTCGACCCGACCAGCGTGGTGTTCCAGCGGTTCTGGGACGGCATGGCCGCGACGGGGGTCTTCGTGGTCGCGTCGGTGCCGTTCCTGCTCACGCTGCCGCTGCTGCTGGCGATGGCGCTCAACCGGAGGTTCCCGGGGCGGACGTTCCTGCGCGCCGTGGTGTTCCTGCCGTACGTGCTCGGGGTCGCCGTGGTCGGCGTCCTGTTCCGGTTCGTGCTCGACCCCAACCTCGGCGTCCTCAACCACCTGCTCGGGCTGACGCGCCTGGACCGGGTGCTGCACGCGCTCGGCGCCGGCGACCCGGTCCCGTGGCTGACCGCGCAGCCGTGGACCTGGGTGTCGCTGGTGGGGGTCACGGTCTGGTGGACCCTCGGGTTCAACACGATCATCTACCTGGCCGGGCTGCAGGACGTCCCGCGCGAGCTCTACGACGCCGCCGAGGTGGACGGGGCCTCCGCGGGCCAGCGGTTCCGGCACGTGACCCTCCCGGGCCTGCGGCCGGTGCTGGCGTTCGTGCTCACGATGACGTTCCTGGCGTCGGCGAACATGTTCGGGCAGGCCGACCTCATGACCAGCGGCGGACCCGGCACGTCGACCCGCACCGCGCTCATGGTCATCCTCGACACCGGCCTGGGCCAGTACAAGATGGGCTCGGCCGCCGCCATGGGGTACCTGCTGTCGATCGGGCTCGGGCTCGTGTCGATCGCGAACTTCTGGGCCCTGCGCGACCGGGACCGGCGCGGCGGTCGCCGGCGGGGTGGCCGCACCGGCCGCCCGCGGCGCCGGGAGCGCGTCGTGAGCGCGGGGCGCACGGGGCGCGCGCGCCGCGGGCTCGGCGCGGGCGCCGTCTGGGCGCTGGTGCTCGTGCTGGTCGCCACGTTCGTGGGTCCGCTGCTCTGGATGGGCCTCACGTCGGTCAAGTCCTACGGCGAGGCGACGGCGTCCCCGCCGACGCTCTGGCCGCACGAGGTGGACCTGTCCGCGTACGAGCAGCTGCTCAGCCTCGACGGGCCCTACCCGGTGCTGCGCTGGTTCCTCAACTCGCTGCTCGCGGGCGTCCTGCACACCCGCCCTCGTCCTGGTGGTCGCCTCGACGGCGGCGTTCGCGCTGGCGCGGATGCCGTTCCGGGGGCGCGGCCTGGTGTTCGGCGTCATCGTGTCGACGCTGTTCCTGCCGGCGTTCGTGTTCCTCATGCCGAACTACCTGATGATCGACCGGCTCGGCTGGACGGACTCGGTGTGGGCGCTCGTCGTCCCGGGCGCCGCGGGGGCGTTCGGGGTGTTCTTCCTCCGGCAGTTCATGGTGAACCTGCCGGTCGAGCTGGAGGAGGCCGCGGCGCTCGACGGCGCCAACCAGTGGGCCGTATTCCGGCGGGTGGTCCTGCCGAACACCCGGCCCGCGCTCGCGACGCTCGCCGTGCTCGCGTTCCTCGGGAACTGGAACGACTACATCTGGCCGGTCTACGTGCTGTTCAGCCCGGAACGGCTCACCCTGCCCGCGGGGCTCCGGCTGCTCCAGGGCGCCTACGTGACGGACTACCCGTCGATCATGGCCGGCGCGGTCGTCGCGTCGGTCCCGGTCATCGTCCTGTTCGTCCTGACGCAGCGGTTCGTCATCGAGGGCGTCGCGCGCAGCGGGCTGAAGGGGTGAGCGGCGTGCGACCAGGGCGATCCGGCACGACCCGGGTGGCGCCGGCGGGCGCGGCGGCGGTGGCGGCGCTGGTCGCCGCGGCGCTCGTGGCCGGCTGCGGCGGCGCCGGCACCCCCGACCCCGCGACCTCGACCGCGACCACCGAGGAGACCGACGTGGCCTTCACCAACCCCGTCTACGACGGCAACCTGCCCGACCCCTTCGTGCTGCGCGCCGAGGGTGCCTGGTACGCGTACGGCACCCAGGGACGGCTCGGCACGCTGCCGGTGCTGCGGTCGGACGACCTCGTCCGCTGGGAGGTGGTCGGCGACGGGATGCCGGTGCTCGCCCCGTGGTCCGGCGCGGGGCGGCACTGGGCGCCCGAGGTGGTCGAGCTCGGCGGGCGGTACGTCGCGTACTACACCGCGATGGAGCGCGAGACCCAGCAGCAGTGCGTGGGCGTCGCGTTCGCGGACCACCCGGCGGGTCCGTTCGTCGACGAGGCCGGGGCCCCGTTCGTCTGCGAGCACGCGGAGGGCGGGTCCATCGACGCCTCGCCGTTCGTCGACGTCGACGGCACGCCGTACCTGCTGTGGAAGAACGACGGCAACCACGTCGGCGTGCGGTCCTGGATCCGGGTCCAGGAGCTCAGCCCCGACGGCGCCGCCCTCGTCGGGGACGGACCCGTCGACCTGACTCACGCACGACCAGCCGTGGGAGGGGCACCTCGTGGAAGGCCCGACCGTGGTCGCCCGCGACGGCCGCTACCACCTGCTCTACTCGGCCAACGACTACGGGTCCGCGGACTACGGCGTCGGCTGGGCGGTCGCCGACGCGCTCATCGGGCCGTGGACCAAGCCGCGGGACGAGCCGCTCATGCGCTCGTCGCCCGAGGCGGCGGGACCCGGGCACGGGTGCGTCGTGACGGCCGACGACGGGGCGACCTGGTACGTGCACCACGCCTGGCCGCCGGACGCGGTGGGCTCGACCTTCCCGGGCCGGCAGATGTGGCTGACCCCGCTGGACTGGGACGGGGACGGCGTGCCCGTGCTGGACGGGCCCGCGGTCGCGGTGGGCCGGCACCCGTGACCGTGACGCTCCGGGACGTGGCCGCGCGCGCCGGGGTCTCGTTCAAGACCGTGTCGAACGTCGTGAACGGCCACCCGCACGTCAGCGAGGTGACCCGGGCGCGCGTCCTGGCCGCGATCGAGCTGCTCGGGTACCGGCCCAACCAGACCGCGCGCAGCCTGCGGCACGGCCGGTCGGGGATCCTCGCGCTGGCGGTGCCCGAGCTCACCTCGCCGTACTTCGCGGCGCTCGCGTCCGCGGCGGGTCGGGCGGCGAAGGAGCACGGCCGCGTCCTGGTCATCGAGGAGACGCGCGGCGACCTCGAGGGGGAGCGCGTCGCGCTGGTGGACCTCACCTCGCGGCTGGTCGACGGGGTGATCCTGTCGCCGCTGGTCACGCCGCGCGAGGCGGTGGTCCGGCGGATCGGGCGCACCCCGATCGTCATGCTCGGCGAGCACCGCTACGACGTGGGGGCCGACCACGTCGCGATGGACAGCGTCCGCGCCGCGCGCGAGCTCACCGAGCACCTGCTGGCCACGGGGCGGCGGCGGATCGCGGTGCTCGGCCGCCAGGAGCCGGGCAGCACGGGCGGCGAGCGGTGGCGCGGGCACGTCGAGGCGCTCGCCGCCACCGGCCTCGCGCCCGACGAGGCCCTCGTGCCCCGGGTGGGCGCCTACCGCCGCGACGACGGCGTCCGGGCGGTGCGCGAGCTGCTCGCCGCCGGGGTGCGACCCGACGCGGTGCTCTGCTTCAACGACCTGCTCGCGCTCGGCGCGTGGCACGCCCTGCGCGCCGGGCCTGTCGGTCCCGGGCGACGTCGCGGTCGCGGGGTTCGACGACGTCGAGGAGTCCCGGTACGTGGGCCTCACGTCCGTCGCGCCGGACCTCGGGCTGCTCGCCCGGGAGGCGGTCCGGCTGCTGGTGCGGCGGGTGGAGGACCCGGCCGTCGCGCCGGCGCAGGTCGTCGTCCCGTTCCGGCTGCGGGTCCGCGCGAGCACGGTGGGGTAGGGCGGCGCCGGCTCTCCCGGGTTGCGACCCGCGCGGATGCCCCTAGCGTGGGGCGCGGGTCCAGCGACGGCCCGGATCACGAGTCCGGGGCCGGGGACGCCCCGAGGCACCGGCCCGACGCCCGACGCGGCGGCACGGGTGGCGCCCCTCCGGACAGCGCCGCGGTCGGCGCGCCGCAGGGGGACGCGCCGACCGCGGCCTTCGTCCCGTCCGGCGGTGGCCGCAGCGGCCCCGGCGGGTCAGCGGCGCGGCCGCTCCTGGAAGTCGTGCGGGCTGTGCGGCTCCTGGCCGGAGACCGACGCGACGATCGCGGCGGCGAGGTCGCGCATCTTCTGGTTCCGGGTCTGCGAGGCCCGGCGGAGGATGTCGAACGCCTCCTCGGGCCCGCACCGGTTCTGGGCCATGACCACTCCGAGCGCCTGGTCGATGACGGCGCGGGCCGCCATCGCGCTGCGGAGGTCCTCGTTGGTGCGGCGCTGCTCCTGGGCGCGCGCCGCCACCGCGACCGCCCGGGCGGCGTCGTCCGCGAACCGGGCGACGTCCCCGAGGACGTCCTCGTCCCACTCGCCCGGCGGCTGCGGGTGGTACAGGTCGATCGCGAGGTCCACGTCGACCTCGGCGTGCCGGGCGGCCGGGAGCGCGGCCGTGGCGCAGAACCCCGCGGCGAGGGTGGCCTCGCGCCAGGCCGGCCACCGCGCGTCGTCGTGGACGTCGGGGACGGTGATCCGGCGCTGCTCGCGGGAGGCGTCGAGGCACGGCCCCTCGCCGGCCTCCTGCTCCGCACGGTCGCACGCCGCGGCGAGCGCGTCCGACGCCGCCGCCACGGCCGTCGTGCGCCCGAGCCGGACGGTGATCGCGGCCGAGCCCCCGGCGCGCCGGGCGGCGTGCCCGACGATGGCGTCGAGCAGGGAGTCGACGGGCACCGACGAGACCAGGAGCTCCTGGATCTCGTCGAGGGCCCCGGCACGCCACGCCCCCGACCCCGTGACCTGCACGGGGTCGTCGGGCGTGCCGGGCTGCGCCACGGCGCTCATCCCTCAGCGCCCGTCTGCGGGCGCAGCACCCTCCGGCGCGTCGTCGTCCGCGTCCTGGGCGCCCGTGTAGCCCGCCTCGGGTCCGTCGCCGTCGGAGCCCGGCGTGCTCTGCTCCGCCTGGTCGTCGGGGTCGCCGTCGGGGAGCAGGCCGTCGGGGCGCTCGTCCGGGTCCTGGGTCATGCGGGTCCTCCTCGTGCCGGGTCCCTCACATGCTCGTGCCGGCGACCTCCGCGCGCATCTCGGGGCGGCCGTCCCGGGGCGGGACCACCCGGAGCTGGACTCCGGCGTTCTCGGCGCGCCGCCGCAGCCGGGCGATGTGCAGCGCGGCCACCGGTCCCAGCCGCAGCAGGCCGGAGCCGTCGACGACGAGCGTCCCGCGCGGCGGGACGGCCTTCAGCGCCTCGCTCAGCCCGGCGACCAGCGTCGGGGCCGTGGCGGCGTCGACCTCGCCCTCGAGGTGCGCGACCACCGCGCGGCCCTCGGGAACGTGCCGGACCGTGAGCGACGCGGGGAGCGTGGGGCCGTCGCCGTGACCCGTCAGGTCGCGCGCCGTGCCGGGGCGCGACACCGAGGTCGGCGAGGGCCGCGTCCAGGACGTCGCGGGGGTCGCGGTCGGTCGGCCGGCCGGGCAGGGACCGGAGCAGGCGCTCCGCGACGCCCCGGACCTTCACGTTGAGGTGCTCGGAGTGCCAGCGCAGGAACTCGAACGCCGCCTCGCCGTCCAGGCCGTAGGCGAGCATGGCCGCGCCCTTGGCCTGGTCGATGACCTCCCGGGAGGCGATCGCCGCGGCGAGCATGTCGTCCGCGCGGCGGGCGGCGGTCGCGCCGATCTCCGCGCCGAGGTCGATCAGCATCCCGAGCCGCTCGACCGGCCGTCCGTCGTGCACGGCGCCGTCCGCGACCGAGGCCCCGTCGTGGTCGGGCTCGGGCCGGCCGTCGCCGTCCGCCGCGCGGTGGACGTGCCGCGGGTCGACGCCCGGCGCCAGCACCGCGAGCACCGAGCGCTCGGTGCCGGCGGTGTCCAGGAGGCGGTAGCGGACGCTGTCGCCGTCCCCGCCGGGGACGGGGCGTCGCACGGAGCACCGCCTCCAGGGCCGCGCGGTCCTCGCGGTGGCAGTGCGCCAGCATCAGGGCGGTCGAGGGGACGACGTCGCCGGGCTCGAAGCCGTGCAGCCGGTAGACCGGCTCGGACCAGGCGAGCGCGTCGCCCTCCCCGAGCACGTGGAAGGTTCCCGGGGCTACCGACCGCGGCTGCGTCGACGTGGTCGAAGGACGAGAGGAAACGGACAATGTGGTGCTCCGAAGCCGAGGTGCGACGACGTTCGCGCACGTCGCACCAGGTTTCTCGCGCAGCTCGCTTCGTCCCAACGATGCGCGGCGGCCCTGGGGCTGAGCCGAGGGAACCGGGGTCGATAGTGCCAAATCGGAGCGCCCGGCGCACGTCGGCCCCGCATCCCCGGTTGCACTCGCGTCCCCGCCCCCTACTCTGGCCTCCCCGTCGCGCCCGGCACCCCTTCGCGCGGGCCGGGCCCTCGGCGGGCGCCGCGGCCCCGCCGGGTAGCATCGGCTCCCGTGCATCCCCCCCGTGCGAACCGGTCCTACCGCAACATCGCCCGCGTGCTGCGCCCCGTGCTGTACGCGATCACGCGGCGCGACTGGCGGGGCGCCGAGCACCTGCCGGCCGGAACCGGCTTCATCGCCGCCGGGAACCACATGACGAACGTCGACCCGGTCACGTTCGCGCACTACCTCTACGACAACGGGGTGGCGCCGAAGATCCTCGCGAAGTCGTCGCTGTTCGGCGTGCCGGTCCTCGGCTGGGTCCTGCGCACGTCGGGGCAGATCCCCGTCTACCGGAACACCTCGAAGGCGGGCGACTCGCTGCGCGCCGCCGAGGCCGCCCTCGCCGCGGGTGAGTGCGTCGCGGTGTTCCCGGAGGGCACGCTGACCCGCGACCCGGACCTGTGGCCGATGGTGGCCAAGACCGGCGTCGCTCGCCTGGCGCTCACCTCGCGCGTGCCCGTCGTCCCGATCGCCCAGTGGGGCGCCCAGGACCTGCTCGGGCGGTACAAGAAGCTCTTCAAGCCGATCCCGCCCAAGAAGGTCACGGTCGTCGCCGGACCCCCGGTCGACCTGTCCGACCTCTACGACCGGCCGCTCGACGCCGCGACGCTCCGCGAGGCCACCGGCCGCGTCATGGCCGCGATCACCGCCCTGCTCGCCGACGTGCGGGGCGGGACGCCGCCGGCGCAGCCGTACGACATGCGGCGCCCGGGCGGCGCGTCGACGGACCTCACGTGACCCGCGCCGCCGTCCTCGGGGCCGGCGCCTGGGGCACCACGTTCGCCGCCGTCCTCGCCGACGCGGGGTGCGACGTCACCGTCTGGGGCCGCGACGCGGCCGTGTGCGAGGCCATCGCCCGCGACCACCGCAACGAGCGCTACCTGCCCGGGATCGACCTGCCCGAGCGCGTGACGGGGGAGGCCGACCCGGCCGCCGCCGTCGCGGGGGCGGACGTCGTCGCGGTCGCCGTGCCGTCCCAGTCCGCGCGCGCCGTGCTGACCCCGCTCGCCGACGTGCTCGCGCCGGGCGCGGTCGCCGTGTCGCTGATGAAGGGCGTCGAGCTCACCACCGACCGGCGGATGAGCGAGGTCATGGGGGAGGCGCTGGGCCTGCCTGCCGAGCGCCTCGCCGTCCTGTCCGGGCCGAACCTGGCCGCCGAGATCGCCGCGCGCCAGCCCACCGCCACCGTCGTGGCCTCGGCGGACGCCGGCACCGCCGAGCGGGTCGCCGCCGCGTGCGCGTCGGGGTACTTCCGGCCGTACACGAACGACGACGTCGTGGGCGTCGAGCTGTGCGGCGCCGTGAAGAACGTCATCGCGCTGGCCGTGGGCATCTCCCAGGGGCGCGGGCTCGGCTACAACACGATGGCGACCGTGATCACGCGGGGCCTGGTGGAGATCACGCGGCTCGGCCTGGCGCTGGGCGCGAAGGCCGAGACCTTCCCCGGTCTGGCGGGCATGGGCGACCTGATGGCGACCTGCGCCTCCCCCGACTCGCGGAACCACCGGCTGGGCCTGGCCGTCGGTCGCGGGCTGTCGCTCGACGAGGCCGTGGCGGCGACCGGCGGCACGGCCGAGGGCGTGAAGTCGTCCCGGTCCGTGCTCGACCTGGCCGAGCGCGTCGGCGTCGAGATGCCGATCACCGCCGCCGTCGTGCAGGTGCTGCACGAGGGGCTGCCCGTCGACGCGCTCGCCCCGCTGCTGCTCGGCCGGCCCCGCAAGGCCGAGGGCGTCTAGCCCGTCAGCCCCGCAGCGCGCGGTCCAGGTCCCGCCAGAGGTCCTCGACGTCCTCGATGCCGACGCTCAGCCGCAGCAGGTCCTCCGGCACCGTCGGCGACTCGGTGGCGAACCGGCGGCGGCGCTCGATGCTCGACTCCACGCCGCCGAGGCTCGTCGCGGGGACCCACAGCCGCAGCGCGGCGACGACCGCGTCCGCGCCGGCCGCCCCGCCCGCCGGGCGCAGCCCGATGATCGAGCCGTATCCCGCCATCTGCGCGGTCGCGCGCTCGTGGCCGGGGTCGCCGGGGAGGCCGGGGTGCCGCACCTCGACGACGCCGGGGTGCGCCGCGAGCCGCTGCGCCAGGTCGAGGGCGGTGCGCTGCGCGCGCTCGACGCGCAGCGCGAGGGTGCGGATGCCGCGCAGGGCCAGGTAGACCTCGAACGGGCCGGCGATCGCGCCGTGCACCGTGCGGTAGCCGTGCAGCTGCTCCCGCAGGGCCGCGTCGTCGGTGAGCACCGCGCCGAGCACGACGTCGCTGTGCCCCGCGAGGCACTTGGTCACCGAGTGCACGACGACGTCCGCCCCGTGCTCCAGCGGGCGCTGCACGAGCGGCGTCGCGAACGTGTTGTCCACGGCCACCAGCGCACCGGCGGCGTGGCCCGCGGCGACCAGCGCCGGCAGGTCCGCCACCTCGAGCATCGGGTTGGTGGGCGACTCCACCCAGAGCAGCGACGTGGCGCGGCCCGTGGGGGACGCGGCCGGGTCCAGCGCGGCGACGACGGCGTCCGTGTCCGCGATGTCGACCTGCTGCACCTCGACGTCGGAGCGCTCCGCCAGGTCGCGGGCGTAGCCCAGCGTCACCTGGTACGCGTGCCGGGGGAGGACCAGCCGGCCGCCGTGCGGGACGAGCGACAGCGCCGCGGCGATCGCGGCCATGCCGGAGCCGAGCACCAGCGCCGGGTGCGCCGAGCCCTCCAGCGCGCCGAGCGTCGCCTCGAACGGGCCCCAGGTCTCGGTGTCGCCGCGGGCGTACATCATCTCGCCGGGCTGCGGCACGCCCTGCGACACGTACGTCGAGGACAGCACCACCGGGGGGTTCACGGGTGCGCCCTGCGCGCGGGCGGGGCGGCCCGCCGTCACGGCGAGGGTCTCGCGGGACAGGTCGGCGTCGTGCTCGTGCTGGGTCACGGGCCGCAGGCTACGCGCACGCGCGCGGCGTCGACGGTCCCGTCCCACCCAGCGGCTAGGCTGCCGGGCGATGTCCAGCCTCCCTGAGCCCGTGTCCGGGCCTGCCGCGTCCGCCGCCAGCCGCCCCCGGGTGCTCGTGCTGTTCGGGGGCCGCTCGAGCGAGCACGCCATCTCCTGCGCCACCGCCGGGGCCGTGCTCCGCGCGATCGACCGGGAGCGGTACGACGTGCTGCCGATCGGCATCACCCCGCAGGGCCGGTGGGTGCGCGTCGCCGACGACCCGGACCGCTGGGCCATCGTCGACGGCCGGCTGCCCGAGGTCGAGGCCGTGCCCGAGCAGGTCCTGCTCCCGCAGGAGGTCGGCTCGCGGGAGCTGCAGGTCATCGAGCCCGGGTCGCCCGCCGTCGACCTCGGCGCCGTCGACGTCGTCCTGCCGCTGCTGCACGGCCCGTTCGGGGAGGACGGGACGCTCCAGGGCATGCTCGAGCTCGCCGACGTCCGGTACGTCGGCGCGGGTGTGCTGGCCTCCGCCGTGGGCATGGACAAGCACTTCATGAAGGTCGTCCTCGCCGGCGCCGGCCTGCCCGTCGGGCCGTTCGTCACCCTGCGCGGCGACGACCTGGAGACCGACCGGGACGGCGTGCGGGCGCGGATCGAGGCGCTCGGCCTGCCGCTGTTCGTCAAGCCGGCCCGCGCCGGGTCCAGCATCGGCATCACCCGGGTCGTCGACCCCGCCGACCTGCCCGCCGCCGTCGCCGCCGCCCAGGAGCACGACCCGAAGGTCGTGGTCGAGGCCGGCATCGTCGGGCGCGAGATCGAGTGCGCCGTCCTCGGCGGCCGCGGCGGCGCGCGCCCCCGGGCGTCCCTGCCGGGCGAGATCGTCGTCACCGACGCGACCCACGGGTTCTACGACTTCGAGGCCAAGTACCTCGACGAGGCGGCGGTCCAGCTGTCGTGCCCCGCCGACCTGCCCGAGGACGTCATCGCCCGCGTGCAGGACGTCGCCGTGCGGACCTTCGAGGCCGTCGACGGCGAGGGGCTCGGGCGCGTCGACGTGTTCGTCACGCCCGGCGGCGAGGTGGTCGTCAACGAGATCAACACCATGCCGGGGTTCACGCCGTTCTCGATGTACCCCCGGATGTGGCAGCAGAGCGGGCTGTCCTACGCCGACCTGCTGGACGAGCTGCTGCAGCTCGCGCTCGAGCGGCCGACCGGGCTGCGCTGAGGCGGTCGCGGGCGCCGGGGGCGTCTGCGGGCGTCAGAGGCAGGCGCGGGTCGCCTCGACCTGGGCGATCGCGGGGCTGAGCGCGTCAAGGAACGACGTCGACCGCTCCGCGACCACCGCCGCCGGGACGTGCACCTCCACCGCGGGGTCGCGGCCGTAGGTCAGGAACGTCCAGTCGGACGAGCCGGGGTCGAGCAGCGCGTCCGCGCCGGACGACGGGTCCTCGCCGGACGACGGGTCCGCGGTGGGGTCGGCCGTCGCGCCGGGGTCGGCGGTCGCCGGGCCGGCTCCGTCGCCGTCGTCGGCGCCCTCGTCGTCGGGGCCGGCGCCGGCGTCCGCGGGCTCCGCGTCGGCCCGCACCAGCCAGTCGATGCTGGTCCCGCTCGCCGTCTCCATCGTCACGCACTGCTCGGTCGTCGGGCCGGGCACCGCCACGCCGCAGCGCAGCGTCACCGGGTCCGTCGGGTCGCCCCACGCCCAGGTCGCCTGGCTCGTCGTGCGGAGCTCGGCCAGCCCGTCGCCGAGCTGCTCGGGCAGCGCCAGCACCACCCGCGCGCACGCCGGGTCCGCCGCGTCGGGGGCCACCGCGACCCCGACGGTCGACGCGCACCCCGCGAGGAGCGGGACGCCGGCCAGCGCCAGCGCGGCCGTCCCGGCGGCGGTGCGGACGGGGCGTCGGCGGGGGGAGCGGCTCACGGGAGCCACGGTAACCCGGCGCGGGCGGCGGTCCGGAACCGGGGGGCTTCCTCGCCGAGGGGGTAGCCGACACGTCGAGTGCCTACCCAGGGGATGGGCACTCGACGTGTCGGTTGCTCACTCGCGGGTCGGCCGCGCGCCGCAGTGCGGCCGGGCGCGGGGCGTGCGGCGGCGAGCGGGGCGCCGGTCGGGCGCGGGGCGTGCGGCCGCGAGCGGGGTGCCGGTGCCACGGGCGCTACCGTGGCGGGCGTGACCGACCGCGCCGCCCCCGACCTGTCCGACGCCGCCGGCCCCACCGTGGCGGACCTGTCCGAGGACGGCCTGCTCGCGCGGATCTTCCCGCACCTCCCCGCCGGCGACCGCACGCTGCTCGGGCCGGGCGACGACGCCGCCGTGCTCGCCGCCCCGGACGGGCGGTTCGTCGTGTCGACCGACGTCCTCGTCGAGGACCGGCACTTCCGGCGCGCGTGGTCCAGCGGCGAGGACGTCGGCTGGCGCGCCGCCATGCAGAACCTCGCCGACGTCGCCGCGATGGGCGCCCGGCCGACCGCGATCGTCGTGTCGCTGGTCGTCCCCGGCGACCTGCCCGTCGCGTGGGTCGAGGGCCTGGCGCGCGGGCTCGGCGCGGCGTGCGCGACCGTCGGGGCCGGCGTCGTCGGCGGTGACCTGTCCGGGGGTGCGTCCGTCGTCGTCGCGGTGACCGTGCACGGCGACCTCGCGGGGGCCGACCCGGTCCTGCGCTCCGGCGCCCGGCCCGGGGACGTCGTCGCGCTCGCGGGGACGGTGGGCCGCTCGGCCGCGGGGCTCGCGCTCCTCGACGCGGGGTGCGCGGACGCCGACCCGGCGGTCGTCGCCGTCCACCGCCGCCCGCAGCCGCCCCTCGCGGCGGGCCCAGCCGCCGCGGCAGGCGGCGCCACCGCGATGCTCGACGTCTCGGACGGGCTGCTGCGCGACGGCGAGCGGCTGGCCGCGGCGAGCGGCGTCGTGCTGGACCTCGACGACCCGGCGGACGCCCTCGGCGACGACCTCGACGCCCTGGCCGTGGCCGCCGCCGCCCTCGGCACCGACCCGGTCGGCTGGGTGCTGGGCGGGGGCGAGGACCACGGCCTGCTCGCGACGTTCCCCGCGGCGGCCGCGCTGCCGGAGGAGTTCCGTCGGATCGGCGTGGTGGCCGAGGCCGGTGCGGGCGCGGACGGCGCGGCGGGCACGGTGCTCGTCGGCGGCGCGCGGCCGGTGGTCGCGACCGGCTGGGAGCACTTCCGGCGCTAGTGAGTCGGTCGTGGCCGATCCGGCAGAGCGTGGCGATCGAGTCCGCCGGTGTCGGCATCGGTCAGCGCCGGCGGTAGCGGACCTCGAGCAGGTCGGCGCCGCCGACGTCCTCGGTGCGCTCGGTGCCGTCGGGCTGGAAGCCGTGCCGGCGGTAGAAGTGCCGGGCGCGCTCGTTGTCGGCGAACACCCAGAGCGTGACGGGGATGCGCGGCGGGACGTCCTGCATGGCGGTGCGCAGGAGCTCGCGCGCGACGCCGGACCCCCACATCCCGTGGTCGAGGTAGAGGGCGTACACCTGCAGCGCGGAGCGTTCGGCGTCCTCGTCGAGGGCGGGGCCGAGGGAGATGAACCCGACGACCTCCTCGGGCTCGAGGGTCGCGACCCACGCGCGCAGCCGGCTCCCGTGCGCGAGGTCGCGCTGCCAGACCTCGGTGCGCCGGTCGACGTCGAGGGAGGAGAGGTAGCTGTCGGGGACGAGGCCCGCGTACGCGTGCTGCCACGTCCGGACGTGCACGGCGGCGATGCCGGCGGCGTCCCGGGGCTCGGCGGGCCGGACCGTGTGCTCGCGGCGCTGCTCGCTCATGCGCTCAGCGTGCCACACCCGGCGGCGCCGCCACAGGGCGTTCTCCCGGTCGCCCGGTGGTCGGCCCGGATCGCCCCCGGGCAGCACGAAGGCCCGCGCGGACGAACCGCACGGGCCTTCGAGAGAGGTCGCTCAGACGGCGCGCTGGACCTTGCCGGCCTTGAGGCACGAGGTGCAGACGTTGAGGCGCTTCGGGGTGCCCGCGACCACCACGCGCACGCGCTGGATGTTCGGGTTCCAGCGGCGCTTGGTGCGCACGTGCGAGTGCGAGATGCTGTGCCCGAAGCTCGGGCCCTTGGCGCAGACGTCGCAGTTGGCAGCCACGGTCTTCTCCTGATCCGGTCATTGCACGCCGCTCGGGAAGGAGCCCCGGGCGGCAAGTCCTGGTTGGTCGGTGGGGCCCGCACCGGCGGTCCGAGGACCGTTCCGAGGGGCACACCCGTGCCCGGCAGTGGCCAGGCAACCGGACAAGACTAGCCCACGACTGCCGTGACCCTCAAAACGACGTCCGTCACACCTCGCGGGCGGACCGGTGGCGGGGCCCGGCCGGGGGACGACCGGGGTCCTGTGGGTCGCGTGCGGCAGAGTAGGGGACGCGCGGGCGAGCGGCTCGCGCGGTCGTCGGCGGGCCGGGTGCCGGACGGACGACCGGGACGACGAGAGGACTGCGCGCGGACGTGGCTGGGCGACTCGGGGACGGCGGCGTGCTGCGCGACTGGCTGGACCGCGCGGTGCCGGCGCTGGAGGCGGCGCGCGAGCGGATCGACGCGGTGAACGTGTTCCCGGTGCCCGACGGCGACACGGGGACGAACGTGCTGCTCACGCTGCGCGGAGCGGCCGACGAGGTCGCGGCGCTGCCTGCCGGCGCCGACGGGGCGACGGTGCTCCGGGCGCTCGCGCGCGGGGCGCTGCTGTCGGCACGCGGCAACTCCGGGGTGATCCTCAGCCGGTACCTCGGCGGGCTGGCCGGCGCGGCGTCCGCGTCGCTGCCGGACGCGCTGGCGGCCGCCGCGGCGGCGGCGCGCTCGGCGGTGGCCGAGCCGGAGGACGGGACGGTGCTGACCGTCGCCGCGGTGGTGGCCGAGGCGGCGCGGCAGGAGGCGGCGCTGGGCGAGGGCGAGACGGCGGCGCTCGGCGCGGGCGTGGCCGCTGGGCGCGCGGACCTCGCGCGGATCAGCGCGGGGCACCCGGTGCTGCGCTCGGCCCGGGTCGTCGACGCCGGGGCCTGCGCCCTGCTGGTGCTGCTCGACGCCCTGGCCGCAGCCCTCGCGGGCTCCGCCGGGCCCGTGGACGTCGCGTGGCTGGACGCCCACGACGCCGCGGAGCCGGCGGGTGCCGGGGCCGAGGGGGCCGCCGGCGCGCACGGCTACGAGGTCGTCGCGCTGCTGCGGGTCGACGGGGACGCCGGCGGCGCCGAGCGGGTCGCTCGCGGGCTCGCGGACGCGCTGGCCGCGGTGGGCGACGCCGTCGCGGTGGTGCCCGGGGAGGGGCTCGTGACGGCGCACGTGCACACGGCCGCGCCCGCCGACGCCGCGGCGGCACTGGGGGCCTCCGGCGCGCGCTGGACGGCGACGGTGCGGACGCTGCTCGGCGCGGCGCGGCCCGTGGTCGCGTGCACCGCCTCGGGCGCGGTCGCCGCCGCGCTCGCGGACGGCGGCGCGGTCGCCGTGCTGCTGCCGGACGGGACGCCCGCCGGCGAGGCGCGCGACGCCGTCCGCCGCGCGACCCAGGAGGCGCAGGTCCCGGTGCACGCGGCGGGCGACGCCAGGGCGGCGGGGGCCGCCGGGCAGGGGACGGTCGTCGTGCTGCCCGGGGACCGGCTCGACGCCGCCGCCCTGGACCCCGGGTGGGTCGTCCCGGCCGGGGCGTCCGACGACGCGGGGGTGCTCGCCTCGCTCGCCGCCCTCGCGGTCCCCACGAGCGCGGGCGACACCGCGACGCCCGCGGCCCCCACCACCCCGACCCCCACCACCCCCACCACCCCCACGACCCCGACGGAGGCGCGCCCGTGACCGTCCCCCACGACGCGGTCGTGCAGCCGCCGCCGTACCTGGACCAGGACCTCGGCACGTACGTCCCGGGCGCCGCCAAGAAGCTCGCCAAGCTCGGGCTGCGCACGGTCGGCGACCTGCTCCGCTACTACCCCCGCCGGTGGTCCCACTGGGGTGACCCGGCGACCATCGGGCACCTGCGCGTCGGGGAGCACGTGACGGTGGACGCGGTGGTCGACCGCTCGACGACGCGCACGATGCGCTCGCGGGGCGGTGTGATCCTCGAGGTGGTGGGTGCGGAACGGGCCGCAGACCCTGCTCCTGACCTGGTTCGCCAAGCACCCCGGCGCGCTGCGGCACTTCGAGCAGCAGCTCAAGCCGGGTGTGACCGGCCTGTTCTCGGGCACGGTCAAGGAATACCGCGGCCAGCTCCAGCTCCTGCACCCCGAGTTCGAGGTCGACGACCCGATGTCGTTCGAGGACGAGGCCCAGCGCATGATCGAGTCGCGGCGGCCCCGGCCGGTCTACGGCCTGACCGCGGGCCTGCGGAACGAGACGGTGGTCTCCGCGGTCGAGATGGTGCGCCGCCTGCTCACCCCGGCCGACATCCCGGACCCGCTGCCCGACGAGGTGCGCGGCCGGATGCCGGGGATCGTGGACGCGCTCCAAGGGGTGCACCACCCGCTCGACGACACGGAGAAGGACCGGGCCTTGGCTCGACTGCGGTTCGAGGAGGCGTTCGTCCTGCAGGCCGAGCTGGCCCGCCGCAAGGCCCGGTTCGCGGCGCAGGCGGCGGTCGCGCGGCCGCCGCGCGCGGGCGGGCTGCTGGACGCGTTCGACGCGCGGCTGCCGTTCGAGCTGACGGGAGGCCAGCGGGAGATCGGCGCGCAGATCGCCGCGGAGCTCGCGGCGGGCAGCCCGATGCAGCGGCTGCTGCAGGGCGAGGTCGGCTCCGGCAAGACGGTGGTGGCGGCGCGCGCGATGCTCCAGGTGGTCGACGCCGGCGGGCAGGCGGCGCTGCTCGCCCCGACCGAGGTGCTCGCGGCGCAGCACGCCCGCACGCTGCAGGCCCTGCTGGGCGACCTGGCCGAGGCCGGGATGCTGGGCGGCGCGGAGGTGGCGACGCGGGTGGCGCTGCTGACCGGCTCTCAGGGCTCGGCGGCCCGGCGTCGGGCGCTCGGCGAGATCGCGGGCGGGGCCGCGGGGATCGTGGTCGGCACGCACGCGCTGCTGTCCGAGCACGTGCAGTTCGCGGACCTCGGCCTGGTGGTGGTGGACGAGCAGCACCGGTTCGGCGTGGAGCAGCGGGACGTCCTGCGGGCCAAGGCCGGGGGTGTGCCGCACCTGCTCGTGATGACGGCGACCCCGATCCCGCGCACGGTCGCGATGACGGTGTTCGGCGACCTGGAGACGTCGACGCTCCGCGAGGTGCCGAAGGGCCGCGCGGACGTGGTGACGCACGTGGTCCCGGCGGACAAGCCCGCCTGGCTCGAGCGCACGTGGCAGCGCATCCGCGAGGAGGTCGACCGCGGTGGCCGGGCCTACGTGGTGTGCGCACGGATCGATGGCGACGCGAAGAAGGCCGACGTCGACGGCGCGGACCTGGTGACCGACGACCCGCCGGAGGACGAGGACGCCCGCCCCCAGCGCCCGCTGCACGCGGTGCTGGAGGTCGCGGAGCAGCTGCGCGGCACGCCCGCGCTGCGTGGCGTCGCGGTCGGGGAGCTGCACGGCCGGATGACCCCCGAGGACAAGGACCGGGCGCTCGCGGACTTCGCCTCGGGCGCGGTGCCGGTGCTGGTGTCGACGACCGTGATCGAGGTCGGCGTCGACGTGCCGGACGCCACCGTGATGGTCGTGCTCGACGCGGACCGGTTCGGCATCTCGCAGCTGCACCAGCTCCGCGGGCGGATCGGCCGCGGCACGAAGCCCGGCGTCTGCCTGCTGGTCGCGGACGCCCCGGAGGGCACCGACGCGGCGACCCGGCTCGGCACGCTGGCGGAGACCCGCGACGGGTTCGCGCTCGCGGCGGTGGACCTGGCGCTGCGCCGGGAGGGCGACGTGCTCGGGGCCGCGCAGTCGGGCGGGAGCTCGTCGCTCCGGCTGCTCCAGGTCACCGAGCACGCGGACGTGATCGAGCGGGCCCGGGTCGCGGCGCGCGAGCTCGTCGACGCGGACCCGGACCTGGAGGAGCACCCGGCGCTCGCCGAGGCGATCCGGCGGATGCTGGCGGGGGAGCGCGAGGAGTTCCTCGACCGGACCTGACCGCGGGCCGTCGGTCCCGTCGGACGCACCAGCCGCGGTGCGTACGCTGCTGCCCGTGTCGAAGCAGCCCGTGATCCGTGCCGTCGATCTGCTCGTCGGGTACGGCGGGGAGCCCGTGTGCGCCCCCGTCTCGTTCACCCTCCCGCCCGGGAAGGCCCTCGCGCTCGTCGGCGCGAACGGCTCGGGCAAGTCGACGGTGCTGCGCGCCGTGCTCGGCCTGCTGGAGCCGGTCGGCGGCCGGGTGGAGGTGCTGGGCCGCGCCGTGGACGAGCGCGAGGTCGGGTTCCGCACCCGGGTGTCGAGCGTGCTGGACGACGACGCGTACTTCCCGGCGCTGACGGTCGCCGAGCACCTGTACCTCACGGCCCGCGGGCACGGGGTGCAGGGCGCGGACGCGGTGGTGGACGAGCTGCTGGACGAGTTCGGGCTGACCGAGCACGCCGCGGCGCTGCCGGTCGCGCTGTCCTCGGGGCAGCGCCGCCGGCTGCTGCTCGCCGCCGGGCTCGTGCGCCCGCGGTCGCTGCTGGTGCTCGACGAGCCCGAGCAGCGCCTGGACGTCGCGATGCGCGACCACCTGGCGCAGCGGCTGGTCGACGAGAAGCGCGCGGGCGGCTCGGTGCTGCTGGCGACGCACGACCCCGAGCTGCTGCGCGTCGTGGCGGACCGCGCGGTGCTGGTCGCGGACGACCACTCGCGCCTGCTCAGCACCGCGGACGCCGTCGAGGCGCTGCGGCCGGGCGTGCTGTGAGCGAGTTCGCCGCCACCGCCGACGACGCCCCCGCACCCGCGGCCGGCTGGGACGACGTCCCCGAGCCCGCCGTCGCCCCGACGCAGGGCCGGACGCCGGTCCCGGGCGCCCGCTCGATCCGCCGGTACACCGCGCAGGTCGCCAAGCGCCGGTCGGGCGCGGGCATCGGCGAGGTGCTGGGCGACGTCTACTACGCGGTGGTCATGGCGGCGATCGGCCTGGGCGTCGCCCTCGGCCTCGCCGGGCAGCTCCGCTCGACGCTGCCGCACGTGCCCGACGAGGCGCTGCGCTCGGGCATCAGCCTGCCGACGGTCGTCGCGGTGGCCGCGTTCGTCGTCGCGGGCGTCGTGCTGTCGCTCAGCGCCCGGCTCGGGCCGGTGGGCGCGGGCGGCGCGGAGGCGACCTGGTGGCTCGGGATGCCGGTGGACCGCCGCGGGCTGCTCCGCCCGGCCTCGCTCCGGCTGCCGATCGCGTCCGGCCTGATCGGCGGCGTGGTGCTCGCGCTGCTGGACGGCGGGCTGCTCGCGGACCACGGCGTCGGCCACGTCCTGCGGCTGGGCGGCACGGCCGCGCTGGTGTGCGCCGGGCTGGCGCTGCTGGCCGGGCACCTGCAGAGCCGCGGGGTGCCGCGCCGGGTGACGGCGCTCGCCGGCGACGCGGTCATCGGCGTGGCGCCGGTGCTCGCGCTCGTCGCGGCGCTCGCGGGCTGGCGGGTCGCCGCGCTGCCGGACGTCCCCTGGTGGGTCCTGGTCGTGCTCGCCGTGGCGGTGGCCGGCGGGTGGTGGTGGCTCGACACCCGGCTCGGCCGGATCCGCGGCCGCGACCTGCGGGAGAGCGGCTCGGTCGCCACCCAGGCCGCCGGCGCGCTGGTGTCCATGGACTCGCGCGAGCTCGGCCGCGCGCTGTCGGACTCGGCCGCGCGGCCGCGGCGGCGCCGCGTGCGCCGGATGCGGCTGGTCCGCGGCCCGGTGTCGGCGGTGGTGGTCGCGGACGTGACGGTGCTGCTGCGCTCGCCGCGGCACCTGGTGCAGCTCGTCGTGTCGGCGCTCGTGCCGGTGGTCGTCGTCATCACGCCGCAGCTCGCGGGCGTGCTCGGCGTGATCCTCGCGGTGCTGGTCAGCGGCTACGTCGGGATGCTGGCGACGGGGGAGGGCGCGCGACGCGCCGAGATGGCCCCGATCGTCGACCGGCTGCTGCCGATGTCGGCCAAGGCGGTCCGCCGCGCGCGGCTGATCGTGCCGGGCGTGGCGATGCTGCTCTGGTCGGCCGCCGCGTTCGCCGCGGTCGGCCGCTGGGAGGGCGAGGTCGGGCCGTGGCTGCTGCTCGGCGTCGTGTCGGCCCCGGTGTGGGCCGGGGCCGCGCTGCGCGCCGCGTACCGCCCGTCGCCCAACTGGGAGGGCCCGCTGGTGGCGACGCCGATGGGCGCGCTGCCCGGCGGCGTCGCGGCCGTGCTGGCCCGCGGCCCGGACGTCGCGGTGCTCGGCATGGTGCCGGTCGTCCTGTCCGTCGCGCTCGGCACGGTGCTGCCGCAGGTCGTGGTGGTGCAGGCCGCGGTGTCGGCGATCGCGCTGCTGGTCGGGTCGAGCACCAGCACGAAGACGATGATGGAGCGCATGACGGACATGCAGGAGACCGCCGAGGCCGAGAAGAAGCGGGCCGGCCGGTGACCCGGGTCGTGGCCGGGTCGGTCGGCGGGCGCACGCTCGCGGTGCCGCCGTCGGGGACCCGCCCGACGAGCGAGCGGGTGCGCGAGGCGCTGTTCTCCCGGCTCGAGCACCTGGACGCCGTCGAGGACGCGCGGGTGCTGGACGGCTACGCCGGCTCGGGCGCGCTCGGCCTCGAGGCGGCGAGCCGCGGGGCGGCGCACGTCGTGCTCGTCGAGTGGGGGAAGGCCGCCGCCGAGGTGTGCCGGAAGAACGTCGCGGCCCTCGGCCTGCGCGACCGGGTGGACGTCGTGCGCGAGCGCGTCGAGGCCTACGTCGCGCGGCCCGCCGAGCCGTGGGACCTGGTGCTGCTGGACCCCCCGTACGACGTCCCCGACGCCACGCTGGCCGAGGTGCTGGCCGCGCTGGTGCCGGCGCTGACGGTCGAGTCGGTGGTGGTCGTCGAGCGGTCGACGCGCAGCGGCCCGCCGCCCTGGCCGACCGCGATGCACGGGTTCGACACCCGGACGTACGGCGACACCGCGGTGCACCTCGGCGCGCGCAGCCCGGTCGACGACGAGCCGGCCGACGCGCCCGGCGGCCCCGCCGACGAGGACGCCCCGGCCTGACGGCGTAGGTTGGGGCGCGTGGTTCTCGCGGTCTGCCCCGGCTCCTTCGACCCCTTCACGCTCGGCCACCTGGACGTGGTGCGCCGCGCCCGGCGTCTCGCCGACGAGGTGGTCGTGCTCGTCGCGCACAACGCCGCCAAGCGGCCGCTGCTCGACGTCGACGCCCGCGTGGCGCTGATCGAGGACGCCGTCGCCGACCTCCCGGGCGTGCGCGTGGCGTCCTCGTCCGGCCTGCTGGCCGACGAGCTCCGGGCGCTCGGGGCCGACCTCGTCGTCAAGGGCCTGCGCGGCGGCGCGGACTTCGACGCCGAGCTGCCCATGGCCCTGATGAACCGGCACCTGTCGGGCGTCGAGACGGCGTTCGTCGTCGGCGACCCTGCGCTGTCGCACGTCGCCTCGTCGCTGGTGAAGGACGTGGCCCGGCACGGCGGCCCGATCGACGACCTGGTGACGCCGGCGGTGGCCGCGGCCGTCCGCGCGGCGCTCAGCACCCCCACGACGGCCGACGGGAGCCGCGCATGACCGAGTCGACCGCCACCGGGCCCCAGCCCCGCCACGAGGGCCTCACGGCCGTCCTGGACGCCCTGGAGCAGGCGGTGCAGGCCGCGCGCGCCGTGCCGATGTCGGCCTCGGTGCTCGTGAGCCGCGCCGAGCTGCTGGACCTGGTGGACCAGGCCCGCGCGGCGCTGCCCACCCAGATCGGGCGCGCGGACGAGGTGCTGGCCGCCGCGGACGCCGAGCGGGCCGCCGCGCGCGCCGACGCCGAGCGGATCGAGGCGGCCGCGCGCCGCCGGGCGGCCGAGCTGGTCGAGCAGGAGTCCGTCGTCGCGCAGGCGACCGAGCGGGCCGCGCAGATCGTGCGGGAGGCCGAGGAGACCGCCCGGGGCCTGCGCCGGGACGCCGACGACTACTGCGACCGGCGGCTCGCCGACTTCGAGATCGACCTCGGCAAGGTGCTGACGCAGGTGCAGGCCGGGCGGGCGAAGCTCGCGGACCGCCTGGACGACGGCGAGGGCTGACCTGCGCCGGTGTGACCCAGGCCGCCCGTCGGGCGATTGGGCGGAGCGCGGCCCGTGCCGTAAGATCGTCCGTTGGTCCTGCCGGTCATGGCGGTGACCGAGACCCCTCACGACAGGAACAGGGACCGTGGAGCGCGCCAACCACCTCGATCCCCGCTCGCCGTTCGTGCTCGACACCCACGAGCTCGGCCGACGTCCGGGATCGATGCGTCGTGCCCACGCCACGGTGCCGGCTCCCGAGGACCTCGGTACCGACGTGATCGGCGTCCCCGTCGGCGACGACGTCGAGCTGGACCTCCAGCTCGAGGCCGTCATGGAGGGGGTGTTCGTCTCCGGCTCCGTGCGGGCCCGGGCGGTCGGGGAGTGCGTGCGCTGCCTGGACGAGGTGGTCGAGGATCTCGACGTCCGCGTCCAGGAGCTGTTCGTCTACCCCGGTCGCGCGGAGGCCGCGAAGGACAGCGGTGACGACGAGGAGGACCTCCCCGAGCTCGACGGCGACCTGGTCGACGTGGAGCCCCTGGTTCGGGACGCGGTCGTGACTGCGCTACCGTTCCAGCCGTTGTGCCGGGACGACTGCCCCGGGCTGTGCTCCATCTGCGGGGCGCACCTCGCGGACGACCCGCAGCATTCCCATGAGACCCTTGATCCTCGGTGGGCCGCCCTCGGTGGTCTGCAGAGCACGCTTGACGAGAAGAGAGAGAGCTAGCCGTGGCTGTTCCGAAGCGCAAGATGTCGCGCAGCAACACCCGTGCGCGTCGGTCGCAGTGGAAGACCACTGCCACGACGCTCAGCACCTGCCCGCAGTGCAAGTCGAACATGCGCCCGCACCAGGCGTGCCCGACGTGCGGCGCCTACGCCGGTCGGCGCTACGCCGAGGCGATGCGGACCGAGCACGCCGGCTGAGCCGACGCGCCGAAGGCCCGGCGCCCCGGTGACGCACCGGAGGGCGCGGGCTGCCGCACGATGAGCACCACCGCAGCACAGCTCGCCCAGCAGCTCGGGGTCCACCTGGACCCCGAGCTGCTGGTGCTCGCCCTGACGCACCGGTCGTTCGCCCACGAGGCGGGCGGCATCCCGACCAACGAGCGCCTGGAGTTCCTCGGGGACACCGTGCTCGGCCTGGTCGTCACCGAGGACCTGTACCGCCGGCACCCCTCGCAGTCCGAGGGCGAGCTCGCCAAGATGCGCGCGGCGACCGTGTCGCAGCGGGCGCTCGCCGAGGTCGCCCGCACGCTCGACCTCGGGTCCTACGTGCTGCTCGGCAAGGGGGAGCTCGCCACCGGCGGGCGGGACAAGGACTCGATCCTGTCCGACACCCTCGAGGCGCTGTTCGGCGCCGTCTACCTGTCGCACGGGCTCGAGACCTCCCGCGAGATCGTCATGCGCCTGGTCGGCCCCCGGCTGGCCCAGGCGGCCGACCTGGGCGCGGGGCTGGACTGGAAGACGAGCCTGCAGGAGCTGACCGCGACGCTCGGCATGGGCGCGCCCACCTACCAGGTGACGAGCGCCGGCCCGGACCACGCGCGCGTGTTCACCGCCGACGCCGTCGTCGCCGGCGACGTCTACGGCACCGGGACGGGCACCGCGAAGAAGCTCGCGGAGCAGCGGGCGGCCGAGCTGGCCTGGACCGCGCTGCGGGACGGGGCCGAGGCCGCCGCCGGCGGGACGGCCGCCGACGGGACGGATGCCGATGGGGCGGCCGCCGACGGCGAGCCCGCCGGATCCGCCGCCGTCCCCGCCACCGCGCCCGCCGCGGACTGACCCCCGCGTGCCCGAGCTCCCCGAGGTCGAGACCGTCCGGGACGGCCTGGAGCGGCACGTCGTGGGCCGCTCGGTCCGCGCCGTCGAGGTCCGCCGCCCGTACAGCGTCCGCCGCCACCTCGCCGGCCCCGACGACCTCGCCGGGCGCCTGGCCGGCCGCACGCTGACCGCCGCCGTGCGCCGCGGCAAGTTCCTGTGGCTGCCGCTCGACCACCCCGGCGCGGCCGGAGCCATCCCCGACGACGCGCTGCTCGCGCACCTCGGCATGAGCGGCCAGCTGCTGGTGCGGGGCACGCCCGCCGACGTCGAGCAGGGCGGCGCGCACACGCACCTGCGGGTCCGGCTGCTGCTCGACGACGGGGGTGCGCTCGACTTCGTCGACCAGCGGACCTTCGGCCACCTGTCCGTCGTCGACCTGCTGCCCACGCCGGATGCGCGCCCGGGCGGCGCGGGCTCGGACCTCCCGCTGGTGCCGGCACCAGCGGCGCACATCGGCCGCGACCTGCTCGACCCGGCCGTCGACCGCGAGGCCGTCGCCCGCGCGATCCGCCGCCGCCGGACGCAGATCAAGCGCGCCGTGCTCGACCAGGGCGTCGTGTCCGGGGTCGGCAACATCTACGCCGACGAGGGCCTGTGGCGCGCGCGGGTGCACCCCGCGACGCCGACGGCCGACCTCGACCAGGCGACCGCCCTGCGGGTGCTCGACGGCGTCGCCAAGGTGATGTCGGACGCGCTCGCCCAGGGCGGCACGAGCTTCGACGCCCTGTACGTGAACGTCAACGGCGCGTCCGGGTACTTCGACCGGTCGCTCGCGGTCTACGGGCAGGCGGGCGAGCCGTGCCCGCGGTGCGGGACGCCGGTCGTGCGGGAGCCGTTCATGAACCGCTCCTCGCACTTCTGCCCGGTCTGCCAGCCGGCCCCCGCGGGCTGACCGTCGGGCCCGTGGCCCGGCGCCGCGGCCTCAGCCCGCCAGCGCCCGCAGCTCCGCCGCCACGCCCGCGCTGACGGCCTCCGGCCAGGGATAGCGCCGCGCCGTCGACCCGAGCGTCCAGCCGTCGAGCGCCAGCGCCGCGACCAGCCCGGGGTCCGGCAGCTGCTCGCCCCGCGCGACCGGCGACGCGGCACGGGTCGTGTCGACCGCCCCCGGCGCCAGCTCGACGCCCGTCAGGGCGAGGAACCGCACCATCGCGACCACCCGCTCGGAGCTCGCGCAGGCCGCCAGCAGCTCCGGGAGCTCCGGCTCGTCGTGCGCGGGCAGCAGGTCGTCGAACGCCTCCTCGACGATCCGGCTCACCAGGGCGTCGACCAGCTCCTGCACCGAGCCGTGCATGCTGAGGATCCAGTCGGGGTCCCGGCCGCTCTCCTCCGCGACCCGGTCCAGCGTCAGCGCCTCGGTGCCGCCCTCGCGGACCAGGCGCAGCACCGCGTCCGTCAGCGGCGACGCGTCCCGGAAGGGCTCCGCCTCGAGCGCGAGGTCCAGGTTCGACGCGCACTGGTGGGGCGCCGGCAGGCCCGCGTAGTCGGCCACGGCGGTGAGCGCGCGGCCCCACCAGCCGTCGTCCGGCGGGTGCACCCCGGCGTAGAACCCCAGCAGGCAGCCGTCGACGGCGAGGGCGGCGACCGTCTCGCGCGGATCGGTCCCGGCGGGGTCGCCCGGGCCGACGGGCAGCAGGTCGACGCGGTCGCGCAGGGTGGGCGCGGCGGTGGTCATCGAGGTGCTCCTCTTCTCGGGGAGCGATCCACTGTACCAACTGGACGGTTCGGCGCCGAGGGCCCGGCCCGTCGCCCCCCGGGGTCAGCGCCGGACGACGTTCCGCAGCGGCTCGCCGCGCTCGAACGCGCCGATGTTGTCGGTGAGCAGGGTGTCCGCGCCCACGGGCCTGCCGCCGGCGGCGTGCGGGGTGATGAGCACCCGCGGTTCGTCCCACAGCGGGGAGGACGCCGGCAGCGGCTCGGTCTCGAACACGTCGAGCGCCGCCCCCGCGATGCGACCACCCGCGATCGCCGCCAGCAGCGCCTCCTCGTCCAGGGTCGACCCGCGCCCGACGTTGACCACCCACGCGTGCCGGGGCAGCCGCGCGAACACCGCGGCGTCGAGCGCGCGCCGGGTCGCGGAGGTGGCGGGGAGGATGCCGATGAGCACGTCGGTGCCGGGCAGCGCCTGCGGCACCTCCGCGGGCGTGATGACCGGGTAGCCCGCCCGCTCCCCGGCGCGCGACGCCACCCCGACGACCTGCGCGCCGAGCACCGTGAGCAGAGGCGCGAGCCGGGCGGCGATCGAGCCGAACCCCCAGATCAGCACCCGCGCCCCGGACAGCGAGCGGAACTCCCCGCCCTCGTGCGGCAGCCGCTGCATGCCCCCGAGCTCGTCCGCCCAGCGGTGCTGGTCCTGCGCGCGCACCAGCTCGGGCAGCCGGCGGGCCGCGGCGAGCACCAGCGCGAGGGTGTGCTCCGCGACCGGGCCGTCGTGCAGGCCCCGGCCGGACGTGATCGTGACGTGCGGCGGGAACCCGGCGCTCAGCACCGCGTCGGGGCCGGCGGCGAGCGTCTGCACCCAGCGGAGCCGGCCCATCCGCCGCGCGGCGTCGGCGAGCTGCGCGGTCGGGTTCCCCCAGGCGACGAGCGCGTCGGCGTCCACCAGGTGCTCCGGGACCGGCTGCTCCACGTCGTACGTCGCGGCGCGGACACCCTCGGGGAGCGTGGGGGACAGGGGGATCGAGGAGGGCAGCAGCACCGTCGTCATGGACGGGAGCGTGGCGCACCCGGCGCCGTCGCGCCAGGGGACGCGCCCCGCGCGACCCGCCGCGCGCCCGCGAGCGGGCGAACTCTCCGCGGACCGGTGCGGCGCTGCCCGACGCGGCCGCCCGGGCTGGATACGATGACCGCGTGTCCGCCACGAACAGCGCAGTCCAGCCGGCCCGCTCCGGGGAGATCTCGGTGATGATCGTCGACGACCACGAGGTCGTGCGGCGCGGCATCGCCGAGGTCGTCGAGCGCGCCGACGGCATGAAGGTCGTCGCCGAGGCCGGGTCCGTCGCCGACGGTGTCCGCCGCGCCGGCCTGGTGCACCCCGACGTCCTGCTGGTCGACCTGCAGCTGCCCGACGGCACCGGCATCGACCTGATGACGCAGGTGAGGGCCACCCTGCCGAGCGCCCGGGCGATCGTGCTCACGTCGTTCGACGACGACGACGCGCTGGCCGCCGCCCTCGAGGCCGGCGCCGCCGCGTACCTGCTCAAGAGCGTCCGCGGCGCGGAGATCACCGACGTCGTGCGCGCGGTGGCCGCGGGCCGCACGCTGCTCGACGAGCGGACCGTCACGCGCCGGCGCGCCGGCCACGAGGACCCGACCGAGAACCTCACGCCGAGCGAGCTCAAGGTGCTCGACCTCATCGGCGACGGCCTGTCGAACCGGGAGATCGCCGAGCGCCTGGGCGTCGCCGAGAAGACCGTGAAGAACCACATCACGTCGCTGCTCGCGAAGATGGGCCTGCAGCGCCGCACGCAGGTCGCGGCCTGGGTCGCGGCGCGGCGGCACTCCGGCTGGCGCGCGGAGACCAACCACTCCTGACGACGGCACGGGCGGTGCGCTTCTCCTGGCGCGCGTGGCTCCCGTGAGCCGCTCGAGCCGGCAGGGCTGCCGGACCGGGACGGGCCCGCCTCAGAACGGCGGCGGCTCGTCGTCGGGGTCGGCTGTCGCGTCGTGGCACTGCCCGGTGCCCGGCCGGGTGAGGTAGCGGTGCCCGGTCGGGGTGAGCCACTCGTAGAGCCCGGGGCTGACCTGGCGCAGTCGGAACCCGCCGTCGGTCTTGAGCCGGTGGTGCCGGTGGCACAGCGGTCCGAGGTTGTCCGCGTCGGTGCGACCCAGGGGCGCGTCGGGGTCACCGCCGGGTTGGGGGTGGAACTCCTTCGTGTGGTCGAGCTCGCAGCCGCAGGCGGGGACCCGGCAGCCGGGTGCGGCGCAGGTCTTGTCGCGGGTGCGGATGAGGTCGGCGAGGGCAGCGGGTGGTCGGTAGCGTTCGCGGCCGACGTCCAGGACTCGGTCGGTCACGGGGTCGGTGACGACCCGCTGCCAGACCCCGCCGATCGCCAGCGCCCTGGCCTGGACGGCGTCGATGGGGCCGTGCCCGTCGAGGTGGGCGGGCTGGTCGTCCAGGCCGAGGAGGGTCGAGGCGGGGATGGTGATGCGGACCTCGGCGCCGGGGCGGCCGGAGCAGCGGGTGCAGCCGCGATGCGCGGGTGCGGGTGCGGGCGCGACCGGGCCCGGCGCGAGAACGGGCCCGGTCGCGCGGACCGGTGCGCCGGGCGAGGTGGCTCCGATGCGTGCGCCGGGCACGGTGGCGTCGGTGCCGGCCGTGGTCCCGGTCGTGACGGAGCCGGCCGTGGTCGCGGTCGTCATGGGACCGGTCGCGGTCCGGGTCGCGGTCGAGGTCGTCGCCGCCGTCGCGGGCGCGGTCGCGACCGTCGCGGCCTGCGAACCGGTGTCGGTCGGCCCGGGCTCGGGGTGCGTGGCGGGACCGAGCGGGGTGAGGGTGGCGATCGGGATCGGCTCGACCGGGCGGGTGAGCACCACACCGTCCCGGTCGGTGGAGGTCTCCCCGCTCCACGACCGTCGCGGCTCCGGCGGCACGGGTAGGCCCGGGGACAGGTGGACCTCGAACGCCGGCCCGTCGGACTCCGGCACGTCGCCGACCACCAGGTCCCGCAGGCCGTCGGCGCGCAGCTGGTCCAGGGGTGCGGTCGTCACCGAGGGCCTTGGCGGTCTTGGCGGCGTGGGTGAGGACCCCGTCGACCCGGAGCGCGTCCGCCGCGTCGAGGACCAGCCACATGGAGGCCATGCCGTCCGGCTGCGGGCGGGGGTGGGAGACCCTCCTGGTGCAGCGGGCGCGTTCGCGGCGGGCGGCGGCCCCCTCCGGGTCGACCAACCGGATCTCCCGCGCCACCCGCTGCCGGAGTTCGGCGACCGAGCACTGGTCGGCGTCCGGCAGCACCGCGTCCTCGACGGCGTGCGCGACCTGGAACGACAGGTCCGCCAACCCGGCCGTCAGGACCTGGGCCTTGGCGGCGTCGAGGTGACCGACCTCCAACGCCTCGCGGGTCGCGCCGAGCATCCCGTCCAGCACCAGGGCCCGGTGCACGGTCTTCGACGCCGCGACCCGCGACCAGCCCAGGCGCATCGCGAGCTCGTCGCCGGCCACGCACGCCTGCGTCGGGGGCGCACCGGCCAGCGGCGACCACTCGGGGCTCATCTCCTCCCGGGAGGCGAGCTCGGCGATCAGGCCGAGGGTCCGGGCGTGCTGGTAGGACTCGATCCGGGTCTGCGCGGCGATCACCTCGACCACGATCGCCGAGGGCAGCACGCTCGCATCCAGCCCCCGCAACCACGCGTCCAGCTCGGGTCCGGGCTCGCAGGACCGGATCGCCTCGATCTGCCGCTGCTCACCCGTGCGCGGCGCCCCACCGGCCGCCACGACGGGGTCCGGGCCGAAGTGCGTCAGGCAGGTCCCGTCGGGCCCGTAGACCGGCAGCACCACGGCGGCGACCGGGTCGCCGTCGGGGTGTTCCTGCAGGTCAGATGCCATGGAACGACACTACCGACGCCCACCGACACGACCCCGGCGACCGACCCCTGCCCTGGGGACGGAGCACGGCCATCGCACCTGTGGACGACTCGGCGCCCGCACGAGCGCCCGCACGAGCGGGCGCACCCAGGACGGGCTCAGCCCAGGGGGACCTCCCAGGACAGCAGCGTCCCCTGCCCACCCGGGGCCACCCCGAGCGAGAACGTCCCCCCGTGCTGCCGGGCGCGCGCGGCCAGGTTGCCCGTCCCGGACCGGCGGTCGCGGGTCGCGGGCAGGCCGACGCCGTCGTCCTCGACCTCGACGTGCACGGTGCCGAGCGGGCCCGCGCCGCGGACGGTCACGCGCACGGCGACCGACGACGCGTGCGCGTGCCGGGCGGCGTTCGCCAGCCCCTCGCGGACGACGGCGACGACGTCGTCGGTGCGGTCCGGGCCGATCCGCTCGTCGATGAGGTCCGCGACGATGTAGTCGCCGTCCGGCACGGACTCGCCGTCGAGCAGGACGATGAGCGAGGGCGCGAACCCGAGCCCGGTGCGGGCCAGCGAGGCCTCCCGGCGCAGCCGCTCGACGATGCCGGTGGCGGCGTCCGGGTCGCGCAGCGCGTAGACGATCTGCCGGATCTGCCGCACCGAGGCGTCGACGTTGTCGAGGGCCTCCTCGACGATGCTGGTCAGCTCGGACGGGTCGACGCCGCGGGACGACCGGCGGCGCACGGTCTCGAGCTGCATGCCGGTGGCGAACAGCTGCTGGATCGCCAGGTCGTGCAGGTCACGCGCGATCCGCTCCCGCTCGTCCAGCAGCGCCGCCTGGTCCTGGGCGTGCCGGGCCTCCGCGAGAACGAACGCCAGCGCGGCCTGGGAGGCGAACGACTCGGCGGTCGCCAGGTCGCCCCCGTCGAAGGCCAGGGTGCCGACCTTGCGGAGCAGGATGAGCACGCCGACGCCGCGACCCGACGTCTGCAGCGGCGCGAACAGGGCGGAGCCGAACGCGCGCATCGCCGGCACGGTGATCCGGCTGGACCGGGCGAGGGAGTCGATGATGAGCCCCTGGCCCTCCTCCATGACCGACCAGGTCGGGCCGCCCGGGGTGAGCTGCGCGCCGACGAGCGCGTCGGCGTTGTGGCCGTCGGCGAGCTCGATCAGCAGCTCGCCGCCGACGCCGGGCAGGGCGAGCGCGGCGGCGTCCGCGTCGGCGACGTCGCGCGCGGTCGCGGCGATGTGCGCGAGCGCGTCCTCCTCGTCGGCGCCGGACAGCAGCATGGTGGTGATGTCCTGGCCCGCGCGGAGCCAGTGCTCGCGGCGGGCGCCCTCGGCGAACAGCTGGGCGTTCGCGACGGCGACGCCGGCCGTGGCGGCGAGCGCGATGACGGTGGTGGCGTCCTTGTCGGTGAAGCCGCCGTCCTTCTCGGACAGGTACAGGTAGCCGTACACCTGGTCCCGCACGCGCACCGAGGCACCGAGGAAGGACCCCATCGAGGGGTGACCGGCGGGCCAGCCCTGGAATGCGGGGTGCTGCGTGAGGTCGTCGAGCTTGAGGACGCCGTGGACCGGGATGTGCCCGAGGACGCCGCGGGCGTGCGGGGGGTGGCCCATCATCGCGGCGGCGGCCGCGGGGACGCCGGTCTGCACGAACGTCGTGGACTCGCCGCGGGAGTCGAGGACGTTGATCGCCCCGTACGTCGCGCCCGTCAGCTCGACGGAGACCCGGACGAACCGCTCGAGCACGCCCGGCAGGTCCAGGCCCGAGGCCACGGAGAGCACGGCGTCGAGCAGGTCGGCGAGCTCGTCGCCGGTCTCGGACGCGGTGCCGAGCTCCAGGTGCGAGCGACCGCCGGGCTCCCGGACGTGGATCGTCGTGGTGGGGCCGGGGCCGTAGGTCGGGGCGGCGACGCCGAGCGCGGCGGCGCGCTGCTCGGCGGCGGCCGCGTCCTGCGGGCGGGGGCCCGGCTCGCGCCGGACGGGGGCGTGCGGGTCGTGCGGCGCGGTGCCCCGGAGCTCGGGGTCCTGCGGTGCGGCGTCCCGCGGTGCGGCGTCGTGGGGCGCCGCGTCCTGGCGTCCGGTCAGCTCGTCGGCCATGTGCTCGTCGTCCCACCCTCGTCCTGCTCGCTGGCGTGCGCCTCACCGTACTGGGCGTCGGTGGCCAGCAGGTGCGCGTGCGTCCCGCGCGCCGCGACCCGGCCCTCGCGGAGGACCAGCACCTCGTCCGCCGCGGCGAGCGGGGCGAGCCGGTGCGTGACGACGAGGACGCCGCGCGCGGCCGCCTCGTCGACCGGCGCGGGGGCGCCGGTCGCGGAGGGGGCCGCCTCGCGCGGGCCCGCCTCGCGCGGGGCCGCCAGCAGGTCGCCCACCAGGCGGTCGGCGGTCGCGGGGTCCAGGTGCTCGGCCGGCTCGTCGACGAGCAGCAGCGGCGCCGTCGCGAGCAGCGAGCGAGCCAGGAGCAGCCGCCGGCGCTCGCCGCCGGACACGCTCCGGGCGTCCTGTCCGAGCGCGGTGCCGACGCCGTCCGGCAGGCCCGCGAGCCAGTCGCCGAGCCCCGCGCGGACCAGCGCCGCGCGGGCGTCCTCCGGCGTAGCGTCGCCGCGGGCGACCCGCAGGTTCTCCAGCACGGTGGTCTCGAAGACGTGCGCGTCCTCGGTGGTGAGTGCGAGCCGCGCCAGCCGGACGGTCGGGTCGACGTCGGCCAGCGGGATGCCGTCGAGGAGCAGCTCGCCCGCCCGCGGCGGCAGGAAGCCGGCGAGCGTCAGCAGCAGGGTGGTCTTGCCGACGCCCGACGGGCCGACGACGGCCACGCTGCGGCCCGGCGCCAGGTCCAGGTCGAGGCCGGTGACGACCGGGGCGCGGCCGGGCCAGCCGACGGCGAGGCCGCGGGCGGTGAGCCGGGGAGAGGCCGGCGGGGCGGTCGGGCCGGCGAGGGTAGGGCGGGGGAGCTCGGCAGCCGGGGCGTCGGTCGTGGGGGCCTCCGAGGCGGGGCGATCTGGGGTCGCCGTGGCGGGCGTCTCGGCGGCGCGCGCGACCGCGCCCGCAACCGCCGCGGTCCCTGCCCCCTCGTCCGGCGTCGCCGCGTCGTCGAGGACGGCCATCAGCCGGGCCGCCGCCACGCGGGAGCGGTGCAGCTGGATCGCGGCGGCCGGCAGCACGCTCGTCGCCTCGAACGCGGCGAGCGGCGTCAGCACGATCACCGCGAGGTCGACCTCGGCGACGTGGCCGGCGGCCAGGGCCGGGACGCCGACGAGCAGCGCCGCGAGCACGGCGATCCCGACGGCGAGGTTGCCGAGGCCGGCGGCCAGCGCGGCGGGTCCCGCGCCGCGGTCGGTCGCGCGCGCCAGGTCGGCGTCGGCGGCGCGCAGCCGGTCGAGCTCCGTGCCGGTGCGGCCCTGCACCGCGAGCGGGCCGGCGTCCTCGAGCAGGCCCAGGGAGGTGGCAGCCATCTCGGCGCGCGCGTCGGCGGCGCGCTGCTCGGTCGCCCGGGCGGCGCGCTGGGCGAGCCACGGCGCGACCACCCCGGCCAGGACGAGGCACAGCGCGAGCGTCAGGCCGGCGGCGGGCAGGAACAGCCCCATCGCGACGACGGTGCCCAGGCCGAGCACGGCGGCGACCGCGGCGGGCAGCAGGCCCCGGACGACGACGTCGCCGACGGCGTCCACGTCGGCGCCCACCCGGGCGAGCAGGTCGCCGCGCCGCAGGCCGAGCGTGGCGCCGGGCCGGCCCGCGGCGAGCCGCTCGTACAGCGTGGTGCGCAGCCGCGCCATGCCCCGGAGGGCGACGTCGTGCGAGACCAGCCGCTCCAGGTAGCGGAACAGGCCGCGGCCGATGCCGAACGCGCGGACGGCGACCGTCGCCACGGACAGCTCGAGCACGGGCGGCATCTGCGCGGCGCGGGTGATGAGCCACGCGGAGACGGCGGCCAGCGCGACCGCCGAGCCGAGGGCCGCCACGCCGAGGACGACGGCAAGCGCCACCCGGCGGGGATCGACGTCGAGCAGGCGGACGGCCCGCCACAGCGGGTCGGCGGCGAGGCGGCGGGCGAGCGGGCCGCGCGGGGCGGCACCCGCGGGCGCGCCGGCGGCGGGATCGGTGGCAGGGCGCGGGTCGGTGGTCGCGGTGCTCATCGGTCGCCCTCCCCGGGGGCCGGGGCGGTGCCGGACACGCCGGCGGTGGTGACGAGGGCGGACTCGGCGGCGCCGAGACGGGCGACGGCGGCGCCGGCGCTCGGGGCTCGGCCCGGGTCGCCGGCGGGACGGTCGGCGTCCGCCCGGTCCGCACCCGCATCGTGCGCGTCCGCCTCGTCCGCGTCCGCCCGGTCGGTGGCGGGCAGGGGCGCGGACCGCACCGTGACCACCTCGTCGGCGAGCGCGATCAGCGACGGCCGGTGCGCGACCAGCAGCACGGTGCGCCCGGCGGCCCTCAGCGCCCCCACGGTCGCCAGCACGACGCGCTCGCCGGCGGCGTCGAGGTGCGCGGTGGGCTCGTCGAGGACGACCAGCGGCGCGTCCGACAGCAGGGCCCGGGTCAGGGCGACACGCTGGCGCTGGCCGACGCTGAGCCCGGCCCCGCCGCGTCCGAGGTCGGTGTCCCAGCCGTCGGGCAGGTCCGCGACGACCGCGTCCAGCCCGGTGAGGGCGGCGGCCTCGTCGCGACGGGCGCGGGCGGCGGGGTCGAGCCCGGCGTCCTCGGCGCCCGACACGAGCCGGCCGACCGACGCCGGGTCGAGCACGGGCCGCTGCGGCAGCCAGGCGACCTGCGGCCAGTACGTGCTGGGGTCGACGTCGGCGAGCGGCACGACGCGGCCGTCGGCGCCGACGAGCTCGACGGCGCCGGCGTCCGGCCGGAGCAGGCCGAGGAGCACGTCGACGGTGGTGGACTTGCCCGCGCCGCTCGGGCCGGTGACGGCGACGGTGCGGCCGGGTGCGAGCTCGAGGTCCAGGCCGGCGGGCGCGAGCAGGTCGCGGCCCGGGGCGCGGACGGTGACGCCGCGCAGCCGGACGGTCGCGCCGCGCAGGTCGGGGGCGGGGGTGGTGCCCGCTGCGGGGACCGGGGTCTCGAGGACCCGGAACACCTGGTCGGCTGCGGCGACGCCGTCGGTGGACGCGTGGAACTGCGCGCCGACCTGGCGCAGGGGGAGGTACACCTCGGGGGCGAGCACCAGCACGGCGAGCCCGGTCGTCAGGTCGAGGTGGCCGTAGACCAGCCGCAGGCCGATGCCGACGGCGACCAGGGCGACGGCGAGGGTGGTGAGGAGCTCCAGCACCATGCCGGACAGGAAGGCGACCCGGAGCGTGCCCATCGTGGCGCGCCGGTGGGCGTCGCCGAGCGCCTGCACCCGCTTCGCCGGGCCGCGCTCGCGGCCGAACGCGCGGAGCGTCGTCAGCCCGGCGACGAGGTCGAGCACCTGGGAGCCGAGGCGCTGCATGACCCGGAGGCTGCGCTCGGAGCGGCCCTGGGTCAGGTGCCCGATGAGGACCATGAAGATCGGCACCAGCGGGATCGTCCCCGCGGCGATGGCGGCGGACACCCAGTCGAGGTCGAGGATCACGACCAGGACCGCGGGGGTGACGGTGGCCGACAGCACGAGCTGCGGCAGGTACTTCACGAAGTAGGGCTCGAGGGCGTCGAGCCCGCGGGTCGCCAGCGTGACGACCCGCGCGCCCTCGCCCTCGGCCAGCCAGCGCGGGCCGAGGGCGGCGGCGCGGGCGACGACCTGCTCGCGCAGCTCGGCGACCGCGCGGGTCGCCGCCCGGTGCGCGTACCGCTCCTGCAGGCCGACGGCGAGGGCCCGCGCCGCGACGACGGCGGCCAGCCACCCGACCCGCGGGAGCAGGTCGGGCAGCGTGGCCCCGTCGTGCGCGGCGGCGGCGAGCACCTGCGCGAGCAGGATCGCCTGGGCGATCACCAGGCCGGCCGTGACCAGCCCGAGGGCGACGGTCAGGGCCAGGTAACCCCGGGCGGCGCGGGCGTACCGGAGCAGGCGCGGGTCGAGCGGCTTCACGCGGTCGATCGTCCCTCAGGCGCGGGTCGAGCCGTCGGGGGAGGTGCCCCCGTGGGCCGTGGACGCGCCGGTCGTCGGCAGCACCGCGGCGAACGTCAGCCCGGTGTGCTCCGGGATGTGCTCGGCCGAGATGCGCTTGCGGAACACCCAGTACGTCCAGCCCTGGTAGAGCAGGACCACCGGCGTGAGGATCACGGCCACCCAGGTCATGATCGTCAGCGTGTAGTCCGTCGAGGACGCGTTCCGGATGGTCAGCGAGTTCTCCGGGTCGAACGCCGGCATGACGTCCGGGTACATCGAGCCGAAGATCAGCACGACGGCCGCGACGATGACCACGGACGACCACACGAACGCCCAGCCCTCGCGGCGCGCGCGGGTGGTGACGACCACCGCGAGCAGCCCGACGGCGGCGAGCGCCACCGCGGCCCAGGTCCAGGTGACCGAGTAGGCGAGCTGCGCCCACACGGCCCACGCCGCGGCGACCACGAGCGTGATCGGCGCCAGCCGGGCGGCGAGGACGCCGGAGCGCTCGCGCATGTCGCCCGAGGTCTTGAGCGCCAGGAAGATCGCGCCGTGCGTGACGAACAGCAGGGCCGTCACCGCGCCGCCCAGGAGGGCGAACGGGTTGAGCAGCGCCCAGAAGCCGCCGACGTACTGGTGGTTCGCGTCGAGCTCGACGCCGCGCACCAGGTTGGCGAACGCCACGCCCCAGAGGATGCCGGGGATGTACGAGCCGAGCATGATGCCGCGGTCGGCCCAGGCGCGCCAGGTGTCGGTGTTGATCTTGCCGCGCCACTCGAACGACACGATCCGGAAGATCAGGCCGACCAGGATGAGCAGGAGCGGCAGGTAGAAGCCGGAGAACAGGGTCGCGTACCACTCCGGGAACGCGGCGAAGGTCGCGCCGCCAGCGGTGATGAGCCACACCTCGTTGCCGTCCCAGACGGGGCCGATGGTGTTGATCATGACCCGGCGGTCCTTGTCCTTGCGGCCGAGGAACGGCAGCAGCATGCCGACGCCGAAGTCGAAGCCCTCGAGCACGAGGTAGCCGGTCCACAGGACCGCGATGAGCACGAACCAGATGAGCGGGAGATCCATGGCCGCCTCCTCTCAGTACGCGAACGACAGCGGGCGCTCGGCCGCGTCGGGGTCGCTCGGGTCGGGCTGGTTGTCGGGGTTGTCTGTGCTGTAGTCCTTCTCGGTGTCCGCGACGCCCTCGACGGCGTACCGCTTCATCAGGCGGAACCAGAACACCGCCAGCACGCCGTAGACGAGCGTGAACGCGACCATCGAGATGACCACGGTGGTCGGGCTGACCACCTCGGAGACGCCGCGCTCGGTGAGCAGCCAGACGCCGTCCACGCCCCCCGGCGCCGGGTAGACCACCCAGGGCTGGCGGCCCATCTCGGTGAAGATCCAGCCGAACGACGAGGCCAGGAACGGGGTCGGGATCGCCCAGATCGCGATGCGGGCGAGCCACTTGTTGTCCGAGACCCGGCCCTTGCGGGTGAACCACAGCGCGGCGAGCGCGAGCGCCACGGAGCCGGCGGCCAGGCCGATCATGAGGCGGAACGCCCAGTAGGTGACGGTGAGGTCGGGGATGTAGTTGACGCCCTCGCCGTACTGCTCCTCGTAGCGCTCCTGCAGGTCGTTGACACCCTCGATGCGCGACGAGAAGTCGTTGTTCGCGAGGAAGGAGGTCAGGCCCGGGATGCTGATGAGGTGCGCGACGCCGTCGCAGTTGTTGGTGAGGTCGCCGATCGCGAGGATCGAGAAGGCCGCGCCGTCCTCGGTCTCGCAGAGCGCCTCCGCGGCGGCCATCTTGGTGGGCTGCTGCTCGAACATGAGCTGACCCTGAGCGTGGCCGGTGATGCCGAGGCCGACGCCCGAGATGAGCATGGTGAACACGCCGAGCATGACGGCGGGGCGGTAGACCGTGCGGGCCTTCTCGCTGTCGCCGTTGCGCACGAGCCGGACCATCCACCAGGCGGCGATGCCCGCGACGAAGGTGCCGGCGGTGAGGAACGCGGCGGTGACGGTGTGGGGGAACGCCGCCAGCAGCGTGCTGTTGGTGAGCACCGCGACGACGTCGGTCATCTCGGCGCGGCCGGTCTCGGTGTTGAACGTCGTGCCGACCGGGTGCTGCATCCACGAGTTCGCGGCGAGGATGAAGTAGGCGGAGAGGTTGGTCGCGATCGCGACCGCCCAGATCGACGCCAGGTGGATCTTCTTGGGGAGCTTGTCCCAGCCGAAGATCCACAGGCCGAGGAACGTCGACTCCACGAAGAAGGCGGCGAGGGCCTCCATGGCGAGCGGGGCGCCGAAGACGTCGCCGACGAACCGGGAGTACTCGGACCAGTTCATGCCGAACTGGAACTCCTGCACGATGCCCGTGGCCACGCCGATCGCGAAGTTGATCAGCATGAGCTTGCCGAAGAACTTGGTGAGGCGGAGCCAGGTCTCGTTGCCGGTGCGGACCCAGATGGTCTGCATGATCGCGACGAGCGGGGTGAGGCCGATCGTCAGCGGGACGAAGATGAAGTGGTAGACGGTGGTGACACCGAACTGCCAGCGTGCCAGGTCGAGGGCTTCCACGGGGGTGTCCGTCCAGGTGCTGAGGCGAGTGGTGGGGGGCCGAACGGCCCAGGTCGCGGCCGTTCGTCGACGGTATTGCGCCCCGATTCACAAGCGTAGGACAAAGGTCCCGTGATCTGACGCGATGTCGTCTCGTTGTGACTGGTTTCACGAGCGTGACCTACCGCACGTCCCGCGGACCTCTGTGCGATACTGGCTCCGGTCTCCCGGGATCCACACACCCCGGGCGCCACCGTGCTCGCCGCACCAGCGCATCGCGCTGCCAGGCGCCGCCGGCCGGCCGACCCCGACCCAGGGGATCGCGCGGCCAGGCAGGCGATGGCGCCGAACGCCCGTGCAGCGGCCGACACCGACGACTTCCGTCGCCGCGGATCCGCGAGCGACGACCGACGGCCCGAGGGCGCCGAGCGTGTGGCCGGCGTACCCGGGCGTGCAGGAGCACCGCGCGTGACGCTCGACAACACCTCGGACAGCACCACCACCGCAGCGCAGACGGGTGGTGACGCGCCGGCCGAGTCCGCCGCGCCCGCCCGCAAGCGCACCACCCGGACCCGCGCCACGCGGGCCACCAAGGCCGCGGAGCCCGCGGCCGACACGCTGGACTTCACGGTCGGCGACGGCGCGGAGGCCGCCGCACCCGCGGAGGAGGCGCCCGCCAAGCCGGTGCGCCGCCGGGCACCGCGCAAGACCGCCGCGCAGAAGGCGGCCGAGGCCGCCGCCGCGGAGGACGCCGGTGCGCCTGCCGCCGACGCCGCGTCCGCCGAGGTCGAGGCCGGCGCCGAGGTCGCGCCGGCTGCCCCCGCTGAGGGCACCCCCGCCGCGCCCGCCGCCGAGGAGGCGCCCGCCGCCCCGAAGCGCCGCCGCGCGACCCGCAAGGCCGCCGCCCCCGCCGAGCCGCCGGTCGCCGACACCGACGCCGCGCCCGCCACGGTCGCCGCCGCGGAGGCCCCCGCCGAGCCGGCCGCCGCCGAGGCCCCCGCCGCCCCCGAGGCCTCCGCCGCCCCCGCCCGGCGGTCGCGCCGCGCCACCCGCCCCGCCGGGGCCGGCGCCGCCGCGTCGTCCGCCGCGCCCGCGCCGGAGCCGGCCGCCGCGGCCGCCCCGGAGCCGGTCGCCGCGCCCGTCGTCGAGGTGCCCGCCGCCCCGGCGCCCGAGGCCGTCGAGGACGCGGACGAGGACGCCGTCATCGAGCAGCCCGAGGACGAGCAGGTCGCCGAGGCCGTCGAGCAGGCCGAGGAGACCTCGGCCGCCGCGCCGGAGAGCCGCCTGGACGTGCTCGCCGAGCTCGGCCGCAGCCAGTCCGCCGGCGAGCGCGAGCCGGCCCGCCGGTCCCGTGGTCGTCGGTCGGGCTCCCGCAAGGCCGGGGCGCCGGACGCCGCCGCGTCGGAGGCCGCCGAGCAGCAGGACGCCGCCGAGCAGCAGGACGCCGCCGAGCAGCCCGCGGCCGAGAAGCCCGCCGCCGACAAGCCCGTCGAGAAGCCCGCCGCGAAGCAGCCCGCCGGCCAGAAGGCGGACCAGGACCGCGCCGCCTCGGCGCGCCTCGCCACGACCGCGCTGCTGTTCCAGGCGCCCGAGGCCCCGCGCCGCCGGCGCCGCGCCCAGGCCCCGTCCGGCTCGCCCGAGGCGATCTCCGCCGCGGCGCAGGCGGACCTCGAGGCCGCGCAGGCCGCCGAGGCCGCCGCTGCGGAGGCCGAGGCGTCGCAGGACACGCCCGCCGAGGAGCAGGCGGCGCCGTCGCGCCGTCGCGGCCGCCGTGGCCGCTCGCGCGCCGAGCGCGCCGACGTCCCCGCCGAGGAGACCGCCGACGCCCTCGAGGCGGAGGACGCCGCCGCCGCCGACGAGGCCGACGAGGACGCCGAGGAGGCCGCCGCGGAGCGCGCCGAGGACGAGGGCGACGAGAACGCCCCGCGCCGCCGCCGTCGCCGGGGCGGCCGAGGCCGTCGCTCGCGCGGGGGCTCCGACGCCGAGCAGGGCGAGGACGACGCCGAGCAGCCGTCCGACGAGGGCGACGAGCAGGCCGAGGACGCCGAGGACCGCGAGGACGAGGCCGACGAGCAGGGCGAGGGCGACGAGCAGGGCGGCAGCAGCCGCCGCCGTCGTCGGCGTCGCCGCTCGGGCCGCGGGGGCGGGGACGACGCGGGCGAGCAGCCGCAGCAGTCGTCGCGCCGGTCGTCGTCGCGCGGCGGGGACGAGGTCACCGCGCTGCGCGGGTCGACCCGCCTGGAGGCCAAGCGCCAGCGCCGCCGCGAGGGCCGCGACGCGGGCCGTCGCCGCCAGATCATCACCGAGGCCGAGTTCCTGGCCCGCCGCGAGTCGGTCGAGCGGTCGATGGTCGTGCGCGAGGCGCACGGCAAGACCCAGATCGCGGTGCTCGAGGACGGCGTGCTCGTCGAGCACTACGTGTCCCGGCAGGCGCAGGTCTCGATGGCCGGCAACGTCTACCTCGGCCGCGTGCAGAACGTGCTGCCGAGCATGGAGGCGGCGTTCGTCGACGTGGGCAAGGGCCGCAACGCCGTGCTGTACGCCGGCGAGGTCAACTGGGACGCCGCGGGTCTCGAGGGCGGCCAGCCGCGCCGCATCGAGCAGGCGCTCAAGTCCGGCGACTCCGTGCTGGTCCAGGTCACCAAGGACCCGATCGGCCACAAGGGCGCCCGCCTGACGTCGCAGATCACCCTGGCCGGCCGGTACCTCGTGTACGTGCCCGGCGGCGGCATGACCGGCATCAGCCGCAAGCTGCCCGAGCCCGAGCGCGCCCGGCTGAAGAAGATCCTGCGCGAGGTCGTCCCCGACTCGGCCGGCGTCATCGTGCGCACGGCCGCCGAGGGGGCGTCCGAGGAGGAGCTGCGCGCCGACATCGCCCGCCTGCAGTCGCAGTGGGAGGCCATCGAGAAGAAGTCGAAGACCGCGAACGCGCCGGCGCTGCTCCAGGGCGAGCCGGACCTGGCGATCCGCGTGGTCCGCGACATCTTCAACGACGACTTCTCGTCCCTGGTCGTCCAGGGCGACGAGGCGTGGTCGACGATCTCCGGCTACATCGGCGAGCTGGCCCCGGACCTGGCCGAGAAGGTGTCGAAGTACACCGGCACCGGCGACGTGTTCGCGGACCACCGCGTGGACGAGCAGCTGGCCAAGGGCATGGACCGCAAGGTCTGGCTGCCGTCCGGCGGCTCGCTGGTCATCGACCGCACCGAGGCCATGACGGTCGTCGACGTCAACACCGGCAAGTTCACCGGCGCGGGCGGCACCCTCGAGGAGACCGTCACCCGGAACAACCTGGAGGCCGCGGAGGAGATCGTCCGCCAGCTCCGGCTCCGGGACATCGGCGGCATCATCGTCATCGACTTCATCGACATGGTGCTCGAGTCGAACCGCGACCTGGTGCTGCGCCGCCTCGTCGAGTGCCTGGGCCGGGACCGGACCAAGCACCAGGTGGCCGAGGTCACCTCGCTCGGCCTGGTGCAGATGACCCGCAAGCGGGTCGGCCAGGGCCTGGTCGAGGCGTTCTCCGAGACCTGCGAGCACTGCAACGGCCGCGGCTTCATCGTGCACGCCGAGCCGGTCGAGAAGCACAACCACAAGCCGGAGGCGGGCGCGCCCCAGCAGCCGGCCGAGGGCGGCGGCGAGGCCAAGAAGGCGCGTCGCAAGCGCGGCGGCAGCAAGGAGCAGGCGCCCGCGCCGGCCGCGACGCCGGCCGTCCCGGTGCTGCCGGAGGCGCGGGACGCGGTCAAGGCCACGCTCGCGACCATCGCGGCGGCCGCGGCGCACGCCCACGCGCACGACGGCGAGGAGCACGCGGCGCACGGCGACGCGGGGGAGCAGCCCGCCCCCGCCGCGCAGGCTCCGGCCGAGACGCCCGCCGAGGCCCCGGCCCCGGTCGAGGCCGCCACGGACGCGCCCGCCGAGGCGAAGCCCGCCCTCGACGTGCTCGCGGCGCTCGGCGACCTCGCCGCGCGGTCCCCGGAGCAGCCCGCCACGGCCCCGGCCGCCGGCGAGCCGCACCTCGAGCTGACGCCGGTCGACCCGGGCCTGTTCGAGCTGTCCGGCACCGAGTCCGACCCCGAGGACGACGCGTCCTGACCGCTCCGGCGGCCCCGCGCCCACCGCGCGGGGTCGCAGGGAGGCGGTTTGACCCTCTCGGAGGGTCTGCGTATCCTTGAACGTCGGTGCGCTCTGATGGTGAGCCCGGTTGACCCCGGGTCGCTGCGCAGAGGCACCGTTCGTGCGTGACGCCCCAGCGGCGCCGACCTCCCGAGCTCCGCGGCCACCGCGGTGGCGCGCCGGGACCGGCAGCAGGGCGGGGCGCCCCTGAACCTGAAGTTCGACGAGCAGAGATGAGCAGCAACGTGGTGTACGCGATCGTGAAGGCCGGCGGCCGCCAGGAGAAGGTCGCCGTCGGCGACGTCGTCGTCGTCGACCGGCTCGCGGCCGCGGCCGGCGAGACCGTCGAGCTGCCCGCGCTCCTCCTCGTCGACGGCACCGCCGTGACGTCGGACGCCGCGGCGCTCGCCAAGATCAAGGTCACCGCGGAGGTCGTCCGGGACGAGAAGGGCCCGAAGATCGACATCCTGCGGTACAAGAACAAGACCGGCTACCGCCGCCGCCAGGGCCACCGTCAGGCGCTCACCCGCCTCAAGGTCACCGGCATCAAGTGACCTCGCGGGCCTGCCGGCCCGTGACTCCTCCCGTAGACAGCACCGCAGGAAAGCAGGCCTGAGATGGCACACAAGAAGGGCGCGAGCTCCTCGCGCAACGGTCGTGACTCCAACGCCCAGCGTCTCGGCGTCAAGCGCTTCGGCGGCCAGGTCGTCAACGCCGGCGAGATCATCGTCCGCCAGCGCGGCACGCACTTCCACCCCGGCGTGAACGTCGGCCGTGGCGGCGACGACACCCTGTTCGCGCTCGCCGCCGGTGCGGTGCAGTTCGGCACCCGTCGTGGCCGCAAGGTCATCGACATCGTGACGGCGGGCTGACACCGCCGCACCCCAGCACGCTGGCCGGAGGGGCGCACCGCACGACGCGGTGCGCCCCTTCGTCCGTCCAGGAAGGAACCACCCGCACATGGCCGCGTTCGTCGACCGAGTCGTCCTCCACGCCAGCGGCGGTGACGGCGGCCACGGCTGCGCGTCCATCCACCGCGAGAAGTTCAAGCCGCTCGCCGGCCCCGACGGGGGCAACGGCGGCAACGGCGGCAGCGTGATCCTGGTCGTCGACCCGCAGGTCACGACCCTGCTCGACTACCACCACGCGCCGCACCGGCACGCCCCGTCCGGCACCCAGGGCATGGGCGACCACCGGCAGGGCTCGACCGGCCAGGACCTTGTCCTGCCCGTCCCGGACGGCACCGTCGTGAAGTCGGCCGACGGCGAGGTCCTGGCCGACCTGGTGGGCGCCGGCGCCACGTTCGTCGTCGCCGAGGGCGGCCACGGCGGGCTCGGCAACGCCGCGCTGTCCTCCCCGCGCCGCAAGGCCCCGGGCTTCGCGCTGCTCGGCGAGCCCGGCGACGCCCGCGACGTGGTCCTCGAGCTCAAGACGATCGCCGACGTCGCGCTCGTCGGCTTCCCCAGCGCGGGCAAGTCGTCGCTCGTCGCCGCGATGTCCGCCGCCCGGCCGAAGATCGCCGACTACCCGTTCACGACCCTGGTGCCGAACCTCGGCGTCGTGCAGGCCGGCGACGCCCGGTACACCGTGGCCGACGTCCCGGGCCTGATCCCGGGCGCGAGCGAGGGCAAGGGCCTCGGCCTGGAGTTCCTCCGGCACGTCGAGCGGTGCGCCGTCCTGGTGCACGTCCTCGACTGCGCGACGCTCGAGCCGGGCCGCGACCCGCTCACCGACCTCGACGTCATCGAGGCCGAGCTCGCCGCGTACGCGGGGGACATCGGCATCGAGGGCGGCCGGGTGCCGCTGACCGAGCGTCCGCGCATGGTCGTGCTGAACAAGATCGACGTCCCCGAGGCCCGCGAGCTCGCCGACCTCGTGCGCCCCGACCTGGAGGCGCGCGGGCTGCGGGTGTTCGAGATCTCGACCGCGAGCCACGAGGGCCTGCGCCCGCTGACGTTCGCGCTCGCCGAGGTCGTCGAGCAGGCCCGCCGCGACGCGCCCGCCCCCGAGGCCACCCGCGTCGTGCTGCGGCCCAAGGCCGTCGACGAGGCCGGGTTCACGGTCGCGCGCCGGCAGGACGGCGACCACGAGTACTTCCAGGTCCGCGGCAGCAAGCCCGAGCGCTGGGTCCGGCAGACCGACTTCGCCAACGACGAGGCCGTGGGCTACCTGGCCGACCGCCTGGCGCGGCTCGGCGTCGAGGAGAAGCTGCTCAAGGCCGGCGCCGTCGCGGGTGCCGAGGTCGTCATCGGCGACGGGCCGAGCGCGGTCGTCTTCGACTGGGAGCCGACGCTGCTGACCGGGTCCGAGCTGCTCGGCGGGCCCCGCGGGTCCGACGCCCGCCTGGAGGACCAGAGCCGGCCGACCCGCGGGCAGAAGCGCCAGGAGTACAAGGAGCGCATGGACGCGAAGGCGGAGGCGCGCGCGGAGCTGTGGACCGAGCGCGAGGCCGGCCTCTGGCGCGAGGACTGACCCGCACCGCTCCCGGGGCTGCGCCCGGTCGGCAGTGGAACGTCGTGACCGACACGCCGAGGGCGTGTTCGTCACGACGTTCCACTGTCGGGAGGTGTGAGGCGTCCCGGTCCGCGAACGCGACGCCGTCCCGGTCCGCGCCCGGGGGATGATGCTCCCCGTGAGTGCCGCCGCGTTGTCCGACCGCCGCCTGCTGCCCGAGGTCCGCCGCGTGGTGGTCAAGGTCGGTTCCTCGTCGCTCACGGACGGCACCGGCAAGCTCGACCCGGCGCGGCTGCGGGCGCTCGTCGACGTGCTGGCCGCCCGGGTGAACGGCGGGCACCAGGTCGTCCTGGTGTCGTCCGGCGCGATCGCGACCGGCATGGACCCGCTCGGGCTCGCGCGGCGGCCCCGGGACCTCGCGACCCAGCAGGCCGCGGCGTCCGTGGGCCAGGGGCTGCTGGTCGCGCACTACACCCGCGCGTTCCACGAGCACGGTCTCCGGGTCGGCCAGGTGCTGCTCACCGCCGACGACACGATGCGGCGCACCCAGTACCGCAACGCGCAGCGGGCGCTGGAGCGGCTGCTCGACCTCGGCATCGTGCCGATCGTCAACGAGAACGACACCGTCGCCACGGACGAGATCCGGTTCGGCGACAACGACCGGCTGGCCGCGCTGGTCTCGCACCTGGTGCACGCCGACGCGATGGCGCTGCTGACGGACGTCGACGGGCTGTACACAGGGCCGCCGGACCGCGAGGGCTCGCGGCGGATCGCCGAGGTGCGCGGCCCGAAGGACCTGGACGGGATCGACGTGTCCGCGCGCGGGTCCCGGGTCGGCACCGGCGGCATGGTGACCAAGCTCGAGTCGGTGGCGATCGCGACGGCGTCCGGCGTGCCGGTCGTGCTGACGTCGGCGGCCCAGGTCGCCCCGGCGCTGGCCGGCGAGGACGTCGGCACCTGGTTCGCGGCCACCGGCAAGCGCGCCTCGACGCGGCTGATGTGGCTGGCGTACGCGGCCCGCACGCACGGGCGGCTCGTGCTGGACGACGGCGCGGTGAAGGCCGTCGTCGAGCGGGGCACGTCGCTGCTCCCGGCCGGGGTGACGGCCGTCCACGGCGAGTTCGAGGCCGGCGACCCGGTGGAGATCGTCGCCGCCGACGGCACGGTGGTGGCGCGCGGGCTGGTGGCGTACTCGTCGCAGGAGGCGCCCGACCTGCTGGGCCGGAGCACGTCCGAGCTCCGCGCCGAGCTGGGGGAGGGGTACGACCGCGAGCTCGTGCACCGGGACGACCTGGTGCTGGTGCGGCGCCGGCGCTGAGCCGGTCGCGCCGGCGCTGAGACGCCCGCAGGGCGTCCCCGCGTCCGGGACTAGGCTGGCGCGATGACCACCTCGCTCGACGCCCCGGCCACGGACGGGGCCCAGCCCTCCGCCGTGCCCGCCGCGCCGTCGGCCGACGACGTCACCGCCCAGGTGCTCGCCGTGGCCCGGCGCGCCAAGGAGGCGTCCCGCGCCCTGGCCGTGGCGACCCGCGGCACCAAGGACGCGGCGCTGCACGCGCTCGCCGACGCCCTCGTCGCGCATGCGGACGCGATCGTGGCCGCCAACGCCGAGGACCTGGAGCGCGGCCGCGCCGACGGGATCTCGGACGGTCTACTCGACCGGCTCGCCCTGACCCCCGCGCGGATCGAGGCGATCGCCGGCGCGCTGCGCGAGGTCGCGGCGCTGCCCGACCCGGTCGGCGAGGTCGTGCGCGGCTCGACGCTGCCGAACGGCCTGCGGATGCGCCAGGTGCGGGTGCCGATGGGCGTCGTCGGGATGATCTACGAGGCGCGGCCCAACGTCACGGTCGACGCCGTGGGCCTGACGCTCAAGAGCGGCAACGCGGTCGTGCTGCGCGGCGGCTCGGCGGCGGCCCGCAGCAACGCGGTGATCGTCGACGTGCTGCGCGCCGCGCTCGAGGCCCAGGGTCTGCCCGCGGACCTCGTGCAGTCGGTCGACGCCTGGGGACGGGCGGGCGGCGTCGCCCTCATGCACGCGCGCGGGCTGGTCGACGTCCTGGTGCCGCGCGGCGGCGCCGGCCTCATCCGGACCGTGGTCCGCGAGGCGACCGTGCCCGTCATCGAGACGGGCGTGGGCAACGTGCACGTCTACGTCGACGCCACCGCCGACCCGGCCGTCGCGCTGCCGATCCTGCTCAACGCCAAGACCCAGCGCGTGGGGGTGTGCAACGCCGCCGAGACGCTGCTGGTGCACCGCGCCGCCGCCGACGCGTTCCTGCCGTCCGCGCTCACCGCGCTGGCCGAGGCCGGCGTGACGGTGCACGGCGACGCCGCCACGGCCGAGGCCGCCCCCGCCGGCGTCGAGGTCGTGCCCGCCACCGACGAGGACTGGGCGACGGAGTACCTGTCCCTCGACCTCGCGGTGCGCGTCGTCGACGACCTGGACGCGGCGCTCGAGCACATCCGCACCTGGAGCTCCGGCCACACCGAGGCGATCGTCACCCGCGACCTGGCCGCCTCCGAGCGGTTCGTCGCCGAGGTCGACTCCGCCGCCGTCATGGTCAACGCCTCGACGCGGTTCACCGACGGCGGCCAGCTGGGCCTCGGCGCCGAGATCGGCATCTCGACCCAGAAGCTGCACGCCCGCGGGCCGATGGGCCTCGGCGAGCTGACCACCACCAAGTGGGTGGTCCACGGCGACGGGCACGTGCGGCCCTGACCCCGCGTCCGGCGGGCGACCCGCCGGACGTGCGACACTTGACCCTCACTTCGACCCGTCCGGGAGGACCACGTGAACGCTGCGCTGCGCGTCGCCGAGACCGCCGCCGAGCACACGACCGAGCTGCCGTTCTCGCCCGTGGTGTTCGGCATCACCGCCTTCGGCGTCCTTCTCGCCCTGCTGCTCGTGACCTTCGCGTTCCGGAGCGTCGGCACGCGCCACGACTGAGCCGGCAGCAGACGGGGACCCGCATCCGATGACGCAGCGACGAGCCCGGCTGGGCGTGATGGGCGGCACCTTCGACCCCATCCACCACGGCCACCTCGTCGCCGCCAGCGAGGTCGCCGCGCGGTTCGACCTCGACGAGGTCGTGTTCGTGCCGACCGGCGCCCCGTCGTTCAAGCAGGACGTCGACGTCACGCCGGCCGAGCACCGCTACCTCATGACCGTCATCGCGACGGCGTCGAACCCGCGGTTCACCGTCAGCCGGGTCGACATCGACCGGCCCGGCCTGACGTACACCGTCGACACCCTGCGGGACCTCGCGCACGAGCGCCCCGACGCCGACCTGTACTTCATCACCGGCGCGGACGCCATCGAGCAGATCCTCACCTGGAAGGACTCGCCCGAGCTCTTCGAGCGCGCGCAGTTCGTGGCCGTGACCCGGCCCGGGCACACGCTCACCACCGACGGCCTCCCCGCCGACCGGGTGAGCCAGTGGGAGATCCCGGCGCTCGCCATCTCGTCCACCGACGTGCGCGCCCGCGCGCGCGGCGGCAAGCCCGTCTGGTACCTGGTGCCGGACGGCGTCGTCCAGTACATCGCGAAGCACGGTCTGTACCGGGGGAGCGAGTCGTGATCCACGAGATCGCCCGCTGCGTCCCCGGTCCCGAGGAGGCCCCGAGATGAGCTCGTCCGGCAGCCCGCTGACCCGACGGGAGCTGCGGGAGCGCGAGGCCGCGCGGCTCGCGGAGCAGGAGCGCGCCGCCTCGGCGGCCGCCGCGCCCGAGGCCGGTCAGGCGACCCCGCCCCGCGGCGTCGGCCGGGCGTCCGGCGGTGCGGCCGCGCCTGCGACCCCGGCTGCGCGTGCGACGCCTGCTGCGTCGACGACCCCGGCTGCGTCTGCGACGCCTGCTGCGCCTGTGACCCCGGCGGCGCCCCCGACCCCGGCCGGCTCGGCGCCCTCCACCGCGTCGCCGTCCTCGCGGCGCGCGCTGCGCAACCCGCCCGTCTCCGCCGTCGGCCCGGACGGGTCCGCCGCGCCGTACCAGGTGCCCGGCCTCCAGCCCGAGCAGCCCGCGCGCACCCGGCGGTCGATCCGGACGTCCGACGCGCCGCACGGCGGCGCGGCTGCCGCGCCCGGTGCGGGTGCTGGTGCCGCGGGTGCCGGTGCCGCGGGCGCCGGTGCGGCCGCCGCGCCGCGACCGTCGTCGCCCGCGGCGCCGCCGCGCGTGCCCGACCTGTGGGCAGCGGCCCAGCGGGACGCCGGCGGGTCCGGTGCGCCGTCGCCTGCCGCGCCCTCGACCTCGGCGGGCGCCTCCGCGTCCTCGTCGCCCGCGGCCGGCTCGGCCCGGCCCGGCGCCGCGCCGTCGCGTGTCTCCGGACGCGGGGACCGTGCGTCGTCCGCCGACTCGCCGGCCGCCGCTGGTACGGCCGGTGCCGCGCCGTCGGGCGCTCCCGCGCCGTGGGCCCGCACGGGTGCGACCGGTGCGGCGTCCGGTGCCGCTGCTGCGTCCGGTGCCGCGCCCGGTGCCCCGAGCGCGCCCGGCGCCTCGACTGCACCCGGCGCACCGACCGCGGCCCGTGCGGCCGATCCCGCTCCCGCCGCCCCGGGCGCCGCCGCGGGTCGTCAGACGCGCCCGGCTCCGGCCGTCCCCGGCCAGGCGCCGGGCACCGACCGGCCCGTGGCCACTCCGCCGTCGGACCAGCAGCCCGCGCGCCGCAGCGCGACGAGCTCACCCGGCCGCGCGTGGCCGCCCGCCGCGTCGGCGACCGCCGCCGCGGGCGCGTCCGCCGCGCCCGGCACGACGCCGGCCGCCCCGGGGCAGCAGCGCGGCGCCGGTGCGGCCTCCTCGTGGACCGCCTCCGGCGCGTCCTGGCGCCCGGTGCCCGGCGACGCCGCGTCGGCCGGCACCGGGACCACCGCCCTGCCGACGACCGGGTCCGCCGCCACCTCGAGCACCGCGGCACCGGTCGCCCCGGCGAAGCAGGACCGGTCCAACGCCGGCCCCGCGCGCACGGCGCCCGCCGCGTCGGCCGCCACCGCCCCGGCGGCCCCCGCGCCGCAGACGACCGCCGAGGACGACGACGAGGCCCCCGTCCCGCAGTGGCAGAGCCTGCTGCGCGCGATGGCGCCCGCGCCGCTGCCCGAGGACGAGGCCGAGATCACCGACGCCACCGGCGACATGCTCCGCGGCGTGCACGCGGACGAGGAGATCGACGAGATCGACGAGCAGCCCGAGCGGCTGCGCAAGCCCCTGCCGTACACCTGGCTGCAGTGGGTCATCCTGGCGGTCGTCGCGTTCGTGCTCGGCTTCCTCATCATCTTCGTCGCGAACACCGCGACCAACGGCGCGGGGCCCGACGTGCCCGCCGCCGCGGCGACGGCGCCGGACGCCGCGCCCGCACCCTGACCTGCAGCACCCGACCCACCCGAACCACCCCGAGGAGACCCGTGTCGGCCACCGACCGCGCGATCGAGCTCACCGTGGCGGCGGCCCGCGCCGCCGCCGACCTCAAGGCCCAGGAGATCATCGCCCTGGACGTCAGCGGGCAGCTCGTGCTGACCGACGCGTTCCTGATCGCCTCCGGCACCAACGAGCGGCAGGTCGGCGCCATCGTCGACGCCGTCGAGGAGTCGCTGCACAAGCTCGGCGCCAAGCCGCTGCGCCGCGAGGGCAAGTCCGAGGGCCGCTGGGTGCTCATCGACTTCGGCGACGTCGTCGTGCACGTGCAGCACGCCGAGGACCGCACGTACTACGCCCTCGAGCGGCTGTGGAAGGACTGCCCCGTCATCGAGCTGCCGGCCGACGTGCACGGGACGCCCGAGGGCGACGGGGCGGGGGAGTGACCGCCGGGCGCGTCGTCCTCTGGCGGCACGGGCGCACCGCGCACAACGCCGCGGCGCGCCTGCAGGGTCAGTCGGACATCCCGCTGGACGACGTGGGCGTCTGGCAGGCCGAGACGGCCGCGGCCGCCCTCGCCAGCCGGTACGCCCCGACGCGGATCATCGCCTCCGACCTCGGCCGCGCGCGGTCGACGGCCGAGGCGCTGTCCGCGCGCACCGGCCTGCCCGTGCACACCGACCCGCGGGTCCGGGAGCGGTCGTTCGGCGACTGGGAGGGCATGACCTCGGCGGAGATCGCCGAGCGCTGGCCCGAGCAGCACGCCGCCTGGCGCGCGGGCCGCGAGCCGGAGCGCGTGGGCGCCGAGACCCGCGCCGAGGTCCAGGCCCGCATGGTCCGGGCGATCGAGGACCAGGCGGGCGCGCTCGAGGCCGACGACACCCTGGTCGTCGTGTCGCACGGCGCCGCGATCACCCTCGGCCTGGTCGGCCTGCTCGGCCTGCCGGCGGAGTGGAAGGGCGTCTCCGGCATGTCGAACGCCCACTGGGCGGAGGTCCAGCCCGGCCGCCCGGGCTCGGGCCTGGCGTGGCGGCTGGAGGCCCTGAACGTCGGTCCGGTGCACGCGTCGTCCGACTGGAACGCCGGCCCGGACCGCGTCGACCGCGGCCTGGACGAGGAGGTCCGCGATCCGGCCTGACCAGCCGATTCGCATCTTCCGCCAGGTTCGATTAGAGTTCAGGACGCCCGCTCAGCGGGACGGAAGACGGCCGGAAGGCCTGATCACGGGGCTGTGGCGCAGCTGGTAGCGCACCTGCATGGCATGCAGGGGGTCAGGGGTTCGAGTCCCCTCAGCTCCACAACAGAAGCGGGCGAGAGCAGAAGCTCTCGCCCGCTTCGTCGTTCCTGGGACCACGGAGGCGCTCTGGCGTGCGGGGCCCCGGCCTACCGCTCCGCCAGCGCCGCCGTCCCCGCCCGCAGCACCTCGACGATCCGGTCCACGTCGTACACCGCCCCGCCCCACGTGCCGCCGCTGGCCTCCTGCAGCACCGCCCACAGCCGGGTGTCGTCGGGCAGCTGCGGGTGCGGCGCGAGCCCGGGGTGCGGCTCCCGCGCCGCGAGCACCCGGGCGCCCTGCTCGGGGGACAGCGGGGCGTCGGCGGCCCCGACGTAGTCCACGCTGCCCTCCAGCCCGGCGACGTCGACGCGGATCCGGACCAGGTCGCCGTCCCGGAGCCGCCCGATCGGCCCGCCGGCCAGCGCCTCGGGGCCCACGTGCCCGAGGCAGGCGCCCGTGGAGACGCCGGAGAACCGGGCGTCGGTGATCAGGGAGATGTCCCGCCCGTAGCTCAGGTGCTTGAGGGCGGAGGTGACCTGGTAGGTCTCCTCCATGCCGGTGCCGAGCGGGCCGCCGCCCATGACGACCATGACGTCGCCGGGGGCGACCTCGCGCGCCTTGATCGCGGCGATCGCCGCGGCCTCGGACGTGAACACGCGGGCGGGGCCGACGTGCTCGAACACGTCCCCGTCGAGGCGCGCCGGGTCGATCGCGGTGGACTTGATGACCGACCCCTCGGGCGCGAGGTTGCCGGTGGGGAAGGCGGTCGTCGGCATGAGCCCCCGGCGGCGGGCGGCGGGCGGGCTCATGATCACGTCGTCCGGGTCGACGCCCTCCTGGTCCCGGAGGACCTGCCGCAGGCGGGCGCGGCGCTCGGAGCCGGCCCACCAGTCCAGGACGGTGCCGAGGGTCTCGCCGGTGGCGGTGAGCGCGTCGAGGTGCAGGACGCCGAGGTCGCGCAGGTGCAGCATGACCTCCGGGGCGCCGCCGGCCAGGAACATCCGGACGGTGGGGTGCTGGACGGGGCCGTTCGGCAGCACGCTGACCAGGCGGGGGACCGCGCGGTTCACGCGCAGCCAGTCCGCGACGGACGGCCGCTCCACGCCCGCGGCGTGCGCGATGGCCGGCAGGTGCAGCAGCAGGTTCGTCGAGCCGCCGATCGCCGCGTGCACCGCCATCGCGTTCTCGAACGCCTCGGGGGTGAGGACGTCCCGGGTGGTGAGCCCGAGCGCGCGCTGCCGCAGCACGGCGAGCGCCGACTGCCGCGCGACCTCGGCCCACACGGGCTCGCCGGACGGGGCGAGGGCGGAGTGCGGGAGCGCCAGGCCGAGGGCCTCGGCGACCACCTGGCTGGTGCCGGCGGTGCCGAGGAAGTGGCAGCCGCCGCCGGGGGAGGCGCAGGCGCGGCAGCCGGCCTCGGCGGCGTCCTCCAGGGAGAGCTCGCCGTTGGCGAACCGGGCGCCGATCGTCTGCACGCGCGCGAGGTCCTCGCCGCGGGTCGGGGGCAGCGTGACGCCGCCGGGCACCAGGACGGTCGGCAGGTCGTGCTGCGACGCCAGCGCCATCATCGTCGCGGGCAGGCCCTTGTCGCAGGTGGCGATGCCCAGGACGGCGGACCGGGTGGGCAGCGACCGGATGAGGCGGCGCATGACGGTCGCGGCGTCGTTCCGGTACGGCAGGGAGTCGAACATGCCGGTGGTGCCCTGCGAGCGGCCGTCGCACTGGTCGGAGACGAACGTGGCGAACGGCAGCCCGCCCTCCGCGGCGACGGTCTCCGCCGCGGCCCGCACCTGGTCGACGAGCTCGAAGTGCCCCGAGTGCAGGCCGAGCGCGATCGGCTCCCCGGACTCGGACCGCAGCCCGCCGGCGGTGGACACGATCATCACCTGCGGGCCGAGCAGGTTCGCCCGGCGCCAGCCCATGCCGGCGTTCTGCGTCATGCCGAACACGTCGCCGCTCGGCGAGTCCCGCAGCGTCTGCGCGGTCAGCGGCAGCCGCCCGGACGGCCCGTCGGCGTGCGAGCGCAGGGCGTAGATGCCGTCGTGCGGCTCGAGCAGCTGCTCCCAGGACGTCACGGCAGGTCCTCGACGGCGGCCATCAGCGCGGCGAGCGCCTCGGCCTGCTCCGGCGTCGCGGGGAGGTGCGGGGCGGTCGAGTGCGGCTCGATCCGGACACCGCGCCGCACCATGCCCTCCTTGAGCAGCGGGAAGAACGGCGCGCCGAGCGCGTACACGCCCATGAGCACGTCGATGCGGCGCTGCGCCGTGGCGATCGCCGCCGCGTCCCCGGAGTCGACGGCCCGCACGTACGCGGCGCAGTACTCGGGGTACAGGTTCGCCAGTCCGCCGATCGCGCCGGCGCCGCCGGACGTCACGACGTGGTGCAGGTTCTCGTCGAACCCGGCGAACACCCGGAAGTCCGGGAACTCGGGCAGCAGCTCGGTGAGCAGGCGCCGGGTGTGGCCGACCTCGAGCACGGTGTCCTTGTAGCCGACGACGTTCGGGTGCCGGCGCAGCAGCCGGCGGGTCACCTCGGGGCTCAGGTCGTACCCGGTGCGGGCGGGGAAGTTGTACAGGTAGAGGTCCCCGGGCACCTGCTCCGCGACCGCGGAGAAGTACGCCTCGACGACCGCGTCCTCGAGCGCGAAGTAGTACGGGCTGACGACCATGACGGCGGGCGCCCCGGCGTCGAGCGCGTACCGGCTGAGCTCGACGGTGTCGTCGACGCGGAGGCACCCGGTGCCGACGATCAGGTCGCCGCGCGGCAGCACGTGCTCGACGGCGAGGTCGATCAGCTCGCGCTTCTGCTCGGGCCGCAGGGCGAAGAACTCGCCGGTGCTGCCGAGCAGCACGATGCCGTCGACGCCGCCGTCGAGGATGTGCTCCCAGACGGCGAGGTTGCCCTCGCGGTCGAGGGTGCCGTCGGCGTGCAGCGCCGTCACGGCGGGGGCGTGGAACTGCGCCATCGCGATCACCAGACCCGGACGCGCGCGGCGCCGTCGTGGAGGAGGGCCAGCGGGCCCGGCGGGTGGGGGGAGCCGGGCTCCTTGCGGTGCCCGACCAGGTCGAGGTCCGCCACGACGGGGGTGCCGTCGGGGTGCTCGTAGGCCGCGCCGACGATCCGCACGTGCCCGAGGTCCGGGTGCACGACGTCGACGAGGGGCGCGGTGAGCGCGGCGGGCAGGTCGAGCTCCAGGTGCACCTCCGCGCCCTCGTCCACGACCCGCACGGCGGCCGGTCCCTCGACGACGCGGGCGCCGGTCTCGTGGGCGGCCGGGCGGGCGCCGTCGGCGTACGCGTTCGACCAGACGTACGCCGGCTGCCGCTCCAGGTGGAACCGCGAGTGGTCGCCCGCGCCGGTGCCGACGCCGATGCGCTCGATGTACTCCGCCCAGGACCCCGGCGCCCCGTCGTAGGCGTGCGTGCCGTTCGACTCCGGGGGGAAGTCCGGCAGCAGCATCGGGGCGTCCGCCCCGTAGACGCCGTGCCGCGCGCCGACGAACAGGTTGCCGGCGTACCGGTCGTCGCCGCCGTAGACGAACGCGTACCCGGCGACCTGCGTCGAGTGCGGCACGTGGTACGGCGTGGCCCGGTCCAGCACCGGCTGGACCCGCAGCACACCGAGCACCAGGTTGTGCAGGAACGCGGTGCCCTGGCTGAGCAGCTCGATCGCGATGGGGGAGGCCAGCACGTTGTGGTCGACGACCGCGGGCCCGTGCGCGACCTCGACGAACAGGTCCCGGATGTTGCGGTAGAGCAGGTTCCGGGTGACGCGCGCGCCCTGCGCCTGCCAGTCGAGCCAGAGCCCGAGCGTCGTGTCGTGCACGCGGTTGTGCGCGATGGTGACGTCGATCGGCGCGTGCAGCTTGATGCCGGCGATCTCGTACCCGGAGAACGCGTGCCGGGTCCCGATGTGGTGGATGTGGTTGTCCTCGATGGTGGAGAACGCGCAGCCGAGGTGGCCGACGACGCCGTTCTGCCCGCAGTCGCGGATCTCGTTGCGGCGCACGACGTGGGAGCCGACCCGCTCGCGCTCCCAGCCCTGGTGCCGGGCGGTGAACACCGCCTCGAGCTGGTACTGGTAGCCCGGCTTGTCGCCGAGGACGAACGACTCGTTGTCGCCGCTCGCCGCGTCCTTGCCGAGGGACACCCCGGCGCACGTCGAGTCGCGGATCAGGTTGTCCTCGATGACCCAGCCCCTGGCCCAGCGCGGCCCGATCAGCCCGAGCTGGTCCGCCGTGGGCGGGGCCCACGGGGTCGCGGCCTGCGCGAGCTCGAACCCGCGGACGGTGACGTAGTCGACGTGGGCGCGCTCGGGGGTGAACACCGACGGGCGGACGTTGACCTCGACCAGCTCGGCGGTCGGGTCGGCGCCGCCGAAGTTCGCCCAGACGGTCGTGGCGTCCTCGCCGACCTCGGCGTACCAGACCAGGACGGTGCGGTCGGGGTCGACCAGCGGGGTGTCGAGCGCCGTCCACTGGTACCGGACGTGCGTGCGGCGCACGGGCCGGTCGACGGCGGCGCGGTCGTGCACCTCGTCCAGCGCCCGCCCGGCCAGGTAGACGGCCCCGCGGTGCGCGAGCGGCTCGCCGGGGCGCGTGTGCAGCCAGTCCCCGGCGACCGGCTCGTCGAACGGGTTGAAGTCCCCGAACAGGGTGCGGGGGATCTCCGTCCGCCAGACGTCGCCCCGCTCGCGCACCCAGCCGGTGACGACCTCGGCGCCGGAGATCACCACGTGCTCCCCCGGCGCCGCCTCGAACGTGATCCGGCGGTCGTCCGCGACGCCGCCGCGCGGCGGGCGCACCCACTCGCGGTAGGTGCCCGCGTGCACGCGCACGGTGTCGCCGGGGCGCGCGGCGCGCGCGGCCCGCTGGACGGTGCGGAACGGAGCGCCGGGGCTCCCGTCCGCGCGGTCGGAGCCGGTCACGGCGACGTGCAGGGTGGTCAACAGGGGCGTCCTTCGGTCGGGGCGGGCGGGGGCGCGCCGCGCGAAAGACTTTCCGCTCCGGTGCGTCGGTCTGCCGACACTAGGGCCTGTTCCGGGCGTGCGGAAGGCCAAGACGGCGCTTCCGTGGCGGAAAGACTTTCGCTACCGTGGCAGGCATGCCGACGACCGGACCCCGCAGGCCCACGCTCGAGCAGGTGGCCGGCGCCGCGGGCGTGTCCACCTCCACCGCGTCGAAGGTGCTGAACGGCCGGCCCGGGATCTCGCGGGCCACCCGGCGGCGGGTCGAGGAGGTGATCGAGTCGCTCGGCTACGCGCCGACGACCGGCCCGCGCGCGGGTGCCGCCCCGCTCGGCGTGACCGTGGTGTTCCGGACGCTGGCGGACGTGTACGCCCTGCGGGTGCTGGAGGGCGTGGTCGCCTCGGCGCGGGAGCAGGGGATCGAGGTCGTCGTCGACGTGCTCGACGCCGGCCCGCCCACCGGAGACGCGGCCCCGCTGTCGCCGGCCTGGATCCGGCGCCAGGCCGCCGGCGACCGCGCGGGGGTCGTCCTCGTCACGACGCAGCCCACGGTCGCGCAGCGCGACCTGCTGCGCTCGCTCGGCGTGCCCACCGTGCACATCGACCCCGTGAACCCCATGGACGACTCGACCGTGTCGGTGGGGTCGACCAACTTCTCCGGCGGCGTGCAGGCCACCCGGCACCTGCTGGAGCTCGGCCACCGCCGGATCGCGTTCGCGGGCGGTGCCCCGGAGTTCCTGCCCTCGGCCGAGCGGCTGCAGGGGTACCTGAGCATGGTCCGCGCCGGCGACGGGCAGGTGGACGACGCCCTGGTGCGGTCCCGCGCGCACACCTTCGAGGCCGGGCTCGCGATCGGCGACGAGCTCCTCGAGCTGCCCGAGCCCCCGACCGCCGTGTTCGCCGCGTCGGACTCGATCGCCCTCGGCGTCCTCGCGTCCGCGCAGCGGCACGGCCTGCGGCTGCCGCAGGACCTGTCCGTGGTCGGGTTCGACGACAGCTCCGCGGCGGCGTCGGCGGCGCCGCCGCTGACCACGGTGCGGCAGCCGGTGGTGGAGATGGGGCGCGTCGCGCTGCGCACGCTGCTGCAGCTGGCCCGGGGGGAGCGGGTCGACTCGCACCACGTGCAGCTGTCGACGGCGCTGGTCGTGCGGGAGTCGACGGCGCCGCCGGCGGGGTGACGTCGGGCCGGGCGGCGGCCCCGCGCCCCGTCAGGCGGGTGCCGGGCCCGTGCTGGCGCGGACGGTCAGGGACGTGGCCAGCTCGACCCGCGGGGACGCGGGGTGCCGGCCCTCCGCCATCGCGAGCACCGTCTGCACGGCCATCCGGCCCATGTCGCCGAGGTGCTGGTGCACGGTCGTGAGCGGGGGCGTCGTCCACGCCGCCTGCGGGGTGTCGTCGAACCCCGAGACGCTGAGCCGCTCCGGCACGGGCACGCCCAGCGTGTGCGCGGCGCCGAGCACGCCGACGGCGATCTCGTCGTCCGCGGCCATGATCGCCGTCGGCGGGTCTGCGGACGTGAGCAGCTCGTGGGCGTACCGGGTGCCGTTCTCCACGGTGAACTGGTCCGAGCGGACGAGGGTCGGGTCCGGTGCGATGCCCGCCGCGTCGAGCGCGGCCCGGTAGCCGTAGAGGCGCTCGCGGGCCGCGTCGGAGTCCTCGGGGCCGCCGATCCACCCGATGCGGTGGTGGCCGAGGCCGATCAGGTGCTCGGTCGCCGCGCGGGCGCCGTCCCAGTTGCTCGACCCGACGCTGACCAGGTGGCGGTCCCGCGTCCCGACCGGGTCGACCATCACGAACGGCAGGGACGCGGCGGCCGCCGCGCGGATGAGGGCGTCCGGCCGGGAGAGCGTGAGCCCGACGACGCCGCCGACGCCGACCGCGAGCAGGTCGGCCACCCAGTCGCGGGCGACCGCCGGCTGCGTGCGGGTGTCCCGGTCGGGGGCCAGCCGCGTCAGCAGGTCCACGCGCTCGTCGGTCGCGGCCGCGAGCGAGCCCTGGAACACCCCGAGGATGTACGGCGACGCCGGCAGGTCGAACACGACGGCGAGCGCACGGCGGTCGTGCGGGTGGGCCGGACCCGGTGCGGGGCGGTAGCCGATGGCGGCGACCGCCGCGAGGACGCGCTCACGGGTCTGGTCCGAGACGTCGTCGCGCCCGTTGAGCGCCTTCGACACCGTCGCCTTGGACACGCCCGCCGCCGTGGCGACGTCGGACAGGGTGGCGCGCCGCCCGGCCGCACTCGTCATGGGTCTCCCTCGATCCGAAACTGTTTCGCGATCCTACAACGGTCCTGTCACGGTGGCGGTGGGAACCGCCGGGGTGTTGCGCTCGGCGCAGTGCATCTCCTACGGTCGCCTCACGATACAGGTTGCGAAACCGTTTCGACGCCAGCGGGTGGCACCGGAGCCGCCCGCGCCGACCGAAGGAGGTCCGCGTGTCTGTCGAGGCACCGCCGTCGACCCTGCTGATCGACCACCGCCCGCCGTCCGACCTGCCGCTGCGGCACGTCTGGAGCGAGTGCCTGGGCGCGGGCCGCGCCAACGAGGCGCTCCGTGTCGACTGGCAGGACCAGTTCCGCGAGGCGGTCCGCGTCCTGGGCGCCCGCCACGTGCGGTTCCACGGCGTGTTCCACGACGACATGTTCGTGTACCGCGCCTCGAACGGCGGCGGCTTCGGCCCGCCGACGCCGTTGGCCAGCCCCGTGTACACCTACGCGTACGTCGACAAGGTGTTCGACGCGATCCTCGACGCGGGCGCCCGCCCGTTCGTGGAGCTCGGGTTCATGCCCCGCGAGCTCGCCCGGGACACCGAGACGCTGTTCTGGTGGAAGGCGCACGGCAGCCCGCCCACGGACATGGGCGCCTGGGTCGAGCTGGTCACGACGACCGTCCGGCACTGGATCGACCGCTACGGCCTGGACGAGGTGCGGCGGTGGCCGTTCGAGGTCTGGAACGAGCCCAACCTGGTCCCGCACTTCTGGACCGGCACCCGGTCCGAGTACTTCGCGCTGTACGAGGCCACCGCGCGCGCCCTCAAGGCGATCGACCCGGCCCTGCGCGTCGGCGGGCCGTCGTCGTCGGTGTTCGTCGCGGACGCCCGGTACGACGGCGAGTACCACGACAAGTCCGTCGAGGCCGCGACCGCCGAGGCCGACGACCCGGACGCGCTGCCCTGGAAGCCGGTGTGGATCAACGAGCTCATTGCGTTCTGCGCCGAGCGCGACCTGCCTCTCGACTTCCTGTCCACGCACCTGTACCCGACGGACTTCGCGTTCGACACCCAGGGCGTGGGCCGGCCCATCAGCCGGAACCGCGACGCCACCCGGGACGACCTGCTGCACCTGCGCGCGCTGCTCGCCGCGAGCCCGTTCCCGGACGCCGAGGTGCACGTCACCGAGTGGTCGACGTCGCCGTCCAGCCGGGACCACATGCACGACACGCTGTTCGCCGCGACCTACATCACCCGGGCGTTCCTGCAGTGCCAGGACCTCGCGGACTCCATCGCGTACTGGACGTTCACCGACGTCTTCGAGGAGGGCGGCGGCGGCATCGGGCCGTTCCACGGCGGCTTCGGTTTCGTCAACGAGCAGGGCCTGCACAAGCCGACCTTCCACGCGATGGCGATGCTGAACCGGCTCGGCGACCGCATCCTCGCGCAGCACGAGCACGGCGTCCTGACCGCGACCGCGGACGGTGGCGTCGCCGGGGTGTTCTTCAACTACCCGGGCTCGATGGGCGACCGGTCCGTCGGCGGCGCGACCAGCTACGCCGCCGCCCGCCGCCACCTCGGCGAGGGGCCCGCGCGCCGGGTCGCGCACACCGTGTCCGGCCTGCGACCCGGCGCCGAGTACCGCGTCGAGGTCCTCGACTGGGAGCACGGCAACGTCGCCGAGGAGTGGCACCGCCGCGGCGAGCCGCTCAACCTCAGCCGCCGCGACGTCGTCGAGCTCGCCGCGGTCGCCGACGCCCTGGACCGCCGCACCCTCGCCGTCGCCGACGACGGCGTCCTGACGATCGACCTCGAGCTGCCGGCCTGGGCCGTCGCCTCGATCAGCCCCGCTCCCACCACCCGCTGACGCGGGAGAAACCGAGAGGACCCTCACATGAGGATCACCGCGAAGTCCGCCGGCGCTGTCGCCTTCGCCGCCGCGTCCGCCCTCGCCCTCGCCGCGTGCGGCGGGGGAGGCGGCGGGGCGTCCGAGGAGGCCGGCGAGGACAACAAGCCCGACAAGCTCACCGTGGCCGCCTGGATGGACTTCCCCGCCGAGCTGCTCGACTCCTTCGAGGAGGAGACCGGCATCGAGGTCGTCGTCAACCGGTTCCCCGACGGGGCGTCGGCGCAGACGGTCCTCCGCAACGGGCTGTCCTCGGACGGCGCCGGGCTGTCGGACGTGCACCTGGTCGAGCTCGACTGGTGGACCGAGATGATGGCCGTGCCCGAGGACTGGGCCGAGCTGCCCGAGGTCCCGGACCGCTGGGTCGACTGGAAGGTCGCGCAGGGCTCGGTCGACGGCACGATCACCGGCTACGGCACCGACATCGGCCCGCTGGCCATCGCGTTCAACCAGGACATGCTGTCCGGCAGCGGGCTGGCCACCGACCCCGAGTCGTTCGGGGAGCTCATCGGCGGGGACGACGCGACCTGGCAATCGTTCCTGGACGCGGGCCGCCAGTACGTGGCGACCAGCGACAACTACTTCGTCGACTCGCTGACCAACGCGTTCCAGGCGGCGATCAACCTGCTGCCGGCCGCGTTCGAGGACCCGGAGTCGGGCCTGCCGTACGACCTCGCGGACAACACCGAGGTGAAGGACCTGTTCCTGATGTTCGCCGACGCCGCCGAGGACGACATCTCGGCCGGCATCGCGATCGGGCACGCCGACTGGGGCGCCGGGTTCCAGAACAAGCAGTGGGCGAGCGTCGTCACCCCGGCCTGGATGACCGGGATCATCGCGGAGAACGCCGACGGCGTCGACGGCTGGCGGATCGCCAGCACGTTCCCCGAGGGCGGCGGCAACTGGGGCGGCTCGTTCTTCGCGGTGCCGTCGACCGGCCCGAACACCGCCTGGGCGATCGAGCTCGCCGACTACCTGACCACCCCGGACGCGGCGATCGACTGGTTCGACGAGACCGGGCAGTTCCCGTCGCAGCTCGAGGCGATGTCCGCACCCGAGATCGCGGAGACCGAGAACCCGTTCTTCGGCGACCAGCGCGTCGGGCAGATCTACGGCGACCTGGCCGCGGCCGCGGGGGACGCGGCGGCCGGCGGGTACCGCGGCGAGAACTTCGCGGGCATCCAGACGCTGGTCACGGACGGCATCCGGCTCGTCGAGTCGGACAGCGCCACCGCGGAGCAGGCCTGGGCGTCGGTGGTCGCGGACTTCGACGCGCTCGGCTTCGAGACCGCGGACTGAGCGGCCGACCGTGTCGACCAGGTCGGCCGTCCCACCCGACGCGCGCCGCGTCGGGTGGGGGCAGCGGTTCTCGCGGTGGGACATCAAGGTCTCGCCCTACCTCTACGTCTCGCCCTTCTTCCTGCTGTTCGCGGTGTTCGGGGCCTTCCCGCTCCTGTTCAACGTGGTCGTCGCGGTGCACGACTGGCACCGCCGGGCCGGCATGGGCGACTTCGTCGGGCTCGACAACTTCACCTGGGTGCTCCGGCAGCCGCTGTTCTGGCGGTCGCTGGAGAACACGTTCTTGATCTTCCTGTGGGGCGCCGTCCCGCAGCTGGTCCTCGCGCTGCTGATCGCGGCCGTGCTGGACCAGAACCTGCGGGTGCGGACGTTCTGGCGGATGAGCGTGCTCGTGCCGTTCGTCGTCATGCCGGTCGCCACCGCGATGATCTTCGGGCAGGTGTTCGGGCAGTTCGGGCTGCTGGTGCCGAACCTCCAGGAGCTCGGCCTGCTCACGGGGTCGGACTCGCCGTTCTTCTCCGACCGGCTGCTGTCGCACATGGCCATCGGCTCGATGGTGGTGTTCCGGTGGACCGGCTACAACGCTCTGATCTTCCTCGCCGCGATGCAGGCCGTGCCCCGGGAGCTCTACGAGGCGTCCACCGTGGACGGGGCCGGCCGGCTCCGGCAGTTCTTCTCCGTGACGATGCCGAGCATCCGGCCGACGATGATCTTCGTGACGCTGACGATGACCATCGGCGGGCTGCAGATCTTCGACGAGGTCCGGCTCTACGACGGCGGAGGGACGGGCGGGGGCAAGGGCGGCGCCGACAACCAGTGGACCACCGTCGTCCTCTACCTCTACGAGCTCGGGTTCGGCGACTGGCAGGACCGCCTGGGACAGGCCGCGGCGGTCGGCTGGATCTTCGCCGTGATCATCGCGGTGTTCTCCCTGGTGAACTTCCTGCTCACCCGGTCCATCTCGTCGTCGCGGTCCCGGGCGCCGCGGGTGACCCGCGCGCAGCACCGGGCCGCCGTCGCGCGGGCGCGGGCGGTCGCCGCGGCGTCGACCCGGCCCGAGGCGGCTGCGGTCGCCGCACCCGGCAGGGACGGACCACCACCCGACGCGCCGGTCCACGACGCCGACGTCCAGGAAGGAGCGAGCCGATGAGCACCGGGTACATCGGGAACACCGCGGGCAAGGGGGCGGTGCGGTACGCGCAGAAACGCGCGGCCCGCGGCCGGCCCGTCCGGCAGCACGACACCGCGGGGCGCCGCCCCGGGTGGGCGTCGTACCTGTTCCTGCTCGTCGTCTTCGTGGTGTCGGTCTTCCCGCTGTACGCCGCGGCGATGTACGGCTCGTCGACCAGCCAGGAGATCGCCCGGGCGGTCGGCGACCTGCCGACCTGGTTCCCGACGCTCGTCCTGCTGGAGAACTTCCGGGAGGTGGTCACCGCCTCGCAGTTCAACTTCTGGACGGCGTTCGCGAACTCCGTGCTCGTCGCGGTCGCGGTGACCGCGTCGACGGTGTTCTTCTCGACGCTCGCCGGGTTCAGCTTCGCCAAGCTGACCTTCCGGGGGCGGCAGGTCCTCTACGTGACCGTGATCGCCACCATGGCGATCCCGGCGCAGGTCGGCACCATCCCGATGTTCATCATGATGAACGACTTCGGCTGGATCGACTCGCTGGCGGCTCTGACCGTGCCCACGCTGGTCACGGCGTTCGGCGTGTTCTGGATGACCCAGTACCTGCAGGAGGCGCTGCCGTTCGAGCTCGTCGAGGCGGCCCGGGTGGACGGGGCGTCGATGTTCCGCACGTTCTGGTCCATCGCGATGCCCGCGGCGCGGCCGGGCGGCCGCCACGCTGGCGCTGTTCACGTTCGTCGGGTCCTGGAACAGCTTCTTCTGGCCGTCGGTGGTGATGCGCTCGCAGCTGACCATGCCGCTCGTGGTGCCGCAGCTCAAGGGCGCGTTCACCAGCGACACCGGCCTGGTGATGTCCGGGGTGTTCCTGGTCGCGGCGCCGCTGCTGGTGGTGTTCGTGGTCGCCGGGAAGCAGCTGGTGTCCGGCGTCATGTCGGGGGCGGTCAAGGGCTGACGCCCGGGGCGGGGGCGGGTCGTGGGGCGGGGCGGGTCGCGGGGTGCCGCGGCCGCCCCGCCCGTCACACCCCGAGCTCGTCCAGCGCCCGGGCCAGCGAGCGGCGGTTCGCCGCGTCGTAGCCCGCCACCCAGTCGCCCTGGTACCCCCGGATCGGGGCCTCGATCGTCATCACCAGGCCCAGCCACATCCGGGCGAGCAGCAGCCGGGCGGCGGCACCGGGCGAGGTCACGTCCCGGGCGCCGACCAGGGCGGCGGGCAGCCCGTCCCACATCGGGTCGGCCCCGACGAGGTCCAGCAGCCGGGTCGCCCCACAGCGCGCGCTCCGGGTCGATCACGCCGAGCAGCGCCCCGGTCGCGGGGTCGACGAACAGGTTGCCGGGCCACAGGTCGGTGTGCACGAGCCGCGGCACGGTCACCTCGTCGAGCGCCCCGGCGTGCGCGGCGAGCGCCGCGCGCACCCGGTCGGCCGGGATGCCGGGGACGGCCCCGCGCTCGGCGTCCGCGAGCAGCGCCCCGACCACCGCGGTGAACGCCGCGCGCCAGGTCGTGGCCTGGAGCAGCGGCTGGTGCGGGTAGCCGAACCGCTCGCCGGTCACCGTGCCGATCCGGCCCAGCAGCGCCCCGAGGTCGGCCTGGGCGCGCGCCGCCCGCGGGTCCTCCGCCGGCGCCCCGAAGCCGGCGGCCGCCCACGGGACGCCGTCGAGGTGCGCGGCGACGACGACGTCGCCCGGCACGACCTCGCGGCTGAAGTCGGTGTGCAGCAGGGCGGGCATGAGCAGGTCGGGACGGCGGGCCGCCAGCGCGTACACCGCGGCCTCGGTGCGGATCAGGTCGCGCTCGTGGGTGAGCAGGCCGGGGGAGTCCGCGGGCGCCGTCTTCACGACGACCCGCCCGCCGCCGGCCAGCCCGACGCGGTAGGTGGTGGCGAACTGGCCGCCCTCGAGGCGCTCCGCCGTCGCGAGGGTGCCCACCGGTGCCACGAGGGCGCGCAGGGCGTCGGCGGTCAGGGTCCGGGGCGTGGCGTCGTCGGGCACGGGGAGCAGCGTAGACGGCGTGCGGGGCCCCTGACCTGGGACCCCGCACCCCGCGCGGTCGTCAGCCCCCGAGCCCGGCCCGGTCGACGCGGCGGTGGAACCGCATGCCGGCGATCCCGCCCAGCACCGCGCCCGCGAGGCTCACGACGGCCACGACCAGCAGCGCGACGATGCCACCGGTGGTCAGGTCGCCCTCGCCGACGGGGATGCGCGGGAAGCTGTCCAGCCGCCCGAGGACGTCGTACTGGTCGCCGGCCACCAGGGCCGCGACGGCCACGACGATCGCGATGACGACCGCCCACAGCCAGACGGCGAGGCCCTGCTTGGCGCCGTTGAACCGCGCCATCCGGCCCGCCACGTACCCGCCGCAGTAGTAGGCGACGAACAGGACGACCGCGAGCACGATCGCGCCGACGACCCCGATGGACGTGGGGTCGGACGCCGCCTGGTCGGCGGCCTCGCCGACGGAGGTGTCGTTCGCCACGCCCACCGCGGCTCCCGCGGCCGCGGCGACGGCCGTGAGCAGGACGGCGGTGCCGGTGGCCGTGAGCCAGCCGAAGAACGCCGAGCCGACCTTGATGCCGCCGTACTCCTCCTTCTCGCGGGCCACGACCGCCTGGCGGTCGCGGGCCCGGGCCTCGGCGACGGCCGGGGCGTCCACGGTGCGGTCGCCGTCCGGGGCGGGGGCGACGTGGGCGCCCTCGGCCGGGTGGTCGGCCGGGTGGTCGGCCGGGCGGTCGGCCGGGCGGTCGGGGGTGGTGCGGGGGTCGTCGGAGGTGCTCATCGGGGGTGCTCCTCGTCTCGGCGTCGCCCGGCGCTCGCCGGTCGACGGTCCTGGCCGGCCCGGTGCTGGGCTCGACCGGCCTCGATGCGGGCAAGGTAAGTCGGCCCGCGGGCGCGCGCGACCGCAGGGACGGGGCCGTGGCCGGGGAACCGGCGGGGCGGTGGCACCATGGCGCGGTGGCACACGACGACGCGACGCTGATCATCCGGGACGTGCGGCCGTGGGGCGGTGCGCCGTCCGACGTGGGGATCGCGGGGGACCGGATCGCCTGGGTCCGGGCGACCGGGACCGCCGAGCCCGCCCCGGGCACCGAGGTGGTCGACGGGCGCGGGCTGCTCGCGCTGCCCGGCCTGGTGAACACGCACGCGCACGCCGACAAGAGCTGGTGGGGCCTGCCCTGGCAGTCGTACGGCGGGGAGGGCGGGACGCAGGGCCGGATCGCGCACGAGCGCGCCCGCCGCGACGAGCTCGGCATCCCGAGCGCCCCCGTCGCCGAGCGGGTGCTCCGGGAGTACCTGCGCACCGGCACGACGCGCGTCCGGACGCACGTGGACGTCGACCTGGGCGTGGGTCTGCGCGGCATCGAGGCGGTCCGCGAGGCGGCCGCGGCGCTGGACGGGGCGGTCGAGCTGACCGTCGTCGCGTTCCCGCAGGACGGCGTGCTCCGGCGCCCGGGCGTCCTGGAGCTGCTGGACCGGGCCGCCGCCGCGGGCGCGGAGCACGTCGGCGGCCTGGACCCGGCGCTGATCGACCGTGACCCGGTGGGGCAGCTCGACGGGCTGTTCCGGATCGCCGCGGAGCACGGCTGCGGGCTCGACATCCACCTGCACGAGCCCGGTGACCTCGGCGCGTTCGAGATCGAGCTGGTCCTCGACCGCGTCGAGCGGGACGGGATCGCCCCGGGCAAGGTCAACGTGGCGCACGGGTTCGCGGTCGTCGACGTCGACCCGGCGCGGCGCCGCGACCTGCTGGACCGGATGGGCGCGCTCGGCGTGACGATGACGACGGTCGCGCCGGTGCGGATGCGGCAGCTGCCGCTCGCCGAGATGGACGCGACCGGCGTGCGGTTCGGGTTCGGCACCGACGGCATCCGCGACCTGTGGAGCCCGTACGGCGACGGCGACCTGCTCGGCATCGCCTGGCAGTACGCGCGCGCCGGCGGCGTGGTGCGGGACGAGGACCTGGTCCGGGTGGTCGAGATCGCGACCCGCGACGGCGCGACGTTCGTCACCGACGAGGTGCACGACCTCGTGCCCGGGGCCCGCGCGGACGTGGTGCTGCTGGACGCGGAGAACCCGATGGACGCGCTCGTGCGGCGGGTGCCGCGGGCGGCGGTCGTCGCCGGAGGCCGGGTCGTCGACCTCGCGGCGCTCGCGGCTCGCCCGTGGGAGTGACGGCGGCCCGCGGGCTTCCGTCCTGCCTGCCGCGTCAGGCACCCTGAGGGGGCGATGCGGGAGGACGAGCGGCGGCTGGACGCGGTGGGCGCCTCGTCGCGCGCCGTGTACTGGGGCGTGCTCGTGGTCAGCGGGGCGCTCGCGGTCTGCCTCGCCGTGGCAGGCGCGCGGATGCTGCTGGACCCGGACGCGCCGCGCGCCTGGGCGCCGCTCGCGAGCGCGGGCGCGCTGGCCGGCGGCGCGGTGTGGCTGGCGGTGACGTGGTCGTTCCACCGGAACTACCTGCACGTCCCGCGACCGGCGCCGCACCTCGTGCGGGTCGAGGAGGTCGGGGGCGGACCGGCGGTCGTCGTGGTGTGGCGGACGGTGTTCCGCCGGCAGCCCCTGCTCGTCTCCGTGGTCGTGGTGCTGGCGGGCGGGGCGTGGACGACCGCGCTCGTCGCGCTCGACCACTGGGCGTGGTGGGTGCCGCTGCTCGTCGTCGCGCCGGTCCTGCTCGGGCTCCCGGACCGGCTGCTCGAGCTGGCCCGCCCGCTGCGGCTGGTGCTGACCCCCGCGGGCCTCGGCACGACCGCGCTCGACGGCGACGCCTGGCTGGACTGGGACGACGTGCGCGAGATCGCGGTGGTGCAGGACGACCAGTGGGCGGTGGTGCGGGTGCTGCCCGTGCCCCGGCCGGCGTCGTGGCGGCACCGGCGGCGCGCGCGGTTCCTGCCGGTGACGGCGGTCGGCGCGCCGTGCGTCGACGTGCCCGGGCCGGCCCTCCCGGTCGACCCCTCCGCCGTGATCGCGGCGCTCGAGCACTACCGCGCGACACCGGCGGCTCGGGCGGAGCTGGCCGGGGAGGCGGGGCGGCGCCGCGTGCTGGGCGAGGTCGACCGGGGCCCGCGGGGCAGGACTCCCGAAACCCCGTGACGCCGGGCCGCGCCGCTGCGACCATCGACCCGATGACCGCCGAGCTCCGTCCCTGGACCCCCGCCGACGCGGGCGCGCTGCGCGCCGCCGTGGCCGCCGCCCCCGACCTCGTCCGGCAGACCGGCGGTGCCGACCTGTCGACGGACGCCGCCGCGGTCGAGCACATCCGCCGGCACCTCGCGCCGCGCGGGCCGGGGTCGTACGGGTTCGCGGTGGCGGTCGCCGGGCGCGCCGTCGGCCACGTCGGGATCGGCGCCGTCGACGACGTGCACGGCACCGCGTGGCTGTCCTACTGGCTCGCGGCGGAGGCCCGCGGCCGGGGCCTCGCGACCGCGGCGCTCGTCGGGGCCTCGGCGTGGGCGGTGCGCGAGCTGGGGACGTTCCGGCTCGAGCTCGGGCACCGCGTGAACAACCCGGCGTCCTGCCGCGTCGCGACCCGGGCCGGCTACCCGGCCGAGGGCGTCGAGCGGGCGAAGCTCCGGTACGGCGACGAGCGGTTCGACGTGGAGACCCACGCGCGGCTCGCGACGGACCCGGCGCCGGAGGTCGTCGGGCTGCCCGTGCGGTGACGCCGCGGCGCCGCGGGCGGCCCCGCGGTGGACGGCGCGGCCGGGCCGGGCGAGGATGCCGCCATGACCGAGACCGTCGCCGTGACCGGCGCGCTGGGCAAGGTGGGCCGCGCGGTGGTGCAGGACCTGCTCGCGCACGGGTACCGGGTGCAGGCGTCCGACGCCCAGGGCCCCTTCGGGGAGCGCGCCGGGCTGGGTGTGGACGTGCTCCGCGCCGAGCTCACCGACTACGGGCAGGCCGTCGAGGCGCTCGCGGGCTGCTCCGCGGTCGTGCACCTGGCCAACATCCCGCAGCCGGGCATGGAGTCGCCGCCCGACACCTTCAACCGCAACATGGCCGCCAACGCCAACGTGTTCCTCGCTGCCCAGCGGCTCGGGCTGCGCAAGGTCGCGTGGGCCTCCAGCGAGACGACGCTCGGGCTGCCGTTCGACGTGCCGCCGCGGTACGCCCCGGTCGACGAGGCGCACTTCCCGCACCCGACGACGACCTACGCGCTGTCGAAGGTGCTGAGCGAGGACCTCGCCGCGCAGGTGTCCGAGTGGTCGGGCATCCCGTTCGTCGGGCTCCGGCTGTCGAACGTGTTCCCTGCCGAGGCGTACGCCGGGGTGCCGTCGTTCCAGGACGACCCGGCGGCGCGGCGGTGGAACCTCTGGGGGTACATCGACGCGCGGGACGCGGCGACCGCCTTCCGGCTGGCGCTCGAGGTGGAGACGACCGGCTCGCAGAACGTCATCGTCGCCGCGGCCGACACGATCATGGACACCCCGTCCGCCGACCTGCTGGCCGCCGAGTTCCCGGGCGTGCCGGTGCGCAAGGAGCTCGGGACGCACGAGACGCTGCTGGCGATCGACGGCGCCCGGGCGCTGCTCGGCTTCGAGCCGCAGCACTCCTGGCGCGACGAGGTCACGCGGGGCTGACCTCCGGCGGTGCACGCCCGCGCGCCGCCGCGGCGAGATCGGTGGTCCGGCGCGAGATCGGTGGCTGGAAGCACCGATCTCGTGCAGAGGCACCGATCTCGGCGGGCGGCGGCGCCGTCGGCTTCGATGGGTCCCGCCCGGTTCGGTGCGTGCAGGGACCGAACTCGGCCGGGAGCACCGAGCTCGGCGCGGCGCCCTGCTGGGCGCGCCGGGTCAGGCGCGGGTCGGGGTCTTCGCGGGGGTGCGGCGCACGGACAGGACCGCTGCGGCGAGCACGGCCTCGGAGTTGTCCGCGAGCTTGTCCGCGCCGTACCGGCCCTTGAGCCGCACGGTGCCGCCGCGCTTCAGCACGAGCGTCGCCCGGAGCGGGACCTTGCCCCGGACCTTCGCCGTCGCGACCTCCTCGAACGGCAGGTAGCGGTACCGGGCGGCGAGCTCGCCGACGGACGCGCCCTCGACCAGCGCGGCGAGCCGCTTGCGCCCCGAGCCCCGCCGCGGCGCGGGCACCAGGACGAGGCCCTCGTCGAGCACGAGCACGTCGTGCCGGGCGCCGTCGACGGACATCGACGCGACACCCGCGAGCAGCGACGCCCCGAGCGCGTCGGCCTGCGCCGACTCCTGGCCCGCGCGGTCCACGTCGACGCGCAGCGCCGCGAGGTGCCGGCGCGCGTCGGCGACGGTGGCCGGGTCGGCGGCGAGCACGGCGAGCGGGCGCGGGTCGATCGGCTCGCCGGCCGGGTCGACGAGGCGGGGCCCGCCGAGCCAGGGCTGCTCCCAGCGGGCGATGCCGGCCTGGACCGCGGCGGAGCGCACGACGACCTCGAGCGCGTCGACGAGCGTGCCGGCGTCGTCGGCGTCGGTGCCGGGAGCGGGCTGCGCGGTCGGCGCGCCGACCGGGCCCGGCGCGGGCGAAGGCGCGGACGGCGCCAGGCCCAGCTCGAGCGCCAGCTCCGGCCCCCGTCCCTGCGCCACGAGGCCGAGGACCGTCGCCAGCGTCGCCCGCGGCAGGCCGGCGAGCCGCGCCGCCGCCCGGTACACGCCGTCCGCCACGCGCTGCCGGTTCCGCGTGGTGGCCGCGGCGCCGAGCGCGGGCCAGTCGAGCCGCGGCCGGTCCTCGAACCGCAGCGAGCCCTCGGCGACCATCGCGGCGGCGTCCGGGAAGCCCGGGACCAGCAGCGTGGCGCGGCGGGTGTCCCGCGCGCGGTGCACGTCGGGCATCCGGTCCATCGCGGCGATCCGGGCGGCGTGCGACGGGTGGCTGTCCCACCGGGACTGCGTCGCGTCGGGGTCCTGACGGCGCAGGTCGGCGAGCTCGTCGGAGCGGGCGGCCAGCAGCGCGTCGAAGCCGCCGAAGAACGCCGGTGCCGCGGGGGCGAGCCCGACCTCGAACGCCGGCGCGACGTAGACCCCGGTGTAGTGCGCCCAGGCGGCCGAGACGACCTCGACCTCGCGCAGGGCCTGCTGCGCGACGGCGCGCCCGGCGACGGCGACGCTGATCTCGTCGGCCTCGAGCTCCTGGCGGCGGCTGACGGCGGCGGACACCAGCATGTACAGCCAGGCGTAGCCCATCAGCAGCCACCCGACGATCGAGCCGGCCGTGGCCTGCACCGTCGCCATGACGACCGCGCGCCCGCGGTAGGCGAGCGGGCCGAGCCGGGTGTGGTTCCGCGAGTAGTGGCCGAGCTCGTGGGCGAGGACCGAGCGCAGCATCGCGACGTCGAGCCCCTGCACGAGCGGCACGCCGAGGTACATCCGGCGCCGGCCGCCGACCAGGCCGAGCAGCCGGGCCTCCTCGGACACCGCGGCGTTGACCTCCGGCACGAGGCGGATCTCGTCGGGCGCGCGGGTGTGCGCGGCGGCCGACAGCTCGCGCACGACGGTCCACAGCTCGGGCGCGGACTGCGGCGGGACCTCGACGCCGTGCGGCGGGGCGGCCTTCGCGCGGGCGACCTGCCACAGGGCGGAGACGATGCCGAAGACGAGCACCAGGGCGAAGATCGCGAGGTAGCCCGCGCCCCGGACGTGGTCGGTGCTGAACGCGAGCACGCTCAGCCAGCCCAGGAGGACCGCCAGGCCCACGGCGACGACGTAGAAGCCGGCGAGCATGACGAGGGACAGCGCGGCGCGCAGCGTGGTGATCATCGGCGCCGGACGCTAGCACCGGCCGCGCCGCGCGCGCCCGGTGGGACCGCCACGTCCACCCAGGTGGCGGCCCCGGGCACCTAGCATCGGGGGCGTGCCGACCCCTGACTTCGTCCTCGACCTCCGCGCCCGCATCGGGCACGACCTGCTCTGGCTGTCGGGGGTGAGCGCCGTCGTGGTGCGCCCCGACGCCGACGGCCGCGACGAGGTGCTGCTGGTCCGCCGGGCCGACGACGGCGCCTGGACGCCGGTCACCGGGATCATCGACCCGGGCGAGGAGCCGGCGGTCGCGGGCGCCCGCGAGGTGCTCGAGGAGACCGAGGTGGTGGCGGTCGCGGAGCGGCTGGCGTGGGTGCACACGCTGCCGCCGATGGAGTACGCCAACGGCGACCGCTCCCAGTACCTCGACCTGACGTTCCGGTTCCGCTGGGTGTCGGGGGAGCCGGGACCGGGCGACGGCGAGAACACCGAGGCGCGGTGGTTCCCGGTGGACGCGATGCCGGCGATGTCGGACGAGATGGTGGCGCGGGTCGCGCACGCACTGGCGCCGGAGGGCCCGACCCGCTTCGTCGTCTGACGCCGGGGCTCCTGATCGCCACCCGATCGTCGCGCTGCCACCCGATCGATCGGGTGCCGGCGCGAGAACCGGGTGGGGTTCAGGACGGGACGCGGCGGCGCGTCGCGCGGCGCAGGGCCAGCAGCTCCCGGTGGAACGCGACCCGGCGGCGCAGGCGCAGCAGCTCCTCGTCGACCTCGGCGCCCGCGCCGCCCGGGCGGCCCGCGCCGGCGAGCGCCGCGCGCAGCCGCCGCCCCGCCAGGAGCCCCCACGTCACCGCCAGCTTCGCCGCCGACTCCGCCGCGGCCGGCCGCTTCCCGAGCAGGTGGTGCGCGAGGTACGCCTCGCCCCGCCCGCGCCCGGTGGCCTGCCGCGCGAGCCGCGCGGGGTCGAGGCGCTCGGGCTCGGGGTGGTGCTCGACGGTCGCGCCGGCGACGGCGCCCTGCCGGAAGCCCGCGGCGAGCACGTCGAGCCGGAACACGGTGTCCTCGGCGCCGGGGTAGCGGGCGGTGCCGAGCGACTCGTCGAACGGGACGGCGTCCAGCACCGCGCGGGTGGTGCCGATGCTGGCGGCGGCGAACTCGCGGCCGACGGCGGGCGGCTCGGGCACGACGGCGAAGTAGGCCGACGCGAGCGCGGGGCTCAGCCACGGCCGGTCCAGGTGCGGCGCGAGGGCGACGGACCCGCCGACCAGGTCGGCCTCCCCGCGACGCAGCGGCTCGGCCATCCGCCGGACCCAGTGCGGCGGGACGTGCACGTCGTCGTCGGTGAACAGCACGACCGGCGCGGCCGCCGCGGCGACGCCCGCGTTCCGTGCGCGGGCGATGCCGGGGCGCGGCTCCGCGACCACGCGCAGCCGGGGGTCGCGACGGGCGGCGTCCGCGAGCACCGCGGGGGTCGCGTCCGTCGAGCCGTTGTCCACGACGACGACCTCCGCCGGCAGGTCGGCCCGCGCGGCCTCGTCGAGCGCCGCGCCGAGGTGGTCCAGCGTCGGGCGCAGCCGGCCCGCGCCGTCGCGGGTGCAGACGACGACGGTCACCTCGGGCGTGCCGGGTCCGGCCCCCATGCGCCTGCTCCGCTCGGTCCGTGCCTCGGGCGGTCGGCCCCCACCCCGGTGCAGTATGCGACCGGCGGGGCCGCCCGCGGAAGGTCAGCGGCCCTGGTGGGGGAGCGGGTCGGGGCGCGGGTCGGGGCGTGGGTCCGTCGGCCGGCGACCGACGTGCCGGTCCCGCTTGGCCCCGTACAGCGCGACGTCGGCGCGGGCGAGCAGGTCGCGCACGGTGTCGTCGGGGCGGGCGTCGGCGATCCCCGCGCTCCACGGGGTCGCGCAGCGGGTGCGCGCGTCGGCGACCCAGCGCTGCGCCGCCGTGGCGTCGAGGCCGGGCAGCACGACCACGAACTCGTCGCCCCCGACCCGGCCCACCACCGCGCGGCCCGCCGCCGGTCCCCGCCAGGAGGCGACGAGCTCGACCAGCACGTCGTCGCCCGCGAGGTGGCCGCGGGTGTCGTTCACGGCCTTGAAGTCGTCGACGTCGGCGGACACGACGGCCAGCGGTGCCCCCGTCCGGCGGGCCTCGCGCAGCCGGGTCTCCAGGCGCTCGAGGACGGCGGCCCGGGTCAGCGCGCCCGTGAGGTCGTCGGTGGTCGCGTGCCGGCGGAGCCAGTGCGTGACGTTCCCGAGCAGCGACGTGCTGGCGACCGTCATGATGACGACGACCAGCCAGGTGAGCGCGTGGAACGGCGCGGGCGCCAGCACCATCCCGACGGTCACGGCCGCGATCGCCTCGGCGACGAGCAGCGCGGCGACCCGGGTGCGGAACGCGTAGGCCGCGTACTGCGCGGCGGTCATCACGCCGATGGACAGCACGACCAGCCCTTCCGCCGTCTGGCAGGACGCGAGCAGGACGCCCGCCCCCAGCAGGCCCACCGCCAGCGCGGCGGGCATCGTCCAGCGGCGGGCCGGCAGCGCGAGCACGCCGACCGCCAGCGCCCCGAGCAGCCCGGACGCCGCGAACCACAGGCCCACCGGCGACCGCGGGCTCAGCGGGAACAGCCCGCCGCCGAGGACGAGCACCGCCATGAGCCCCAGCGCGCAGGCCAGGTGGGCCCGGGTCGCGTAGAGCCGGGGTGCCCGCGCCTCGGACCTGCCCATGCCGAGGGTGTCGGCACGCGCGCCGCCGGAGATGACCGGGCGGGCGGGTGAGCCGCGTATCCTCCGCGGGTGCCTCTCCCCGCCCGCACCGGACCCGTGCTCGCCCTCGTCGGGGCCACGCTGTTCTGGGCCGGGAACTACGTGCTGGGCGCGGTCGCCGTGCAGGAGATGACCCCGGTGAGCCTGACCGCGCTGCGCTGGGCGCTCGCGGCCGTGCCGCTCGCCGTGATCGCGCAGGTCGTGGAGCGGCCGGACTGGCGCGCGGTGCTGCGCACCTGGCCGCGGCAGGTCGTCCTCGCGCTGCTCGGCATGGTCGGGTACGCCCTGTTCGTCTACACCGCCCTGCAGCACACCTCGTCCGTGAACGCGTCGCTCGTGAACGCGCTGAACCCGGCGCTGATCGCGCTGCTCGGCGCCGCCGTGGTGCGCCGGGCGCCGTCCGGGCGCGCCGTGGCCGGGATGCTGGTCGGGCTGGTCGGCGTGCTGGTGGTGCTCACCGGCGGCCGGCTCGGCGCGCTGACCTCGCTGGAGCTCAACGTCGGCGACCTGCTCATGGTCGGGGCGATCGTCGTGTGGAGCGTGTACACGATCGGCGGGCGCGGGCTGGCGGGGGTGCCGCCCATCGCGTCGACCGCCGTGCAGGCCGCGATCGCCGCCGTGGTGATGGCCCCGTTCGCCGCGACCGGGCACGTGCACTGGCCGTCGGGCCGGGAGGCCACGGTCGCGCTGGTCGTCATCGCGGTGCTGCCGTCGGTGGGGTCGTACCTGCTCTGGAACCTGGCGCTGCGCCGGGTGCCGCCCGCCGAGGCCGGGTCGTACCTCAACCTGATCACGGTGTTCACGGTGCTGATCAGCGCCGCCACGGGGTACGCGCTCGGCGCGGCGCAGGTCGTCGGCGGGGTGCTGGTGCTCGGCGGGGTGCTGCTGGTCCGGGACCGCGCGCCGCGCGCCGCGTCTCCCACCGCGTCGGACCCGGCCGGTAGGGTCGCTGGCCATGCGGGTGAGACCGTTCGCGACGTGCGACCTGCCGGGGATGTACCGCGTGTGCCTGCTGACGGGCGACGCGGGGACTGACGCCACGCCCGTGTACCGGGACCCCGACCTGCTCGGGCACGTGTACGCGGGCCCGTACCCGGTCGCAGACCCGTCGCTGACCTGGGTGGTCACCGACGAGGACGGCGTCGCCGGCTACGTCGTCGGCACCGCCGACTCCCAGGCCTTCGCCCGCTGGCAGGAGGAGGCGTGGTGGCCCGCGCTGCGGGAGCGGTACCCGCGGCGCCCCGAGGTCGCCGGCTACCGGGACCACGAGCTGCTCGGCACCGTGCACGACGGGGGCCGGTACGACCCCGCGGTCACCGACCGGTACCCGGCGCACCTGCACATCGACCTGCTGCCGCGTGCCCAGGGCCGCGGCCTCGGGCGGACGCTGATCGAGACGCTGGCCGGGGCGCTGCGCGAGCGCGGCGTGCCCGGGCTGCACCTCGGGGTGGCCGAGCAGAACGCCGGGGCGATCGCGTTCTACGACCGGGTCGGGTTCCGGCAGGTCGAGGCGCACGCGTGGGGCCGGACGCTCGGGATGGACCTCGGCGCGGCGGCCTGATCCCACCCGCGCGCCGCGTCCGCGCCCGGTTCCGCCGCGCGCGGGGGCCGGTCGCGTACCGTGACCCGCAGCGGACCAGCGGCGGGACCCCCGCCGGGCGCCGGCGCGAGGAGGGCGTGGTGAGCGACACCGGGTACGGCGACTTCGAGTTCGAGCGCCGGTTCTTCGTGCGGACGCCGCCCATGGAGCTGCTGTCCGAGCCCGACCCGGTGCTCATCGTGCAGTCGTACTTCCTCGCCCAGGACGGCTACGCGCTCCGGCTCCGCGTGCAGGCCTCCGGGCTGCGGCTGCCGCTCGGCCCCGACGCCGACCCGCTGGACGTTCTCGAGGAGGTCGGCGACCGGTTCGAGTTCTGCGCCGTCACGCTCAAGGGCCCGATGAACGTCGGCACCCGGTACGAGGCCGAGCGGGAGATCGACGTCGTCGTCGGCACCGAGATGATCCGCCGCGGCGGGCACCGGATCGTGAAGAACCGGTACTCCGTGTGGCTGGGCGCCGACGGCTGGGTGGTCGACGTGTTCGGCGGGGCGAACGCGCCGCTCGTCGTCGCCGAGTGCGAGCGCTCGGGCCCGGTGACCGACCTGCAGATCCCGGCGTTCTGCGAGTCCGAGGTCACCGACGACGCCCGGTTCGCGAACGACGGCCTGGCGCGGGTGCCGTACCGCGGCTGGGCGGGGGACTACGAGGCGGAGCTGCGCGAGCGCGGGCCGCGGTTCCTCACGGACTTCGGCCGCAACGACCTGCAGCGCCGGGGCTGACGGCTCGGACCCCCGCACGACCGGCGCCCGGTCGTGCGGCCCCTGCGCGCCCGGATGTCGACGTGTGTCTCGACAACGGTTGAAGGCTCAACTATTGTTCTCCGCATGACCACCGCCGACCCGCGCCCCGCCCTCGACCGCCTCGCCGCCGACACCGCCATGGGCCCCGTGACCCTGCTGGTCGGCGACCTCGACCTGCAGCTGCGGTACTACCGCGACGTGCTCGGCCTGCAGGTCGTCGAGCGCCCGGACGAGCGCATCGAGGGTGTCGGCCGCCCCGACGTCGTCGTCCTCGGGCGGGGGACCCAGCCGCTGATGGTGCTCCGGCACACGCCGGACCTGCCGCCGACCAGCCGCGGCCAGGCCGGCCTGTTCCACACCGCGATCCTGTTCGACACCCAGGAGGCGCTGGCCGCGACGCTCGCGTCGGTGGCCGCCCGGGCACCCCGCACCTACGTCGGCAGCGCGGACCACCTCGTGTCCGAGGCGTTCTACCTGACCGACCCGGAGGGCAACGGCGTCGAGCTGTACTGGGACCGCTCGCGCGACCTGTGGGGCTACGACGAGCACGGCCGGGTCCTCATGGACTCGCTGCGGCTCGACCCGAACGAGTTCATCCAGGGCCACGTCACCGACGCCGCGCTCGCGGCGCCCGCGGGGAAGCCGGTGGTCGGGCACGTGCACCTGCAGGTCGGCGACGTCGCCGGGGCGCGGGCGTTCTACGTCGACGCGCTCGGCTTCGACGTGATGGCGGAGTGGCACGGGGCGCTGTTCGTGTCGGCCGGCGGGTACCACCACCACATGGCGATGAACACCTGGAACTCGGCCGGCGCCGGGCCGCGGGCGAGCAGCCTGGGCCTGGGCGAGGTCACCCTGGTGGTGCCCGGGACGGACGACGTGGGCGCGCTGCGCGAGCGGCTGGCTGCGCACGGCGTCCCGGTCCGCGACGACGGCGCGACGGTGACGTTCGACGACCCGTGGCGCAACGTGGTCCGGGTGCGCCCGGTCGTGGCGTAACGCGCCGGCGGCCCCCGGGGTCAGCCCGCCATCGCCTCCGCGGTGTGGGCCGGGTCCACCCGCTCGCCCTCGCGGACCGGGCCCGGCGGGGTGCCGTCGCCGAACGGGCGGCCGCCCAGGGACTCCCGGCCGTGCTCGGTCAGCCAGCCGCGCAGGTCCGGGCCGGCCGGGACGATCTGCGTCGGGTTGATGTCCTCGTGGACCACGTAGTAGTGCCGCTTGATGTGGTCGAAGTCGATCGTGTCCCCGAACCCCGGGGTCTGGAACAGGTCCCGGGCGTACGCCCAGAGCACCGGCATCTCGGTCAGCTTGGAGCGGTTGCACTTGAAGTGCCCGTGGTAGACCGCGTCGAACCGGACCAGCGTGGTGAACAGCCGGACGTCGGCCTCGGTGATCGTGTCGCCGACGAGGTACCGCTGGGTCGACAGCCGCTCCGACAGCCAGTCCAGGCGCGAGAACAGCCGGCGGTACGCGCGCTCGTACGCCTCCTGCGACCCGGCGAACCCGCAGCGGTAGACGCCATTGTTCACGTCGGTGAACACCTTCCGCGCGACCTGGTCGATCTCGTCCCGCAGGTGCTCGGGGTACAGGTCGGGCGCGCCCTCGCGGTGGTACGCCGTCCATTCGGTCGACAGGTCCAGGGTCAGCTGTGCGTAGTCGTTCGTGACGACCGCCCCCGAGGGCACGTCGACGATCGCCGGGACCGTGATGCCCTTCGGGTAGTCCGGGAACCGCCGGAAGTACGCGTCCTGGATCCGCGGGATGCCGAGCACGGGGTCGACGCCGCCCGGATCGAGGTCGAACGTCCACGACCGGGAGTCGTGCGTCGGCCCGCACACGCCCAGCGAGATCGCGTCCTCGAGCCCGAGCAGCCGGCGGACGATGATCGCCCGGTTCGCCCACGGGCACGCCCGCGACACCACGAGCCGGTACCGGCCGGGCTCCACCGGGTAGCCGTCCCGGCCGTCGGCGGTGATCCGCGTCGTGATGTAGCTCTGGTCGCGGACGAACTCCTCGCCGCTGGTCACGTACGCGCCGGCGGTGCTGAACTCCTGCTGGGTGGGCTCGGGGGTCATGCCCCGATCATCCCCGACCCGCAGCGCCCGCGCCGCCCCGCGGGTCGCCCGGGCGGCCCGCGGCCTCGCCGGGCGTCGGTGGGGGTGCCTACAGTGGCGGGGTCCCCGTGTCCCCGGCCCCGGAGAGCCGTGCCTGCCGCACCCGCCCGCCCGACCCGTCCGCACCGGCCCCTGGGGCTCCGCCCGTGGCGCCCCGTCGCCGCGCTGGCCGCCCTCGGGCTGCTCGCCGCCTGCACCGGCGGGGGCACCGACGGCGCCACCCCCGACCCGACGCCGTCGGCCGTGACGCTGCGGTCGGCCGTGACGCTGCCGGACGCCCCGACCACGGTCGTCCCGGACGGGACCGCGGCCGGGACGGCGCTCGCGGTGAGCGCCGCGCTGTTCGCCGAGGCGCAAGTGGCGGTGCTGGTCCCCGACGAGGCCCCGGGCGTCGTCGCCCCCGCCGCCACGGCGGCCGTCGCGCTCGGCTCGCCGGTGCTGGTCGCGGGCGCGGGCGTGGCCGACGAGCTGGACCGCCTCGGCACCACCGACGTGGTCGTGGTCGACGACGACGCCGACGGGCGCGCCGCGCTGGCCGCCGACCTCCCGGACGGGCTGCGGACCTACGGGATCGACGCCGCCGACCCCGCGCCGGCCGACCTCGGGCTGGCCGTGGGGGAGGAGCAGGAGGTGGACGCCGGCGGGCTGGTCGCGGCCGTCGCGGCGCTCACCGGGCCGGAGCCGGCGCTGCTGCGGGCCGCGGCGCGGTCCGACGACGCCACGGCCCCGACGGCGTCGCCCTCCGGGACCCCGGCCACCGGGTCGGCGGACGCGAGCTCCGCCCCGGGCCAGGAGGACGTGCTGGGCCTGCCCACCACGACCATCGAGCCCCCGGCGGCCGCGGACGCCGCGGCCCTCCTCGTCGACACCCACGCCGCGCCCGCGGGCACCGCCGTGGCCGCCGCGACCGCCCGGGCCGCGGGCCTGCCGGTCGTCGACGTCCCGGGCGCAGACCCGCGCGCCACCTCCGCCGCCGTGCAGGCGCTCACCGGCGTGGACACCGTCGTCGCGGTCGGGTCGTCGTTCGGCGACGCCGCCCGGCTCGGCCCCCGCGTCGCCAGCGCCTCGACCGGCGTCGAGCTGCCGGGCGGCGGCCAGCTGGTGTTCCCCGACCCCGCGTCGGCTCCCGGCGTGGACGGCAAGCGCTACGTCGCGCTGTACGGGACGCCCGGTACCCCGGCGCTCGGCGTCCTGGGGGAGCAGGACGTCCCGGCGACCATCGCCCGCGCCGAGCAGACCGCCGCCCCGTACCGCTCGCTCACGGCCGACACCGTGGTGCCGACGCTCGAGGTCATCGCGACCATCGCGTCGGCCGCGCCGGAGCCGGACGGCTCGTACTCGCGCGCGCGGTCGGTCGACGAGCTGCGGCCGATCGTCGAGGCCGCGCAGGCGGCGGGGCAGGCGGTCGTCATCGACCTGCAGCCCGGCCGCACCGACTTCCTGACGCAGGCGCAGCAGTACGCCGAGCTGCTCGCCTACCCGCACGTCGGGCTCGCGCTCGACCCCGAGTGGCGGCTCGCGCCCGACCAGGTGCACCTGCGCCAGATCGGGTCGGTCGGCATCGACGAGGTCAACGCCACCGCCGACTGGCTCGCGACGTACACCCGCGACCGGCAGCTGCCGCAGAAGATGTTCCTGCTGCACCAGTTCTCGCTCCGGATGATCACCGACCGCGAGCGGCTGCACACCGGCCACGACGAGCTGGCCATGATCATCCACGCCGACGGCCAGGGGTCGCAGCCCGCGAAGGCCGGCACCTGGGCGACGCTGCACCAGGGCGCGCCGGACGTGCACTGGGGCTGGAAGAACTTCTACGACGAGGACACGCCGATGCTGGACCCGGCGCAGACCTACGCGGTGCAGCCGGTCCCGGACCTGGTGACGTACCAGTAGGCGGGCACGACGACCGCCGCCCGGTCCGGGCGGCGTCGCGTCGTCAGGCGACCGCGGTCGCCGCCGCCTCGGTGCGCTCGTACAGCCGCTGGTGCCCGGTGATCGCCGCGAGCCGGAACGGGCCGCGGGTCAGGCGCTCGACGTCGTGGTCGCCGCCGTCGACCGGGTTCACCGGCGCGACGATCCGCAGGTACTCGGCGTGCGACACCTCGTCGCGCTCGTCGAGCAGCCGGCGGTGCGCGGCGGCGCGCAGGTGCGCGCGGTACCCGGGCTGGACGACGCCGGTGAACAGCTCGCCGACGGCGCCGGAGCCGTAGGAGAAGAACCCGATGCGCGAGCCGCCCAGGTCGTCCGCCGCGTGGTCGAGCAGCGACGCCAGGCCGATGTACATCGACGCGGTGTAGGAGTTCCCGATCTCGCGGTTGTACCGGAGGGTGTCGGCGATCTGCGCGTCCATCACGTCGGCGTCGCGCGGGGCGCCGGCCAGGCGGGTCAGGTGCGCGTGCGCCTTCACCGCCATCTTGGTGAACGGCTGGTGGTAGACGAACGCGTCGATCTCGCCGAACTCGGCGCCGCCCTGGGCGCGGAAGTCCTGCCACGCGCCGGTCAGCGAGTCGGTGTACGCGCGGAGCGACAGCCGGCCGTCGACGACCGCGGTGGTCCGGTAGTTCGGCCGCCAGAAGTCCATGACGTCGGTGGTGTGCAGGCCGGAGACCGGCTCGATCGCGACCAGCCGCGGGTTCGCGGTGACCAGCATCGCGACGGCGCCGCAGCCCTGGGTCGGCTCGCCGGAGGACCCGACGTCGTAGCGGGCCACGTCGGAGCAGATGACGAGCACCTTCTGCTCCGGGTTCCGGGCGACGAGCGCCAGCGCCATCTGCAGCGCGGACGTGCCGGAGTAGCAGGCCTGCTTGAGCTCCACGACGCGCGCGGCCGGGTTCAGGCCGAGCAGGTGGTGCACGTACACGCCGGCCGACTTCGACTGGTCGATGCCGCTCTCGGTCGCGAGCAGGACGGTGCGGATCGCGGCCCGCTCGTCGTCGGACAGGTCCTCCACGAGGGGGAGCGCGGCCGCGGCGGCCAGCGTCACGACGTCCTCGTCGGGGGCGCACACGCTCATCCGGTCCTGGCCGAGGCCCACCGTGTACTTCGCCGGCTCGACGCCGTGCACGGGCGCCAGGTTCGCCAGGTCGAGGTACCGGCCCGCGGTCGCGAAGGCCAGGTCGTCGATGCCGAGCTGCATGTCGGGGTGGGATCCTCTCCGGCTGGACGTCGTCCGCGGGCGGGTGACCCGGCGTCCGACGGGCCACGGGTGCGGCCCGCCGTCATCGGCGGTCACGCGAGGCCCGGACGACTGTAGCCCTGCGTGCGAGCACCGACCAGCGAGCGCCGGGACTCTTCACCTGCTCCACACGGAACGCGCGGGGCGCCCGGATTCTTCCGGTTCGTGAACATGGTCACATGGCGGGCGGTGCGAGGCGCGGCATCCCGGGGACGACGCGCGCGGGGGCGGCTCCCGCGGGGCCGCGACGGACGACGACGAGCGCGTGGCCGTCGCGCCGAGCCGCGCGGGCCGTGAGGTCGCCCATCCGGGCCAGCGCGCCGGGGACGCGCGAGCCGTCGACCACCAGGGCGTCGGGGACGTGCTCGACGGTGTCCGGGAGCGCGGCGTCGTCCCTCGCGAAGCCCTCGCGGGACCAGTCGCCGAGCGTCGCCCGCGCGTGGCTCAGCCAGGCCCGCAGGGCAGCGACGGCGCGGGCCGGGTCGTCGGCGGGGTCGTCCGCGTCGAGCACCGCCGACTCGACGACGAGGTCGGGCAGGGACTCGGGCCCGGGGTCGGCGCCCCACCGCGACAGCACGCCGGTCGGGGCGCCGGCCGTGCCGGTGCGGGTGACCTCGAGGCAGTGCAGCGGCTCGTCGTCCAGCACGGGGGTGTACGCGAGCGGGGCCCAGGGGGCGCCCTCGTCGTCGGTGCTCCTCGTCATCGCCGGCCTCCCGCCGTCCGTGTCAGCCCTTCGCCGGGGCGCCCCGCTCCAGTGTGAGGTGCGCGGCCATCAGCTCGCCCGGGTTCGTCTGCGCCGCCATCAGCGACAGCTCGCCGCACAGCACCGTCGCCGCGCACAGCACCGCGAGCCGGCGGGCGTTGTCGCCGGGCTCGCGCTCCTCGCGGCAGCCGAGCCGGACCAGGTTCTCCTCGACGAAGTCCAGGCCCTTGCCGTTGCCGACCGTGCCGACGATCAGGTTCGGCAGCGTGCAGGAGAAGTACAGGTCGCCGTCGCGGACCTCGGCGTGGGTGAGGCCCTGGGAGCCCTCGACGATGTTCGCCGCGTCCTGGCCGGTCGCCAGGTAGAACGCCAGCAGCATGTTCGCGTAGTGCGCGTTCGCCGACCTCAGGCCGCCCGCGAGCATCGTGCCGATGAGGTTCTTGCGGATGTTCAGCTGGACGACCGCCTCGGGCGTCGTGTGCAGGAACCGCTCGACGTGCCGGCGGGGGAGCACGATCTCGGTCACGACGTTCTTGCCGCGCCCGAGGATGCCGTTGACCGCCGTCGCCTTCTTGTCGGAGCAGAAGTTGCCGGAGATCGAGCCGTAGCGGACGCCCGGGACGGTGGCGAGCACGTGGTCCATCAGCTTGTCGGCCGCGTTGGTCACCATGTTGTGGCCCGACGCGTCACCGGTGGTGAGCTCGAACCGCACGAACAGCAGGTTCGCGGCGATCTGGACGTGCAGGTCGATCAGCCGGGCGAACCGGCTGCTGGTCGCGACGACGGCCGCCAGCTCCTCGCGCCGGGACGACAGGTGCTGCCAGGCGGCGAGCGCGGCCTGGGCGTCGTCGGCCTCCAGCAGCACGGAGCGGGACATCCGCTCGTCGACCAGGGTGGCCTTGATCCCGCCCTCGACCATCGTCGACAGCCGGGCGCCGCGGCGGACGGACGGCCACAGCGGCGACTCGTACGTCGCGAGCGGCACCTCGGTCTCGCCGGACATCACGTTGCCGCTGATCCGCAGGGGTCCGACCCAGCGCAGGGGGATCGGCGCGGACGTGTCTGCGGCGGGCATGGGGACCTCCGGGGATCGGGTGCGGGCGCGCGGCCGGGCGCGGCGGTGCGCGGGCGGCGCGCCCGGCCAGCGTAGACGCCGGGCGCACGCCCGTCCGCGCGGACGTACGGTCTGTCCATGACGCGACCGCTCCGCATCGGAGTCCAGATCCAGCCCCAGCACGCCGACTACGCGCAGATCCGGGACGCGGTCCGCCGCGCCGAGGACCTGGGCGTCGACGTGATCTTCAACTGGGACCACTTCTTCCCGCTCTACGGCGACCCCGACGGCAAGCACTTCGAGTGCTGGACCATGCTCGGCGCCTGGGCCGAGCAGACCAGCCGGGTGCAGATCGGTGCCCTGGTGACCTGCAACTCGTACCGGAACCCCGAGCTGCTGGCCGACATGGCCCGCACCGTGGACCACATCAGCGGCGGCCGCCTGATCCTGGGCGTCGGCGCCGGCTGGTTCGAGAAGGACTACGACCAGTTCGGCTACGAGTTCGGCACCCCGGGCACGCGGATCGCCGAGCTGGCGTCGGCGCTGCCGCGGATCAAGGCGCGCCTGGCGGCCGGCAACCCGGCGCCGACCCGCGACATCCCGATCCTCATCGGCGGTGGCGGCGAGCGGAAGACGCTGCGCGTCGTCGCCGAGCACGCCGACGTGTGGCACTCGTTCGGGGACCTGGACACGCTGACCCGCAAGAGCGCGATCCTCGACGAGCACGGCGAGGCCGTCGGCCGGGACACCGCGGCGCTGGTCGAGCGCAGCGTCGGGGTCAGCGCGCCGCCCGCCGAGGTGGCCGCGCCGCTGGTCGAGGCGGGCGTGACGCTGTTCACGGTCGGCGTCGGCGGCCCGGACTACGACCTGGGCCTGGTCGAGCAGTGGGTGGCCTGGCGCGACGCCCAGGGCTGACCGCGGCCGCGAGGTCGTCGGTTCCGCCCGAGGTCGTCGGTTCCGCACCCCCTGTGGCGGACGGAACCGACGACCTCGGCGGGCGCGACGCGGATGGGGTGGCGGCCGCGGGCCCTAACCTTGTCGGCGTGAGCGAGACCAGCGACCTGACCCCCGTGGCCCAGGACTACCTCAAGGTCGTCTGGACCGCGCGCGAGTGGTCGTCCGCCCCGGTGACCACCAAGATGCTCGCCGAGCGGCTGGGCGTCGGTGCGTCGACCGTGTCGGAGACCGTGCGCCGGCTCGCGGACCAGGGCCTGGTGGAGCACGCGCCGTACGCGGCGATCACGCTCACCGAGGAGGGCGTCCGGCACGCGGTGCAGGTCGTCCGCCGGCACCGGCTGATCGAGACGTTCCTGGTCAGCGAGCTCGGCTACGCCTGGGACGAGGTGCACGACGAGGCGGAGGTGCTCGAGCACGCCGTGTCGGACCTCATGGTCGAGCGGATCGACGCGCGCCTGGGCCACCCGACGCGCGACCCGCACGGCGACCCGATCCCCGCGCCCGACGGCACCGTGCCGACGCCCGCCGCGGACATGCTCTGGGAGCTCACCTCGGGGTCCGGCCGGATCGCCCGGATCTCCGACGCCGACCCCGGCCTGCTGCGGTACCTCGCCTCGGTGGGCGTCGTGCTGGACGCGCGCGTCGAGGTCGTCGAGCGGCGGGACTTCGCCGGGATGACCGCGGTGCGCGTCCTGCCCCCGCTCGACGGCGGGTCGCTCGCGGACGCGGCGGCCGAGGCCGTGGGCGCCGCCGCCGAGGCGCGGCCGGTCGAGCTCGGCGAGGTCGCCGCGCGGGCGATCTGGGTGCTGCTCGACCCGGCCTGACCCGCCCCGCGGTCCGCGACCGACCGGCCGGTAGGCTGGGCGGCACCGGACTCCTCGCCGACGCGGTCTGCCGGGACGGGCCGCCGCACCCGTCGGCGCGCCAGCCGCCGGGTTCCACGCGGTCCACCGACGACGACCGCGGGAGCCGCACATGCACACGAGCACGCCGGGCACCGGGCCCGCCGTCGACACCGACGTGGTCCTGGACCCGAGCCTGGTCCGCCGCCGCGCGCGGCTGCCGCTGCTGGCCCTCGCGCTCGGCGGGTTCTCGATCGGCACCACCGAGTTCGCGACGATGGGCCTGCTGCCGCTCATCGCGGAGAACCTCGACGCCACGATCCCCGAGGCCGGGCACGCGATCACCGCGTACGCGCTCGGCGTCGTCGTCGGCGCACCGCTGCTGACGACGATCGCCGCCCGGATGGATCGCCGGAGGCTGCTCCTGCTGCTGATGGCGGCGTTCACCGTCGGCAACGTGCTCTCGGCGCTCGCGCCGTCGCTCGGCTGGCTGGTGGCGGCGCGGTTCGTCGCGGGTCTGCCGCACGGCGCGTTCTTCGGCGTCGGCGCCGTGATGGGCGCGCACGTCGCGGGACCGGGCCGCCGCGGTCAGGCCGTCGCGACGATGATGGCCGGCCTGACGATCGCGAACGTCGTGGGCGTGCCGCTGTCGACCGTGCTGGGGCAGGTGTTCGGCTGGCGGGTGGCGTTCGTCGCCGTGGGCGTCCTCGGGGCGCTGACCCTGCTGGCGCTGCTCCGGTTCCTGCCCGGGCTGCCGGTGCGGGACGGCGCGACGGTGCGCGCGGAGCTCGGCGCGCTGCGCAACGGGCGGCTCTGGGTGGCGTGCGCGGCGGGCTCGATCGGGTTCGGCGGCATGTTCGCCGTGTACTCCTACGTGTCCCCGCTGCTGACCGACGTCACCGGGCTGGCCGAGGCGACCGTGCCGATCGTGCTCGCGCTGTTCGGCGTCGGCATGACGGCCGGCACGCTGCTCGGCGGGCGGCTGGCCGACCGCTCCGTCGCCCGGACCGTGCTGCTCGGCTTCGCGTCGACGATCGTCGCGCTCGTGCTCATCGCGGTGCTCGCGCAGTGGGTCGTCCCCGGCGTGCTGGCGATCGTGCTGCTGGGCGTGACGACGCAGGTCCTGGGGCTCTCGCTGCAGGCCTGGCTCATGGACCTGTCGCCGACCGCGCCGTCGCTCGGCGCCGCGCTGTGCCACTCCGCGCTGAACGCCGGGAACGCGTTCGGGGCCTGGGTCGGGAGCCTCGTGATCGCCGGCGGTCTCGGCTACGTCGCGCCGGCGTGGGTCGGGGCGGGGCTGACCGTGGTCGGCCTGGTCATCTCGGGGATCGTGCTGGGCGGGGCCGCCCGGCGGCGCACCGCCTGACCCCGGCGGACGGGCGTCCCGGCGGCGTCCGGCGACGCCCGCGGGCGTCGATAGACTTCCCCGGTGACGTCGCCCGCCAGCACCCAGCCCGATCCCGCCTCCGTCCCGGCCACCGCCGGCGGCCAGGACGTGCCGTTCCGGTACACCGCCGAGCTCGCCCAGCAGATCGAGCTCCGGTGGCAGGACGAGTGGGTCGAGCGCGGCACGTTCTTCGCGGCCAACCCGGCCGGCAGCGCGCTGACCGACGGCGACGGCGCCTCGGCCCGCGAGGGCGCGCGCCCGTTCTTCGTGATGGACATGTTCCCGTACCCCTCGGGCGCGGGCCTGCACGTCGGCCACCCGCTGGGCTACATCGCCACCGACGTGGTCGCGCGGTTCCGCCGGATGCAGGGCGACAACGTGCTGCACGCGCTGGGCTACGACGCGTTCGGCCTGCCCGCCGAGCAGTACGCGGTGCAGACGGGCCAGCACCCGCGCACGACCACCGAGGCGAACATCGAGATCATGGCGCGCCAGCTCAAGCGCCTGGGCGTCGCGCACGACCCGCGCCGGTCGTTCGCCACGATCGACCCGGACTACGTGCGCTGGACCCAGTGGATCTTCCTGCAGATCTTCGAGTCCTGGTACGACGAGGACGCGGTGCGGCCCGACGGCGGCCGCGGCGCCGCCCGGCCGGTGTCGACGCTGGTCGAGGCGTACGAGTCGGGCGCCCGCGCGGTGCCGGACGGCGTCGAGGGCGTGGAGGCGGGTGCCGCCTGGGCCGACCTGGACGAGGTGCAGCGCCGCCGGGTCGTCGACGGGCAGCGCCTGGCCTACGTGTCCGAGACCCCGGTCAACTGGTGCCCGGGCCTGGGCACGGTGCTGGCCAACGAGGAGGTCACCTCCGACGGGCGCTCCGAGCGCGGCAACTTCCCGGTGTTCCAGCGCACGCTGCGGCAGTGGAACATGCGGATCACCGCCTACGCGGACCGCCTGGCCGACGACCTGTCGCTGATCGACTGGCCGGAGAAGGTCACCGCGATGCAGCGGAACTGGATCGGCCGGTCCGAGGGCGCGCACGTCGACTTCGAGGTCACCGACGCCGACGAGCCGCTGACCGTCTTCACCACCCGCCCCGACACGCTGTTCGGCGCGACCTACGTCGTGCTGGCGCCGGAGCACCCGCTGGTGGACGCGATCGTCGCGGAGTCCGAGCCGTCCTGGGACGAGGACGTGCCGGAGACGTGGCGCGGGGGTGCGTCGAGCCCGGCCGAGGCCGTCGCCGCGTACCGCCGCGAGGCCGCCGCCAAGACCGCCGTCGAGCGGCAGGCGGACGCCGGTCGCAAGACCGGCGTGTTCACCGGCGGCTACGCGCTGAACCCGGTGAACGGCGCCCAGCTGCCCGTGTTCATCGCCGACTACGTCCTCATGGGCTACGGCACCGGCGCGATCATGGCCGTCCCCGGCGGCGACACCCGCGACTTCGCGTTCGCCGAGGCGTTCGGACTGCCCGTCGTGCACACCGTCCAGCCGCCGGAGGGCCACGAGGGCGCCTGGACGGGCGACGGCGCGATCATCAACTCATCGAACGACGAGATCAGCCTGGACGGGCTGTCGGTCGCCGAGGCCAAGACCCGGATCGTCGACTGGCTGGCCGAGCGCGGCGCCGGGTCCCGGACCACCACCTACCGGCTGCGCGACTGGCTGTTCAGCCGGCAGCGGTACTGGGGCGAGCCGTTCCCGATCGTCTACGACGAGAACGACCTGCCGATCGCCATCCCGGAGCAGTCGCTGCCCGTCGACCTGCCGGACGTGCCGGACTACGCGCCGCGCACCTTCGACCCCGACGACGCGAACTCCTCGCCGGAGGCGCCGCTGAGCCGGAACGACGACTGGGTCAACGTCACGCTGGACCTGGGCGACGGCCCGAAGGTCTACCGGCGTGACACCAACACCATGCCGAACTGGGCGGGGTCGTGCTGGTACTACCTGCACTACCTGGACCCGCAGCACGCGACCGGCCAGGTCGTGGATCCCGCGCTCGAGCAGTACTGGATGGGCCCGGGCCACAACCCCGGCGACACCCACGGCGCGGGCGGCGTCGACCTGTACGTCGGCGGCGTCGAGCACGCGGTGCTGCACCTGCTGTACGCCCGGTTCTGGCACAAGGCGCTGTACGACCTGGGCCACGTGTCCAGCCGCGAGCCGTTCTACAAGCTGTTCAACCAGGGCTACATCCAGGCGTACGCCTACACCGACGTGCGCGGCGTGTACGTCCCGGCCGCCGAGGTGGTCGAGGACGAGTCGGTCGAGTCCGGCTTCACCTGGAACGGCGAGGAGGTGTTCCGCGAGTACGGCAAGATCGGCAAGTCGCTGAAGAACGCCGTCTCCCCGGACGAGATGTACGCCGAGTACGGCGCGGACACCCTGCGCGTCTACGAGATGTCGATGGGTCCGCTCGACCTGTCCCGCCCGTGGGAGACCCGGGCCGTCGTCGGCGCGCAGCGGTTCCTGCAGCGCGTGTGGCGCAACGTCGTCTCGGAGGAGACCGGCGCGGTCACGGTGGTCGACGAGGAGCCGGCGGTCGAGACGCTGCGCGTCCTGCACCGGACGATCGCCGAGGTCGGCGAGGACATGCAGGCGATGCGGATCAACACCGCCATCGCCAAGCTCATCGTCCTCAACAACCACCTGACGTCGCTCCCCGCCGTGCCGCGGACCGTCGCCGAGCAGCTCGTGCTGATGACCGCGCCCGTCGCGCCGCACCTGGCCGAGGAGCTGTGGTCCCGCCTGGGCCACGAGCGGTCGCTCGCGCACGAGCCGTTCCCGGCCGTCGACCCGCAGTACCTGGTGCAGGACTCCGTGACCTGCGTGTTCCAGGTGCAGGGCAAGGTCCGCGGGCGGGCCGAGGTCGCGCCCGACGCCGACGAGGCCACGCTGCGCGAGCTCGCGCTGGCCGACCCCGGCGTCCAGCGCGCGATGGCCGGGCGCGACGTGCGCACGGTGATCGTGCGGGCGCCGAAGCTCGTCAACGTGGTGCCGGCCTGACGGTGCCGGAGGGCGCCGACGCCCCGTCCACCGCGCGCGGCGCGGGGGCGGGGCGCGGCGCTGCGCCCGCCGGGCTGCGGATCGCGGTCGTGCCCGCCGCGTGGGCCGAGCGCGTCGCGCGCCGGCTGCGGCGGGTGTCGCGCGCGGCCGACCCGGACCCCGCGCCCGCCGCGCCGCCGCGCGTCGCGGTCGTGACCGACTCGACGTCCTGCCTCACGGCGGCCGACGCCGCGGCGTGGGGGATCGACGTGGTCCCGCTCGACGTCGCGGCCGACGGCGAGCGGTTCCGGGACGGCGTGGACCTCACGCCCGAGGGCCTCGCCGCCGCGCTGGAGTCGGGCCGGCGGGTCACGACGTCGCAGCCGCCGCCCGCCGCGTTCGCCGCCGCCTTACGAGGCCGCCGCCGCGCGCGGGGCCGCCGAGGTCGTCTCCGTGCACCTGTCCGGCGAGCTGTCCGGGACCGTGCGCGCCGCCGGCCTCGCCGCGCAGCTCGCGCCGCTGCCGGTGCACGTCGTCGACTCGAGGAGCGCGGGCCTCGGCCTCGGGTTCGCCGCGCTCGCCGCCGCCGAGGCCGCGCGGGGCACCGTGTGGGGCCCGGCCGACGGCGCGACCGTGGCCGGCACCGCCGAGCAGGTCGGGCGGTCGACCGCCGCGTGGTTCGTCGTGGACTCGCTCGACCACCTGCGGCGGGGCGGCCGGCTGTCCGCCGCGGCGGCGGCCTTCGGGACCGTGCTCGGGCTGCGCCCCGTGCTGACGCTCCGGGACGGGCGGATCGAGGTCGCCGAGCGGGTGCGGACCCGGCGCGCGGCGCGGGACCGGCTGCACGCGCTGGCCGTCGCCGAGGTGGCCCGGCGGGTCGAGGCGGGGACGGGCGCGACCGCCGGGGCGGGGCCGGACCGGGGGACGGACCGGGGCGCGGGCGTGCCGGGTGCCGCGGACGGCGTCGTGCGCGTCGGCGTGCAGCACCTCGGGCGGCCCGAGGCGGCCGAGGAGGTGGCCGCGCGGCTGCGCGCGGCGCTCGGGCTCGACGAGGTGCTGGTGCGCGAGGTCGGGGCCGTGCTCGGCGGGCACCTCGGGGTCGGGGCGCTGGCGGTGACCGTCACCGACCGGTGAGCGCGACCGGTGGGCGTCCCGGACCCGGGGGGTCCCCGCCCGGCTTCACGAGCGGGCGTCGAGCCCTCCACAGGTCGTCGGCGGTGCGTCGTCCCCAGGTCCCGCCGCCGGGATCGGTCCGAGAGCGGGGGCCCGCCCTAGCGTCGCGGCATGACCTGGTACGACGGCGGCCCGGCGCCCGACCCCCGCCACGACGGTCCGCCCCGCGGCGCGCGGGACGACCGTCCGGCGCCCGTGGTGGCGGCTCAGGCCCCGCCCGAGGACGTCACGGCGGCGCCCGGACCGGTGGCGGCGGGTCGGGCCCGGCTCCGCGACGCGGCACGCTCCGCGGCGCCGGGCGTCCCGGTGGACCACGCCGGGCCGGGGCCGATGGAGGACGAGGCCGAGCCCGCACCGGGCGAGCGGTTGCGGCTCGCGGGCCTCGTGCGGTGGCGGCTGGCGCCGCGGACCGCGGCGGTCGCGCTGGGCGCGCTGCTGCTCGTCGGCGGGGCCGTGGCGCTGCGGTCGGCGGCGCAGCCGACGGCGGACCCCGTCGCCGTCGAGGAGCCCGCCGTCACCGCCCCCGCCACCGCCGCGGCGGACGAGACCGCGCCCGCCGAGGAGGCGACGGGCTGGCTGCACGTCGTCGGACAGGTGGCCTCCCCGGGCGTCGTGGCGCTGCCCGCGGGCTCCCGCGTGGCGGACGCGGTCGCCGCGGCCGGCGGCGCGCTGCCCGACGCGGACCTCGCCGGGCTGAACCTGGCGGCCGTCGTCCAGGACGGGGCGCAGATCCGGGTGCCGGCGCCGGGGGAGGAGCCGGCCGCCGACGTCGGCGGTGCTGGTGGGGTCGCCGGGGCTCCGGGAGCGGACGGCTCGGGCGGCGTCGTGGACGTCAACACCGCCGGCAGCGCCGAGCTCCAGGGCCTTCCCGGCATCGGGCCGGTGCTCGCCGACCGCATCGTCGCGTGGCGCGAGGCGAACGGCCCGTTCGGGAGCGTGGACGCCCTGCTCGACGTGTCCGGGATCGGGCCCGCGGTACTCGGTCAGATCCGGGAGCTGGTGCGGGTGTGAGCGCGGACGAGGCGGTCGATGTGCGGCTGGTGCCCGCGGCGTCGGCGGTGTGGGGCGCGGCGGCGGTGGTCGTCGGCGGGTCGCCCGGGACGCTGGCGGCGGGTGCCGCGGTGGTCGGGCTCGCGGCCGTGGGCGCGCTCGCCGGGTCGGCGCGGCGTGCGCCGGCCCCGCGCCCGCAGCGGATCCCCGTGCGGCTCGCCGGCCGGGCGCAGGCGGGTCTGGCGCTCGGGGCGGTCGCGGTCCTGCTGCTGACGACCGCGCTGCAGGTGCTCCTCCGCGAGGCCGGCGACGTGCGCGGGCTCGCCGAGGAGCGGGTGCGGGTGCGCATCGTCGGGACCGTCCGCACCACGCCGCAGGCACCCGGCGGCGCGGGCGGCACCCGGGTGGTGCGGTTCCTGCTGGCCGCGACGTCGGTCGAGGTCCTCGGCGCGGGCGGCAGCGTCGCAGGGGTGGCGGGAGGCGCGGCGCACGGGGCGGGAGCGGGCCGGCCGACCGGCGCCGCGGTGGAGGTGTACGCGCCCGCCGCCGCGGCCCACCTCGCGTACGGCACCGAGGTCGTCGTCGAGGGGCGGCTGTCCCCGGTCCCGGACGGCTCGCGGCGCGCGGTCGCCCGCGCCCGCACCGACGCCGACCCGACGGTGCGCGCGCCGCCCCCGGCCGTGCTGCGGGCGGCGGACCGGCTGCGGACGGGCCTCGTGACCACGGCGGCCGGGGTCCCGGGCGACGCGGGTCGGCTGCTGCCGGCCGTCGCGGTCGGCGACACCCGCGGCGTGGGCGATCTCGACGAGGCGATGCGGGTGTCCGGGCTGGCCCACATCACCGCGGTGTCCGGGGCGCACTTCTCGATCCTCGGGGCCGTGGTGCGGGCCGTGCTCACGCGCGGCGGCGTGCCGCGGCGGTGGCGCTGGTTGCCGCTCGCGGTGGTGCTCGGCGGGTTCGTCGCGGTGGTCCAGCCGGGCGCGAGCGTCGTGCGGGCGGCGGTGATGGGCGCCGTGGGGATCCTCGGGCTCGTCGCAGGGCGGCCGTCGCGCTCGGTGCCGGCGCTGGCGGCCGCGGTGCTCGTGCTGCTCGTGGCCGACCCCTGGCTGGCTCGGGACGTCGGGTTCGTGCTGTCGGTGGTCGCGACCGCGGGCATCGCGCTGCTCGCCGGCCCGCTGGCGCGCCGCTGGTCGGGCCCGCGCGACGGGGCCCGCGGAAGGTCCGCGTCGGGCCGCCGCCCACGCCCCGGCGACGACCCCCGCCCGGCGGCGGGCCCCGTGGCCACCGCGCTCGCGGTGCCGGTCGCCGCCCAGGCCGCGTGCGCGCCGGTGCTGCTCGTGCTCACCCCGGCCGTCCCCGTCTACAGCGTCCTGGCCAACGTCGCCGCAGCCCCGGCGGTCGCCCCGGCCACCGTCGGCGGCCTGGTCGCGGCCGTCGTCGGTCCCTGGTGGCCCGCGGCCGCCGCGTGCTGCGCACAGGTGGCCGGCGCCGCGTGCTGGTGGATCGCGGCCGTCGCCCGCACGACGGCCGGCCTCCCCGGGGCCCAGGTCGCCTGGGTCGCCGGCCCGCCGGGCCAGGTGCTGCTCGCCTGCGCGTGCGGGGCCGCGCTCGTCCTGGTGCTCCGGTGTCGGCGCGCCGTGGCACCCTAGGCGGGTGCCTGCCTCCACCTCCGCCGCGCGCCGACCCGCCCGGGGCGGCGGTCGCGGGTCGTCCGCCCCCGCCGGCCTCGCGTGGGACGAGGTGGGGCTTGCCCCGGTCGTCCTGGTGACCGGCCCGGAGGAGCTGCTGGCGGAGCGCGCCGTCGACCGGGTCGTCGGGCTCGCGCGCGAGCGGGACGCGCAGGTCGAGGTCACCCGGGTCGACGGCGCCGCGTACGGGGCGGGGGAGCTGACGCTCGCCACCAGCCCCTCGCTGTTCGCGGAGGACCGGGTCGTCGTGGTCGAGAACGTCGAGAAGGCCACCGACGACCTGATCCTCGAGGCGACCGCGTACGTCGCCGCGCCGCAGGAGGACGTCGTGCTCGTGCTCCGGCACGGCGGCGGACAGCGCGGCAAGCGGCTGCTCGACGCCGTCCGGGCCGCGGGTCACCCCGTCGCGACGTGCGAGACGATCAAGCGCGACGCGGACAAGGCCTCGTTCGTCACGCAGGAGCTGCGCCGCGCCGGCCGCCGGATGGAGGCGCGCGCGGTCCGCTCGCTGGTCGACGCCGTGGGGAGCGACCTGCGCGAGCTCGCCGCCGCGTGCTCCCAGCTCGTGGCGGACACCACGGGAGTCATCAGCGTCGAGGTGGTCGAGCGGTACTACGGCGGCCGGATCGAGGCGACCGGGTTCCGGGTGGCCGACGCCGCGGTCGACGGGAACGCGGGGGAGGCGGTCGCGCTGCTGCGGCACGCGTTCGCCACGGGCGTCGACCCGGTCCCGCTGGTCGCCGCGCTCGCGGCCCGGCTGCGGGTGCTCGCCAAGGTGTCGGCCGTGCGCGGCCGCGGGCCGGGCGCCGAGCGCGACCTCGGCCTCGCACCCTGGCAGGTCGACCGGTCCCGCAAGGAGCTGTCCCGGTGGACCCCCGAGGCGCTGGCGGCGGCGATCACCGCCGTGGCGCAGGCGGACGCCGAGGTGAAGGGCGCGAGCCGCGACCCGCGGTTCGCCGTCGAGCGTGCGGTGCTGCGGATCGCGGCGGCCGTCCGGCGTTGACGGGCCCGCCGGGCGGCGACGCGCCGGACCGACCGCGCGAACCGCGCCGACCCGACGACGGGCGCCGCCGACGGCACCGTCGCCGCCCCGGGTCCGCGCCGATCAGATGTAGTGCTGCCCCAGGGTGTTCCCGGGCCGCAGCAGCGGCGCCGACGACCGGTCGACCAGGAGGCTGCGCTCCAGCAGGTTGCCCTGGTAGAGGTCGAACCCCAGGCGTCGGCCGGCCTTGAGCTCGGCGCTGGTCTCGACGAACTCGGCCACGAGCAGCGCGCCGTGCGACCGCGCCAGGTCGACGACCGGCTCGCCCTCGAGGTCGAGGTCCCGGGCGTCGATCTTCACGAAGTCGGCCTGGGGGAGCAGGGCGCGCTGGTCCTGACGCGACACGAACCCGGCCATCGCGATCCGGAAGCCCTGCTCCCGGAGCCGGCGGACGCCGCGCAGGACGTCGCCGTCGATGCGGGTGGTGCCGGTGATCTCGACGACGAGGCGGTCCGGACGGTTCGGCAGGTGCAGCTCGCCGGTGAGGAAGGCCCGCGGGCAGCGGGCGAACAGCCAGCGGCCGTGGCCGACCTCGTCCACGTCCGCACGCCCGAACGTGGCGCGCAGCACAGCACTGGTGGCACGCTCGTGCTGGAGCTCGCTCCACGCACCCGCGTCCGCCGACGTGGCGCCGGGTGCCCGGAACGCGAGCTCGTACCCGAAGGGGTGCAGGCGGGGAGAGAAGATCCCCTGCCGCCCGACCAGGACGCGCTCCGTCGCGACGTGCCGGTCCCACTCCCGGCGCAGCACATCCGGGATCGCGGCGTCGATCTCGTCCGCGAGCCGCCGCTCCACGTCGCCCTGTCCCCTCGTCATGCCATCTATGACACCACAGTCAGCGCCATATGACACGAGGTCGAGCCCCCGACCGGGGGTGATATCGCGCGAACACGGGCCGCAGTGACGTCGGATTCACCCGATCGGGCGGAACTCCGGCAGAACCCCTCAGGAGGTGGTGCGAAGCGCTTCGCATCAGTCATGCTCGTCGTGACAGAGAGTCAACGTTCTGTGACAGGAGACCCCCCATGCGCACTTCGCTGAAGGCCATCGCCACCGCCGCTCTCGCCCTGACCCTCACGCTGGGCGCGTCGGGCGCCGCCAACGCAGCCGGCGGCTTCACCATCCAGAGCGGCGCGACGGGCTGCTGCCGGATCGTGGTCTGAGCCCGTTCGGCGCCTCGCGGCTGATGCAGCCGGCCGCCGGGGCGCGTTGCGCGCCGGGCCCGGGGCGTGGCGGATGGGTGACAGGCTCGCCGTCACGAGGCGTCATAGGTACAGTGACACCCATGACGACCATTGCTGACCGCGTCCGCCAGGCGCGGTTGGCCGCTGGGCTCTCCCAGACGGCCCTCGCAGGAGACGCGCTCTCGCCGAGCTACATCTCGCTGATCGAGTCCGGTCGGCGCGAGCCGACCGACGCGGCGCTGGGCGTCATCGCCGAGCGGCTCGGGTCCACCGTCGAGTATCTCAAGCACGGCGACGAGGGACCGGCCGAGGCGCGCGCCAAGCTCGCGCTCGACTACGCCCGCCTCGACCTGGTGTCGGGGGAGGCCTCGTCGGCCCGCGACCGGATCCTGGCGCTCGACCTGGAGCCGGTCACCCGGCAGGTGCGGGTCGAGGCGCTGCTGGCGCTCGCGCAGGCGCACGAGATGCTCGGCGACCTCGAGTCCGCCGTGGGCGTCCTCGAGCCGCTGCTCACGCAGGCGCGCGCCGAGCAGCACCACCTCGACGCGGCCGCGGCGGCCACGGCCCTCGTCGCCTCCTACGTGGAGTCCGGTGACCTCGGCCGCGCCATCGAGGTCGGCGACCGCCAGCTCGTCGAGCTCGAGGAGGCCGGCCTCACCGGCACCGACGAGCACCTGCGGCTCGGCTCCACGACCCTGTGGGCGTACGTCGAGCGCGGCGACCTGCTGTACGCGACGCACCGGGCGTCCGAGCTGATCCGCCAGGCGGAGTCGCTCGGCACCCCGCGCGGTCGCGGCTCCGTCTACTGGAACGCGGCGCTCGTCGCGGAGCAGCGGCACGACTACGCCCTGGCCAAGCGCTACACCGAGCGCGCGCTCGCCCTGCTGGGCGAGGGCGAGGTCAGCCGCGACATCCCGCGTCTGCGGCTCAACTACGCGTGGCTGCTGCTCCGCAGCGACCCCGCGGAGCCGGCGACCGCCCTCGAGCAGCTCGACCGCGCCGCTCCGGAGCTCGAGGTCTCGGGCTCCGAGGTGGAGATGGCGCGCCTCGACGTCGAGCGGTCCCGCGCGCACCTCATGCAGAGCGACCCGATCGCGGCCGAGATGTACGGCCGCGCGGCGCTCGACCGCCTCGGTGACCAGCCCCGCCTCGACGGCGCGGCGGCGCAGCTCGCGATCGGCGACGCGCTGCACGCCCGCGGCGAGGTCGAGGCGGCGTCCCGGGCGTACCGCTGGGCGGCCGACATGCTCGGCATGATGTCCGCGTCCCGGCAGTCCGCCGCGGTGTGGCGCGAGCTCGGCGACCGGTTCCTCGGGCACGGCGACGTGACCGGGGCGGCACAGGCGTTCGACCGCGCGCTGCGGGAGGCGGGCTTCCGGCCCGCCGTGCCCGCGGTGCTGTGGGAGGCGTGGAGCGCGGTGGCTCAGGACTGAGCGACCGCGTTCCCCACGGAAGGGCCGCGGCCCGACCGCACAGAGGGCGTCACCCCGCAGGGGGGGTGACGCCCTCGGCGCGTCCGGGGGCCCGCCCGCCTCGCCGGGCCCACCGCCTCGCCGAGCCCGCCCGCCTCGCTGAGCCCGCCCGCCTCGCTGAGTGGGCAGTAGATGTCCCCTCGTCGGCCGACGAGGGGACATCTACTGCCCACTCGGCGGGAGGGGGTTCGCCGCGGGGACGACGAAGGGCGCCACCCCGTGGAGAGGGTGGCGCCCTTCGTGAAGGCTACGGTCGCGTCAGAGCGCGTTGACCGACTTCGCCAGCGCCGACTTCTTGTTGGCGGCCTGGTTGGCGTGGATGACGCCCTTCGAGACGGCCTTGTCGAGCTTCTTCGACGCGGCGACGAGCGCGACGCCCGCGGCGTCCTTGTCGCCACCGGCGACGGCCTCGCGCACGCGGCGCACGAACGTCTTCAGCTCGGACTTGACAGCCTTGTTACGCAGGCGCGCCTTCTCGTTGGTGCGGATGCGCTTCATCTGGGACTTGATGTTGGCCACGGTGTGGACTCTCTTCGTGTGTTCGCCGGAGCGAGAGGAACAAGGTCGTAGAGGGCGCGTCCGGCGCCGGGACTGGGGCGTGGGGACACCCGCGGAGAGGAACCGGACTTGTGCCCGCCGACCCGGGCGGACACGCGACTGACAAGCCTACCAGGCGAGCAGCCGCCGGACGAAGCCCGCGGGCGTGACCCGCGCCTCCACGGGCTGCCGCGCCGTGCCGCAGGGGCCAGCGGGCCCGTAAGTCCTCGTCGGCGCCCTGTGGCCCACCCTAGGGTGCCGCCCATGAGCAGCGACGCCGCGGCGGTGAACCGGCGCAGCTGGGACGCCGTCGTCCCCGCCCACCTCCTCGCCTACGGGGCCGACGCCTTCACCGCCGAGGACGGCCGGATCACCTCGGTCGTCCGCGACGACCTCGCCGCGCTCGCGCCACACCTGCCCGACGGGTCGCCGGCGGGGCTCGACCTGGTGCACCTCCAGTGCCACATCGGGCTCGACACGCTGTCGTGGGCGCGGCTCGGGGCCCGGGTGACGGGGATCGACCTGTCGGGCGCCTCGACGGCCGCGGCGCGGCAGCTCGCGGAGCAGGCCGGGCTGGCGGCGACCTTCCTGGAGAGCGACGTGGCGCACGCCCTCGACGTGTGCGCCGACCGGTTCGACGTCGTCTACACCGGGATCGGCGCGCTCTGCTGGCTGCCCGACCTCGACGCCTGGGCGCGCACCGTCGCGGGGCTGCTCCGGCCGGGCGGGACGTTCTACGTCCGCGAGGCGCACCCGGTGCTCTACGCCCTCGACGCGGAGCGGACGGACGGCGCCCTCGTGCTGACGCAGCCGTACTTCGGCGGCGCGCCCCGGCACCACCGGCACGCGTCGACGTACGCCGGGGGAGCGGTGCCCGAGGACGCGCGGGACACCTACGAGTGGCAGCACGGGCTGGCCGAGGTCGTGCAGGCGCTGCTCGGCGCCGGGCTGCGGCTCGTCGCGATCGCGGAGCACCGGACGATCCCGTGGCGCGCGTTGCCGGGGATGGTGCCGACCGGCGACGGCAGCTGGGCGCTCCCGGAGAACGGCGACCGCCTGCCGCTGACGTTCGCCCTGACCGCGACGAAGCCGGCCTGACGCGCCCGGCCCGGGACCCGCTGCGCGGCGCGGCTCGGCGCCCGGCTCGGGTGCCGGGCGCGGGCATGGGACCATGGGGGGTAGTCCCGACCCTGCGAAACCGAGGGAGCACGTGTCCCCGATCCCGAGCGCCGAGCAGTCCCGGCGCATCATCCCCGCGGCGACCCCGCCCGAGCTGCTGCGCAACTTCTGCATCATCGCGCACATCGACCACGGCAAGTCGACGCTCGCCGACCGCATGCTGCAGCTGACCGGCGTCGTCGACTCGCGTGCCATGCGCGCGCAGTACCTCGACCGCATGGACATCGAGCGCGAGCGCGGGATCACGATCAAGTCCCAGGCCGTGCGCATGCCGTGGGCGATGGGTGACACCCCGTACGCGCTCAACATGATCGACACCCCGGGCCACGTCGACTTCACCTACGAGGTGTCCCGGTCGCTCGCCGCCTGCGAGGGCGCCGTGCTGCTGGTCGACGCCGCGCAGGGCATCGAGGCGCAGACGCTGGCCAACCTGTACCTGGCGATGGAGAACGACCTCCAGATCATCCCGGTGCTGAACAAGATCGACCTGCCGGCGGCGCAGCCCGAGAAGTACGCCGAGGAGCTCGCGAGCCTCATCGGCGGCGACCCGGCCGACTGCCTCAAGGTGTCGGGCAAGACGGGCGAGGGCGTCGAGGCGCTGCTGGACCGGATCGTCGAGCTGGTCCCCGCCCCGACCGGCGACCCCGACGCCCCGGCGCGCGCGATGATCTTCGACTCGGTCTACGACACCTACCGCGGCGTCGTGACCTACGTGCGGGTCAAGGACGGCAACCTCAACCCGCGCGAGCGCATCGCGATGATGTCGACGAAGGCCACGCACGAGCTGCTGGAGATCGGCGTCATCTCGCCCGAGCCCGTCCCCACCAAGGGCTTGGGCGTCGGCGAGGTCGGCTACCTCATCACCGGCGTGAAGGACGTCCGCCAGTCGAAGGTCGGCGACACCGTCACGAACGCGAGCAAGCCCGCCACCGAGGCGATCGGCGGCTACTCCGACCCGAAGCCGATGGTGTTCTCGGGTCTGTACCCGATCGACGGCTCGGACTACCCGGTGCTGCGCGACGCGCTCGACAAGCTCAAGCTCAACGACGCCGCGCTGAACTACGAGCCCGAGACCTCGGTCGCCCTGGGCTTCGGGTTCCGCGTCGGGTTCCTCGGCCTGCTGCACCTCGAGATCATCCGGGAGCGGCTGGAGCGCGAGTTCAACCTCGACCTCATCTCGACCGCGCCGAACGTGGTCTACGAGGTGACGATGGAGGACCGCCAGGTCGTCACCGTCACCAACCCGAGCGAGTTCCCCGGCGGCAAGATCCGCGAGGTGCGCGAGCCGGTCGTGAAGTCGACGATCCTCGCCCCGAGCGAGTTCATCGGCGCGATCATGGAGCTCTGCCAGGGCAAGCGCGGCGACCTGCTCGGCATGGACTACCTGTCCGAGGACCGCGTCGAGATGCGCTACACGCTGCCGCTCGCGGAGATCGTGTTCGACTTCTTCGACCAGCTGAAGTCCCGCACCCGCGGCTACGCGAGCCTCGACTACGAGCCCGTCGGCGAGCAGGTCGCGGACCTGGTGAAGGTCGACATCCTGCTGCAGGGCGAGCAGGTCGACGCGTTCAGCTCGATCGTGCACAGGGACAAGGCGTACTCCTACGGCGTGATGATGGCGTCCAAGCTCAAGGACCTCATCCCGCGCCAGCAGTTCGAGGTGCCGATCCAGGCGGCCGTCGGCTCCCGCGTGATCGCCCGCGAGACCATCCGCGCGATCCGCAAGGACGTCCTCGCCAAGTGCTACGGCGGCGACATCACCCGCAAGCGCAAGCTGCTGGAGAAGCAGAAGGAGGGCAAGAAGCGCATGAAGACCATCGGCCGGGTCGACGTGCCGCAGGAGGCCTTCATCGCGGCGCTGTCGTCCGACGCGGGCGGCGCCAAGGACGCCAAGGACGCGAAGAAGAAGTGAGCCCGGCGCTCCCGGAGGGTGACGCCGCTCCCGCGGACGGCGCCCTCCCGCCGGGCGTGCGGGACGGCGCGGGCGACCGCGGGTTCGGCGTGTACCTGCACGTCCCGTTCTGCACGGTGCGCTGCGGCTACTGCGACTTCAACACGTACACGGCGACCGAGCTCGGCGGCGGCGCCTCCCAGGTGGCCTACGCGGACACGGCGCTGGCGGAGATCGCGCTGGGCGCCCGGGTCACGGCCGCGGCCGGGTTGCCGCCCAGGCCCGCCTCGACGGTGTTCGTCGGTGGCGGCACCCCCACGGTGCTGCCGGCGTCCGACCTGGTCCGGATGCTCGACGGCGTCCGCGGCGCCTGGGGGCCTCGCGGACGACGCCGAGGTCACGACCGAGGCCAACCCGGACTCGGTGACCCCGGAGTCGCTGGCCGAGCTGGCGCGCGGCGGGTTCACGCGCGTGTCGTTCGGCATGCAGTCGGCGGTGCCGCACGTGCTCGCGACGCTGGAGCGCACCCACGACCCGCGCCGGATCCCCGACGTCGTGCGCTGGGCGCGGGACGCCGGGCTCGCCGTGTCGCTCGACCTCATCTACGGCACGCCGGGGGGAGTCGCTCGCCGACTGGCGGACCTCCCTGGAGACGGCGCTGGCCACCGGCGTCGACCACGTGTCGGCGTACGCGCTCGTCGTCGAGCAGGGGACCAAGATGGCGGTGCAGGTGCGCCGCGGCGACCTGGCGCTGCCCGACGAGGACGACCAGGCGGCGAAGTACGAGCTCGCCGACGACCTGCTCACCGAGGCCGGCCTGCACTGGTACGAGGTCAGCAACTGGGCGCGCACCCCCGCGGACGCGTGCCGGCACAACCTCGCCTACTGGCGGAACGACGACTGGTGGGGCGTCGGGCCCGGGGCGCACAGCCACGTCGGCGGCGTGCGCTGGTGGAACGTCAAGCACCCGCGGGCGTACGCGGCGCGGCTCGCCGCGGGGCAGAGCCCGGCCGCGGGGCGGGAGACCGTCGAGGACGCGTCGGCGCGGCTCGAGCGCGTGATGCTCGGGGTGCGGCTCGACGAGGGGCTGCCCGTCGAGGTGCTGAGCCCCGCCGGACGTGCCCGGGTCGCCGGGCTGGTGGCCGACGGGCTGGTCGACGCGCGCGCGGCGCTGGGCGCCGGGGGCCGGCCGGGCCGCCGGGTGCGGCTCACGCGCCGGGGCCGGCTGCTGGCCGACTCGGTCGTCCGCACCCTCGCGGACTGACCCCGCGAAGACGAGTGGAGCGTCCCCCCGAACACGCCGAGGCGTGTCGGGCGGGACGCTCCACTCGGGGGTGCGGCTAGCGCGGGGTGGTCACTTCACCAGGCGCAGGGTGACCGGGTAGCGGTACCACTGGCCCTTGTTGACGGCGACGGCCGCGAGGATCGAGAACACCAGCGCGACGACGCCCACCACGAACGGCAGGAACGCCAGGATGCCCAGCGTGACGGTGCCCAGGATCGCGGCGGCGATGTACGCGATCACGACCGTGATCTGGAAGTTCAGCGCCTCCTTGGCCTGGTCGTCCAGGAACGGGCCGCGGCCCTTGAAGACCAGCCAGATCACGAGCGGCGCGATGAACGAGAAGATGATCCCGCCCAGGTGCGCGAGCAGCGACCAGGTCTTCTCCTCGTCCGGGCGCAGCGGCTGCTGCGGCTGGGCCCCGTACGGCTGCTGCGGCTGGCCGCCGTACGGCTGCTGGGGCTGACCGCCGAACGGCGGCTGCTGCTGACCGCCCGCGGGGCGGCTGCTGGTCGTACGACATGAGTCTCCTCGTGGGTGCTGCGGGGCTACGGCGGTCGAAGCGTAGCGGTGTGACCGGGTCTTTCGTCCCCTTTGCCCCTGCGGTGGACTCCTTGACACCCGTGGGTCGCCTTCGGTTCGCTGGCCGGACGGGCGACGGGCGTCCGACCAGGAGGGCACGCGATGACCGAGAACCCGGGCACCACCCCGCCGCGCGACGACGAGCCGCAGCCGTCCCAGGGGCAGCCGCCGGCCGGCCCTCCGCCCGCCCCGCAGCAGCCGTACGGCCAGCAGCCGCCGCCCGGCCAGCCGTACCCGCCGCAGCAGCCCTACCCGCAGCCGGGCTACGCCCAGCAGCCCTCCGGCGCCCCCTACGGCGCCCCGACCGCCGGGACGAGCGTCGGCGACGCGTTCAGCTGGGGCTGGACCAAGTTCACCCAGCAGGTCGGCCCGTTCCTGCTCGGCGTCCTCGCCTACCTGGCGGTCATCGTCGTGGTCTCCGCGGTGCTGTTCGCGGTGATCCTCGGCGGCACCGTCGCGAGCGTCGACCCGGACACACCCAGGAGCTGCGCAACGGCGCGGGCGTCGGCCTGGTGTTCGGCTACCTGCTGGTGGCCGCGGTCGCCGTCCTGCTGTCCGCCTTCATGCAGGCCGGGGTGACCCGCGCGACGCTCGAGGTCGCCGACGGGCGCCGGATCGAGGTGGGCACGTTCTTCCGGTTCGACGACTTCGGGAAGGTCGTCGTGGCGGCGCTGCTCGTCGGGCTCGGCACCGCGGTCGGCACGCTGCTGTTCGTGATCCCGGGCCTGGTGTTCGCGTTCCTCGCGCAGTTCACGCTGTTCTACGTCATCGACAAGCGGATGGCGCCCGTGGACGCGATCCGGTCGAGCTTCACGCTGGTGAGCCGGAACCTCGGGACCGTCCTGCTGCTGTTCCTCGCGGTCTACGCGGCGAACCTGGTCGGCTCGGCGCTGTGCGGCATCGGCCAGCTGGTGTCGTTCCCGGTCGGCCTGCTCGCGACGACCTGGATGTACCGCCGGCTGCAGGACGAGCCCGTCGCCCCCTGAGCCCGCGGCCCCGACCGCGGCCGCCTCAGGGCGCCGTCACGAAGTCGATCAGCTCCTCGACCCGCCCCAGCAGCGACGGCTCCAGGTCGGCGTACGACCGCACGGAGCGCAGGATCCGCTGCCATGCGCGGGCGACGTCGGCCTGCTCGTCGGCGGGCCAGCCGAGCTCGCGCAGGATGCCGCGCTTCCACTCGGTGCCGCGCTCGATCGTCGGCCAGGCGGTCAGCCCGACGCGCGCGGGCTTCACGGCCTGCCACACGTCGACGTAGGGGTGCCCGAGCACGAGCAGCGTCCCGGCGGGCACGGTGCGCGCGGCCTCGTCGGCGATCCGCTGCTCCTTCGACCCGGGCACCAGGTGGTCGACGAGCACGCCGACCTTCTTGCCCGGCCCGGGGCGGAAGTCACGCAGCGCGTCGACGAGGTTGTCGACGCCGTCGAGCAGCTCGACCACGACGCCCTCGGCGCGCAGGTCGTCGCCCCAGACCTTCTCGACGAGCTCGGCGTCGTGCTTGCCCTCGACCCAGATCCGGCTGCCGATCGCGACCCGCGCGCGCTGGTCGGCCGCCGCGAGGGACCCGGACGCGGTGCGCTTCGGCCCGGTCGGTGCGGTCGGCCGGGGCGGCACCAGCTCGACCGGCTTGCCGTCGACCCAGAACCCCGGCCCGAGCCGGAAGGTGCGCGTCCGCCCGCGCCGGTCCTCCAGGACGACGACGTGCTCGCCGCCCGACTTCTCGACCCGGACGACGGCGCCGACCCAGCCGGTCGTGACCTCCTCGACGACCAGGCCGCGCTCGGCGGGCGTCGGGGTCGAGGTGGGCCGGCGGTGCGCGCTCGAGGAGCCCGCGGACAGGACGTCGGTTCCGTAGCGGTCGGTCACCCGCGGCAGCCTAGGTGCCGACCGCTCGCCCGCGTGGTACGACACGACGGTGACGTCGAGCCCCGCGCAGCACCCCGACCGCCCCGGCACCGCGACCCGTCCGGAGCCGGACCCGCACCGGTGGCGGGCGCTGGGCGTGTGCCTGGCGATCGGGTTCATCACGATGCTCGACGTCTCGATCGTCAACGTCGCGCTGCCGTCGATCGAGCGCAGCCTGGACGCGGGCGCGAGCCAGCTGCAGCTCATCGTCGCGGGCTACACGCTGGCGTTCGGCCTGGTCCTGGTGCCCGCGGGCCGGCTCGGCGACGCCCGCGGCCGCCGCGCGCTGTTCCTGCTCGGCCTCACCGGCTTCGCGCTCACCAGCCTCGGCGCCGGCCTGGCCCCCTCCGACGAGCTGCTCGCCGTCGCCCGGCTCCTCCAGGGGATGAGCGCGGGCCTGCTGAACCCGCAGGTGGTCGGCACGATCCAGCAGCTGTTCACCGGGTACGAGCGCGGGAAGGCGTTCGGGTACTTCGGTGCCACGATCGGGGTGTCGACGGCGCTGGGCCCGCTGCTCGGCGGGCTGATCATCCAGGCGTTCGGCGCCGAGGAGGGCTGGCGCTGGGTGTTCTTCGTCAACGTCCCGGTGATCGCGGTGGTGCTGCCGTTCGCGCTGAAGTTCCTGCCGCGCGGCGCGGTCGGCCGGGCGACCGCGACCGGGCCGGGCGGTCGGCCGCGGCTGGACGTGGTCGGCCTGGCGGGCGTCGCCCTGACCGCCGCCGCGGTCATGGTGCCGTTCGTCACGACGACCGGTGAGGGCGGCGACGACCCGGCCCGCTGGTGGTGGCTCGCGGTCGCCGCCGTCCTCGGCGTCGCGACGGTGGTCTGGGAGCGCCGGTACCAGCGGCGCACCGGCGCGGCCGTCCTGGACCCGCGCGTGCTGGGCGAGCCCGCGTTCCGGAACGGCGCGCTGCTCGGCATCGCCTACTTCGCCGGGTTCACGTCCGTGTTCCTGGTGGCGACCCTGTACCTGCAGCAGGTGGCCGGGTTCACGCCGCTGCAGGCCGGGCTCGTCAACATGCCGTTCGCGATCGCCTCCGCGGTGTCCGCGCAGCGGTCCGGCCGGCTGGTGGCGACCCGCGGCCGGGCGCTCGTCGTGATCGGCCTGGTGCTCGTCGTACTCGGCCTGATCGGCACCGACCTGGCGATCCGGTTCGTGGACCCGCCCGCCGTCGGCTTCGTGATGGCCGCGACGCAGATGGTCGCGGGCGCCGGAAGCGGGCTGGTGATCGCGCCCAACCAGACGCTCACACTGGCGCCCGTGCCGGTCGAGCGGGCCGGCGTGGCGGGCAGCATGCTGCAGGTCGGGCAGCGCATCGGGTCGGCGCTCGGCGTCGCCGTGGCGCTGTCCACGTACTACTCCGCCCTGGCGTCCGGGGTCGAGGGCTCGGCGGCCGCGGGCCGTGCGCTGCTGCTCACGGTCGCGCTCGTCGCCGTGGCCCTCCTCGTCGGGCTGCTCGACCTGCGGGCGCGGCGGCGCGGGACCGAGGAGGAGGACGACGCGGAGGCCGGCGCGGGGACCGGCACCGCGTCCGCGTCCGCGGACGCGTAGAATTGGCACTCGGTTCCAGCGAGTGCCAGGACGTCGGGAGGTGGCGATGAGCGAGGACCGCAGGCTGGACGTGCTGCGGGCGATCGTGGAGGACTACGTCGCCACCCGCGAGCCCGTCGGCTCCCGCGCCCTGGTCGAGCGGCACTCCCTGGGGGTGTCGCCCGCGACGATCCGCAACGACATGGCGGCCCTCGAGGACGCCGGGCTCATCGTGCAGCCGCACACCTCGGCCGGCCGGGTGCCGACCGACAAGGGCTACCGGCTGTTCGTCGACCGCCTGGCGACCATCAAGCCGCTGTCCGCGCCGGAGCGCCGCGCGATCGAGACGTTCCTCGAGGACGCGGCCGACCTGGACGACGTCGTCGACCGCTCGGTGCGGCTGCTCGCGCAGCTGACCCACCAGGTCGCCGTCGTGCAGTACCCGTCGCTGCGCCGCACGGCGCTGCGGCACGTCGAGCTGGTCCCGGTCGGCGACCGGCACCTGCTCGTGGTCATCATCACGGACCACGGCCGCGTCGAGCAGCGCACCATCGAGGTGCCGGACCCGCTGGACGCCGGGACCGTGGCGCGGCTGCGGATCCGGCTCAACACGGCCGCCGCGGGCCGACGGCTCGCCGAGCTCGGTACCGCACTGTCGGACCTGGCCGACGACTTCGCCCCCGCGGACGGACCGCTCGTGCGCGGCGTCGTCGCGGTGGTCGAGGACACGCTGGCCCAGGAGAGCGAGGAGCGCGTCGTCCTGGCGGGCACCGCGAACCTGGTGCGCGGTGGCGGCGCGGACTTCGCGCACACCATCAGCCCCGTCCTGGAGGCGCTGGAGGAGCAGGTCGTCCTGCTGCGCCTGCTGGGCGAGATGGCCGAGGACGAGGCCGCGGTCTCCGTCCGGATCGGCCGCGAGACCCAGCACGAGGGTCTGCTGGAGACGAGCTTCGTGACGACCGGCTACGGCGGCCCGGACGGCGGCGGGACGGCCGTCGCGCGGATCGGCTCCGTCGGGCCGCTCCGCATGGACTACCCCGGGACCATCGCGTCGGTGCGCGCCGTCGCCCGGTACCTGTCCCGGATCCTCGCCGGATGACCGGCCGCCGGGCACCGACGCGGTCCCGCGCACGTTCGACAGGCAACGCCCCGCCCGCGCCCGCGCGCGGCCCCCACACGCACAGGAAGTGACGAGTGAGCGACTACTACGAGGTGCTCGGCGTCGAGCGTGACGCCACGCCCGAGCAGATCAAGAAGGCCTACCGGCGCCTCGCGCGCGAGCTGCACCCCGACGTGGCGGGTGCGGACGCGGGCTCCGAGGACCGGTTCAAGGACGTGTCGCGGGCGTACGAGGTGCTGTCGAACCCCGAGAAGCGGCGCATGTACGACCTGGGCGCCGACCCGTCGGCCCCGGGCGGCGGCATGGGCGGCCAGGGCGGCTTCGGCTTCCAGGACATCTTCGAGACGTTCTTCGGCGCCGCCGCGGGCGCGGGCGCGCAGCGCGGCCCCATCCCGCGCGCCCGCCGCGGCCAGGACGCGCTGCTGCGCCTCGACATCGACCTCGCCGAGGCGACGTTCGGCACGCACCGCGAGGTCCCGGTCGAGACGGCCGTGGTGTGCCCGACCTGCGACGGCTCCTGCTGCCGTCCGGGCACCTCGCCGCGCACCTGCGACGTCTGCGGCGGCCGCGGGTCCGTGCAGCGGGTCGCCCGGTCGTTCCTCGGCCAGGTGATGACCTCGCAGCCGTGCGCCGCGTGCCACGGCTTCGGCACCGTCATCCCCGAGCCCTGCACCGAGTGCGCCGGCGAGGGCCGGGTCCGCTCGCGCCGCACGCTCGAGGTCGACGTCCCGGCGGGCGTGGACACCGGTACCCGGATCAAGCTCACCGCGCAGGGCGAGGTCGGCCCCGCCGGCGGCCCCGCGGGCGACATCTACCTCGAGGTGCGCGAGCGCAAGCACGACACCTTCGTCCGCGAGGGCGACGACCTGCACTGCACCCTCGAGGTCCCGATGACCGCGGCGGCGCTCGGCACCGTGCTCACCCTCGACACCCTCGACGGCCCGCAGGAGGTCGACCTGCGCCCCGGCACCCAGCCCGCGCAGGTCGTCACGCTGCGCGGCCTCGGCGTCGGCCACCTGCACGCGGGCGGCCGCGGCGACCTGCACGTGCACGTGGACGTCCACGTGCCGACGTCGCTCGACGACGAGCAGGCCGAGCTGCTGCGGAAGCTCGCCGGGCTGCGCGGCGAGGAGCGGCCCGAGGCGCGGCTGTCGGCCTCCGGCGGCGGCGTGTTCGCGAAGCTCCGCGACAAGCTCGCCGGGCGCTGAGCGTGACCGCTCCGGTCTTCCTGGCCGAGCCGGGCGACCTCGACGCGCTCGCGGCCGGGGCCACCTACCTGCTCGGCGGCGCCGAGGGGCGGCACGCGGGCGTCGTGCAGCGCAAGACCGCGGGGGAGCGGGTCGACGTCGTCGACGGCGCCGGCACCCGGCTGGTCGGCGAGGTCGAGGCGGCCGGGCCCGAGGGCGTGCACCTGCGCGTCCGCGAGGTCGTCGTCGAGCCCGTGCCGGCGCCCCGCCTGGTGCTGGTGCAGGCGCTCGCGAAGGGCGACCGGGACGAGATGGCGATCGAGGCCGCCACCGAGGTCGGCGCCGACGGCGTCGTGCCCTGGCAGGCCGAGCGGTCGATCGTGGTCTGGCGCGGCGACCGGGCGGCCAAGAGCCGGGCCCGGTGGCTCGGCACGGTCCGCACCGCGGCCAAGCAGGCCCGCCGGGCGCACGTGCCGGGCGTCGACCTGGCGCTCGCGACCGCGGCGCTCGTGCGCCGGGCGCGCGAGGTGGTCGAGGCGGGCGGCGCGGTGCTGGTGCTGCACGAGGAGGCGACCACGCCCCTCGCGGCGGCGGTGCTGCCCGCGGCCGGTGCGACGGCGGACGTGCTCGTCGTCGTCGGGCCCGAGGGCGGCATCGCGGAGCGGGAGCTGGCGGAGCTGGTCGACGCCGGGGCGCAGCCGGTGCTGCTGGGGCCGCACGTGCTGCGGACCTCCACGGCCGGCCCGGTGGCGCTCGCGCTGCTCGCGCAGCGGCTGGGGCGCTGGGGCTGACGCCGGTGGGTACCGCCCACCTGGGCCGTACGTCTCATCCGGGGGACCGCGGCCGGTCCTAGCGTCGAGGGTGACAGCGAAGGCGCTCTCACCAGGGACCCGACCGTGAACACAGACGTCCGGACCGGCACCACCTCCTCGCGCGCACCGGCGGCTCCCGCCGACCGGCCCCCGACCGGCCGACGGCGACGGTGGCCCGTGGCCGCCGCTGCGGCCGCCGCCCTCGGGACCGTGCTCGCCGGGTGCGCGCCCGGCTCCGCCTCCGCCGAGGGCTCCGTGCACGGCGGCGAGGCGAGCCTCGTGCTGCCGGACCTCGGCGCCGTGACGGTCCTCGGGTCCGTCTCGGGCCGCCTGCTGCTCGGCCTCGGGCTGCTGGTGTGCGTGCTCGGCCTCGCGTTCGGCGTCGCCACCTACGTGCAGCTGCGCCGGCTCCCCGTGCACGCGGCGATGCGGGAGATCTCCGAGCTCATCTACTCGACCTGCCGCACGTACCTCACCCGGCAGGGTCGGTTCCTCGTCGTGCTGTGGGTGTTCATCGCCGCGGTGATCGTCGTCTACTACCGGGCGCTGGTCGGGTTCGAGTGGGGCCGGGTCGCCACGATCATCGCGTTCAGCCTGCTGGGCATGGCCGGGTCGTACGCCGTCGCCTGGTTCGGGATCCGGGTCAACACGCTGGCGAACTCCCGGACCGCCTTCGCGTCGCTCGCGGGCCGGCCGCTGCCGGTGCACCGGATCCCGATGCAGTCCGGCATGTCGATCGGCATGGTGCTCATCAGCCTCGAGCTGCTGATGATGCTGGTCATCCTGCTGTTCCTCCCGGCCGACGTCGCGGGCGCGTGCTTCATCGGGTTCGCGGTCGGCGAGTCGCTGGGCGCGTCGGCGCTGCGGATCGCGGGCGGCATCTTCACGAAGATCGCCGACATCGGCTCGGACCTGATGAAGATCGTGTTCAAGATCAAGGAGGACGACGCCCGGAACCCCGGCGTGATCGCCGACTGCACCGGGGACAACGCGGGCGACTCGGTGGGCCCGAGCGCCGACGGCTTCGAGACCTACGGCGTCACCGGCGTCGCGCTCGTGACGTTCGTGCTGCTCGCGGTCGACGACCCGCTCATGCAGGCGACCCTGCTGGTCTGGCTGTTCGTGGTGCGGGCCGTCATGGTCATCGCCTCGGCCGTGTCGTACCTCGCGAACGACGCGTGGACCCGCCGCCGGTACGCCGCCGCCGAGCGGATGGACTTCGAGAAGCCGCTGACGTCCCTGGTCTGGCTGACCTCGGTCGTGAGCATCGCGCTGACGTACCTGACGACCTGGGCGGTGCTCGGGCACCTCGACGGCGTCGGCGGCGGGCTGTGGTGGAAGGTCGCGACGATCATCTCCTGCGGCACCCTCGCCGGGGCGCTCATCCCCGAGCTGGTCAAGGTGTTCACCTCCACCAACAGCCGGCACGTCCGCGAGGTCGTCACGTCCTCCCGCGAGGGCGGCCCGTCGCTCAACATCCTGTCCGGGCTGGTGGCCGGCAACATCTCGGCGTACTGGCTCGGCATGACGGTCGTGGCGCTCATGGGCGGGGCGTTCCTGATCAGCGAGCAGGGGCTGGACCAGGTCATGGTCGCCCCCGCGGTGTTCGCGTTCGGGCTGGTGGCGTTCGGGTTCCTCGGCATGGGGCCCGTCACCATCGCCGTCGACTCGTACGGCCCGGTGACCGACAACGCGCAGAGCGTCTACGAGCTGTCCCTGGTCGAGGAGCTGCCCTGCGCGGCCGAGCAGATCGAGGCCGAGCACGGGTTCGCCCCGCGGTGGGAGCCGGCCAAGCGGATGCTCGAGGAGAACGACGGCGCGGGCAACACCTTCAAGGCGACCGCGAAGCCGGTGCTCATCGGCACGGCGGTCGTCGGGGCGACCACGATGATCTTCTCCATCATCATGGCGCTCACCGAGGGCCTCACGACGGGGCTCGACAACCTGTCGCTGCTGCACCCGCCGTTCCTGCTCGGCCTGGTCACCGGCGGCGCGATGATCTTCTGGTTCACCGGCGCGTCCATCCAGGCCGTGACCACCGGCGCGTACCGGGCGGTCGAGTTCATCAAGGCGAACATCCACCTCGACGGCAGCGAGCGGGCCAGCGAGGCGGACTCCCGCCGGGTCGTGGAGATCTGCACCCAGTACGCCCAGCGCGGCATGCTGACGATGTTCCTCGCGATCTTCTTCGCCACGCTGGCGTTCGCGTTCGTCGAGCCGTTCTTCTTCATCGGCTACCTGGTGTCGATCGCGGTGTTCGGGCTGTACCAGGCGATCTTCATGGCCAACGCGGGCGGCGCCTGGGACAACGCCAAGAAGATCGTCGAGGTCGACCTGCACGCCAAGGGCACCGCGCTGCACGACGCGACCATCGTCGGCGACACCGTGGGCGACCCGTACAAGGACACGTCCTCGGTCGCGCTCAACCCGGTCATCAAGTTCACGACGCTGTTCGGGCTGCTGGCCGTCGAGCTCGCGGTGAGCCTGACCGGCGACGGGCGCGGGACGCTCGTGCACGTCCTGGCCGGCGTGTTCTTCGTGACGTCGGCCGTGTTCGTCTACCGGTCGTTCTACGGGATGCGGATCGGCGGGGCGCCCGCGGGGGAGGAGGACCCGGCCGAGCCCGAGCCCGAGGAGCCGGCCGAGCCCGGGGCGCCGGCGGGCGGCGTGCTGCCGCGCCAGGGCGGGGCGGGCGCGGGAGCGGACGACGCCGGCACCCTCGTCGACGCCGAGGGGCGGTGAGCGACGTGCGCGTCGCGATCAAGCACGACGACGTCCTGGTCGACGCCGACGGCCGGGTCGCCGGCCACGACGCGGCCGCCACGCTGGTCCGCCGGCTGCTGCGGGTCTTCCCCGGCTCGGTCCTGATCGGGCCGGGGCCGCGGCGCTGCGACGGGTTCGACCTGCTGCCGCTCGAGTTCGTCGACGGCGACGGCACCGTCGTCATCACGATGGACGTGCTCGACTCGGTGCAGGTGTGGCAGACCCTGCGCGCGGGCGGGTGCGCGGACCCGCGGGTGATGAACTTCGTGTGGTGGGACGCCACCCGGTACCCGCACCCGGTCGAGCAGGCCGCGCTCGCGCTGTCCTGCGCGCTGTTCCCGACGTTCGCCAACTCGGCGCGCACCGCCTCCGAGATCCGGGAGCTGATCGCCCGGCTGACCGTGCCGGCGCTGGGGGAGCGGGCCCGCACCGGGTGGGTCAACCTCGGGTTCCGGGTCGACCACGTCCGGCCGCGGCACGAGCCCGACGTCCCCGTCGTGCTGTACCCCGCGATCTACGTCTCCGAGCGCAAGCAGCCGCGGCTGTTCCTCGAGGTCGTCGACCGCGTGCAGCGTCGCACCCCGATCCGCGTCGAGGCACGGCTGCACGAGTCGCACCTGGTCTCCGAGACCGCCATGCGGATGTCCGAGCGGCCGTGGTGCTGGGTCGGCCCGCTCACCGCGACCCGCGACTCCTACTGGGAGGCGCTCGGCCGGACCACGGCGTTCCTCGCGACCGCCACCGAGGAGTCCTACGGGCTGGAGTACGTCGAGGCGCTCGCGGCCGGCGCCGTCGGGGTGTTCCCGGACCTGCCGTGGGCGCGGGCGCTGCTGCCGGCCGGCTACCCGTACCTGTACCGCACGCCGGACGAGGCCGCCGACCAGCTCGAGCTCGCGGTGACCCGGACCGCCGCCTGCCGGCGCGAGCTCGACGCGGTCGCCGGCGGCTCGTTCGTGCGCTGGCTGTCCGCGCACCACGACGACGACACGTTCGACCGCACCGTCGTGGCCCGGGTCCGGGACTGGTTCGGCGACGTGCCGGCGGCCGGGTGAGCCGTGCGCGGCAGCCGCTGACCAGGCCTCACCCGGCGGGTCTTGACCCGGTCCGCGATCGGCGGGACGCTGGCCTGCCGCACGCACCGCAGCGCTGATGAGCCGAGGGGGGTCTCATGGGACGGGTGGCCGTCGTGCTGGCCGGCGTGGCCGTGCTGGCGCTCCAGGTGTGGTTGACGCTCTACGCCCAGGTCGTGCTCGCCTACGAGGCCGCCGTCCTCGCCGCCGTGCTCGTCGGGGTCGCCCTGCGCGCCTCGGTGCGCGCGCGACGCCGCCGGCACCCCGCCGACGCGGCCCGGTGGCCCGACGCGGACGGGATCGCGGTCGCGCAGCCGACGGTCCTCGTCGGCGGCCCGGTGCTCCCGCCGGTCGACGCGGGCCTGGGGTCGCCCCCGGTCCCGACGCAGGTGGAGGACCGGGGCGACCCCGTGGACGACCTCCTGGGCCGCCGCCGCCCGCGCCCGGTCGCCTGATCGCGCCCGCAAACGCGCCGCGGGCCCCGCGCGCAGCCCTCCCCGCTCCCCCCGGGCCGCCGAGGGGGTAGTCGACACGTCGAGCGTGTAGTCGCCGACTACTCCCTCGACGTGTCGATTACTTGCTCGGCGCGGACGCTGGCGCGCCCGCCGGCGCGGCGGAGGCCGCCCGGGACGGCGACGGGCCCGCCGCGACCGTGGTCGTGGCGGGCCCGTGCGTGCCCGGTCGGGGTGCGGGTCAGCCCTGGCGCAGGTCCAGGTAGCGCGCGATCAGGGAGCGGGTCGACGGGTCCTGGGCCGCCAGCGCGTCCGCGTCGCCCTCGACCGCCGGGGCGATCTCGAGCGCGAGCTTCTTGCCCAGCTCGACGCCCCACTGGTCGAACGAGTCGATGCCCCACACGACGCCCTCGACGAACGTGATGTGCTCGTACAGCGCGATGAGCTGGCCGAGCACCGACGGGGTCAGCGACGGGGCCAGGATCGACGTCGTCGGGCGGTTCCCGGGGAACACCCGGGCCGGCACGATCTCCTCGGCGGTGCCCTCGGCGCGGACCTCGTCGGCGGTCTTGCCGAACGCCAGCGCCTTGGTCTGCGCGAAGAAGTTCGCCAGGAACAGGCCGTGCACGTCGGTGTCGCCGTCCTTCAGCGGGTGCGCCGGGTTGGCGACCGCGATGAAGTCCGCCGGGATCAGCCGGGTGCCCTGGTGGATCAGCTGGTAGAACGCGTGCTGGCCGTTGGTGCCGGGCTCGCCCCAGAACACCTCGCCGGTCTCCGTCGTCACCGGGGTGCCGTCCCAGCGGACCGACTTGCCGTTCGACTCCATGGTGAGCTGCTGCAGGTACGCCGGGAACCGGTGCAGGTACTGGGCGTACGGCAGGACGGCGTGCGTGTGCGCGTCGAGGAAGTTGACGTACCAGACGTTGAGCAGGCCCATGAGGACCGGCACGTTCTGGTCGAACGGCGTAGTGCGGACGTGCTCGTCGACGGCGTGGAAGCCCTCGAGGAACTCGCCGAAGGCGTCCGGGCCGATCGCGATGGCCAGCGAGGTGCCGATCGCCGAGTCGACCGAGTAGCGGCCGCCGACCCAGTCCCAGAACCCGAACGCGTTCTCCGGGTCGATGCCGAACGCGGCGACCTTGTCGAGCGCCGTCGACACCGCGACGAAGTGCTTGGCGACCGCGCCGGTGCGGGCCTCCTCGGTGTCCTCGATCGCGCCGGCGGCGACGAGCTCCCGCCACAGCCAGTCGCGGGCGAGCCGCGCGTTGGTGAGCGTCTCGAGCGTGCCGAAGGTCTTGGACGCGACGACGAACAGCGTCGTCGTCGGGTCGAGGTCCTTCGTCTTCTCGGCGATGTCGGTCGGGTCGATGTTCGACACGAACCGCACCTCGAGGCCGTCCTGGACGTACGGCTTGAGCGCCTCGTACGCCATGACCGGGCCGAGGTCCGAGCCGCCGATGCCGATGTTCACGACGGTCGCGACGCGCTCGCCGGTGACGCCGGTCCACTCGCCCGAGCGGACCTTGTCGGCGAACGCGGCGATCTTCGCGAGCACCTCCTGCACGTCGGCGTCCACGTCCTGGCCGTCGACGACGAGGGTGGGCTCCGCGTCGGCCGGGCGGCGCAGCGCGGTGTGCAGCACGGCGCGGTCCTCGGTGACGTTGATGTGCTCGCCGGCGAACATCGCGTCGAGCCGGGCCTTCAGGCCGACCTGGTCCGCGAGGGCGACGAGCAGGGACAGGGTCTCGTCGGTGACGAGGTTCTTCGACAGGTCGACGGTGAGGTCGGCCAGCTGCCGGGTCAGGCGCGTCGCGCGCTCGGGGTCGGCGTCGAACCAGCCCCGCAGGTCGGGGAGGAACGCCTCCTCGTGCGCGGTCAGGGCGGTCCAGGCGCCGGTGGTGGTGGCGTCGACGGGTGCAGTCACGGCGAGTCCCTCTCGGAAGCAAGATCCAACAGGTCACACCGTATCGAGGCCGGGGCGGTGGGCGAGCGGGACGTGCGGCCCGCCCGGGTCAGCCCAGGGCCTCGCGGACGAGCGGGGCCACCTGGGTGCCGAGCAGCTCGATCGCGCGCAGGCTCTCCCGCTGCGGCACGCCGCTCAGGTCCATCTGGAAGATCTGCCGGTCGTGCCCGAGCGCGGCGTGCAGCGCGACGATGCGGTCCGCGACCTCGTGCGGCGACCCGACGAAGTAGGCCCCGCCCTTCGCGGCCTGGGACTCGAACGCGATCCGGTTCGGGATCGCGAACCCGCGCTCGGCGGCGATCCGGCGCATCGTGCTGAGCCAGTACGGGAAGAAGAACTCCCGCGCCTGCTTCGCGTCGTCGGCGACGAACCCCATGCCCGCGACCTCGACGCGCTGAGTCGCGGGGTCGTGGCCGGCCTCCGTGTGCGCGGCCCGGTACAGCCGCACCAGCGGGGCGAAGTCCGCGGGCCGGCCGCCGATGATCGCGTAGGACACGGGCAGGCCGAGCCGGCCCGCCCGGTCGGAGGACGCCGGGTTGCCGCCGGTGGCGACCGCGATCCGCAGGTGCTCGCCGAGCCCGGGCTTGTCGAGCGGGCGCGGCAGCACCTCGGCGGCGTGCAGCGGCGGCCGGAACCGGCCGGACCAGGTGACCGGGTTGCCGCGGTCGATCCGGAGCAGCAGCCGGATCTTCTCGTCGAACAGGTCGTCGTAGTCGTCGAGCGAGGCGCCGAACAGCGGGTACGACTCGATGAACGACCCGCGCCCCGCGAGCAGCTCCACGCGGCCGCCGGACAGCAGGTCCATCGTCGCGAACTGCTGGTAGAGCCGGACCGGGTCCTCGGTCGACAGCACGGTCACGGCGCTGCCGACGCTGATCCGCTCGGTCTGGGCGAGCGCCGCGGCGATCACGGTCGCGGGGGAGGAGATGGCGTAGTCGGGGCGGTGGTGCTCGCCGATGCCGACGTGGTCCAGGCCGACCTCCTCGGCGAGGCGGACCCGCTCCAGCACGTCGCGCAGGCGCTGCGCGGGGGAGGTGACCGCGCCGGACACCGGGTCGGGGTGGATGTCGCCGAACGTGTACAGGCCGAGCTCCATGCCCGGTGCAGCGCGGGGGAGGGGCGGGGCATTCCCTGACGACCGGGGTCGGGTGGCGCCCGGGTCACGGGGCGTCGTGCTCGCGGACGCGGCGCCGACGGGCCCGGACGTGCACCACGGTGGCGATCGTGAACGGCACGACGAGCAGCGCCACGGCGCCGAGCAGCACGGCCCCCCAGAACGCCCGGGCGGTCGTCGGAGAGCTCAGTGCCGCCGTGGTCGCGCCGACCAGGACGAAGGTGACCGTCGCGGCGAGCGCCCGCACGGGGTGCCGGATCTCTAGCGGACGCACGTGTACCCCCGGGCCACCGCGATCTCGAGCGGGGTGTTCATGGTCGACTCCTTCGTCGGTCCGGTGGCGGGGCGCCGCCCGGTCCTCCCAGCCTGACGAGGCCCGAGGGCGGTCCGTGCGCAGCGCACCGGGTACTCACCGTGCGAAACCGGTCCCGTGGACCTCCGGGGCCGAGAACAGGGACCCGCATACGTGGACTCAGTCCAACAATGAGTGCCAGCTGAGTGGAGGGCGGGTGGAGCAGGCCGACCGCGCCGGATGTCGGCCTCGTGAACGCCCGGTCACGAAGTGGTCACGGTCACACGAACTCCTTGACGGTGGATTAGTAAGGAAGGTCTACTAACAAACATGACGACGACGACGCCGTCCGCCACCTCGGGCCACCGGGGGGTCGGGCGCACACTCCGCCCGACGGGCAAGGTGCTCCCCGAGCACGCCCGGGCGCACAACCGGTCGCTCGTCCTGCAGCACCTGTTCCACCAGGGCCCGTCGTCCCGTGCCGACCTCGCGCGCAGCACCGGCCTCACCCGGGTCACGGTCTCCGACCTGGTGTCCGTGCTCATCTCCGAGGGCCTGGTCGCCGAGCTCGGCGTCCGCCCGGAGGGGAGGGTCGGCAAGCCGGCGACGCTCGTCGGGATGCGGACCGAGGAGTTCCAGGTCGTGGCGGTCGACCTCGCGGACGACGCCAGCCTGCGCGGCGCGGTCATGACGCTCACCGGCGCGGTCGTCGCCCGGCGCACCGTCTCCCTCGACGGCCGGACCGGCGACGCCGCGGTCGCGGTGCTCGAGGACCTGTGCCGCGAGCTGCTCGCCGCCGCGGACCGGCCCGTCGTCGGCGTCGGCATCGGATCGCCCGGCGTGATCGACGCCGCGGGGGTCGTCGTCGAGGCGCCCAACCGCGGCTGGTACGACCTGCCGCTGGCCGCGCTGCTCGCCGAGCGGCTCGGCGTGCCGGTGCAGGTCGCCAACGACGCGAACACCCACGCGCTGGGGGAGTACACCTACGGGGGCGCGTCCGGCGCGGGCCTCATGGTCGTCACCGTCGGCCAGGGCCTCGGCGCCGGGATCGTGCTGGACGGCGCGTTGGTGCGCGGCCGCGCGCACGCCGCCGGGGAGATCGGGCACGTCACCGTGGTCGACGACCGCGACGTGCGAGCAGGCGACCCCGAGCCCCGGCCGTGCGCGTGCGGGCGCGCCGGCTGCCTGGAGACGCTGCTCTCCCTGCCCGCGCTGCGCCGCGCCACCGCCGGCCGCAGCCCCGAGGAGTCCGACGCGGTGCTCGCGTCGGTCGGACGGAAGCTGGGCGTGGCCCTCGCTCCCGTCGTCAGTGCCCTCAACCTCGCCGAGGTCCTGCTCTCGGGTCCCCCGGAGCTGCTGGACGGAGCCCTCAGGGTCGAGGCGCTCGCCACGCTCCGGGCCCGGACCCTGCCCCTGCTGGGGCAGGACCTCGTGCTGCGGATGGGTTCGCTGGACGAGGACGGGGCGCTCTCCGGCGCCGCGGCCCTCGTGCTGTCCGGTCAGCTCGGGGTCACGTGACGACCCCGAGCCGACCGCTTGCAGTGCCGGTACCACCACCCCCGGCGGGGCTTGCAGGCCCCGCCTCGCATCAGGGAGGAACACCAACGTGAAGATCGTACGGATGGCAGCCGTCGGTGTGGCGGCGGCGCTCGTGCTGACCGCCTGCTCGTCGGGCGACGACGGCGGCTCGACCGGGTCCGACGGGACCCCCGAGGCCGCGGAGATCACGCTCTGGCTCAACGGGGCGGACACCCCCGACGAGCTGCGCGACTACCTCAAGACGACCTTCGAGGAGGAGAACCCCGGGTCGACCCTCGTCATCGAGGAGCAGGACTGGAACGACGTCGTCACCAAGCTGACGACGGCGCTGCCGGACGAGGCGAACACGCCCGACGTGGTCGAGATCGGCAACACGCAGTCGCCGACGTTCACCACCATCGGCGCGTTCCGCGACCTCACCCCGCTCTACGACGAGCTGGGCGGCGACGACCTGCTGCCGTCGTTCGTCGAGGTGGGCAAGGCCGACGGCAAGAACTACGCGCTGCCCTACTACTTCGGCTCGCGCTACATGTTCTACCGGGCCGACCTTTGGGCGGCGGCGGGCCTGGAGAAGCCCACGACGCTCGACGAGTTCGCGCAGGACGTCGCGGCGCTCAAGACCGACAGCCAGTCGGGCTTCGCGATCGGCGGCCAGGACTGGCGCAACGGCATCTCCTGGGTGTTCGCGAACGGTGGCGAGCTCGCCACCGAGGACGGCGGAGAGTGGACCTCGACGCTGTCCGACCCGAACACGATCAAGGGCCTCGAGCAGTGGCAGGACGTCTACGCGGGCTCGTCCAACGTGCCGGCCACCGAGCGCGACGTGGCGTACTGGGACTTCCTGAACGACGGCACCGACGGCGCCGCCCCGGCCGCCGCGACGATCATGGCGCCAGGCTGGGCCCGGTGGTCGATCGGCGACCTGAAGACGGACGACGCCGGCGAGGAGGTCCGCGACGGCATGGAGGACGAGTCGAAGTTCGACATCTTCGCCCTCCCCGGCGTGGACGGCGGCATCGCGCCGGTGTTCGCGGGCGGGTCGAACATCGCCATCTCGGCGAAGTCCCAGCACCCGGAGCTCTCCGAGAACCTCCTGCGCATCATCTTCTCGCCGGACTACCAGGAGATGCTCGGCCAGAGCGGTCTGGGCCCGGCGAACGCGCAGTACGTCGACGCCCTCGGCGACGACAAGTTCGCCACCACGATGATCGAGACCGCGGCGGCCTCCAAGCTCACCCCGGCGGCCCCGGGCTGGGCGGCCGTCGAGGCGGCGTTCGTCTACGAGGAGCTGTTCCAGGCGATCGCCGAGGGCGGTGACGTGACCGAGCTCGCCGCGCAGTACGACGAGAAGATCACGCCGATGCTCAACGGCCAGTGACGTCCTCCCGGCCGCAGGGCACGCGCCCCGCGGCCGGGACCGTCCGGCCACCGCTCGTCAGGAGAGGTGCCATGTCCACCACCGCGGCCCGCCCCGGGCCGGCCACCCCGCCCGCGCCGCCGGCGGCCCCCGCGCCCGCCGCGCACCGGCCCCGCCGCCGCAGGCCCGGCCTCACCGCCTACGTCCTGCTGGTCCCCGCCGTCTTCGTCCTGCTCGCGGGCATGGGGTACCCGCTGTACTGGCAGGTCGTCACGTCGATGCAGGAGTTCGGCCTGGCGCAGCAGTTCGGCCAGCCGCCGACGTTCGTCGGGCTCGACAACTACGCGCGCATCTTCACCGACGACCGGCTGTGGGCCGTCGTCGCCCGCTCCATCGTGTTCTGCCTGGTCAACGCGTTCGCCACGGTGATCCTCGGTGTGCTGTTCGCGCTGCTGATGAAGGCCGTGCACCCGGTCGTCCGGATCGTGCTGCAGGTCGCCCTGCTGCTCGCCTGGGCCATGCCGATGGTCGCCGCCGTCACCGTGTGGAAGTGGCTGTTCGACTGGCGCACCGGCGTCGTGAACTGGCTGCTCGTCCAGCTGGGCTTCGACCAGTACAGCGGGCACGCGTGGCTCGCCCAGCCGCTGTCGTTCTTCTTCGTCGCGACCGTGATCATCGTGTGGATGTCGGTGCCGTTCGTGGCGCTGTCGGTCTACGCCGCGCTGACGCAGGTGTCCGACGAGGTGCTCGAGGCCGCCCGCATCGACGGCGCCGGCCCGACCCGGATCCTCTGGCACATCACGATGCCGCTGATCCGCCCCGTGCTGTCGATCGTGCTGCTGCTGCAGATCATCTGGGACCTGCGGGTGTTCGCGCAGATCCGGCTGCTGCAGGACAGCGGCGCGCCGGTCAGCGAGACCAACCTGCTGGGCAACTTCATCTTCGAGCTCGGCATCGGCCGGCAGGACTTCGCCGGCGCGGCCGCCGTGTCGATCTTCGTGCTCGCGCTGACCGTGCTGCTGAGCTGGCCGTACGTCCGGAACCTGCTGAAGGAGGACGCATGAGCGCCACCACGTCCCCCGCGGGCCCCGCCGGGTCGGTGGACCCGGTCGCCGCCCCGCCGGCCCGCGCCGGCACACCGGCCGTGCCGAGCGCGTCCGGGCCCGGACCGCGCCGGGGAGCCGCCGGGGGCCGGGTCGGCCGCCGGGTCCGCCGCGCGCTGCTCGGGCTGCTGGCCGTCGTCATCGCCGTCGTGTGGGCGTTCCCCGTCTACTGGATGGTGCTGTCCTCGGTGCTGCCGGGCTCCCGGCTGCGGTCCACGACGCCGACGTTCCTGCCCACCGGCGCCACCCTCGCGAACTTCCGGTCCGTGCTCGACGGCGCCGGCTTCGGCACCGCGCTGCGGATGAGCCTGGCGATCACCGCCGTCACCGTCGTGGCCGTGCTGGTGTTCGCGTTCCTCGCGGCGCTCGCGATCAGCCGGTTCCGGTTCCGCGGGCGGCTGACGTTCGTCATCGCGGTGCTGTTCGTGCAGATGCTGCCCGCCGAGGGCCTGTTCATCGCGCAGTACAAGATGCTGTCCTCGGTCAACCTGCTGAACAGCGTCATCGGCGTCTCGGTCCTGTACACCGCGGCCGTCGTGCCGTTCACGATCTGGATGCTGCGCGGGTTCGTCGCCGGCGTGCCGATCGAGCTCGAGGAGGCCGCCATGGTCGACGGGCTCAGCCGGGTGAAGGCGTTCCTGCGGATCACGTTCCCGCTGCTCGCGCCCGGCCTGGTCGCGTCGGGGGTGTACGCGTTCCTGCAGGCGTGGAACGAGTTCACCGTCGCGCTCGTCGCGCTCCCCGCCGAGTCCGCCCGCACGCTGCCGCTGTGGCTGCGGTCGTTCCTCGCGTCGTCCGCGAACCGCGGCGTCGACTGGGGCGAGGTCATGGCCGCGTCGACACTCATCGCCGTCCCCGTGATCGTCTTCTTCCTGCTGGTGCAGGGCAGGATGACGTCGGGGCTGGTGTCCGGAGCGGTGAAGGGCTGACGTGGACGAGCTGATGACCTGGCCGCGCGGCGCGTCCGCGGGGCCGGAGGGGTCGGGCGTGCCGGCGCCGGCCGGGGCCGTGGCCGCCGGGCCCGGGGCGGTCGCGCCGCTCGGGGGAGCACCGGTGGTCGCCGCCGGGGTGGCCACCACCGTCGAGGGCGGTCCGGACCTCGCCGCCGGGTGGTCCGTCGGGCTCGACGTGGGCGGCACCAAGACGCTCGGCGTGCTCGTCGCGCCGGACGGCGCCGTGGGCCCGTCGGTGCGGCTCGCCGCCCGGTCCGGGGGCGACGGCGTCGCCGGGACCGCCGCGGAGGCCGTGCGGGCGCTGGTCGCGGAGGCCGGCCTGCCCGCGGGTGCGCTGGCGGGCGTGGGCATCGGGCTGCCCGGGATCGTCGACCCCGCGACGGGTCGCGTCGAGCACGCGGTGAACCTCGGGATCGAGTCGGCGGTACCGCTCGCGGCACAGGTGTCGGCCGCGCTCGACGGGGTGCCGGTGCGGCTCGAGAACGACCTCAACGTGGCCGCGCTCGGCGCGGCGCACCTGCTGCCCGACCCGGCGCCCGACCTCGCGTTCCTCGCGCTCGGCACCGGCCTGGCCGCGGGCCTCGTGCTGGACGGCCGGCTGCGCCGCGGCGCCTCGGGCGTGGCCGGCGAGATCGGCCACATGGTGCACGTCCCCGGTGGGCTGCCGTGCCCCTGCGGGCAGCGCGGCTGCCTCGAGCAGTACGCGTCCGGCGGGGCGCTGTCCGCCGCGTGGCCCGGTCCCGGCGACCGCCCGGCCCCGGTGGCCCTGTTCGAGGCGGCCGACTCCGGGGATGCTGGTGCCGTGGCGGTGCGCGACCGGTTCGCCGGGGCCGTGGCCGCCGCGGTGCGCGTGCTCCTGCTCACCACCGACGTCGCGCACGTCGTCGTCGGGGGCGGGGTCGCCGAGCTCGGCGACCCGCTGCTGCGGATGGTGCGCGCGCGGCTGGACGACGAGGCCCGGGACTCCGCGTTCCTGGCCGCGATGCACATGGCGGAACGGGTGACCCTCGCGCCGCGCGGAGTGCCGGTGGGTGCCGTGGGCGCCGCGCTGGTCGGACGGAAGGAGTCCTGATGGAGGTCGTCATCGCCCCGGGCCCGGAGCTCGCGCGGCTGACCGCCGACGCGATCGAGCGGGTCGTGAGCGGGCGCGCCGCGGACGGCGGGCACGCGGTGCTCGGCATCGCCACCGGGTCCAGCCCGCTGGCCGTCTACGACGAGCTCGCCCGCCGGCACGCGGAGGAGGGGCTGTCCTTCGCCGGGGTGCGCGCCTTCATGCTCGACGAGTACGTCGGCCTGCCCGCCGACCACCCCGAGCGGTACCGGAACGTCATCGAGAAGGAGTTCGCGTCCCGCGTCGACATCGACCCGGCCGACGTGCACGGGCCCGACGGCCTCGCGTCGGACATCCCGGGCGCGTGCGCGGCGTACGAGGCGGCCATCGCGGACGCCGGCGGCGTGGACGTGCAGATCCTCGGCGTCGGCACCGACGGGCACATCGCGTTCAACGAGCCCGGGTCGTCGCTGGCGTCCCGCACCCGGATCAAGACGCTGACCCGGCAGACCCGCGAGGACAACGCCCGGTTCTTCGGCGGCGACGTCTCGCAGGTGCCGACGCACTGCCTCACCCAGGGCCTCGCGACGATCATGTCCGCGCGGCACGTCGTCCTGCTGGCGAGCGGGAAGCACAAGGCCGAGGCCGTGCACCAGCTCGTCGAGGGCTCGGTCAGCGCCATGTGGCCCGGCACGATCCTGCAGCACCACCCGCACGCGACGGTCCTGGTCGACGAGGCCGCCGCCGGGCGGCTGCAGCTCGCGTCGTACTACCGGGAGACGTTCGACGCGAAGCCGGGCTGGCAGGGGATCTGAGCGTGGCGGGGGCGGGCGGTCCGGGCGCTGCCGGCGCGGGCGGCGCTGCCGGTACACCCGGAGGGCACCGGATCTTCGGGACGCCGTTCGCGGCGATCTACCCGCACTACGTGACGAAGGTCGAGCGCAAGGGCCGTGACGTCGCCGACCTCGGCGAGGTCCTCGAGTGGCTGACCGGCTACGACGAGGCGGGTCTGGCCGCGGCCCTGGCGGACGACCGGACGCTCGCGGAGTTCTTCGAGCGGGCCCCGGCGATGAACCCGAACACGGCGCTGATCCGGGGCGTGGTCTGCGGCGTGCGGGTGGAGGAGATCGAGGACCCGCTCATGCAGCAGATCCGCTGGATGGACAAGCTGGTCGACGAGCTGGCCCGCGGCAAGAAGCTCCAGAGCATCCTCCGCTCCCCGTAGGGCCGTCGCCGGCCGAGGTCGAGCGTTTCTGTCGAGGTCGAGGGTTTCCCGCGGTGTTCTGCGGGCGAACCCTCGACCTCGGCGCGCGCTGTCCACAGGGGGCGCGGGGAGGGGTTTCGTCACGGCGTGCTGGTCGGGTTGGGTCGGCGGCATGGCGGATGACGGGGCTGGGCTCGGGGAGGTGGTCCTCGCGCGTCGTCACGACGCCCACGGGCTCGCGGCACGGCACCGGCGCGGCGAGGTCGAGCGCGTGCGGTGGGGCGCCTACCTCCCCTCCGCCCCGACGCAGGGACCGGCCCGGGATGCCCGGCGCCGGATGCTCGCGAGGGTGGAGGCGGTCCACGCGCAGCTGGTGGTGCCGCACTGGTTCAGCCACGAGTCCGCCGCGGTGATGTGGGGCTGCGATACTGTCCGGCTGTCGGAGGCCGTGCACCTGACCCAGGACGGCCGCCCGGCCCGACGCGGCCGCGACGCCGTCATCCGGCACCACGGTGGTGTGCCCGGGTCGGAGCGGGCGGAGGTGCACGGGCTACCGGTGACGAGCCCGGAACGCACCGTGCTCGACTGCGCCTCGTCGCTCACACCCGACAGGGCGCTCGTCATCGCGGACTCGGCGCTGCGCCGCGGGGCCGACGCCGACGGGATCGACCGGATGCTCGGCGCGAGAGCGGGGCGCCGCGGGGTGTCCCGGGCGCGGGCCGTGCTCGCGCTCGCCGACGGCCGCGCCCAGTCGCCGGGGGAGTCGCTCGTGCGGCTGGCCGTGCACGACCACGGCTTGCCGGCCCCGGACCTCCAGGTCCCGGTCCGCACGCGCCGCGGGCGGTTCCTGCTCGACCTCGGCTGGGTCGTGCCGCGGGTGGGAGTCGAGTTCGACGGGTTCGTGAAGTACACGGGTGCGTTCGGGAGCACGGCGCCGGAAGCGGTGTTCGCCGAGAAGCAGCGCCAGGACGCCCTGGAGGACGAGGGCTGGCGCATCCTCCGGGCCACGTGGGACGACCTGCGCACTCCGGTGATGCTCGCCACCCGGATCGCTCGCGCCCTGCGGCAGGCATCTGCCGAGGTCGAGCGTTTTCGCCGAGGTCGAGCGGTTCAGAGCGGCCTTCGCCGGTAAACGCTCGACCTCGGCGAAGGCCCGGGGGCGTCGGAGGGGCCGCGTACAGTTGTCGGCATGAGTGAGCCCCTGCCGCCGAGCACCGAGCCGGACCGACTCTCGGACCCCGGCACCGGCGCCGGGACCGGGCTGCTCGAGCGGCCCGCCGAGCAGACCGCCGAGCCCGGGGACCACGAGCGCTTCGCGCACTACGTGCGCAAGGAGAAGATCATGGAGTCGGCGATGTCCGGCAAGCCCGTGGTCGCGCTCTGCGGGAAGGTGTGGGTGCCGGGCCGGGACCCGAACAAGTTCCCCGTGTGCCCGGTGTGCAAGGAGATCTACGAGGGCCTCCGCGAGCCGCAGGACGGCGGCGACGGGGACTCCGGCAAGGGCTCGGGCGGCGGACGCCGCTGGGGCTTCGGCCGCGGCAAGGGGTCCGGCGACTCCTCCGGCGGACAGTGAGCGCCGCGGACCGCCCCGCCTCCGCACCCAGCACGCACGCCTCGCCGTCGGCAGCATCGCAGCTGCCCCCGGCGTTCCCTGCGCGTGCGCCCTGGGGGACGGCGGGCAAGCTGCGCGCCTGGCAGGCCGAGGCCCTCGAGCAGTACCTGACCACCGAGCCGCGGGACTTCCTCGCGGTGGCGACGCCGGGTGCGGGCAAGACGACCTTCGCGCTGCGCATCGCGACCGAGCTGCTGCAGGCCGGCATCGTGCGCCGCGTGACCGTCGTCGCGCCCACCGAGCACCTCAAGCACCAGTGGGCGGACGCCGCCGCGCGGGTCGGCATCAAGCTCGACCCGAACTTCAAGAACTCCCAGGGCCGGCACGGGCACGGCTTCGACGGCGTGGCGCTGACCTACGCCGGCGTCGCGTCCAAGCCCGCGCTGCACGCCGCCCGCACGACCGCGGCGCGCACCCTGGTCATCCTCGACGAGGTGCACCACGGCGGCGACGCGCTGTCCTGGGGCGACGCCGTGCACGAGGCGTTCGAGGGCGCCACCCGCCGGCTCTCCCTGACCGGCACCCCGTTCCGGTCCGACACGGCGCAGATCCCGTTCGTCGAGTACGAGCGCGGCGTCGACGGCATCCGCCGCAGCAAGGCCGACTACACCTACGGGTACTCCGAGGCGTTGCGGGACCACGTCGTCCGCCCCGTGCTGTTCCTCACGTACTCCGGGTCGATGCGCTGGCGCACCAAGGCCGGCGACGAGGTCAGCGCCCGCCTGGGCGAGCCGCTGACCAAGGACATGACCGCGCAGGCGTGGCGCACGGCGCTCAACCCCGACGGCGAGTGGATCCCGTCCGTGATCGCCGCGGCCGACCGCCGGCTGACCGAGGTCCGCCGCACGGTCCCGGACGCCGGGGCCATGATCATCGCGACCGACCAGACCGACGCGCGCGCCTACGCCGGGCACATCGCCCGGCTCACCGGGAAGTCGCCGACGGTGGTGCTGTCCGACGACGACGGCGCGAGCGCCCGCATCGACGAGTTCTCCGCCTCCGACGAGCGCTGGCTGGTCGCGGTCCGCATGGTGTCCGAGGGCGTCGACGTCCCGCGGCTCGCGGTCGGCGTCTACGCCACCAGCACGTCGACGCCGCTGTTCTTCGCCCAGGCCATCGGCCGGTTCGTCCGTGCCCGCAAGCGCGGCGAGACGGCGTCGGTGTTCCTGCCGAGCGTCGCCCCGCTGCTCGCGCTGGCCAACAGCATGGAGGTCGAGCGGGACCACGCCCTCGACCGTCCGCTGACCGCGGAGGAGCAGGGCGAGGGCTACAACCCCGAGGACGCGCTGGTCGCGCAGGCGAACCGCGCCGAGAAGGGGTCGGACGCCCTGCAGGGCACGTTCGAGGCGCTGGAGGCGCAGGCGTCGTTCGACCGCGTGCTGTTCGACGGCGGCGAGTTCGGCACGGGCGCGGACGTCGGCTCGGACGAGGAGCTCGACTTCCTCGGCCTGCCCGGCCTGCTCGACCCCGACCAGGTGACGACGCTGCTGCGGCAGCGCCAGGCGAGCCAGCAGAGCGCCAAGCGGTCCAAGGCGCAGCCCGCCGAGGACCGGGCCGAGATGGACCACCGCAAGCAGGCCGAGCTGCGCAAGGAGCTCGCCCAGCTGGTGGGCGCCTGGTCCCGCAAGAGCGGCCAGCCGCACGGCGCAGTGCACACGGAGCTGCGGCGCCGGTGCGGCGGGCCGGAGGTGGCCCTGGCGGACCCGAAGCAGCTCGAGGCGCGCGTGGCGATGCTGCGCGGGTGGTTCGTCGGCAAGCGCTGACCGACGTCACATCCGGCCCGGACCCGCAGGTCAGCGGGTCGACGTGTACCACCCGACGCGGGATCCGCAACCCGTGCGCTCGACGTGCCGAACCTCAGGATCGGTGCCATCGTCATCCCCGTGAACAGCGCGTTCACCGGGAGAAACCCGGTGGGCGCGATGCCGTAGGACGAAAGGGAGCCGTCAGATGCCTACGTGGCTGATCCTCATCATCATCGGTGCCGTGCTGCTCATCGTCGGCGTGGCGGTCGAGGCCGCCAAGATCCTCATCTGGATCGGTATCGCCGTCCTCGTCGTGAGCCTGATCCTCGGGCTGCTGCGTCGGGGGAAGGCCCGCGTGTAGCAACACCGCACCACGCACGACGACGCCCGCGCACCCCCCTGGAGCGCGGGCGTCGTCGTGTGTCCGGGGTTCGGCGGCCCGCGGCCCTCAGCCCCGCGGCCCGCGGCCCTCAGAGCGTGAGCGTCACCGTCGGGATCGCGGCCTCGTCGGCCGACAGGCGCCGTGCGCCGCGCGGGAGCTCGTCACGGGACGCCGCGTGCCGGGCCGTCGCCGCGGCCACGCCCTCCGCCCCGGTCAGGCCGGGCAGCACCTCGCCGTCGGTCACCAGCGGCACCACCAGGGCGCGCAGGTCGTCGTCGGCCGGCGCCCACGCCGCGACCGCCTCGTCGGGGCCGTCGACCACGACCTCCTCGACCGCCCGGCCGTCGCCGTCGAGCCGCCGGGCCGCCGACTTCCGCCCGCCGACCGACTCCTTGGCCTTCGACGCCTTCGCGACCGGCGCGAGCCGGCCGTCGGACCCCTCGCGGGCCACGAGCTTGTAGACCATGCCGCAGGTCGGCGCGCCGGAGCCGGTGACCAGCGAGGTGCCGACGCCGTAGGAGTCGACGGGGGCGACCGCCAGCGCCGCGATCGCGTACTCGTCCAGGTCCGAGGTGACGACGATCTTCGTGCCCCGCGCGCCGAGGCCGTCGAGCTGGGCCCGCACCTCCTGCGCGAGCACCCCGAGGTCGCCGGAGTCGAGCCGCACCGCCCCGAGACCGGGGCCCGCCGCGGCGACGGCCCGCTCGACGCCCGTCCGCACGTCGTAGGTGTCGACCAGCAGGGTCGTGCCGGCGCCCGCGGAGGCGACCTGCGCGGCGAACGCGGCCTCCTCGTCGTCGTGCAGCAGCGTGAAGGCGTGCGCGGCGGTGCCGATGGTCGGCAGCCCGTACCGGCGGCCGGCCTCCAGGTTCGACGTCCCGGCGAACCCGGCGACCGCGGCGGCGCGGGCGGCGGCGACGGCGGCCTGCTCGTGCGCCCGGCGGGCGCCCATCTCCAGGACCGGCCGGCCGATCGCGGCCGAGGTCATCCGGGACGCGGCCGACGCGATCGCGGAGTCGTAGTTGAGCACCGACAGCACGACGGTCTCGAGCAGCACGGCCTCGGCGAACGTGCCCTCGACGGTCAGCACGGGGGAGTGCGGGAAGAACATCTCGCCCTCCGCGTAGCCGTGGACCGAGCCGGTGAACCGGTAGTCCGCGAGGTACGCCAGCGTGGCGTCGTCGACGACCCGCTCCCGGGCCAGCCAGTCCAGCTCCTCGGGGCCGAACCGGAAGTCGGCGAGCGCCTCCAGGACGCGCCCCGTCCCGGCGAGCACGCCGTACCGGCGGCCGTGGGGGAGGCGCCGCGTGAACACCTCGAACACGCACCGGCGGCCGGCGGTGCCGTCCGCGAGGGCGGCCTGGAGCATGGTGAGCTCGTAGCGGTCGGTCAGCAGGGCCGTGCTCGGCGCGCTCGGTGCGGTCATGTGCCCACGGTAGGCGCCGACCTGCGGGTCCGCGTCGTGCCGGGACCTACAGTGGTCGGGTGTCCGTGGAGATCGCACCCGAGGAGACCGCCCGCGCCGACGGGCAGCTCGCCGACGCCTGGGTCACGATCGTCTGGAACGACCCCGTGAACCTCATGTCCTACGTGACCTACGTCTTCCGGTCGTACTTCGGCTACCCGCAGGAGAAGGCGGAGAAGCTGATGCTCGAGGTGCACGAGGAGGGGCGCTCCGCGGTGTCGACGGGCAACCGCGAGCAGATGGAGGTGGACGTGCAGGCCATGCACTCGTTCGGCCTGTGGGCCACCCTGCAGCGGAGCGACGCCTAGGTGCGGGCGTTCCGGCGGGAGGGCGACGAGCTCGTCGCGGAGGTCGACCCGGGCGAGCGCGAGGTGCTCGCGACCGTGGTCGCCGACGTCGCGGAGCTGCTGGGCGGCGGGCGGTTCGAGGACCGCGCCCGGGAGACGGGCAGCGCGCGGCCGGGGAGCGGCGCCGCGCCCGACGACGCCGCGGCGCTCGGGGTGCGGCTGCGGCTCGACCCGCTGCCCGCGCCCGACGACCCGGCCGTGCACCGGCTGCTGCCCGACGCGTCGCGGGACGACGACGCGGTGGCGGCGGAGTTCCGCCGGCTCACCGAGGACGACCTGCGGCAGCAGAAGATCGACCGGCTGGCGGTGCTGTTCGACGCGCTGACGGTCGAGGCGCTGGGGCACGGGGTCGACGAGCCCACCGACGACGACCACCCGCACCGCCGCCGCCGGCCCCGGGGCCGGCACGAGGCCGTCGCGGTCGTGCGCGTCACGAAGGAGCAGGCCCCGGCGCTCGCGGCCACGCTCACCGACGTCCGCCTGGTGCTGGGCGAGCGGCTGGGCGTCGTCGACGAGGAGGCGAGCGAGCGGCTGGAGCACGAGGTGGTCCGCGGCCGCCCCGGCGACGCGGAGGGTCAGGCCCGGCAGTACCTCGGCTCGGTGTTCCTGGCGCTCGGCTGGTGGCAGGAGACGCTGATGGCGTGCCTGCTCGCCGACCTGCCGGACGCCCCCGCCGGCCGGGACTAGGATCGGTGCCGTGAACGACGCACCCATCGGGATCTTCGACTCGGGGGTGGGTGGGCTCACCAACGCGCGGGCGATCATCGACCAGCTCCCGCACGAGTCGGTGCTCTACATCGGCGACACCCTCAACACCCCGTACGGCTCCAAGCCGCTCGCGGCCGTCCGCGCGCACGCGCTCGAGGTGCTGGACGACCTGGTCGACGCCGGCGTGAAGATGCTGGTCATCGCCTGCAACACCGCCTCGTCCGCGGTGCTGCGCGACGCCCGCGAGCGGTACACGCTGCGCCGCGGCCTGCCGGTGGTCGAGGTGATCCTGCCGGCCGCGCGCCGCGCGGTCGCCGCGACCCGCACCGGAAGGATCGGGGTGATCGCCACGAAGTCGACCGTGGAGTCGAAGTCGTACGACGACGCGTTCGCCGTGGCCCCGGGCGTGCAGCTGACCACCCAGGCGTGCCCGCGGTTCGTGGAGTTCGTCGAGGCGGGCGTCACCTCCGGGCCGGAGCTGCTGAGCGTCGCCGAGGAGTACCTGCGCCCGGTCAAGGAGGCCGACGTCGACACGCTGGTGCTCGGCTGCACGCACTACCCGCTGCTCACCGGCGTCATCTCCTACGTGATGGGCGAGGACGTGACGCTGGTGTCGTCCGCGGAGGAGACGGCCAAGGACGTGTACCGCCAGCTCGTGGCGCACGACCTCGAGCGGGACCCGGCCGCCGGCGCCCCGGAGCACCGGTTCCTCGCGACGGGCGACCCGGACTCGTTCGCGACGCTGGCCCGGCGGTTCCTCGGCCCCGAGGTGCGGCACGTGGAGGCGCGCGGCGCGCTGCGCTGAGCCGGGGCGCGGCCGCGACGCCCGTCGGGGCCCCGCCGTCCCGTGACGAGCGACACGTCACCCCGGGGACCGACGGCCGCCCGCCGCGGCGCCCCGCACGGCATCATGGCTCCCTGGGCCGCCGTCGGACGTCGGTGCGCCGACACGCAGCGGAAGGGGCACCCGCGGATGAGGCTCGTGGTCGTCGGCAGCGCGGGCTCGTTCCCCGGCCCGGACTCGGCGGCGTCGTGCTACCTGGTGCAGGCCGAGGGGCCGGACGGCGCGGGTGGCACCCGGACCTGGAACGTGCTGCTCGACCTCGGCAACGGGGCGCTGGGCCCGCTCCAGCGGCACCTCGCCCCGGCCGCCCTGGACGCGGTCGCGATCAGCCACCTGCACGCCGACCACGTCGCGGACGTCGTCGTGCTCGGCGTCATGCTGCGGTACGACCCCCGCGGCGCCCGGCCGACGCCGCTGCCGCTGCACGGTCCCGAGGGCGTCCGCGAGCGGCTGGCGCAGCTGTCCGGCCACGACCCGGCGACGAGCACCGCGGACCACCTCGCGCTGGGCACCTGGCGCGCGGGGGAGCCGGTGCGGGTCGGGCCGCTGACGATCGAGCCGGTGCCCGTCGAGCACCCGGTGCCCGCGTTCGGCTTCCGGGTCACCGGGCCCTCCGAGGCCGACCCGGCGCGCACGGTGACGCTCGCGTACACCGGCGACACCGACGAGTGCCCCGGCCTGGACGAGCTGGCGGCGGACGCGGACCTGCTGCTCGCCGAGGCCGCCTACCTGGAGTCGACGCCCGGCGCGCCGCGCGGCGTGCACCTGACAGGACGGCGCGCGGGCCTGGCGGCGCAGCGCAACGGGTCCCGCCGGCTGCTGCTCACGCACCTGGTCGCGTGGAACGACCCGGCCGAGAGCCTCGCCGAGGCGGCCGCGGCGTACGACGGGCCGCTGGACCTGGCCCGGCCGGGGACGGTCGTCGCGCTCTGAGGCCCGGCGCGGGTCGTTAGGCTCGGGGGATGACCTCCGACCCCACCGTCACCACCTCCGCCGCGCCCGCGACCGGCCGCGCGGCCGCCTCCCGCGGCGACGGCCGCGCCGTCGACGAGCTCCGCCCGATCGCGATCACCCGCCGCTACCTGGACGCGGGCGAGGGCAGCGTGCTCGTCGAGTTCGGCGGCACCAAGGTGCTGTGCGTGGCGTCGTTCACCGCGGGCGTGCCGCGCTGGCGCAAGGGCTCCGGCGAGGGCTGGGTCACCGCCGAGTACGCGATGCTGCCCCGCGCCACGTCCTCCCGCTCGGACCGCGAGTCGGTCCGGGGCAAGGTCGGCGGCCGCACGCACGAGATCTCCCGGCTGATCGGCCGGTCGCTGCGCGCGATCATCGACGTCGCGGCGCTCGGCGAGAACACCATCGTCCTCGACTGCGACGTGCTGCAGGCCGACGGCGGCACCCGCACCGCCTCCGTGACCGGCGCCTACGTCGCGCTCGCGGACGCCGTCGCGTGGGGCATCGCCCAGGGCTCGGTCGACGCCCGCAAGGTCGTGCTGCGCGACTCGGTGTCGGCCGTGAGCGTCGGCGTGGTCGGCGGCCGGCCGGTGCTGGACCTGCCGTACGAGGAGGACGTGCGCGCGGACACCGACATGAACGTCGTCGTCACCGGCTCGGGCAGCTTCGTCGAGGTGCAGGGCACGGCCGAGCACGCGCCGTTCGACCGCGCCGAGCTGGACTCGCTGCTCGACCTGGCGCTGGTCGGCACGTCGGAGCTGGCGCGCGTGCAGCGCGAGGTGCTGGCCCTGCCGGCGGGGCAGACCGTCACGGTCCGCGGGGGCGCGCAGGCGGTGACCGCGTGACCGGCCCGGCCCGGCTCGTCCTCGCCACCCACAACGCGCACAAGCTCGGCGAGCTGCGCGCCATCCTCGTGCCGGCCCTGCCCGGGCTGGACCCGGACTCGGTGGTCGGCGCCCGCGACGTCGGCGCGCCCGAGCCGGTCGAGGACGGCGTGACGTTCGCGGAGAACGCGCTCATCAAGGCCCGCGCGCTCGCCGCGCACACCGGCCTGCCCGCCGTGGCGGACGACTCCGGCCTGTCGGTCGACGTCCTCGGCGGCGCGCCCGGCATCTTCTCGGCCCGCTGGTCCGGCCGGCACGGCGACGACCGCGCCAACCTCGACCTGCTGCTCGCGCAGCTGTCCGACATCGCGCCGGAGCACCGCGGCGCGCGGTTCACCTGCGCCGCCGCGCTGGTCACGCCGGACGGCGAGGAGCACGTCGAGCTCGGCCACCTGGCCGGCACGCTGGCGACCGCGCCCCGCGGGGAGCACGGGTTCGGCTACGACCCGATCCTGGTGCCCGCGGGCGGCGACCTCACCTGCGCCGAGCTCGCCCCGGAGGAGAAGAACCGCATCTCGCACCGCGGGCAGGCGTTCCGCGCGCTGGTGCCGGCCGTCGTCGCCGTGCTGGGCCGGGAGCCGCGTGGCTGACGTCCACCTGGTCGCGGACGGCCTGACCTTCGGGTACCCGGGGCGGCCGGTCCTCGACGGCGTCGGCCTGTCCGCGTCCGCGGGCGACCGGGTCGGCGTCGTCGGCGAGAACGGCGCGGGCAAGACGACGCTGCTCCGGCTGCTCGCCGGCGACCTCGCCCCCACCGCGGGCGAGGTCCGGCGGTCGGGGTCGGTGTCGGTCGTGCAGCAGGAGCTCGACGTGCCGCCGGGGTCGACGATCGGCGACCTGGTGCGCCGGACCGCGTCCCACGTGCGCGCCGCCGCGGCGCGGCTGGACGAGGTGGTCGCGGGCTTCGACCACGAGGGCGGCGACCTCGCCGCGCTGGCCGACGCGATCGCCGCGGTCGACCGGCTCGCGGCCTGGGACGTCGACCGGCGCGTGGACGAGGCGCTCACCCGGTTCGGCGCCCCGCGCGACCCGGACCGCCGGCTGGACACGCTGAGCGTGGGGGAGGCGTACCGCGCGCGGCTGGCCTGCCACGTCGCCGAGCGCGCCGACGTCCTGCTGCTGGACGAGCCGACCAACCACCTGGACGTCGGGGGGATCGACTACCTGACCGCCCAGCTGCAGCAGTGGCCGGGGGTCGTCGTCATCGTCACGCACGACCGGCGGCTGCTGGACGACGTGATGACCGCGATCCTCGACCTGGACCCGTCGATGGACGGCCGCCCGGTGCTGTACGGGGCGACCCGGTACGCCACCTACCGGTTCGCCAAGGACCAGGCGCTGCGTCGCTGGCGCGCGCGGTACGCCCAGGAGCGCAAGCGCGCGGCGAAGCTGGCCCAGCGGCTCGACGAGTCCTACGAGGGGCTGTCCGACGAGTGGCGCCCGCCCAAGGGCTCGCAGAAGCACCGCCGCGGCACCCGCGCGCGCATCCACGTGAAGGCCGCCGACCGGCTGGTGCAGAAGCTCGAGGCCGAGGCGGTGGAGGTGCCGGTGCCGCCGCCCGCCCTGGCGTTCCCTGACCTGCCGAGCATCCCCGCCGACTACGCCGGCGGGCCGCTGCTGGAGCTGCGCGCGCCGCGCGTCGCGGGCCGGCTGGACCTGCCGGGCGTGCGGGTGGACCTGCCGCCGGCGGGCCGCCTGCTGGTGACCGGGGCGAACGGGGCCGGGAAGTCGACGCTGCTCGGCGCACTGGCGGGACGCACCCCGCTGGACCGGGGGCACCGGGCCGTCGCGCCCGGCGTGCGGCTGGGCGTGCTGGTGCAGGACGACGACAGCCCTGCGCGGCTCGCGACGACGGGGTTCGAGGCCGCCGCGCGGCGCGCGCTGGACCTGCTGCGGTCCGGGGCCCTCGACCCGGCGCACGTGCTGCCGGTGGCGGCGCTGGGCCTGCTCGAGGAGGAGGACCTGGACCGGCCGCTCGGCGAGCTGTCCGTCGGGCAGCGGCGGCGGTTCGAGCTCGCGGCCGCGCTGGTGGCCGCCCCCCACGTGCTGCTCCTGGACGAGCCGACCAACCACCTGTCGATCGCCCTGGTGGACGAGCTGACGGAGGCCCTGCGCCTGACGTCGGCGGCGGTGGTCGTCGCGACCCACGACCGCGCCATGCGGGCGGACCTGGCGGACTGGCCGGCGATCGAGCTGTAGCGCGGCCGCGCGGTGCCGCGCACCCACGTGCCCGCGCGCCGAGCGCGGTGCTGCGCGTCGAGCGCGGTCGTTCCTGCTACCGCGCTCGGCGCGATCTCCCGCGCTCGACGCGCCGCGCTCGACGCGCCGGCGTCAGCGGGCGCGCGGCGTGGCCGGGAGGACGCGCTCCAGGAGGCGGACCAGGAGGGCGAGCACCAGGAACGCCACCGCGACCAGCGCCGTGTTGCGCGCGGCCGTCGCCAGCCCCAGGGCGCCGGCGTCGAGGAACGGGTAGGGGTACCAGCCCGTCGCCGCCCCGCGGACGAACGTGTACGCGATCCACGCCAGCGGGTAGAGGACCGACCAGGCGACGGTCGCGCCGCCGAACCGCGGGCGCGGGCCGACGAGCAGCCACACCACCCAGGTGCCGACCGGCGTCACGGTGTGCAGCAGGAAGTTCGCCAGGTCGCCCGACGGGGTCAGGTCGACGCCCGCGTCGGCGAGGACCGTGTGGTAGACCACGCCGGTCACGGCGATGCACAGCAGCGCGTCCAGGTGCAGCACGGCCATGAGCCGGCCGGTGCGCGCGGGCCGGGCGGCGTGCAGCGCCGACGCGACGAGCACGAGCAGGTTCGACTGGATCGTGAAGTAGGAGAACAGCCGGACCAGCCGCTCGGTGGTCGTCCCGGCGTCGCCGGGGCCCTCGGCGAGCGCGCGGGACACCTCGAGGGCGACGCCGCCGGCGGCCGCCAGCGCGAGCAGCGCGTGCAGCACGCGGGCGACGGCGAGCCCGGCGCCCCCGGTCCGCGCGCCCGGCGCGCCCGGGGTCCGCGCCTCGGCGGTCACGCCTGCCGCCTCAGGGCATCCGGCCGACGTGCGCCATCGCCTGGCGCAGCAGCAGGCCCTGGCCGCCGTTCATCTCGACCTGCACCTGCTCGCTGCACGCCTCCTCGGGCGTGAGCCAGGCCAGGTCGAGCGCGTCCTGCTGCGGCCGGCAGTCGCCGGTCACGGGCACGACGTAGGCGAGCGACACCGCGTGCTGGCGCGGGTCGTGGTACGGCGTGACGCCCGGGGTGGGGAAGTACTCGGCGACCGTGAACGGCTGCGGCGTCGGCGGCACCTGCGGCAGCGCCACCGGGCCGAGGTCCTTCTCGATGTGCCGGAGCAGGGCGTCGCGCACCCGCTCGTGGTACATCACGCGGCCGGAGACCAGCGCGCGGGACATCACGCCCTCGGGCGTGACCCGCAGCAGCAGGCCGACGGCGACCACGTCGCCGGAGTCGTCGACCCGCACGGGCACGGCGTCGACGTAGAGCAGGGGGAGCGAGCGGCGGGCCGCCGCGATGCCCTCGGGACTCAGCCACCCGGAGGGGCGCTCGGGCTCGCGGGGCAGGTCAGCCGTGTCGGTCACCCGGCAGTTGTACCCCGGTCCGGGGGCCGGGCGACAGCCCGACGCGCGGTGCAGCGCTTCCCCGCGGGCGAGGCCCTGGTCGCCCGGGAATACTGGACGGGGTCCGGGCGCTCTACTGGCCACACCGACAACAGGAGGCGACTGATGGCAACGACCGAGCTGACGGCCGACACCATCCAGAAGACCATCACCGAGAACGACATCGTGCTCGTGGACTTCTGGGCGGACTGGTGCGGGCCGTGCAAGCGCTTCGGACCGATCTTCGAGCAGTCGTCGGAGACGCACACCGACGTCGTGCACGCGAAGGTGGACACCGAGGCCGAGCAGCAGCTGGCGGCCGAGCTGCAGATCACGTCGATCCCGACCCTGATGGCCTTCCGCGAGGGCATCCTCGTGTTCAACCAGGCGGGCGCCCTCCCGGCGCCGGCGCTGGAGCAGGTGGTCGACGCGGTCAAGGCGCTGGACATGGACGACGTCCGCGCGCAGATCGACGCGGCCCGGGCGGCGCAGAGCTGACCCGAGCGCACCGCATCCGACGACGCCCCCGCACGCGAGCAGCGTGCGGGGGCGTCGTCGCGTCCGGGCTCAGTGCCGGAACTGCGCCACCCGGGTCCGCAGGTCGTCGGCCATCCGCGCGAGCTCGGCGATCGACTCGCCCATCCGGCCGAGCTCCTCGGTGCTCCCGGCGGAGGCGTCGGCGACGCCGGTGATGGTGGCGGCGATCTCGCCGGACCCGGCCGCCGCGTCGCCGACCGAGCGGCTCATCTCGGTCGTGGTGGCGGTCTGCTCCTCGACGGCGGACGCGATCGTCGTCTGGTAGTCGTCGATCCGCGCGATGATCGTGCCGATCTCGCCGATGGCCGCGACGGCGCCCTCGGTGTCCGCCTGGATCGTCTCGACGCGGCGCGCGATGTCCTCGGTGGCCTTGGCCGTCTCCTGCGCGAGCTCCTTGACCTCGCCGGCGACGACGGCGAAGCCCTTGCCCGCCTCGCCCGCCCGGGCGGCCTCGATGGTGGCGTTCAGGGCGAGCAGGTTGGTCTGCTCGGCGATGCTCGTGATGACCTTGACGACGTTCCCGATCTCCTGGGACGAGGTGCCCAGGCGGGTGACCTGCTCGTTCGTGCGTGCGGCGGCCTCGGTGGCCTTGCCGGCGACGGCGGCGGCCTCGGCCGCGTTCCGCGCGATCTCCCGGATCGACGCGCCCATCTGCTCGGCGCCAGCCGCGACCGTGTGCACGTCCCGGTTGACCTGCTCGGCCGCGCCGGCGACGACGACGGCCTGCTCCGAGGTGCGGTCGGCGCCCGACACGACGTGGCCCGCCGAGCGCTCCAGCCGGCCCGCGGCGTCGGCCACGGTGCGCGCCGTCCCGTCGATGCCGGAGACCGTCTCGCGGAGCGCGGCGGTCGCGCGGTCCAGCGCGGCGGCGGTGCGGCCGATCTCGTCGGCGCCGGTCACGCCGCTGGCCACCGTGAGGTCACCCCCGGCGAGCGACTGCGCCGCGTCGGCCACCCGGTTCAGGCGGCGGCTGAGGCGGCGGGCCACGACGACGCCGGCCACGGCCGGCACGACGGCCGCCACGCCCAGGGCGATGAGCTCCAGGAGGACGGCGCGGTCGCCGGCGCCGGTCGCCTCCCGGGCGGCGTCGGCCGCGGCGGCCGTCTGGGCCTGGATCAGCGCGTCCACGCGCGTGGCGGCACCCCGGGCCGCGCTGTCCGCGCCCTCGCTGGAGCCCACGAGGTTCTGGTAGGTGGTCAGCGCGGTGCGGAGGTCCGCGGCCGCGGTGCCCAGCTCGTCGGTCAGGGCCGGGATCGCGGCGTACTCGTCCAGGGCGCCGAGCGCCGCGCCGACCGCCTCGCCTCGGTCGTCCGCCAGGCCGTCGGCCCGGAACGGGTCGCCCGCGTCGCGGGCCGCGCGCATGTCGGTGCCGATCGACTGCGCGTCGTTCAGGTGGGAGGCCACCTGGCTGGCGAGCGCCAGGCCCGTGACGTGGTCGGAGTACATCCGCTCGGTGCGCTCGGTGCTCTGCCACAGCGTGAGGATCGAGATCCAGCCCAGCAGGCCGGTCATGGCGATCGCCGCCGACACGGTGAGCAGGATCTTCCCGGTGAAGCCGAGCCCCCGCCCGCGGCCCGCGGTGGTCGCGACGGCCGCCGTCGCCCCGTCGTCCCGACCCGTCGCACCCCTGGTCCCGGTCATCCGTCGGCCTCTCGTCGCGCGCGGCGCGGGCGGCGCGCCCGCGCGGGACACCGTCACGGGGTCCCGTCTCCCCGTCGAGCGGGTGAGACGCGGCCTGAGGGGTCCGCCGGGCGGTCACCCGGACGGGGTGCGCGGCGGCGGGCATCCGGGTGGCCGGCGGGCCGGGCGGGTGACACCGGGCCGGAGGGCGTCCGGCCTGGTCGCGCGGGGTGCGGGAGACGGGATTCGAACCCGCACGCCCTCTCGGGCACCAGGACCTAAACCTGGCGTGGCTGCCGTTTCACCACTCCCGCCGACGCCCCGGCGGCGCCGGGGGTCGAGCTCGGCTCAGCCGTCGATGCCGAGGTCGCGGCGCAGCTTGGCGACGTGCCCCGTGGCCTTGACGTTGTACTGCGCGAGCCGGACGGCGCCCTCGGGGTCGACGACGACGGTCGACCGGATGACGCCGGTGACGGTCTTGCCGTAGAGCGACTTCTCGCCCCAGGCGCCCCAGGCCTCGAGCACCTGCTTCTCGAGGTCGGAGACCAGCGGGAAGGTCAGGGCCTCCTCCTCGGCGAACCGGGCGAGCTTCTCCGGGGAGTCGGGGGAGACGCCGACGACCGCGTAGCCGTGCGCCTGGAGCGACGCGAGCGAGTCGCGGAAGTCGCACGCCTGCTTGGTGCACCCCGGGGTGCCGGCCGCCGGGTAGAAGTAGACGACGACGCCCTGGCCGCGCAGGTCCGACAGGGTCAGCGAGCCGCCGTCGGCGGTCGGCAGCGTGAAGTCCGGGGCGGTGTCGCCGGCGGCGAGGCGGGGCATGGCGTCTCCTGGCTGGTGGGTGCGGCACCCGCGCGCGGCGGGCGCCGTCAGCGTACGACGGCCGGGCGGTAGCGTCTGCCCCGTGAGTGCACAGCGCCCCGAGAGCCCGACCCGACCCGAGCTGCCGATCCGGATGCTGAACGACCGGCTGCTCGTCCAGCTCGACGCGGACGCCTCGGAGCGGCGGTCGAGCGCGGGCATCGTGATCCCGGCCACCGCCGCGGTGGGCAAGCGGCTCACCTGGGGCTCCGTCGTCGCGGCGGGCCAGCACGTGCGGCAGGTGGCCGTCGGCGACCGCGTGCTGTTCGACCCCGACGAGCGGGCCGAGGTGGAGCTCGAGGCGCAGACGTACCTGCTGCTCCGGGAGAAGGACGTGCACGCCGTGGCGGAGCCGCGCGACGGCGGCCAGGGCACGGGGCTGTACCTGTAGGGGGCCCTCCACCTGCCGCGGCGGGAGGGTTGTTCGCCCTCGGCGTCACGTGTTGCGTGGTCCGTCCGGACGGTGTTCCCATGAGCGCAGGAACGACCCCGGGGGTGGCCGCGATGGACGACGAGACGCACACGGCCGTGCAGGACGAGCGCGGAGCAGGGGACGACGCGACGGGCGTCGTCATGGATCTTCTGGCCGAGCACGTGCCGCTCACGCTGCTCGCCGACCTGGCCGTGGCGGAGCCGCGGTCCGACGCGATCCTCGCGGCCGAGGGGCTGCCCGAGGACGCCTGGTGGGAGGGCGAGGACGAGGGCGGCGACGGACCGCCCGCGACCGGCCCGCGCGCCGAGGACGACGTCCCCGTCGACCCCGACGCGGCCGGTGATCCACGGCCGGCGTGACGTACGCCACGTCGGGCCCCTGAGCGGGGGATCCGATTAGCGTCCGGCGCCACCGGGCTGCTAACGTTTCTCCTCGTTGCGCCATTAGCTCAATTGGCAGAGCAGCTGACTCTTAATCAGCGGGTTCGGGGTTCGAGTCCCTGATGGCGCACTTCAGAAGGCCCCCGACCAGCGGAGACGCTGGGCGGGGGCCTTTCTCGCGCTCGCGCGGGGTGCGGTCCGGCGCGCCTCGCCCGGCCGTCCTGCCCCCGGTTGCGGTCGGCGGCACGCATACTGGAACCGTGCCGAACACCGCCGCCGCCGACCCGACCCCGCCGCTCCCCGAGCGCGGCCACGTGTGGCTCGACGACGCGGAGCCCGCCCTGCTCCGGATGCGCGGCGAGGTCGACGTCGCCGTGGTGGAGGAGCTGCGCGACCAGCTGGGCGCGGTCAGCGCGCGCGGCACGGACCTCGCGGCGGTGCTGCCGCAGGTGCGGGCGGTCGACATGTCCGAGGTGACGTTCGCCGACTCGTCGGCCGTCGGCCTGCTCGCGGGGCTCGTCATGGCGCTGCAGCCGGAGGGTGCGTCGCTGACGGTGCGGGGGATCGGCCCGACCGTCGAGACGCTGCTCGAGGTGACGGGCCTGCTGCCGCACCTCGTCGTCGAGGGCTGAGCGGGCACCCCCGCGACAAAGGTCCTACCTTTCACCCGTCCGCGCGCTCACCCGCGGCGGGCCCCGTCCGATGGAGTCGGCGGGCCGAGTCGAGGCCCGCCCCCCACCGACGGACGGAGACCTCCGCATGCCCGCACCCGCCGCACCCGCAGCGCCCGACACCGGCCGGCGCCGCCGGCTCGTGACCGACGCCCCCGTGGGCGCCCGCATCGGCGCGGTGCTCGGCCTGCTCGCCGTCGCCGTCGGCGTCGTCGCCGGCCTGGGCATCGCCCGGCTCGGCGGCCTCGAGTCGTCGATCGACCGGCTCGGCCGCGAGGCGATCGAGCCGCAGACCTACCTGGTGAACACGCAGCGCTGGTTCCAGGCCAGCCGGGCCCGGGTGCTCGAGTACGGGATGGTGGCGCCGGAGGACCGCGCCAAGATCGTCGACGACCGCGCCGGCTTCGACGCGGACGCGCTGCAGAACGTGGCCGACTACGAGCCGTACGTGCTGGACGACGCCGCGTACGCCGCGCTCGAGGACGCCTACGGGCGCTACCAGGCCGCCGCCGACGCGATCGAGCCCCTGGCCGACGAGAGCGCCACGGCGTACCACGACGCGTACGCGGACCAGGTGCGCGGGATCACGACCGAGATCGGCGACGCGCTCCAGGCGCTGACCGACTCCGTGTCCGCGAACGCGGCGGACGGCGTCGCGGACGCCTCCGCCGACGCCCGGTCGGCGACGGTGCAGATGATCGCGGTCGGCGTGGTGGGCGTGCTGCTCGCCGCGGCGCTCGGCATTCTGCTGGTCCGGCGGATCGTCCGCGACCTCGCGGCGGTGCAGCGCACGGTGCAGAGCATCGGCGACGGCGACCTCACCGTCTCCGTGCCGCTCGACTCCCGCGACGAGCTCGGCCGGATGGCGGGCTCGCTGAACGAGGCGCAGGGCTCGCTCCGCGCCCTGATGAGCGGCGTGGTGCACACGGCGCAGACGGTGGCGGCGGCCGCGGAGGAGCTGGCCGCCGCGTCGCAGCAGGTCGTGGCGGGCTCGGACGAGACGAGTGCGCAGGCGGGCGTGGTCGCGGCGGCCGCGGAGCAGGTGTCGCGCAACGTGCAGACGGTGGCGGCGGGCGCGGAGCAGATGGGCGCCAGCATCCGGGAGATCGCGCAGAACGCGTCGCAGGCGGCCAAGGTCGCCGGGCAGGCCACCGATGCCGCGGCGGTCACGAACGACCAGGTCGCCCGCCTGGGCACCTCGTCGCAGGAGATCGGGAACGTCGTCAAGGTCATCACGAGCATCGCGGAGCAGACGAACCTGCTGGCGCTGAACGCGACGATCGAGGCGGCGCGGGCGGGTGAGGCGGGCAAGGGCTTCGCGGTCGTGGCCGGGGAGGTCAAGGAGCTGGCGCAGGAGACGGCGAAGGCGACCGAGGACATCGCGCGCCGGGTCGAGGCGATCCAGGCCGACACCAGCGGCGCGGTCGGCGCGATCGGCGAGATCTCGCACATCATCGCGAGCATCAACGACTACCAGCTGACGATCGCGTCGGCGGTCGAGGAGCAGACGGCGACGACCACGGAGATGTCCCGGTCGGTGGCCGAGGCCGCGACCGGCTCCGGCGAGATCGCCACCAACATCACCGGTGTCGCGTCCGCCGCGACGCAGTCCTCCCAGACCCTCAACCAGATGGGCTCGGCCGTCGCGGAGCTCGCCCGGATGTCGGAGGACCTGCGCGGCCAGGTGTCGCGGTTCCGGTACTGACTCCCGGCGGCCCACGCCACCGGGCGGTCCGGAGCAGGGGGCCGGACGCAGCGACCCCCCGTGCACGCGAGCGGCGTGCGCGGGGGGTCGCGGTGCGTGCGGCGGGCCGCGCGCGGGGTCAGTCGGCCTGCGCCTTGCGCCGGGCGGCGGCGCGGGCGCGCACCACGTCGGCGATCTGCTGCGCCTGCGCGCTGACGAGGCGGCGGAGGTCGTCGTAGCGGCGGTCGACCTCGGCGTCGGTCGCGTCGCTGTCGCGCGTGGCGATCCACGCGCGCTTGGCGGCGCGGATGTCGGCGTCCGTGACCTCGACGCGCCAGGGGTCCTCGTTCATGAGTACAAGGTCCCACCGCGATCGGCGGAAAGACCGGTTTCTCCCGACTTTCACCCGGCGACGGGGCGGGTGAAGGGCTCAATTCACCTGATAGCCGGTCGATCGCGCCCATCCTTCAAGTGCCGCTGGAGTGAGCGGCTCGCCCGCACGCCGACCTGCCGGAAGCGCCCCGCCGGGCCACGATGGAGGCACCGCGGACCGCGGCACCCCGGAGGAACGGAGCGACGACATGACCGAGCGCACCCAGCGGACGGACGGGGACGGCGCCCCCGGCGACACCGTGACGTACGACGTCGTGGTCCTGGGCGCGGGCGCGGTGGGCGAGAACGCCGCCGACCGGGCCGGCCGGCTCGGGCTGTCCGTGCTGGTGGTCGAGCACGAGCTGGTCGGCGGGGAGTGCTCCTACTGGGCGTGCATGCCGTCGAAGGCCCTGCTGCGGCCGGGCGCGGTGCTCGCCGCGGCGCGGGCGGTGCCGGGCGCGGCGGAGATGGTGCAGGGCCTCCTCGACCCCGCCGCCGTGCTGGCCCGGCGCGACGAGTTCACCTCGCACTGGGACGACCACTCCCAGGTCGAGTGGCTGGACTCCGCCGGCATCGCGCTGCTGCGCGGCACCGCGCGGTTCACGGGCCCGAAGGAGCTGCTCGTGGAGAGCGAGGACGGCGACACCCGGGTCATCGCGCGGCACGCCGTGATCGTGTCCACGGGCAGCGAGCCGACGGTGCCCGGCATCCCCGGCCTGGCCGAGGCGCAACCCTGGACCTCGCGCGAGGCGACGGCGGTCAAGGACGTGCCGTCGAGCCTGGTGGTCCTGGGCGGGGGCGTGGTCGGCGTCGAGATGGCGGTCGCCTACCGCGACCTGGGGGCCGAGGTCACGCTGCTCGTCCGCGGGGACCGGCTGCTCGACAAGGCCGAGCCGTTCGCCGCCGAGGAGGTGGCGGCGGGGCTGCGCGAGCTGGGCGTCGACCTGCGGTTCGGGACGAACGCGACGCGGGTGGACCGCGACGAGCGCGGCGTGCACCTGACGGTCGAGGGCCCGCAGGGCGCCGACGAGCTGCACGCCGACGAGGTGCTCGTGGCCACGGGCCGGCGGCCGCGGACCACCGACCTCGGGCTGGACGTGCTCGGGCTGGAGCCGGGCGCGCCGGTGGCCGTCGACGACGCCCTGCAGGCGACCGGGGTCCCGGACGGCTGGCTGTTCGCGGTGGGCGACGTCACGGGGCGCACCGCCACCACGCACCAGGGCAAGTACGACGCCCGGGTCGTGGGCGACGTCGTGGCCGCACGGTTCTCCGCGGACGTCGCGGAGCCGGGGGAGGGTGCCGCCGAGGCCCACGCCGCGGAGCGGGACGCCGGCGCCTTCAGCCGGTACCGCGCGTCCGCCGACCACGTGGCGGTGCCCCAGGTCGTGTTCACCCGGCCCGAGGTCGCCTGGGTCGGGCTGGCCGAGCAGCAGGCGCGCGACGCCGGCCTGCGGGTGCGGGCGGTGTCCTACCCGATCGGGTCCGTGGCGGGCGCCTCCGTCGCGGCCGACGGGTACTCCGGCACGGCGCAGGTCGTCATCGACGAGGACCGGGGCGTGCTCGTGGGGGCGACGTTCACCGGGCCGGACGCCGCGGAGCTCCTGCAGGCCGCGACGGTCGCGGTGACGGGGGAGGTGCCGCTGGACCGGCTGTGGCACGCCGTGCCGGCGTACCCGACGGTCAGCGAGGTCTGGCTGCGGCTGCTGGAGACCGCCGGGCTCTGAGGGCCGGCGGCCCGTGCAGGGCCGCGCACGACGAGAGGGGCGGGACCGTGCGGTCCCGCCCCTCTCGTCGTCGGTCGTACGAGGTCAGCTCGCGAGCGAGCCGTCGCTCGACAGCACCAGGCCGATCGAGGCCTCGCCCTGGCGGACGGCGTCGCCGATCAGGCCGAAGTCGTAGCTCTTGAACTCGCTCACGGTGATGCCGTAGGTGTCCTCGAGCCCGATCTGGCAGAACGGCCGCTCCGGGCACTCCGCCGGGCCGGCGAGCACCACGCCGCCGGCGCAGGCCTCGGCCAGGTCGGACAGCGTCGACACGCCGTGCTCGTCCGCGAACTCCGAGGTGACGGCGAACGCGTTCTGGTCCTGCGCCTCCGACACCGCGCCGAAGGTCAGGCCCGCGGTGGTGCCCAGCTCGGTGAGGGCGGCCACGGTGTCGTCCGGGTCCCCGCTCGCGACCGGCTCGGCGTCCGCGCCGTTGGCGGAGGTGTTGAGGAACTCCGCCAGCGTCGCGGCGTACTCCGGGGTGAGCGTGATCTGACCGCTCTGCAGGGCCGGGAGGTAGGTCTCGCGGTTGCCGATCGTCTGGACCTCGGCCGTGTAGCCGGCGGAGCGCAGGACGTCGGCGTAGATCTCGGACAGCGTGGCGCTCTCCGAGAAGTTCGCGGCGCCGATGACGACGCTCTTGCCGCTGCCCGCGGCGGCGTCGCTCGCCGCCAGGCCCTCGTCCTCGACGAACTGCTGCGCCGCCTCGGTCGAGGTCTGCCGGTCGATGTCGACGGCCTTGTTCAGCTGGATCAGCTTGTCGGTGTCGAGCGCCGCGGACACCGTGTCGAGCAGCGGGATGAGGTTCGGGTCCGCCTGCGCCGCCGCGGCGTTCACCGCGGGGATGACGTTGTCGGCGTTCTGCAGGCCCTGGTCGTCCTCGAGCACGACCAGCTGGTCGCCCGCGACGGGCTCGCAGACCGTGCCGCCGGAGCCGCTCGCGGAGGTCTCGGCGGTCCCGCCGCCGGAGCCCGGGTCGCCGCAGGCCGCGAGCAGGAGGAGCAGGCCGGCCGCTGCGGCGGGGAGGGTGGTGCGACGTGCGTTCATGTGCGGGTCCTCTGGTCTCGGGTGGGCACACGGTGTGCGGTGCGGCTGGGGCACCGGGCGGGTGGGTCGGTGGGCGTCGGGTGGCCGTCGATCATTCGACCGAGGTCGTCCGGGTGCGGCAACCGCTGCGGGCGGTCGTCGCGGTCACGATCGGGTCACGGTCTGCTGGTCGGGGGCGGCGGCCGCGGCGGGCTCGGCGGCGGCGCGGGGCCGGCGGCGGCGCAGGCGGCCCGAGGTGGCGCGCATCGGGGCCGGCGTGAGCGCGTGCTGCACCGCGGCGAGCACGCCCTCGACGACGAGGCACAGCCCGGCGACGAGCAGGGCGCCGGCTACGACCTGGCCGTACCGCTGCAGGGCCATGCCCTGGACGATGATCGACCCGAGGCTCGAGCCGCCGACGAGCGCCGCGAGCGGCACCGTGGCGAGCACCTGGGTCGTGGCCGTGCGCAGGCCCGCGCCGACCAGCGGCAGCGCGAGCGGCAGCTCGACCAGCGCGAGCGAACGGCCGCCCGACATCCCGACGCCGCGCGCGGCGTCCCGGACGTCCGCGTCGACCTCCATGAGGCCCGTGAACGTGTTGCTGAGGATCGGCGGGACCGCGAACACCGCGACCGCGAGGACCGTGGCCGTCGCCCCGAACAGGCCGGTCGAGGCGAAGATCGTCAGCAGCGCGAACGTCGGCAGCGCGCGCGAGGTGTTGGCGGCGACCACCGTGACGACGCCGCCGCGGCGGCGGTGGCCGAGCCAGACGCCGAGCGGCAGCGCGACGAGCGCCGCGAGCAGCACGGCGAGCGCGCTGATCCGCAGGTGGTCCGCGCCCAGCGCGAGCACGCCGTCGCGCCCGGTCCAGTTGAGCGGGTCGTTCAGCCAGGTGAAGGCGTCCTGCAGCACGTCCACGGCTCAGGCCTCCCGTCCGCGCCGGGCCCACGGCGTCACCGCGCGGCCGACCAGCCACAGCAGGAGGTCGAGCACGAGCGCCAGCGCGAGGCAGAGGAGCGTCGCCGTGAGGATCTCGGCGTGGTACTTGTTGTTGCGGAACCCGCGGAACATGAGCTGGCCCAGGCCGCCGTAGCCGACGACGACGCCGACGGTCACGAGCGCCACCGTGGTGACCGTCGCGAGCCGGACGCCGGCGATGATCGCGGGCACCGCGTTGGGCAGCTCGACGGTCAGCAGCAGCCGCAGGCGCCCGTAGCCGAGGCCGCGCGCGGCGTCCCGGACGCTCTCGTCCACGCCGCCCAGGCCGACCAGCACGTTGCGCACCAGCACGAGCAGCGCGTACACCACCAGCCCGATCAGCACCGGCGTCCGCCCGATCCCGGTCCACGGCACGAGCACCGTGAACAGGGCGAGCGACGGGATCGTGTAGAGCACGCTGCTGGTGCCGACGATCGGGGCGGCGAGCCGCGGGCGCAGGTGCGCGAGCATCCCGAGCGGGACGGCGATCGCGCACGCGATGAGCACCGCCTGCACCGTCAGGCTCGCGTGCTGCTCCAGCGCGCGGGAGATGTCCCCCCAGTTCCGCTGGACGTAGTCCCAGGACAGCCAGGGGTTGGCCGCGGGGTCGCCGGCGGCCGCCGCGACGTGGGCGGCGGTCGTCCCCGTGGTCTCGAGGCTGGTCACCGGCCAGACGCTACCGGGCACCCCCGACACGTGCCCGGCGCGGGCGGCTGTGGGTGGGCGCGGGTACGGTCGTCGGCATGGCCACCGCGATCGCGTTCGACCACGTCCGCAAGGCGTATGCCGACGGCACCGTCGCGGTCGGCGACCTGTCGCTCGACGTGCAGGAGCACGAGCTGCTCGCGCTCGTCGGGCCCTCCGGCTGCGGCAAGTCGACGACGCTCCGGATGGCGAACCGCCTGGTCGAGCCCACGTCCGGCCGGATCTTCCTCGACGGCGACGACGTCACCGACGTGGACGCCGTCGCCCTGCGCCGCCGCATCGGCTACGTCATCCAGAACGTCGGCCTGTTCCCGCACCGCACCGTCGAGCAGAACGTCGGCACGGTGCCGCGGCTGCTGGGCTGGGACAAGCGGCGCACCCGGGCCCGCACGGCCGAGCTGCTGGAGCTCGTCGGCCTCGCGCCGGACCGGTACGCCCGGCGCTACCCGCACGAGCTGTCCGGCGGCGAGCGGCAGCGCGTCGGCGTCGCCCGCGCCCTGGCGACGGACCCGCCGGTGCTGCTCATGGACGAGCCGTTCGGCGCGGTCGACCCCGTCGGCCGCCGCCGGCTGCAGGCCGAGTTCCGCCGGATCAAGGACGAGCTCGGGACCACCGTGATGCTCGTCACCCACGACGTGGACGAGGCGGTGCGGCTGGCGGACCGGGTGGCCGTGCTCAGCCGCGGCGGGCACCTCGAGCAGCTGTCCGACCCGGTGCGGCTGCTCGCCGCACCCGCGAGCCCGGCCGTCGCCGACCTGGTCGGCACGGGGGCGGCGGTCCGGCTGCTCGCCCTGGGCCGCGTCGAGCGGCGCGACCTCGGCCCCGTGAGCGGGGCCGGCCCGGCCTCGGCGAACGGCCGCGCCCGGGCGGCGGCGCTCCACGTGGGCGACCCGCTCGACACCGCGTTCGCCGCGCTGGCGGCCGAGCCGACCGGCCGCGTCCCGGTGCACGAGGGGGAGCAGGTCGTCGGGGAGCTCGACGCCCCCGGCGTGCTCGCCGCGCTGCAGCGGCTGGTCGACAGGGCGCAGGACGCGGTCCCGAGCCCGGCCGCCGGGCAGCCCGAGCCGTCCGCCGGAGCGCGTGGGTAGTCTGCCCAGGGTGACCACTCGCCTCGCGCTCGCCACCTGCGCCGCCCTGCCGGACCTCGACCCCGACGACGCGCCCCTCGTGACGGCGCTGCGGGACCGCGGCCTGGAGGTCGAGACGCCCGTCTGGAACGCCGCCGACGTCGACTGGTCGTCGTACGACGCCGTCGTGGTCCGCTCCACCTGGGACTACACCGAGCGCCCGCGCGACTTCCGCTGGTGGACCCAGCGCGTCGCCCAGGCGTCCCGGCTCATCAACCCGGCGCAGGCGCTCACCTGGAACATCGACAAGATCTACCAGCGCGCGCTGGAGGCGGCCGGCCTGCCGATCGTCCCGACGATCTGGATGGACCCGGCCCGCAACTTCAACGCCCGCGCGATCCACACCCGGTTCCCGGCCTTCGGCGAGTTCGTGATCAAGCCCACGGTCAGCGCCGGCTCCCGCGACACCGGCCGGTACGCCGCCGACGAGACGCCCTCGCGCGCGCTCGCGATCCAGCACGTGAAGCACCTGCTCGACGACGGCCGGCACGTGATGGTGCAGCGCTACCTCAAGCAGGTCGACACCGTCGGCGAGACGGCGCTGGTCTACTTCGACGGCGAGCTGTCGCACGCGGTGCGCAAGGCACCGCTGCTGGAGGGCCCGTACCGCGCGGGCGACACCGACGGCGTCCTCTACAAGGAGGAGGTCATGACCCCGCGCGACGCCTCGGAGGCGGAGCTCGCCCTCGGGCAGCGGGTCGTCGACGCCCTCCCGCAGCTGCTGCCCGGCCTCGAGCAGCCGCTCGCGTACACCCGGGTCGACCTCATCCCGGACGACGAGGGCAACCCGGTCGTCCTGGAGCTCGAGCTGATCGAGCCGAGCTTCTTCTTCGCGCAGGCGCCGGAGGCGGTCGACCGCTTCGCGGACGCGATCACGCGCCGCCTCTGACGGTCGACGGCCGGTGAGGTCGTCGGTTGCGCCCGAGGTCGCTGGTTCCGCAACCCCCGCGGTGGCCGGAACCGACGACCTCGGCGCGAACGACCTGCTGCAGCAACGGCGAAGGGCGCCGCTCCCGGGGGAGCGGCGCCCTTCGCGCTGGGGTGGCTAACGGGACTTGAACCCGCGACCTCCTGGACCACAACCAGGCGCTCTACCACCTGAGCTATAGCCACCACGACCTCGGAGCTCCGGGGCCGTCGACAAGCATACCGGGTGTTCGAGGGTCCTCAGGACGTGGCGGTGCTGCCGCGGTGCGCCGCAGCCACGGAGGTGGCCTCGATCTGCGTCGCGATCGCCTTCGCGGCCTTGGAGTCCGGGCCCGGCTGGGGGACCAGGAGCGCCGCGCGGTAGTACCGCAGCTCGTCGATGCTCTCCAGGATGTCGGCGAGCGCGCGGTGCCCGCCGTTCTTCTTCGGGGAGGAGAAGTAGACCCGCGGGTACCAGCGGCGCGCGAGCTCCTTGATCGAGGAGACGTCGATGATCCGGTAGTGCAGGTGGCCGACCAGCTCGGGCATGTCCCGGTCGAGGAACACCTTGTCGGTGCCGACCGAGTTGCCCGCGAGCGGGGCCTTGCCGGCCTCGGGCACGTGCTCGCGGACGTACGCGAGCACCTGGGCCTGCGCGTCCTCGAGCGTGGTGCCGGTGGCGAGCGCGTCGAGCAGGCCGGAGCTGGTGTGCATGTCGCGGACGAAGTCGCCCATCTGCGCCAGGGACTCGGCGGGCGGCGCGATGATCACGTCGACGCCCTCGCCGAGGACGTTGAGCTCGGAGTCGGTGACGACGGCGGCGACCTCGACGAGCGCGTCCTGGACGCTGTCCAGGCCGGTCATCTCGCAGTCGATCCAGACGATCCGGTCGGCCTTGCCGTTGCCGTTGTTCAGGGTGCTCACCCGCTCAGGGTACGGGTGAGCCCGCCGGACGGGGTGTCCGACGGGCTCACCGGGTCGTGCGGGCGGCGCGGCGGGCGCCGGGAACCGGCCACGGGGGCGTCCCCGGGTCAGCGGATGGCGGCGACCGTGGTGGTCGCCGGCAGAAGGGCCCGCAGGCGCAGCTGCCGGAGGCGTTCCGGCGGTCGACCGCGGGTCTCGCCGTCGGGTCTGACCGCGGCGCGCCGGGCGGCGTGCCGGGACAGGAGGCGAGCGGTCTCGATGCGCTCGCGGTGGTCGGCCTGGATCAGGTCGAACGTCAGGGTGGGGTGCATGGTGGGTGGGTCCTTCGAACGTTCCGGGAGGGGCCTGGCCGGGCCCCGGGACTCACCGCGCGGTAGCCAGAACGCTCCCACCCCCACCGCCCGCGGGTCACGCGTTTATCGGACGTCGAGGTCGAGGGTTCGCCCGCCCGGAGCCGCCCGGAACCCTCGACCTCGGCGGAAACCCTCGACCTCGGCGTCAGTCCACCGGCAGGGTGCGGGAGAGGAACGCCGCGACGTCCGCCAGGACGCGGGCGTCGATGCCGTGGGCCAGGCCGGGGTACTCGCGGTGCTCCAGCGCGGCGTGCGCCGCGAGCCACCTGGCCGTCCGCGTCGTCGCATCCGGCGGGATCACCGGGTCCGCGTCGCCGTGGCCGAGCAGGACCGGCACCCGCGGGTCCCGCGCGGCCAGCGCCGCGTCGCCCGGCTCCTCGGCGTCGAGCGAGAACCCCGACAGCACGACCGCCGCCGCGAACCGGTCGGGCCGCGCGCGCAGCAGCTGCGTCGCCATCAGCCCGCCCTGGGAGAACCCGAGCAGCGCGACCGGGCGGGCCCCGACCCGCGCGTCCGCGTCGAGCCAGGCCAGCAGCGCGTCGGCGCCCGCCCGGACGCGGGCGGGCTCCGGCCGCCCCGGCGTCGCCAGCGGCGCCCAGGCGAACCCGGGGCCGCCGAGCAGCGGACCCCGCGGTGCGGCCAGCGCCAGCCCGGCCGGCAGGTGCGGGGCCAGGCCGAGCAGGTCGCCCTCGTGCGAGCCGTAGCCGTGCAGCAGCACGAGCAGCGGCGCACCCGGCCCCGGGGCGGCGCCGGGGGTGTGCGCCCACCGCGCCGCCGCGGGGTCGACCGCGAGCGCGTCGTCGGTCACGCTCAGCGCTCCAGGGCGAAGCCGGACGTCCAGGACGTCTTCTCCGCGGCGGCCAGCGTCATCTGCAGGAAGCCGAGCGCCTCGAGCTCGTGCGCCCGCTTCAGCGAGCCCGCGTCGACGGCGCGCAGGCCGCCGCCCTCGACGACCCCGGCCAGCGCGGCCTTGGCGTCCGCGTCGTCGCCCGCGATCAGCACCGTCGTCGGCAGGGAGCCGACCGTGCCGGAGGCCAGCGTCGCCGCGAAGTTGGTGCTGAACGCCTTGAGCACGCGAGCCTGCGGCAGCAGCGCGGCGAGCTCGGCGGTCGCGGACGAGCCCGCGGGGACGACCAGCGAGTCGAAGGTCGCGAAGTCGACGGGGTTGGTGGTCTCGACGACCACGCGGCCCGCGAAGCCGTCGGGGTACTGCGCCGCCACCTCGGCGAGCGCCGGGTAGGGGAGGGCGAGGACGACGACGTCGCCGGTCACGGCGTCGCCCACGGTGCCGGCGGTCACGGCCGGGTCCACGGCGGCGGCCTTGGCGGCGTCCCGGGCGAGCACCTGCACATCGGCGCCGGCCTTCAGCGCCAGGCGCGCCACCGCGCCGCCGATGTTGCCCGCCCCGATGATGGTCACGCTGGTCATGTCTGCTCCTCGACGGTCGCTCCGCGACAACCGACATGTTGTCGCTTCAACCAACGTACGACTTGCAGGTTGAAGCGTCAACCATTCGGTAGGATGTCCCGCATGACCGACGACACCCGCTGGCTGAGCGCACGCGAGCTGCAGGCCTGGATGCGCCTGGAGGCGGTCGCGGAGCTGCTGCCCGCCGCGCTCGACCACCAGCTGCAGCGCGACGCCGACCTGTCGCACTACGACTACCTGGTGCTCGCCAAGCTGTCCGAGGCGCCCGACCGCACGCTGCGGATGAGCGGGCTCGCGGCCAGCACCAACGCCACGCTGCCGCGGCTGTCGCACGTCGCCGCCCGGCTCGAGGCGCGCGGGTTCCTCACCCGCACCCGCGACGAGGGGGACCGGCGCGCGACGCTCGCCACGCTCACCGAGGAGGGTTGGCGGAAGGTCGTCGCCACGGCGCCGTCGCACGTGGGGGAGGTGCGCCGGCTGGTCGTGGACCGGCTCACGGCGGAGCAGGTCGAGCAGCTCGACGCCATCGCGCTCGCGGTCCTCGGTGCCCTGGACCCGGAGAACCGGCTGCAGGCGCAGAACCCGGTCGTCGACCCCGCAAACGCCTGCGGCAACGAGGCGGGCTGACCCGGCGCCGCGGCGCCCGGCGGCTCACCCGGCCCCCGGCGGCTGCGCGACGCGCGACGGGCCGGCTGGTCCCCACCTGATTCTCGCGCCGATGCCCGATCGATCGGTGGTCGGCGCGAGGATCGGGTGGGTTTCGCGCGCGGGGCGCCCCGGTGCCGCGGCGGTCAGGCGGCCGGTGCCCCGCGGCGTGCGGCCGCGCGGCGGGCCCGGCGCTCGCGGAACGCGTGCCAGTACCGCAGCACCAGCGCCTTCAGCCGGTGGTTGAACCGCTGGATCACCGCGAACTCGGTCCCGAGGATGCCCAGCCCGAGGAAGATCGCGAGCCAGCCCGGCCCGGGCAGCACGAGCATCGCGATGCCCGCGAGCACGACGGTCGCGCCGACGACGGTCACGACGACCTTGTAGGTCAGCCGCAGCCACGGCCGGCTGTCCAGCCGCGCGCGCAGCCGGGCCAGGGCGCGGTGCGCGCCGGTGTCGGTGCGCTCGCCCGCGGCGATCTCGGCGGCGAGGCCCTCGGTCGGCGCGGGGGCCGCGGGGCCGGCGCCGGCGGGGGTCGGTGTCGTCATGCCAGCAACGACGAGCGGGCCGCCCGGTTTGTTCCCGGCGGCGCGGGTGCTTCCTCGGGCGGCGCGGCCACGCCCCCGGCGGTCAGGCGTCCGCGCCGGCCGCAGCGCCCCCGCCGACCCCGCCCGCGCCCAGCAGCGACGGCCGCGGGTCCAGCACCGCGGAGACCAGCGCCTCGATCGCGAACGCGCTCGCCTCGGCGAGCTCCACGTCGTCCCGCGCCAGCAGCCACTGCACCTGCAGCCCGTCCATCACCGCCAGGATCGACGCGGCGGCGCGGTCGACCGTCTCGGGCACGGTGATCCCGCGCTCGGCGCAGACGTCCTCGAACGCGTCGCGGAGGTCCTGGCGCAGCGTGCGGTACCGCTCCTCGAAGTACGCCCGCCCGGGGTGGCCGTCGGTCACCGACTCCGCGGACAGCACCGCGTACGCCTGGACGATGCCGTGGCGGCTCTCGTTGGCGAACGCGGTGCGCACGAGGTGCCGGAAGCGGTCCAGCCCGTCCGGCATCCGCTGGTCCTGCAACCCCTCGACGTCGGTGCGGTCGCGGTACTTGAGGACCTCCACGAGGAGCTGGTCCTTGGACCCGAAGTGGTGCAGGATCCCGGCGTGCGTCATGCCGACCTGGTCGGCGATCTCCGTGAGCGGGCCGCGGTTGTACCCCTTGGCCCCGAAGGTGGCGGTGGCGGCGCGGAGGATCTCGGTGCGCTTGGCCAGGGTCTCCGGCCGGGCCCGCGGGGCGCGCCTCGTCGTGCTCATCCGTTCCTCACATCCTCGTGTCACGCCCCTCGGCGCGCGGCCAACCCTAGTGGCGCCGACCGCGGCCCCGACCCCCCGGGTCACGACTTGGTCACGGCTCCTCCGGAGGGCTGGAAAGAACTTACTGACAGTGTAGTAACGTTCCGGCCAGCGCGATCGCGACGACGCGGCGCGACCTCACAGACGCCCGTGCGGGCGTCTCGTTTCGAAGGAGAAACCATGAGGGTGAAGTTCCCGGCGATCGCGCTCGGCCTGGCCGCCGCGCTGGCGCTGACGGCCTGCTCCGGAGAATCGGGGGGCGGGGAGAGCAGCTCGACCGGCGGGTCCGGTGCCGCGCTGACCATCGCCAAGCCCGACGGCGCCATCACCACCGAGTCGAACAACCCGTTCCTCGGGGACAGCTCGGCCAGCATGTACGGCTACCGCTACGCCATGTTCGAGACCATGGCGCTGGTCAACACCGCGGACCCGACCGTCGTCACCCCGCGGCTCGCCTCGAGCGTGGAGTGGAACGCGGACTACACCGAGCTCACGGTCACGGCGCGCGAGGGCGTCACCTGGCAGGACGGCGAGCCGTTCACCATCGACGACATCGTCGGCACGTTCGACATGTACCTCGACGGGCGGCTCACCGACACCGCCGCGCTGGACTACCTGGGCGCCGAGGTCGACGGCGACTCGGCGACGCTGAAGTTCGGCAACTCCAAGTTCGTCAAGCGCGGCACGGTGCTGCACGTCCCGATCGTCCCGAAGCACATCTGGGACACCCTCGACGACCCGTCGACCGCGGCGCTCACCGGCGAGGGCGAGGCCATCGGGACCGGCCCGTACGTGCTGTCGAGCTGGTCGACCGAGTCGGTGACGCTGACCGCCAACCCGGACTACTGGGACGGCGAGCTGGCGGTCCCCGAGCTGCACTACGTCTCGTACGGCGACAACTCCGCCCTGGCCACGGCCCTCACCACCGGCGAGGCGGACTGGGCGCAGGCGTTCCTGCCGCAGGTCCAGGAGACCTTCCTCGACAAGGACCCGGCCAACCGCTACCTGGTCACCCCGACCGCCGGTGCGGGGACGCTGTTCCTCAACCTCACCCGCAAGCCGTTCGACGACGTCGCGCTGCGCGAGGCGCTCGCGTGGACCATCGACCGCGACGCCTACGTCGAGATCGCCCGGGAGGGCGCCTCGGCCGTCGTCGACTCGGTGACCGGTCTCGGCCCGTCGCTGGAGCCGGACGTCGTCGACGAGTTCGCGGGGGAGACCTACGAGGTGGACCTCGACAAGGCGGAGTCCATCCTGGAGGACGCCGGCTACACGGGCATCGGCGACAAGCTGGTGGACCCGGACGGCGAGCCGGTGACCTTCTCGATCTCGGTCCCCGCGGGGTGGACCGACTGGAACACCGAGCAGGCGCTGATCTCCGAGCAGCTGAAGGAGCTCGGCATCGAGGTCACGATCGACCAGCCCGACTGGGGCGGCTGGGACGAGGCCCGCAAGACGGGGAACTTCGACGCGATCATCCACTGGCTCGACGGCGAGGGCGCCTGGGGCGTCTACGACTCCATCATGGGGACCCGCTGGATCGCGACCGACGACGCCGGGGTCGAGAACGCCGACTTCAACTTCGGGCGGTACAGCGACCCCGAGGTCGACGCGGCGCTGAACACCTACGCCAGCACCGACAACGACGCCGACCGCGCCGCCGCGATGACCACGCTGCAGCAGGCGTTCGTCCGCGACGTCCCCGCGATCCCGCTGGGCTCGCACCCGCTGCTGGGCCTGTTCAACGAGCGCAGCTACACCGGCTGGCCGACCGAGGACGACATGTACGCCTCGGCCGACCCGACGCAGCCCGAGGTCGCCCTCGTCCTGAGCACCCTCGAGCCCACCGAGTGACCCCGCGTCAGGGGGCGGCCCTCGGCCGCCCCCTGACGCCCCCACGCAAGGAGACCCCCCAGATGAGCGACCCCCTCCTGTCGGTGAGGGACTTCTCGGTCCGGTACGAGACCGCCGCACCCGTGGACGCGGTCAGGGACGTGTCCCTCACCGTCCACCGGGGCGAGGTCCTCGGGCTCGCCGGCGAGTCCGGCTGCGGCAAGACCACCCTCGCCTACGGCGTCCAGCGCCTGCTCAAGCCCCCGGCCGTCATCCCCGGCGGGACCGTCACCTGGCACGACGCCGACGGCGCCGACACCGACCTCCTCGCCCTCGACGCCGCCGCGCTGCGGGCGTTCCGGTGGGACAAGATCTCGATGGTGTTCCAGGGCGCGATGAGCGCCCTGAACCCGGTGGCGACGGTCGGCGCCCAGCTCGCGGACGTGTTCGAGGTGCACCGCCCCGCGATGTCCCGGGCCGAGCGCACCGCCGCGGTCGCCGAGCTGCTCGAGATCGTCAAGGTCGGCGCGGCCCGCAGCAGGAGCTACCCGCACGAGCTGTCCGGCGGGATGCGCCAGCGCATCATGATCGCGATGGCGCTCGCGCTGCGCCCGCAGCTCGTCGTCATGGACGAGCCGACGACGGCGCTGGACGTGCTGGTGCAGCGGGAGATCCTGCGGGAGATCACGAGCCTGCGCGAGGCGTTCGGGTTCTCGGTCGTCTTCATCACGCACGACCTGCCGCTGCTGCTCGAGATCTCCGACCGCATCGCGATCATGCGCGCCGGCCAGATCGTCGAGCTCGACACCGCGGCGAACATCTGGTTCCGCCCGCAGCACGACTACACGAAGACCCTGCTGTCGTCGTTCCCCCGGCTGACGGCCGAGCGGGCGGTGAACCGATGACCTCGATCGACGTCCAGGGCGTCTCGAAGACCTACCGCGTCCGCGGCGCGGGATCCATCGACGCGCTGTCCGACGTGTCGTTCACGCTGTCGAGCGGGCAGACCATCGGCATGGTGGGCCAGTCCGGCTCCGGCAAGTCGACCGTCGCCAAGATCCTCACCCAGATGGAGCGGCCCACCAGCGGCCGGGTGCTCCTCGACGGCCGGCCGGTCCCGACCCGCGGCGCGGCGCTGCGCGCCTACCGCCAGCGGCTGCGGATGGTGTTCCAGGACCCGTTCGCGTCGCTGAACCCGTACCACTCGATCCGGCACCACGTGGAGCGCCCGCTCGCGCTCTCCGGGGTCGTCCCGCCCGACCAGGTCGACGCCGAGGTGCACCGCCTGCTGGACAAGGTCCAGCTCGACGCCGCGGTCGTCGACCGCCGGCCGCACGAGCTGTCCGGCGGCCAGCGGCAGCGGGTCGCGATCGCCCGGGCCCTGGCCCCGCGCCCGGCCCTGCTCGTCGCGGACGAGCCCGTCTCGATGCTCGACGTGTCCCTGCGGATGGGGGTGCTGTCCCTGCTGTCCGACATCCAGGCCGAGGACGGCCTCGGGGTGCTCTACATCACCCACGACCTCGCCACGGCGCGGTACTTCTCGGACGAGATCATCGTGCTCAACCAGGGGCGGATCGTCGAGCACGGCTCGGCCGACGACGTCATCCTGCGCCCGCAGCACCCGTACACCCGGGAGCTCCGCGAGGCGTCCCCCGACCCCGAGCGCTTCTTCGTCGACAGCGCCGGAGGTGCGCGATGACCACGACCACCAGCCCGCAGACCGACGTGGTCGCCGACGGGACGACCGCGACCCGGGCCGAGCGGTCCCGGCCCCGGGTCCCCTGGCGGTTCATCGGCCGACGCGTCGCGTTCTACCTGTTCACCCTGTGGGCCGCGATCACCATCAACTTCTTCGTGCCCCGCCTGATGAAGGGCGACGCGGTCGACAACTACCTCGCCCGCAACCGGGGGATGTCCCCGGAGGCGGCCGACGCGCTGCGCGCCCTGCTCGGTCTGGACTCGGACCGGTCGCTGTGGCAGCAGTACGTCGACTACCTGGGGATGCTCGCCCGCGGCGACCTCGGCATCGCGATCACCCACGGCCTGCAGCCGGTCGGCCAGGTCATCGCGAACGCGCTGCCGTGGACCGTGGGCCTGATCGGGCTGGCGACCGTGATCTCGTTCCTGATCGGCACGGTCGGCGGCGCGGTCGTCGGCTGGCGGCGCGGGTCGCGCCTGGACGCCCTCATCCCGGTCACGACCTTCCTGTCGACCGTCCCGTACTTCTGGATCGGGCTGATGGCGATCTCGGTCTTCGCCGTCACGCTCGGCTGGTTCCCCATCGGCAAGGCCTACGGGATCGGCACCACGCCCGGCCTGTCGCTGGAGTTCGCCGGGGAGGTGATCAGGCACGGCGCGCTGCCGCTGGCCACGATCGTCGTCGCCTCGCTCGGCGGCTGGATGCTCGGGATGCGCAACATGATGCTCACGGTCCTCGACGAGGACTACGTCACCGTGGCGCAGGCCAAGGGCATGCCGAACCGGCGGGTCCTGTGGCGCTACGCCGCGCGCAACGCCGTCCTGCCGCAGATCCAGTCGTTCGCCCTGTCGATCGGCTTCATCGTCGGCGGCGCGATCATCGTCGAGCAGGTCTTCTCCTACCCGGGCGTCGGCAAGATGCTGCTCGACGCCACGAACGCCAAGGACTACGCGCTCATGCAGGGCGGCTTCCTGGTGATCGTGCTGGCCGTCCTGGTCGCCAACATCCTGGCGGACGTCGCCTACGCGGTCCTCGATCCCCGTACCCGCCAGTCGGAGGCCTGAGAGATGACGACCACCCAGCTCACCCCGCGGGGCCGCGGCGCCCGGCTCGGCGCGTCGTTCGCGATGTTCCGCAACGCCAAGTCGCTCACCGGCCTGTCGATCCTCGCGGTGTTCGTGCTCGTCGCGGTCTTCGCCGACCAGCTCGCCCCGTTCTCCCCGACGCAGATCGACGCGACCGCCCGGCTGCAGCCGCCGAGCGGCACGCACTGGTTCGGCACCACCCACCTCGGCGAGGACGTCCTCAGCCAGGTCATCTACGGCACCCGCGGCGTGGTCGTCGTCGGCGCGCTGACCTCGCTCATCTCGATGGCGATCGCCCTGGTCGTCGGCGTCCTCGCCGGCTACCTCCCGGGGTGGCGGTCCGAGGCGCTGTCGGCCCTGGCGAACGTCTTCCTCGTCATCCCGGGCATCCCGATCCTCATCATCATCGCCTCGCGGTTCACCAACCCGCCGCTGTGGGTCGTCGCCGCGATCCTCGGCATCCTCGGGTGGGGCTGGGGCGCGCGGGTGCTGCGGGCCCAGACGATGTCGCTGCGCAACCGCGACTTCGTGCAGGCCGCGAAGCTCAACGGCGAACCGCTGCGGCGGATCATCGGGGTCGAGATGCTGCCGAACCTCACCGCCCTGATCGCCTCGTCGTTCGTCGGGTCGGTCACCGCGGCGATCCTCGGCCTGACCACGCTGTCCTACATCGGCGTCATCCCGGTCAACGCGTACAACTGGGGCACCATCCTGAACTGGGCCTCGGCCCAGGGCGCCTTCACCCAGAACCAGTGGTGGTGGTTCCTGCCGCCCGGGCTCTGCATCGCGGCGATCGGCGTCGCCCTGGCACTGTTGAACTTCGGCATCGACGAGTACATCAACCCCCGGCTGCGTTCGGCCGGAGAGCTGGCCCGCGCCATGCGGCGCAAGGGCCTCGACACCACCGACGGCGTCACCGCCGTCACCTCGCACACGACGCAAGGATCGACCACCTCATGAACCCCACGTCCCTCGACGTCCGCTACCTCGACGCCAGCCTCCCCGTCGCCGACCGCGTGCAGGACCTGCTCGCGCGGATGACCGTCGAGGAGAAGGTCGGGCAGATGCTCCAGCTCGACGCCCGGGGCGACTACGCGGACGACATCCTGCACAAGCACGTGGGGTCGATCCTGCACGCGTCGCCCGAGCGGCTCGCGCACGCCCACGACCTGACGGCCGAGACCCGGCTGCGCATCCCGCTGCTGGTCGGCGAGGACTGCATCCACGGGCACTCGTTCTTCGTGGGGTCGACGATCTTCCCGACCCAGCTCGGCATGGCGGCGTCCTGGGACGTCGACCTCGTCGAGCAGGTCGCCCGGGTCACCGCCCGCGAGGTCGCCACCACCGGCGTGCACTGGACGTTCAGCCCGGTGCTCTGCATCGCCCGCGACCTGCGCTGGGGCCGGGTGGACGAGACGTTCGGCGAAGACCCGTTCCTCATCGGCGAGCTCGCCTCCGCGATGGTCCGCGGCTACCAGGGCACCGGCCTCGACGACCCCACGGCGATCCTCGCGACCGCCAAGCACTTCGCCGGGTACTCCGAGACCCAGGGCGGGCGGGACGCGTCCGAGGCGGACATCTCCCGGCGCAAGCTGCGGTCCTGGTTCCTGCCGCCGTTCGAGCGGGTGGCCCGGGAGGGCTGCGCCACCTTCATGCTCGGCTACCAGACGATGGACGGCGTGCCGATCACGGTCAACGACTGGCTGCTGAACGACGTGCTCCGCGGCGAGTGGGGCTACACCGGCACCCTCATCACCGACTGGGACAACGTCGGCCGCATGGTCTGGGAGCAGAAGGTCCAGCCCGACTACGCGCACGCCGCGGCCGCGGCGGTGAAGGCCGGCAACGACATGGTGATGACGACGCCGGGCTTCTTCGCGGGCGCGCTCGAGGCCATCGAGTCCGGGCTGCTCGCCGAGGCCGAGCTGGACGCCGCCGTCAGCCGCATCCTCACGCTGAAGTTCCGGCTGGGGCTGTTCGAGGACCCGCGCCGGCCGTCCGCGTCGGCGCAGGCGAGCGTCGTGGGTGCGGCGGAGCACGCGGACCTCAACCTCGACGTCGCGCGACGCTCGCTGGTGCTGCTGCGGAACTCCGGCGTGCTGCCGCTGGCCGGCGGCTTCGCGGGCGTGCCCGGGGCTGCCGCGCGGGCGGCCGACGGCGGCGGGGTCCCGGCGCCCGGTGCGCTGCGGGCCTCGGGCGGCGACGACACCCCGCGCCGCGTGGCGGTCGTGGGCCCGCTCGCGGACGACCACGAGGCGCACCTCGGCGACTGGGCCGGCAACTCCGGCCAGGCCGACTGGCTGCCCGACGGCCACCCGCGGGACATGATCGTGACGATCCTCGACGGCCTGCGGGCCGCGGCGCCGGTCGGCTGGGCCGTCTCGCACAGCCGGGGCGCCGACATCCTCGACCTGGTGCCGGACCCGGCGGGGGAGCTCTACCCGGACGGCCAGCCGCGGCCGAAGATCGGCGTGCCGGTCGAGCCGGACGCGGCGCTCATCGCGGAGGCGGTCGCCGCCGCCGAGGACGCGGACTACGTGGTGGCCGTCGTCGGCGACCAGATCCAGCTCGTCGGCGAGGGCCGGTCCACCGCCACGCTGGAGCTCGTCGGCGGGCAGAACGCGCTGCTCGACGCGCTCGCCGCCACCGGGAAGCCGCTCGTCGTGGTGCTGCTCGCGTCCAAGCCGCTGGTGCTGCCGCCGTCGGTCGCGTCGGCCGACGCGGTGCTCTGGGTCGCGAACCCCGGCATGCAGGGCGGGCAGGCGGTCGCCGAGGTGCTGCTCGGGCTCACCGAGCCGTCCGGGCGGCTGCCGATCTCGTTCGCCCGGCACGCCGGTCAGCAGCCGACGTACTACAACCAGATCCGCGGCCAGCACGGCGACCGGTACGCCGACCTCACCCAGGAGCCGGCGTTCGTGTTCGGCGAGGGGCTGTCCTACACCACGGTCGAGTACGCGGACCTGCGGCTGGACCGGTCCGTCGCGGGCGTCGGGGACACCGTGCGGGCGACGGTGACGCTCACCAACACCGGGACGCGGCCCGCGCGGGAGACCGTGCAGCTCTACGTCTCCGACGCGGTGACCTCGGTGTCCTGGGCGGACAAGGAGCTCAAGGCGTACGCGCAGGCGGACGTCGCGCCCGGGGCGTCGGTCGAGGTGACCGTGGAGCTCGCGGTGGCGGACTGCACGATCGTCGACGCCGCGGGGCGGCGGGTCGTGGAGCCGGGGCGGTTCGACGTCCTCGTGGGCCGCTCCTCGCGGGACGCGGACCTGCTGCGGGCGGCGTTCGAGGTGCGCTGAGGGCGCGCGACCTCCGTGCGCCGGCGTTCGCCGGCGCACGGAGGGTGTAGGAGACGCGTCGAGCGAGCAGGTGGCGGATACTCGCTCGACGCGTCTCGTACACGCTCGCCGGGCGGGACGCGGGGCGGCGTCCGAGGTGCGCTGGGGCGCCGGCGCGCGGCCACGGGGCACGGGCGGGCGGACGCCTCAGGTCGCGCCGTTCGGGGCCGAAGGGTCGGGCGTGCCTTTACCCCTGCCCGTCGACCGGCTGGCCTACCTCCGGCTGCGCCGGCGCGCACGCGTGCTCACGGTGCTCGCGCCGTTCCCGGCCGTGTGGTTCGCCCTGCAGGTCTACGGGGCCGCGCGGTCGGAGGAGCCGGACGTGCACGCGCGCGGCGCCTGGTGGTTCGTCCATCTGGGGCTGTACCTGCTGGTCGTGGGGTGGGTCGTCGCGCGGGCCTGGCGACGCAGCCGCGCCGCCAGGCCGTACACCCAGCGGATCGAGGACCTCGGTGCCGCTCGGCCGAGCGGCGAGGCGCGGGGGGGGTGCCCGAGCTCGATGCGGCGTCGGGCCGGCATCGAGGCCTCACCGGGGAGGGTCGAGCCGCCGCGGCGGTGGTGAGCGGGCGCGCCGTGCCCCCGCCGGGAGCGTGACCGGTGCCTGCACGTCCCACGGGTGAGTGGCTCGGGGCACCGGGCGGTCGCGGATCGACGCGACCACCGCGACGACGCGCGGTACCCCGCAGCGACCGCGTACGACGCCCCGGTCCAGCCGGCGGCTCCCGCTCGTCACCGGTCTCCTGCACCGGGCGGCGGTCTCCCGCCGGTCGCACGAGGTGGGGCGTGACGACCCGCTGCCCGGCGGGCGCGCACGCGCTGGGCGGGCCCCGGGGTGCCCCCAGCAGGACTCGAACCTGCAACCGACGGATTAGAAGGCCGTTGCTCTATCCATTGAGCTATGGAGGCGTCGCCGGCCGCCGCGCGACGGGGCGCGCGACCGGGCGGACCCCAGGGTACGCGCCCGCCGCGGCCCGGTCCGGCGCCCCACGGCGGGCCACGTGCAGAAGTCGCCGCAGGTCACACGGCGCGGACGTTTGGCCGCCTCCCCGTTCACACGAGAGGATGACGGTGTGAACGTGCAGGCGGAGAGCTCGGCGGCGCGGGACGTCCTCGACCGGCCGCTCGCCGCGACGTCCCTGCTCGACGCCCTGACCGACCTCCTGCGCGACGTGCGGGCCACCGAGTTCCCCCTGGAGGTGCCCGGCGTCGGCACGGCGCGCGCGTCCCGGACCCGGCTGGTCGACCAGCTCGCGGACCACCTGGTCCCGCGCCTGCGGCAGCTGTCCGCGCCGGCGATCGTCGTGGTCGCGGGGTCGACCGGGGCGGGCAAGTCGACGCTGGTGAACTCGCTGGTCGGCACCGAGGTGACGACCGCCGGCGTGCTGCGGCCGACCACCCGGCGGCCGGTCCTGGTGCACCACCCGGACGACGCCGAGCTGGTGCGCGAGCACCCCGTCACCGACGCGGTGGAGATCGTCGCCTCGGAGCAGGTGCCCCGCGGCATCGCCCTGATGGACGCGCCGGACGTCGACTCGGTCGAGGAGGCGAACCGGCGCTCGGCGCACCGGCTGCTCGAGGCGGCGGACCTGTGGTTGTTCGTCACGACTGCGGCCCGGTACGGCGACGCGCTCCCGTGGCGGGTGCTCACCGGCGCGACCGAGCGCGGCGCGTCCGTGGCGATGGTGCTCAACCGCGTCGACCCGGCCTCGCTGCCCACGGTGCGCGGCGACCTGCTCGACCGGCTGCGCTCGCACGGGATGCAGGGGTCCCCGCTGTTCGTGGTCCCGGACCTCGGTCCGCACGAGGGCCTCATGGACCCGCCGCTCGTCGCGCCGATCACGCGCTGGCTGACGATGCTCGCGGGCGCCGACCGGGCGCGGACGGTGGTGGCCCGGACGCTGCGCGGGTCGTTCACCGCCCTGCGGCCGTGGGTCGACGAGCTGATCGAGGCGGTCGACCGCCAGGCCGAGGCCGCGACGGCGGTGCGCACCACGCTGGACGACGCGGTGCGCGCGCCGGCCGAGGACGCGCGGCGCACGATCACCCGCGGCGCCGTCGCGCAGGGCACGGTCCAGGCGCGCTGGACCGAGCTCACGGCGCCCGGTGCGGCGCTCGCGGACGTGCTCAAGGGCGGCGGCCGGGTCGACCGGTCGCGACGTGCCGGGCGGGACCGCGCGGCCGCGGTCATGCCGCTGGTGCAGGACCTGGTGTCGTCGGCGAGCTCCACGCTCGCCGCGGTCGGCGCCGCGACCGAGACCGCGCTGCGCGACGCGCTGGCGTCGGGACCCGCGGGCGCCACGACGCTCGCCGGGGACTGGTCGACCACGGACCGCGCCGCGGACCGGCCGCGCGAGGTCGAGCGCGCCGCCCGGGACTGGGTCGGCGGCGCCGTCGAGGTGCTGACCGCCGACGACACCGCGCCGGCGCACGCCGCCGACGACCGCGCCGCGAAGCGCGCCGCCGGGAAGGCAGCCAAGCGGGCCGCCGCCGCGCAGCGCGCGCTCGGGGACGAGGGGCTGGCGGCGCTCGCGCTCGCCTCGGCCGCGGGGCTGGAGCCCGCCGACGGGATGCTGGTCGACCTGCTCGGCGACCGCGGCACCGCCGTCGCGGCGACCCTCCGCGACCGGCTCGCGCAGCACGCCGCCGACCAGGCCGCGCGCGAGCGGGACGCGGCCGTCGCCGTGCTCGACCGCCCGGCGCTCGCACCCGACGCCGCGTCGACGCTGCGGCTGCGGCTGGCCGTGATCAAGGGGCTGACATGACCGACCCGCGCAGCGACACCGCGGCGCTCACCAAGCGGCTGACCCGGCTGGACGAGGCGCTCGCGGTGGGTGGCGACCGCGTCGACCCGGCCGTCGCGACCCGGGTCCGGGGCATCGGCGACCAGGTGCGGACCCGGCTCGCGCTCGGCGTCGACCACACCGTCGTCGCGCTGCTCGGCGGCACCGGCTCGGGGAAGTCGAGCCTGTTCAACGAGATCTGCGGCCTCGAGTTCGCCGAGGTGGGCGTCAAGCGGCCCACCACCTCGCAGCCGACGGCGTGCGTGTGGGGCGGGGGCGGCGAGAAGCTGCTCGACTGGCTGGAGGTCGCCGAGGACCGCCGGATCGAGCGGGAGAGCGCCCTCGACGGGGACACCGAGGCGCCGTTGCGCGGCCTCGTGCTGCTCGACCTGCCGGACCACGACTCGATCGAGGACGCGCACCGCGAGGCCGTCGACCGGCTGCTGCCGATGGCCGACCTGCTGATCTGGGTCGTCGACCCGCAGAAGTACGCCGACGACTCGCTGCACTCCGGCTACCTCCGCGGGCTGGTGGGCCACGAGGGCGCGATGCTCGTCGTGCTCAACCAGGTCGACACGGTGCCGCCCGAGCAGCGGGAGGCGCTGGCGACCGACGTCGGCCGGCTCCTCGCGGCCGACGGGCTGACGGGCGTCGAGGTGCGCACGACGTCCGCACGCACCGGCGAGGGCGTCGCGGAGATGCGGGACACGCTGGCCGAGGTCGTCGGGCGGCAGAGCCTCGCGGCGCGGCGCGCGTCCGCGGAGATCACCGACGCGGCGCGGCTCGTGCAGGGCGAGGTCGGCGACGCCGAGCCTCCGGCCGACGCGCTCGACGTGACCCCCGTGGCGGTGACGCTGGCGCACGCGGCGGGGCTGCCGGCGCTCGCCGACGCGGTGGCCGCGGTGGTGCGGGGCAGCGCGACGACGGTGCCCGAGCTCGTCTCGGTGCAGGAGGGCGCCGTCGCGCTGGCGCGCAGCCAGTGGACCGACGCGGTCACGGCCCGGCTGCCGCGGCGCTGGGTCGAGGCGGTGCGCGGCGCGCTCGCCCCGACCGACGAGGTCCGGTCGGCGGCGGACGAGGCGCTGTCCCGGGTGGCGGTCGTGACCCGGCGGTCGCGGCTCGCGGTGACCCTGCTGGTGCTGGCCGTGGTGCTCGGCGTCGGTGCAGTCGCGGCGGCCGGCGCGGGCGCGTGGCGCACGTGGGGGTCGGGCACCGGCCCCGAGGACCTGCTCCGGCTGGGCTGGCCGCTCGCTGCGGGCCTCGCGGTGCTGGCGGTGCTGTGCGCGTGGCTCGCGGTACGCGCTCGGCGCGCGGCGGCGACCCGGCGCGCCGAGCGGGTGCGCCGGGACGGGCGCGAGGCGCTGGAGGGCGTCGCGCGGCGGTGCCTGGCGGAGCCGACGACGGCCGTGCTCGCGGAGCACCGGCGGGTCCGGGAGCTGGCCGCGGGGGCCCGCGAGGCCTGAGGGCTGCGCGCGGTCTGCCCGGGAGGCCTGACGCCCGGGCGGCGATGGGCCGGAGGCGGGCCGGGGCGGTGCCGGCGGGCCGGGGCGGTGCCGGAGGGCCAGGGCGGTGCCGGCCGGTCGCGGCGGTGCAGCCCCGGGATCACGGGGTGCCGAGCCGACCACAGGCCCCGGTGCCGTGCGTCGTCCCCAGGTCCGGCACGGGTGCCGCGCGCGGCCGGCGCGGGACCCGGCAGCGTCGTGTCCACGGCCGGCCCGCACGGGCGCCGGCCCCGGGCACCAGGAGGACGCATGGCGGTCAACGAGCTCACGGTCACGGTGGTCGGCTGGGTCGGCAGCGACCCGGTCCGCTACCTCGGCGACGACGGGCAGGTGCCGTTCACCAAGTTCCGGCTGGCCAGCACCCCGCGCGTGTACGACCGCGACCAGGACGGGTACGTCGACGCCGACACCAGCTGGTTCACGGTGAAGACGTTCCGGCACCTCGCGCTCAACGTCGCGGACGCGGTGCGTCGCGGGGAGCCCGTGGTCGTGCACGGCCGGCTCCGGCTGGTCGACTGGGTGGCACCCGACGGCCGGCCGCGGACGACGGCCGAGCTGACGGCGGACGCGGTGGGGCACGACCTGTCCCGCGGGACGACGCGGTTCACGCGGACGGTGCACGCGACGCGCGTTCCGGGCGGGCCCGGCGGGCCGGACGAGGACGGCGGACCGGGCGATGCGGACGAGGACAGGGACGGAGTGGTCGACGCGTCGGGGACGCCTGCCGGCGAGCCCGCCCCGGTCGACCTCAGCCTGGCGGTCGAGCTGCCGGACGACGACCCGCTGGGCGACGACCTCGCCCGGGCCGAGCGGCTCACGGCCTGAGGCGCACCGCCGGGCGGCTGCTCACGGCGACGGCGCGGTCCGACGGGCCGGGATCGCCTAGGCTGGGGGATCGCGCCGTCGCCCGGCACCGCGAGGTCGCCCGGCGCGCGCGACACCGGAACCGACGACCCCGAGGCGGACGAGAAGCCAGTGGCTGAGTTCATCTACAGCATGTACAAGGCGCGGAAGGCGCACGGCGACAAGGTCATCCTCGACGACGTCTCGCTGAACTTCCTGCCCGGCGCCAAGATCGGCGTCGTCGGGCCGAACGGCGCGGGCAAGTCGACCATCCTCAAGATCATGGCCGGGCTCGACCAGCCCTCCAACGGCGAGGCGCGCCTCAGCCCCGGCTTCACGGTCGGCATCCTCCAGCAGGAGCCGCCGCTGAACGAGGAGAAGACGGTCCTCGGCAACGTCCAGGAGGGCGTCGCCGAGATCAAGGGCAAGATCGACCGGTTCAACGAGATCTCCGCCCTCATGGCCGAGCCCGACGCGGACTTCGACGCGCTGCTGGCCGAGATGGGTCAGCTCCAGGAGGCCATCGACGCCGCCGACGCGTGGGACCTCGACGCCCAGCTCGAGCAGGCGATGGACGCCCTGCGATGCCCGCCGCCGGACGCCGACGTGACCGTGCTCTCCGGTGGTGAGCGCCGCCGCGTCGCGCTCTGCAAGCTCCTGCTCGAGAAGCCCGACCTGCTGCTCCTCGACGAGCCCACCAACCACCTCGACGCCGAGAGCGTGCTCTGGCTCGAGCAGCACCTGGCGACCTACCCCGGGGCCGTCCTGGCGGTCACCCACGACCGGTACTTCCTGGACCACGTCGCGGAGTGGATCTGCGAGGTCGACCGCGGCCGGCTGTACCCGTACGAGGGCAACTACTCCACCTACCTGGAGAAGAAGGCCGCCCGCATGGAGGTGCAGGGCAAGAAGGACGCCAAGCTCGCCAAGCGCCTCAAGGACGAGCTCGAGTGGGTGCGCTCCTCGGCGAAGGGCCGCCAGGCCAAGTCGAAGGCCCGCCTGGCCCGCTACGAGGAGATGGCGGCGGAGGCCGACCGGACCCGCAAGCTCGACTTCGAGGAGATCCAGATCCCGCCGGGCCCGCGTCTGGGCAGCGTCGTGCTGGAGGCCGAGAAGCTCGAGAAGGGCTTCGGCGACCGCGTCCTCATCGACGGCCTGAGCTTCACGCTGCCGCGCAACGGCATCGTCGGCGTCATCGGCCCGAACGGCGTCGGCAAGACCACGCTGTTCAAGACGATCGTGGGCCTGGAGCCGCTCGACGGCGGCTCGCTCAAGGTCGGCGAGACGGTGTCGGTGTCCTACGTCGACCAGTCGCGCGGCGGCATCGACCCCAAGAAGACGCTGTTCGAGGTCGTGTCCGACGGGCTCGACTTCATCAAGGTCGGCAACGTCGAGATGCCGTCCCGCGCGTACGTCGCCTCGTTCGGCTTCAAGGGCCCGGACCAGCAGAAGCCTGCGGGCGTGCTGTCCGGTGGTGAGCGCAACCGCCTGAACCTCGCGCTCACCCTCAAGCAGGGCGGCAACCTGCTGCTGCTCGACGAGCCCACCAACGACCTCGACGTCGAGACCCTCGGGTCGCTGGAGAACGCCCTGCTGGAGTTCCCCGGCTGCGCCGTCGTGGTGTCCCACGACCGGTGGTTCCTCGACCGGGTGGCGACGCACATCCTGGCGTACGAGGGCACCGAGGAGAACCCGGCGAGCTGGTACTGGTTCGAGGGCAACTTCGCCTCCTACGAGGAGAACAAGGTGGCCCGGCTCGGCGCCGACGCCGCCCGCCCGCACCGCGTGACGTACCGCAAGCTCACGCGCGACTGAGCGACTCTGCACCACCCGCAGCGGCCGCCGTCCCCTTCCCGGGGCGGCGGCCGTTGCTGTGCCGGGTCCCGGCGGTCCAGCCCGGGACGCCCGCCCCGCCCGGCCGACTCGTCGTCCCGGTGTGTGGGTGCCCGGCGGGAGGGCGGGGAGGGTCGGCGGACGGCAGGATGGGCGCCATGGCCGACGACACGCCCCCGCCCGCCGCCGGCGCGGTGACCGGCGCGGACGCCGCGCTCGCGGACGCCCTCGACCGGCTCCGCGCCCGGCTGCGCGACCTCGCGCTGCCGCTGGACGCCCCCGGCGCCGCGCAGGCCCGCGGCGACCGCCGGGCCGCGCTCGACCAGCTCGACGACTACCTGCTGCCGCGACTCCGCTCGGCCGGGGCGCCGCTGCTGGTCGTCGTCGGCGGCTCCACCGGCGCCGGGAAGTCGACGCTGGTGAACTCGCTGCTCGGCGAGCGGGTCAGCGACCCCGGCGTGCTGCGACCCACGACGCGCTCCCCGGTGCTGGTGCACCACCCGCTCGACGCGGGCTGGTTCGCCGGCGACCGGGTGCTGCCGGGCCTCGCGCGCCTGGCGGGGGACCGCGGGGCGGACGAGAGCGCGGCCGGGGACCCCGGGGCGGCCGAGCCCGGGGCCGCAGCGGTCCGGCTGGCCCCCAGCCCGGCGCTGCCCCGCGGGCTGGCGCTGCTGGACGCGCCGGACGTCGACTCCGTCGAGGAGGCGAACCGCCGGCTCGCGGCCCAGCTGCTCGCCGCGGCGGACCTGTGGCTGTTCGTCACGACCGCCGCCCGGTACGCGGACGCGGTGCCGTGGGACCTGCTGCACACCGCGGCCGAGCGGCACGCCCAGGTCGCGCTCGTCGTCGACCGGGTGGACCCCGGGTCCGAGGCGGCGGTCGAGGACCTGCGCCGGATGCTGGACGCGAACGGCCTGTTCGCCGCCCCGCTGTTCGCGGTCGCGGAGGGCGTGGGCTCGGACGGCCTGCTGCCGGAGGACGCGGTCGGGCCGGTCGCGGCGTGGCTGTCGGACCTCGGCGGCGACGCGGCCGCCCGGCGCGCGGTCGCGGTCGCGACCCGGGACGGGGTGGTCGACGACCTCGCCGGTCGCGGGCTGGCGCTCGCGCGGGCGGCCGGCGAGCAGGTGATCGCGGCGGCCCGGCTGCGGGACGCGGTCGCGCGCGCCTACGCCGAGGCGGCGGCGCAGGTCGGCGCGGCGACGTCGGACGGCGCGATGCTCCGCGGCGAGGTGCTGGCCCGCTGGCAGGAGCTCGTCGGGACGGGCGACCTGCTGCGCTCGGTCGAGCGCGGGGTGGGGCGCGTGCGGGACGCGGTCGTCGGGTTCCTGCGGGGCCGGCCCGCCGCACCGGCGCCCGTGGAGCAGGCGATCGCGCACGGCCTGGCCGCCGTCGTCCTGGACGCCGCCGACGCGGCGGCCGAGCGCACGCACGCCGCGTGGCGCGGCGACCCGTCCGGCGCCGGGCTGCTGCCGGACCTCGGGCTGTCCCGGTCGTCCGCGACGCTGCGGGCCGACGTGGACCGGGAGATCCGCGCGTGGCAGGCGGACGTGCTCGCGCTCGTCGGCGAGCAGGGCGCGCAGCGGCGCGGCACCGCCCGGGCGCTGTCGTTCGGGGTGAACGCGCTGGGCGTGAGCCTCATGGTGCTGGCGTTCGCCTCGACCGGCGGGCTCACCGGGGTCGAGGTCGGCATCGCGGGCGGCACGGCCGTGGTCGCGCAGAAGCTGCTCGAGGCGGTGTTCGGCGACGACGCCGTGCGCCGGCTGACCGCGGAGGCCCGGGAGCGGCTCGACGCCCGGGTCCGCGGGCTGCTGGCCGGGGAGGCGGCCCGGTACACGGCGCAGCTCGACGCGCTCGTCCTCACGGGCGGGGAGGCGCTGCGGGGCGCGGCGACCGCGGTGGCGGACGCGGCACGGGCGGAGCGCGCGGGCCGTGCGGCGGGTGCGACGGGCGCCGGCCCTGCGGGTCCCGGGCCGGGTGGCGCCGACGCCGCGGGTGCGGGTGCGCGTCCGGTGCCCGGCGACGCCGCCGTCGGCGGGACGACGGCCGCGCTCGCCGGGACGACGAGCCTGCGGGGCGCGGACCGGTGGCGCGCGGTGTCCGGCGGTGCCGGACCGGGCCGGACCCCGGGCGCCGGTGGCGGGACCTGGTCCGCCGCGACCGCCCCGGCCGGAGCCGGCGGCCGGGGCAGTGCGGGACCGGACGCCGCCGGCGGCGCCGGGACGCCCGGCACCGCCGACCCCGGCGACCGTCACCGCGGCGGGTTCTGGCGGCGGCTGCTCGGCCGGGAGGACCGCGGATGAGCCTCCCGCTGCACGACCGCGTCGCCGCGCTGGGCGCGGCGCTGGACGCGGGGGAGGGCCGGCTGCCCGCGGACGCCGTCACGGACGGCCGCGCGGTGCTGGCGCGGGTCGGCGAGCGGGCGGCGCTGTCCGCCGAGCACACCGTCGTCGCGCTCGCGGGCGCCACCGGGTCGGGGAAGTCGTCGCTGGTGAACGCCCTGGTCGGCGAGGAGATCGCCCGGCCCGGGGTGCAGCGGCCGACGACCGGCGAGGCGCTCGCGGCCGTGCGCGGGCCGGGCGCGGAGCCGCTGCTCGACTGGCTCGGGGTGCGGCGGCGGCACGGGCTGCCCGCGGGGCCGGGCGCGGCGGGCTCGCGGCTGGTGCTGCTCGACCTGCCCGACCACGACTCCGTCGTCGAGGCGCACCGGCTGCGCGCCGAGCACCTGATCGAGCGGGTCGACCTGCTGGTCTGGGTCGTCGACCCGCAGAAGTACGCCGACGCGGCCCTGCACGAGCGCTACCTGCGTCCGCTCGCCCGGCACGCCGAGGTGGTCGTGCTCGTGCTCAACCAGGCCGACCGGCTCGCGCCCGCGGAGGTCGACGCCGTGCTCGGCGACCTGCGCCGGCTGGCGGCCGCGGACGGGCTGCCCGGCGTGCGGACGCTGGCCGCGTCGGCGCGCACGGGCGAGGGCGTGCCCGCGCTGCGCGACCTGCTCGACGACGCCGCCGAGCGCCGCCGGGTCGCCGTCGCGCGGATGACGGCCGACGTCGAGGTGGCCGCGCGACGGGTGCTCGACGCGTGCGGTGCGGCGCCGGATCGGCGGCGGGGCCGGGACGACGGCGACCTGCCGGCGCTCACGGACGCGCTCGCCGAGGCCGCGGGCGTGCCGGTGGTGGTCGAGGCCGTGCGGCGGGCGGCGGTGCGCCGGGCGGTGGCGAGGGCGGGCTGGCCGCCGGTGCGCTGGCTCGCCCGGCTGCGGCCCGACCCGCTGCGGCGGCTGCACCTGGCGACGGGCGCGGGCGCAGGCCGCCGGGGCCGGGGCGCGCCCGCCGACGAGACCGAGCCGGGTGCGGTCGAGCGGACCTCGGTCCCGCCCGCGGGCCTCGCCGCGCGCGCCGCCGCGTCGTCGGCCGTACGGCGGTACGTCGACGGCGCCACCGCGGACGCCCCGGACGCCTGGGCGCTCGCCGTCCGGGACGCGGTGGGCGTGGCCGACCTGGCCGACGACCTCGACCGGGCCGTCGGCGGCACGACGCTGCTGCCCGACCGCCCGGGGGCGTGGGTGCGGGTCGCCGGGTGGCTGCAGTGGCTGCTGCTCGCGGCGGCCGTCGCGGGGGCGCTGTGGCTCGCGGCGCTCGCGGGGCTGGCGTACCTGCAGCTGCCGGTGCCGCGCACGCCGGAGTGGGGCCCGTTCCCGGCGCCGACCGTCCTGCTCGTCGGCGGGCTGCTCGCGGGCGCGCTGCTGGCGCTCCTGGCGTCAGGGCTCGCGCGCCTGCGGGCCCGGGGCCGGGCGCGCGCGGCGCGGGCGCGGCTGCTCGCGGCGGTGACGCGGGTCGCGCGGGAGCGGGTCGCCGACCCGGCCGCCGCGGTGCTGGGTGACCTGGCGGCGTGCCGGGAGCAGGCGCTCCGCGCGGCGGGCGACCGGGGGCGCTGACCGGGCGGGTCGGCGCTCGGGGGCCCGGCGCCGTGCCCGCACCCGCGCGGCGCTGCGGCGGACCGGGGCCGTCGAGCCGGGCGGAGCCCTGCCGGCGGACCCGGCGGCGTGCCGGGACCGGGTGCGGCCGACGCCACACGCGCGCCGCACCCGCCCGCCCCGGCGGGAGGGGCAGGATGCTGGGGGCGCCACCCCGCGGCGCCGCACCGAGGAACGGGGGACGGATGACCAGGCTCCGGGTGCCGGTCCAGCTGCGCTGGTCCGACATGGACGCGTACGGGCACGTGAACAACGTCGAGCTGCTGCGGTTGCTCGAGGAGGCGCGCATCGAGGCGTTCTGGGCGCACCCCGCGCCCGCCGACCCGCTGGGCGAGGGCGCCGCGCCCGCGACCGGGACCGCCGACCGCGAGACGTGGCCGACCGCCGTGCTCGACGCCGGCCCGGGCGCGCGGACCGCGACGCTGGTCGCCCGCCAGGAGGTCGAGTACCTGCGCCCGCTGGGCTACCGCCGGACGCCGGTGGTCGTCGACATGTGGATCGGCCACCTCGGCGGCGCGAGCATCGACGTCTGCTACGAGGTGCACGACGCGTCCCCGGACGCTGCCGCCGGCGCGCCGGCCCCGTACGCGCGCGCGGTCACGACGCTGGTGCTGGTCGACGCCGCGAGCGGGTCGCCCCGCCGCATCGGCGAGACCGAGCGCGCCGCCTGGCTCCCGTACGTCGAGACCCCGCCGACCTTCCGCCGCCGAGGCCGCTGACCCTTGCGCGCGCCGACTGCCCTCGGCGCGAGATCGGTGCTTCCGCGCGAGATCGGTGCCTCCAGGCACCGATCTCGGCGCGAACCTCCGACCTCGGCGCAGCCGCGCGCCGAGATAGGGCCCGCGCGGCGAGGTAGGACCGGAGACGGTCCGATCTCGCCGCCACGGTCCGATCTCGGCGCAGGGGCGGGCGGGCGCGGGCGGGCGCGGCGCTCGCGGCGGGTCAGCGCGGGAGGTCGCGGCGCGAGCGCTCCGCGGTCTCCGCCGCGCGGGCGATGTTGCGCTGCATCCCGCCGAACACCACGCCGTGGAACGGGTAGACCGACCACCAGTACAGCTGCCCGAGCAGGCCGTGCGGGTGGAACACGGCCCGCTGCGCGAACCGGGTGGGCGGCGTGGTCCAGCGGTCGGGCGACACGTCGGCCGGGCGGTCGTCGGCGTCGGTGGAGCCGGTCGCCGGGCGCGCGGGCTCGCCGCCCTCCGGCTCGACCCGCAGCTCCAGCCACGCCAGGCCGGGCAGCCGCATCTCGGCGCGCAGCCGCAGCAGCCGGCCGGGCTGCACCTCCTCGACCCGCCAGAAGTCCACCGCGTCGTCGACGACGAGCCGCCGCGGGTCCCGCCGGCCGCGGCGCAGGCCCGGACCGCCGACGACCCGGTCCATCAGCCCGCGCACCCGCCAGGCGAGCGACCACGAGTACCAGCCGCGCTCGCCGCCGACCGACTCCAGCACCCGCCACAGCGCCGCGGGGGAGGCGTCGACCTCGACGCTCCGGGCGTCCTCGTAGAGCGACCCGCCGGCCCAGTCCGGGTCGGACGGCAGCGGCTCCGACGGCGCCCCGGGCACGCCTGCGGACGACCAGCGCGTCGTCACGTCGGCCTCGCGGATGCGGGCGAGCGCGAGGCGCAGCGCGCGCGGGAACGAGATCAGCCCCTCGGGCGGGTCCGGCACATACTCCGCGATGTCGTGCTCGTCGCAGACCACCTCGTGCACCAGCGACTCGACGAGCGGCCGCGCGATCCCGGACGGCACCGGCGTGACCAGCCCGACCCAGTGGCTCGACAGCCGCGGCGTGAGCACGGGCACCTTGACGATGATCCGCCGCGGCAGCCCGGCGGCCTTCGCGTAGCCCTGCATCATGTCGCGGTAGGTCAGGACGTCGGGCCCGCCGATGTCGAACTCCCGGCTCACCTCCGGCGGCATCGACGCCGAGCCCACCAGGTAGCGGAGCACGTCGCGGACGGCGATCGGCTGGATCCGGTTGTCCAGCCACTTCGGCACCGTCATCGCGGGCAGCCGCTCGGTGAGGTAGCGCATCATCTCGAACGACGCCGACCCCGAGCCGAGGATCACGGCCGCGCGCAGCACCGTCGTCGGCACGCCCGAGGCCAGCAGGATCTCGCCGACCTCCTTGCGCGACGCGAGGTGGGGAGACAGGTCCTCGGTGTCGGGGGACAGCCCGCCGAGGTAGACGATCCGGCCGACGCCCGCCTCGCGCGCGGCGGCGCCGAACACGAGCGCCGTATGCCGGTCGCGCTGCTCGAAGCGGCGGCCCGACCCCAGCGAGTGGATCAGGTAGTAGGCGACGTCGGTGCCCTCGAGGGCCGCGCGGATCTGCTCGGGCTCGGCGGCGTCCGCCTGGGCCACCTCGACGGCGTCGTACCAGGGGCGGCCGCGCAACCGCTCGGGGCGCCGGGCGATCGCGCGCACCCGGTAGCCGGCGGCCAGCAGCTCGGGCACGAGGCGGCCGCCGACGTAGCCGGTCACGCCGGTCACGGCGACGAGCGGGGCGTCGGGGCGCGGGCGGCCGTCGTCGCCGACGCCGGGGACGATCCCGGTCAGGGTGCGGGCGACCGGCTCGTGGAGCAGGTCGTCGGCGGTGGGCGCGTCCGCGCCCGGGCTGGTCACGGCGGGGTCCTGGGGCACGTCCGCAGTCTCCGACGCCCCCGCGCCGCCCGCATCCGGGGGCGCGGGTGCTCCCACCCCGTCCGCGACGGCCGGCGCGGGTGCATGATCGGACCATGGGCGAGCACGGGTCGGGGGAGCAGGGCTGGGCCGCGGTCGACGCGTACCTGGTCGAGGAGCTGGTGCCGGAGAGCGCCCCGCTGGTCGCGGCGCGGGACGCCGGCCGCGCGGCCGGGCTGCCGGCCATCGAGGTCGCGCCGACGGAGGGCCGGTTGCTGTGGCTGCTGTGCCGGATCGCGGGTGCCCGCCGAGTGCTGGAGTTCGGCACGCTCGCCGGGTACAGCACGCTGTGGTTCGCCGACGCGGTCGGGCCGGACGGGCACGTGACGACGCTGGAGATCGACCCGGCGCACGCCGCCGTGGCGCGGGACAACTTCGTGCGGGCGGGCGTCGCGGACCGGGTGCGGCTGGTCGAGGGGCCCGCGGGGGGAGTCGGTCGAGGGCCTGCTCGCGCAGGGCGAGGAGGCGTTCGACCTCGTCTTCATCGACGCCGACAAGCCCAGCAACGCGCGCTACCTCGACCTCGCCGTGCGGCTGTCCCACCCCGGCACGGTGATCGTGGTCGACAACGTGGTGCGCCGGGGCGAGGTGGCCGACGCGGCGTCCGAGGACCCGCGCGTCGTCGGGTCCCGGGAGGTGCTGCACGCGCTCGGCACGCACCCGCGGCTGGACGCCACCGCCCTGCAGACGGTCGGCGCGAAGGGCTGGGACGGCTTCGCGCTGGCCCGCGTGCGGGACTGACGCCCTCAGGACAGCAGCGCCAGGGTCTCCTTCTCCGCGACCGCCTGGGAGCGCGTGGGGCGGATGGTGGTCCCGTGGGTCCACAGGTCGACGACGCGCGGGTCGATGTACGACGCCCGGCACACCGCGGGGGTGTTGCCGAGCTCGTGGGACACCGCCTTGACGACCGTCGCCACGACCCGCCGCCGGCCGCGCTCGGACTTCGGCGCCGCGCCGGACGCCGCCAGCCCGCGCGCCGCGAGCACCGTCGCGTGCCAGGTGCGGAAGTCCTTCGGGCTGGCGTCGTCGCCGAGCCGGTGCTTCACGTCCGCGCCCACCTCGGCGCTGGTGATGTCGTGCCAGCCGTCGTCGTCGCGCCACGCCAGCAGCTCGGGCCCGCCGCCGCGCCGTCGCAGCAGCGTGCCGACGAGCTCCGCGACCTGCGCGTCCTCGACGACGACGTCCCGGATCTGCCCCGACTTGGCCGGGTAGTGGAACCGCACGGCGGTCTCGGCGCCGTCGTCGTCGGCCAGGACCTGGACGTGCTCGCGGCGCAGCGTCGCGAGGCCGTAGGAGCCGTTCCGCTGCGCGTAGCCCTCGCCGCCGGCCCGGAAGTACGCGAGGTCGAGCAGCCGGAACGCCAGGGCCAGCGCCTTCGCCCGGGGGAACCCCGGCAGCGCGAGGTCGCGGCGCACCGACCGGCGCGCGGCCGGCAGCCGCCGGGCGACGTCGAGCACGTGGTCGTGCTTGAGCCGGTCGCGGCGGCGGCGCCACTGCTCGTGGTACAGGTACTGCCGCCGCTGCGCGTCGTCGAGCCCGGCCGCCTGGATGTGCCCGTTGGCCCACGGGCTGATCCACACGTCCTGCCACGCCGGCGGGATGGCCAGCGCGAGGATCCGGTCCAGGTGCTCGACGTCGGTGATCCGCGTGACGCGGTCGACGTCGAGGTAGGAGAAGCCCTTCCCCGCACGTCGCCGGGTCCACCCCGGGGAGTCGATCCTGACCCGTCGCAGCCTCACCACCGGGACACTGTGCACCGGGGTGCGGGGCCCCGCCAGCGGAGCGCCTGAGCCGTCAGGGAGGGGCCGCAGCACCGGCCCCCGCGCCCGTCAGGCGGCCGGGACCCGGACCATGCCCTCCTGCGCGATCGTCGCCACCAGCGCGCCCGACCGGTCGAACACCCGGGTGCTGCCGAGCCCGCGCCCGCCCTGCGCCGACGGGCTGTCCTGGTCGAACAGCAGCCAGTCGTCGACCCGGACGTCCCGGTGCCACCACATGGCGTGGTCGAGGCTCGCGACGGACAGGCCCGGCGTCAGCCAGGACAGCCCGGCGCGGCGGAGCACCGGCTCGAGCATGATCTGGTCGCACGCGAACGCGAGCAGCGCGCGGTGCAGCAGCTGGTCGTCCGGGAGGGCGCCCTTGGCGCGCATCCACACCCGCTGCCGGCCCTCGGGCGTCGGGGCCGGGCCGAGGTAGAGCGAGCCGCCGACGTGCCGGACGTCGAACGCGCTCTCGTGCGTCCAGAACCGGGCGACCGGGTGGTCGAGGTGGCCCATGCGGTCCATCGCCGACTCGACGTCCTCGGGGGCGGGCACCTCCGGCGCGGGCTCGGTGTGCTCGACGCCGGGCTGGTCCTCCTGGAAGGACGCGATCATCGACAGGATCGGGTCGCCGTCCTGCGCCGCGTGCGTGCGTCGGGCGGAGAACGACCGGCCGTCGCGCAGCCGCTCGACGCCGAGCTCGATCGGCGTGCCGACCTCGCCCGCGCGCAGGAAGTACCCGTGCAGCGAGTGCGGGAGCCGGCCGTCCGGGACGGTGCGGCCGGCCGCGACCAGCGCCTGCGCGATGACCTGGCCGCCGAACACCCGGCCGCCGGGCTTCGGCAGGCTCGCCGCGGTGAAGGCGTCCGGGCCGGCGCCGGGGGCGACGTCGAGGACGCCGAGCAGCGCGGTGATCGGGTCGGAGGCGGAGGCGGTCGAGGGCGCGGCGTCGGTCACGCGGGCCAGCGTCTCACGACGGCCGCGCCCCGGACGGCGCCGCCGGTGCCGCCTGCGTGCCCGCGCGCCCCGGGCTCAGCGTCCGGCGGTGTTCACCAGCGAGTGCGCGGCCCGCTCCAGGTAGTCCCACAGCGTCGCCTCGTACAACGGCGCGAGCCCGAGCGTGTCGACCGCCGCGCGCATGTGCCGCAGCCAGCGGTCGCGCGCGTCGGGGTCGACGGCGAACGGCAGGTGCCGCATCCGCAGCCGCGGGTGCCCGCGCTCCTCGGAGTAGGCGGTCGGCCCGCCCCAGTACTGCTCGAGGAACATCGTGAGTCGGCGCTTCGCCGGGCCGAGGTCCTCCTCGGGGTACATCGGCTTCAGGACCGGGTCGGTCGCGACGCCCTCGTAGAACGCGTCGACGAGCCGGGTGAACGTCACGTGGCCGCCGACGGCCTCGAAGAACGACTCCCGGCGCCGGGCCTCGGAGCTGCCCTCGGGCGCCGGGGCGACCGGGGACGGCGCGGGCGCGGCGGCGCTCAGCGGGAGGGTCGGGCCGGCCGGGCGGGGCGCGGGGAGCGGCGGCTGCTCGGTCATGGCGACAGTCTCGCACCGCGCGCGGCGGGGTCCGGGCGTCGCACCGGGTCGCGGGCCGCCGCGCGGACTACGCTGGTGGTCAGGCGACCGCCCGCGCGGGTGGCCGCGGGGGCAGTCCGGCACGAACAGCACGACGGGGGTTCCATTGAGCAAGGCAGAGCAGATCCTGGTGGCCCTGGGCGGCGGCGGCAACGTCGTCGACCTGGAGCCCTGCATCACGCGCCTGCGCGTCGAGGTCACCGACCCGCAGCGCGTCGACGAGGACGCCCTCAAGGCGACCGGCGCGTTCGGCGTCGTGCGCTCCGGGCGCATCGTGCAGGTCATCGTCGGCCCCGAGGCCGACAACCTCGCCGCGGAGCTCGACGGCCTGCGCTGACGCAGGCCGACCCGCGCACGACGACGGCCCCGGCCGCACGACCCCGAGCGGGTCGGTGCGGCCGGGGCCGTCGCGCGTCCGGCGGGGTCAGTCCGTCGTCGGGTCGTCCGTGGCCGAGACCCGCTCGCGGTGCGCCTCCAGCGCCTCGCGCTGCCCGGCCAGCGGGATGTCCGCGGCCTCCAGCGCCTCGCGGACCGCGGTGCGCAGCGCGCGGGCGACCGCCCACTGCCGCGCCGGGGCGGTCCGCTGCACGAGCTTGACCGTCACGGCGTCGAACGACAGGTCCTCGGCGGTGGTGACGGTGGCCGAGCCCTCCATCGACGGGCCGAGCGCCGGGTCCTCGGCGAGCCGCGCGGCCGCGCCGACCAGCACGTCGCCCACCCGGTCGAGGTCGGCGAAATAGTCGACCTTCACCTCGACGACGGCGTTCGCCCAGCCCTGGGTCTTGTTGCCGACCCGCAGCATGGACCCGTTCGGCACGTACCAGAGCGTGCCGTCGGCGTCGCGGATCTTGGTCACCCGCAGGCCGACCGACTCCACCGTGCCCTGGGCCGGGCCGACGTCGACCACGTCGCCTACGCCGTACTGGTCCTCCAGCAGCATGAACATGCCGGACAGGAAGTCCTTCACCAGGCTCTGGGCGCCGAAGCCGAGCGCCACGCCGACGATGCCGGCCGACGCGATGAAGGGGGCGATGTTCACCCCGACCTGGTCGAGCACCGACAGCACGACGATCGTGCCGATGACGATGCCCGCCGTGGACCGCAGCACCGAGCCGATGGTGCGGGCGCGCTGGGTGCGCCGGGCGTTCGCGATCGGGTTGACCTTGCGCAGCGCCGCGGCCACCTCGGTGCCGCCGAGCGGCTTGGCGATGCCGCGCTGGAGCAGGGACGTGCCGTCGGCGATGTGCTCGGTGACGGCCTTGATGAGCCGGCGGACCACCAGCAGCGCGACCACGCCGATGACGACGATGATCGCGATGCGCAGCCCGGGGCCGAGCAGCCAGTCGACGAGCGCGTTCGCGTTGTCGGCGAGCTCGGCGCCCGGGTCGTCGCCCGCGGCGGCGGGCACGGAGGGGAGGGACGAGAAGATCACCGGTCCACGCTAGCGGGAGCGCGGCGCCGACCGCCGCCCCGGCGCCGGGCCGCCCCCGGCCCCCGCACGCGGCCCGCACGGGACCCTCACACGGTCCCGCGCGGGGCGCGGGGTCAGCGCCCGGCGGCCGCCAGGCCCGTGCGGTCCGCGACGAACTGCAGCTGCTCGACCGTCAGGGCGATCGTGCGGGACAGCGCCCGGCCGCCGTGGCCGACGCCCTTCTCGCGGCGCACCAGCACCGGCGCCTCGTCGAGCGGGGCGGACGTGGCGGCCTGCAGCGCGGCGCCGAGCTTGCGGGCGTGCAGCGGGTCGACGCGGGTGTCGCCGTCGAAGATCGTGAACAGCGTCGCCGGGTACGCGGTGCCCTCGACCACTCGGTGGTACGGCGAGTACGACAGCAGCCAGTCGAGCTCGCGCGGGGTGTCCGCGTCGCCGTACTCGTCGCTCCACGTCGTCCCGAGCCCGAACCGCTGGTACCGGACCATGTCGAGCAGCGGCGCCGAGCAGACGACCGCGGCGAAGGTCTGCGGGCGCTGGGTCAGGGCGGCGCCGACCAGCAGGCCGCCGTTCGACCCGCCCCAGCACGCGAGCCGGTCGGTCGTGGTCCAGCCCTGGTCGACGAGCAGGTCGGCGACGGCGTGGAAGTCGTCGAACACGTGCTGCTTGTTCCCGCGGCGCCCGGCGCGGTGCCAGGCCTCGCCCTCCTCACCGCCGCCGCGCAGGTTGGCGACGACGTACACGCCGCCGGCCTCGACCCACGCGAGCGTGGTCGCGGAGTAGGCGGGGTCGAGCGAGATCTGGAAGCCGCCGTAGCCGTAGAGGATCGTCGGCGCCGGGATCAGGGGCCGGCCGTCGGAGTCCAGCGCGTCCGCCCGGGCGACGACGAACGCGCGCACCTCGGTGCCGTCGGCGCTGGTCGCGACCACGCGCTGCACCCGGACGTCCGGCAGGTCGGCCACGGCCCCGGGCGGGGCGGCCCAGAGCGTCGTCGTGCCGGACTCCGCGTCGTACCGGTGCACCTCGGTGACCGTCGTGTGGTCGGTGTACGAGAACCACACGTCCGGGCCGCCGTCGGGCCGGGTCACGAGGCCGCCGGTCGAGCCGAGCCCGGGCAGGTCGACCGTGCCCTCGGCGCCCGGGAGCCGCTCGCCGGTCGCCGGGTCGTGCACCGTGATCTCGCTGACCGCGTGCCGGCGCCACGCCGCGACCAGCCGCCGCGGGGTCGTGTCGTCGCCGCCGCCGTCGGTGAACGCGACGTCCTCGAGGACGGCCTCGGGGTCCTCCGCGAGCAGCGTCGTCCAGTGCGGGACGCCCGGGTCCTCGGGGTCGCCGACGGCCAGCCGGCCGCGGTCCGCGTCGAGCGTGGTGTGCACGTAGAGCCGACCGTCCCGGCCGACCCACGCGGCGATCTCGGCGTCGTAGCCGACGGCGACCTCGCGGAACGCGGGCACCGCGCCCGGCCCGGTCGCGTGCAGGTCGGCGATCCACACGTCGGTGCGCGGCGCGGTGCCGGCCGACGCGGACACGATCAGCCACCGGCCGTCGCGGGACACGGAGACGCCGTAGTAGTTGGTCAGGTCGAGGCCGGCGCCGAACACCTCGACGTCCTGCGCCGCGTCGGTGCCGACCACGTGGCGCCACACCCGGCGGTGGTACTGCTTCTCGCCCTCGGGGAGCAGCTCGGGCGCGAGGCGGCGCACGTAGAAGAACGAGCCGCCGCCCGGCTCCCACGCGACGGGGGAGTACCGCGCGCGGTCGACCGGCCCGTCCACGAGCTCGCCCGTCGCGACGTCGAGCACGTGCAGCACGCTCTCCTCGGTGCCGCCGTGCGACACCTGGTAGGCGAGCAGGTCGCCCTCCTTGCTGGGCTGCCACGCGTCGAGCGTCGTCGTGCCCGCCGGGTCCAGCACCACCGGGTCGACGAGGACCCGCTCGCGCTCGCCGCCGGGGGCGTCCGCGTCCGGCTCGGCCACGACGACCACGCCGTGCTCCTGGTCGCCGGTGCGGCGGGAGAAGAATCGGCGGTCGCCGCGCCAGGCGGGGGCGCCCACGAACCCGGCGCCGAGCAGCGCCCGCAGCCGGTCGGTCAGCGGCCCGGTCGCGAGCGGGCCCTCGGCCAGGTCGCCCGCCGTGACCCGCGCGCGGTACGCGGCGTACAGGTCGTCCTGGGCGGTCGACCAGGCCTCGGTCGCGGCGTCGTCGGCGTCCTCCAGCCAGCGGTACGGGTCGGCGACGGCGCGGCCGTGCAGGTCCTCGACGAGGTCGAGCCGGCGGGCGGCGGGGTAGCCGGTGGTGGGCGTGGCGGCGGCGTCGGCCGCGGCGGCGGCGTGCTCGGCGGTCATGCGCGCCACCCTACGGCCCGGGGCGACGGGCCCCCGGCGCGTGCTCCGGGCGGGTGCCGCGACCGCCCGCACCCGCACCCACCAGCGCGGCTGCCCGGCGTGAGTGCTGCCGCTCTGGCAGGATCGGCGTGTGGCCGAGCACACCGCCCCCGAGTCCCTGCTGGACCTGGCGCGGGCGCACGGCGTCGCCACGGAGTTCCAGGAGTTCAACGGCGGGATGCGCGACGTCGCCCCCGCCACCCTGGTCGCCGTGCTGGGCGCGCTGGGCGTCGACGCCTCGACGCCCGAGCGCGTCGAGGTCGCGCTGCGGCACGCCGAGGACGTCCCCTGGCGCCGGGTGCTGCCGCCCGTGGTGGTGGTGCGGCAGTCGGACGACGTCCAGGTGGCGGTGCACGTCACGCACGGCGACCCCGTCCGCGCGTGGGTCGAGATCGACGGCGCCGAGGGCCGCGGCCGCCGCGCCGCCGGGGCCGTCACCGAGCGGGTCGAGCTGGAGCAGGCCGACGTCGTGGTCGAGCCGCGCACGGTCGACGGCCGCGAGGTCGGGCGCGCGACGTTCGTGGTGCCCGCGGGGCTGCCGCTCGGCTGGCACCTCCTGCGCACGTCGGGGCCGTCGGGCGAGGCGGCGAGCCCGCTGGCCGTGACGCCCGACCGGCTGGAGCTGCCCGCGGCGCTCGACGAGAAGCGCGCGTGGGGCCTCATGGTCCAGCTGTACTCGGTGCGCTCGCGGGCGTCCTGGGGCGCGGGCGACCTGCGCGACCTGGCCGACCTGGCGTGGCTGTCGGGGCACGAGGCGGGCGCGCAGTTCCTGCTCATCAACCCGCTGCACGCCGCCGAGCCGGTGCCGCCGCTCACCCCGTCGCCCTACCTGCCGACCACCCGCCGGTTCGTGAACCCGCTGTACCTGCGCGTGGAGGACGTGCCCGAGACGGCGTACCTGTCGTCGGCCGACCGGGCGCTCGTCGAGTGGTCCGCCGAGCAGGCGCTCGCGCTCGACACCGACGACGGGCCCATCGACCGCGACGTCGTGTGGGCCGCCAAGAAGGCCGCGCTGGAGGTCGTGTTCGCCGCGCCGCGGTCGGCCGCCCGGCAGTCGGCGTTCGACGACTTCCGGCGGCGCGAGGGCCGCGGGCTCGAGGACTTCGCCCTGTGGTGCGCGCTCGCCGAGCAGCACGGCGCCCCGCCGTGGCCCGCCGACCTCCGCGACCCCGCCGCGCCCGGCGCCCTGCGCGCCCGCACCGAGCTCGCGGACCGGGTGCGGTTCTACTGCTGGCTGCAGTGGCTGTGCGACGAGCAGCTCGCGACCGCGCAGCGCACCGCCCACGAGGCCGGGATGTCGATCGGGGTCATGCACGACCTGGCGGTCGGGGTGCACCCCGACGGCTCGGACGCCTGGGCGCTCGGCTCGGTGCTGGCGCGCGGGGCCTCCGTCGGCGCCCCGCCGGACATGTACAACCAGCAGGGGCAGGACTGGTCGCAGCCGCCGTGGCACCCCGCCGAGCTGGAGCGGGTCGCCTACCGGCCGTACCGGGACATGCTGCGGACCGTGCTCCGGCACGCGGGCGCCGTCCGGATCGACCACATCATCGGGCTGTTCCGGCTCTGGTGGATCCCGCAGGGCAACAGCCCCGCCGAGGCGACCTACGTCCGGTACGACCACGACGCGATGATCGGCATCCTCGCGCTGGAGGCGCACCGCGCGGGCGCGGTCGTCATCGGCGAGGACCTCGGCAACGTCGAGCCCTGGGTCCGCGACTACCTGCTGGACCGCGGCGTGCTCGGCACCTCGATCCTGTGGTTCGAGAAGGACGCCGAGGGCCGGCCGCTCCCGCCCGAGGACTACCGGCGGCTCGCGCTGTCCTCGGTGACGACGCACGACCTGCCGCCCACCGCCGGCTACCTGGCCGAGGAGCACGTCGTGCTCCGCGAGCGGCTGGGTCTGCTGACGGAGCCGGTCGAGCAGGTGCGGCGCGCGGCGCGGGCCGAGCGCGAGGCGATGCTGACGGTGCTGCGCGAGCGCGGGCTGCTGGGCGACGACCCCAGCGAGCGCGAGGTCGTCGAGGCCCTGCACCGGTACGTGCTCCGGACGCCGAGCGTGCTCGTCGGGGTGTCGCTGGCGGACGCGGTGGGGGAGCGCCGGGCGCAGAACCAGCCCGGGACCGACCAGGAGTACCCGAACTGGCGGGTGCCGCTGGCCGACGGCGCCGGGCGGCTGGTGCTGCTCGACGACCTGTTCACCAACGCGCGGCTGCGGTCGCTCGCGGCGGTGCTGGCGGAGGGCTGACGCCGAGCGGGTGCGGCGGGTCGCGGGACGACCGGTCGCGCCCGGGTGGCGCGGGGCCCCTCGCTAGGCTGCCCCGATGACCACCTGGCCCCCGCGGCGCGTGCGCGTCGTCGGCAACTCCGGCGCCGGCAAGACGACGTTCGCCCGCGCGCTCGCCCGGCGCCTCGGCGTCCCGCACCGCGAGCTCGACGAGGTGTTCTGGGGCCCGGACTGGGTGAAGAAGGACCCGGAGGTCGCGCGGGGCATCCTGCGCGAGTTCCTCGACGGGGCTCCCGGCGGGTGGGTGGTCGACGGGAACTGGAACGACGTCCGGCAGGGGCTCGCCGACGACGTGGACGCCGTCGTGTGGCTCGACTACCCGCGCCCGCTCGTCATGGCGCGGGTCGTCCGGCGGACGCTGGCGCGGTCCGTGCTGCGCCGGCCGATCTACCACGGCAACACCGAGTCGCTGGCGTCCCTGGTGCGCACCGACCCGGAGGAGAACATCGTGCTGTGGTCGTGGACCGAGCACGCGGCCTACCGCGAGCGGTACCGGCGCCTCGCGGCGACGGGGACGGTCCCGGTGGTGCGCCTGCGCACCCCGCGCGCGGCGCGCCGCTGGCTCGCGGCCCTCCCGGCGCCGGCCCCCGCCGCGCCCGCCGAGCGCTCGCCGAGATAGGACCGCCGCGCCGAGATAGGGCCGTGGGCGGTCCTACCTCGGCACGGGAGCCCTATCTCGGCGAGCGCCCCCCCTGGGCCGCCGCCCAGATCGGTGCTTCGGCGCGAGATCGGTACGTGAAAGCACCGATCTCGGGCAGAACCACCGATCTCGACGATCACGACGGCGCCGCCCGGGACGGCGACGCGCCCGGTGCCCGGCCCCCGCGGGCGAGGGTCGGGCGCCGGGCGCGTCAGGCCGGGCCGGGGTGCGGGTCAGGCCTCGTGGTAGTGGCGGTCGGCCGCCTGGGCCGCCAGGAGCCGGCGCACGCCGTCGCGGGCCTCGACCACCAGCCGGCGCAGCGCCGGGGCCGCGTCCGGGTGCGCAGCGAGCCACGCGTCGGTCGCCCCGGCCACGTCGACCGCGCCGTCGCCGGCGTCGTCCGCCAGCTCGGTCGGGTACAGGCCGGTCACGATGTTCTGCGCCATCTCGTTGGTCTTCTCGGACCACACGCGCTCGAGCCCGTCGAAGTACGGGGCCACGAACGGGCGCGGAGCAGCGTGCGGTCGTGCACGCGGCCGAACCCGCCGATGGTCGCGGCCTGCAGGGCGTTCGGCAGCGCGTCGGAGTCGACGACCGCGGCCCAGGCGGCGGCCTTGGCGTCGGCGGTCGGCAGCGCGGCGCGGGCGGCCGCGGCGGCGCGCTGGCCGGTCGCGGTCGGGTCCGACGCGAGCTGCGCGTCGATCTCGGCCTCGCCCGCGCGGTCGCCGGCGACCAGCGAGGTCAGCAGCTCCCAGCGCAGGTCGGTGTCGATCGACAGGCCCTCCAGGCGGGTCCCGCCGTCCAGCAGCGCCGCGACGGCGTCCAGCTGCTCGGTGGTGGACGCCCGGGCGGCGAACGCCTTGACGAGCTGCAGCTGGGTGTCGCTCCCGCCCTCGGCGTCGGTCGCGAGCGTCCACAGCGCGTCCGCGGCGGCGACCTCGGTGGCCGGGCGGTGCTCGGAGGCCACGTACAGGTCGAGCGCGGTGTGCAGCTGGCGGAGCAGCACGAGCACGACGGAGGAGTCGGTCTCGTGCGCGATGTTGCCGAGCAGCAGGTCGACGTAGTCGCGCGCCGGGGTCTCGCCGTCGCGGGTCGCGTCCCAGACCGCCGCCCAGACGAGCGTGCGGGGGAGCGACTCGGTGAAGTGGCCGAGGTGCGCGATCGCGGTGGCGAGCGAGCGCTCGTCGAGCCGGACCTTGGCGTAGGCGAGGTCGTCGTCGTTGAGCAGCAGCAGGTCGGGCCGCTTCGCGCCGACGAGCTCGGGCACCTCGGTGCGCTCGCCGTCGACGTCCAGCTCGACGCGCACGACGCGCTCCAGCCGGGTCTCGCCGGAGGCGTCCGCGACGACGTCGTAGCCGCCGACCACGAGGCGGTGCGGGCGCTGCACGGGGTGCGTCGCGGGCACCTCCTGGCGCACGGCCAGCGCGGTGATCCGCTCGACGCCGTCCTCGCCGACCTCGGACGCGATCTCCGGGCGCAGCAGGGTCACGCCGGACTGCTCCAGCCACAGCGCCGACCAGGCGGACAGGTCGCGGCCGGAGGTGGCCTCGAGCTCGGTCAGCAGGTCGCGCAGCTCGGTGTTGCCCCAGGCGTGCTTGGCGAAGTACTGCCGGACGCCCGCGAAGAACTGCTCCTGGCCCACCCAGGCGACGAGCTGCTTGAGCACGCTCGCACCCTTGGCGTAGGTGATGCCGTCGAAGTTGACCTCGACGTCCTCGAGGTCGCGGATGTCCGCGGCGATCGGGTGCGTGGACGGCAGCTGGTCCTGGCGGTACGCCCAGCCCTTCTCCAGCGAGGAGAACGTGGTCCACGCCGTCGTCCAGCGGGTGGCCTCGGCGGTCGCGAGGGTGGAGGCGTACTCGGCGAACGACTCGTTCAGCCACAGGTCGTCCCACCAGCGCATGGTGACCAGGTCGCCGAACCACATGTGCGCGAGCTCGTGCAGGATCGTCACCGCGCGGCGCTCGACCGTGGCCTCCGGCACCTTGGACCGGAACACGTACGACTCGAGGAACGTGACCGCGCCGGCGTTCTCCATCGCGCCCGCGTTGAACTCCGGCACGAACAGCTGGTCGTACTTGGCGAACGGGTACGGGAAGTCGAACTGCTCCTCGTAGAACGCGAAGCCGGCCCGCGTGATGTCGAGGATGTTGTCGGTGTCGAGGTGCTGCGCGAGCGAGCCGCGGCAGTACACGCCGAGCGGGATGGTGCGGCCGTCGCGCGACGTGAGCTCGCCGTGCTCGTGGTGGTACGGGCCGGCGACGACGGCGGTGATGTAGGACGCGATGCGCGGCGTGGGCTCGAACGTCCAGGTGGCGGTGCCCTCGTCGCGGCCGCCGTTGCGGTTGGTGCCGCCCTCGACCGCGACCGGCTCGCCGACCGCGGGGGAGTTCGACACGACCACCCAGTGCGCCGGCGCCGTCACCGTGAACGCGAAGGTCGCCTTGAGGTCGGGCTGCTCGAACACGGCGAACACGCGCCGGGAGTCGGCGACCTCGAACTGCGAGTACAGGTAGACCTCGTCGTCGACCGGGTCGACGAACCGGTGCAGGCCCTCGCCGGTGTTCATGTAGGCGGCGTCGGCGACGACGACGACCTCGTTCTGCTCGGCCAGGCCGTCGAGGCGGATGCGCGAGTCGGCGACGACGTCGGCGGGGTCCAGCTCGGTCCCGTTCAGCACGACGCGGTGCACGGTGGGGGCGATGAGGTCGAGGAACGTGCCGGCGCCGGCCTCGCGGGCGGCGAACCGGACGGTCGTCGTCGAGGTGAACGTCACCGGCCCCGTCGTCAGGTCGAGCGCCACGTCGTAGGACTGGACGTCGACCAGGGCGGCCCGGGTCCGGGCCTCGTCGCGGGTCAGGTTCTCTGCGGGCACGCGGGGTCTCCTCGTGGAACGTCGGTCGCAGGTCTGCGGTGGTCAGGCTGGCTGACCGTCGCCGCATCATTCCACCAACCGGCGGGTGCGTGCGTCCGCGGTGCCGGTCGCCGGCGCCGCCCCCACGTGACACGGCCCCCCGGTTCCGGGGCATGATGGCGGACGGCGCGGTCGACCCGGCGGCGCCCGCGTCCGCGCGCACGCACCCCGACGTCGACAGCCCGAGGAGCCCTCCCAGTGACCGACACGACCGCGCCCGCCCGCGACACCGCCGACTTCTGGTTCGACCCCGCGTGCCCCTGGGCGTGGATGACGTCGCGCTGGATGACCGAGGTGCAGCGGGTCCGCGACGTGGACGTGCGCTGGCACGTGATGAGCCTGTCCGTGCTCAACGAGGGCCGGGACCTGCCCGACGAGTACCGCGAGCTGATGGACGACTCCTGGGCCGCCGTGCGCGTGCTCACCGCCGCCAAGGAGCTGTACGGCGCCGAGCACCTCAAGCCGCTGTACGACGCGCTCGGCACCCGCCGGCACCCGGGCGGCCGCAAGGACACCTGGGCGATCATCCGCGAGTCGCTGGACGAGGTCGGCCTGCCGCAGTCGCTGCGGGCGTACGGCGACACCGACGAGTTCGACGAGCAGCTGCGCGCGTCGCACGCCGAGGCGATCGCGCTGGTCGGCGACGAGGTCGGCACCCCGGTCGTGGCGGTCAACGGCACCGCGTTCTTCGGCCCGGTGATGACGCCGGCGCCGAAGGGCGAGGAGGCCGGCCGGCTGTGGGACGGCTTCGTGCTGATCACCGGCGTCCCCGGCTTCTACGAGCTCAAGCGCACCCGCACCAAGGGCCCCGTCTTCGACTGAGCGTCGGCGCGCGCACCCGCCCCCGGGGCGCGCCGCACCCGCCCCACCCCCGGAGGTAGCAGATGGCAGCCCTCGCGAACCTGAGCCGTGGCGTCAAGATCTTCCTGGCCGTCGACGTCGTGCTGGTCCTCGGCCTGGTCGTCGCGGCGATCGTCGTGCTCGGCGGCGGCTCCGACGACGGCGGCGCGGCCGCGAGCCCCTCGGCCCCCGCGTCGCAGGCCGCGTCCGGCGCCGCGACGGACGGCGCCACGTCCGGCGCGACCAGCGACGTCGCGACGTCGTTCGCGTCCCCGACGGGGAACATCGCCTGCACGATGTCGCCCGACGGCGTGACCTGCACGATCGCGAACATCCAGTACCAGGTGCCGGCCTCCGAGGGCTGCACGGGGACCACCGGGCACACCGTGGTGCTGAACGAGGCCGACGGCGTCACCACGCCGTGCGTCGAGGGCCCGGCGCCGGCGCCGGCCTCGGCGGACACCCCGGTGCTCGAGTACGGGCAGACGCAGACGGTCGGGCCGTACACCTGCACGAGCGGGTCGAACGGCATGTCCTGCGTGGTCGACGAGACCGGGACCGGGTTCCGGGTCGCGACGGCGGCGCTGACGACGCTGCCCTGACGGCGACCGCCCCGCCACGCGCCGCGGCGCCCGCCCCCGGACGGGGACGGGCGCCGCGGTCGTGCGTGCGTCACCAGATGCGCACGCGCTCCTCGGGCGCGAGGTACAGCCCGTCGCCGGCCTGCACGCCGAACGCCGAGTAGAACTCGTCGACGTTGCGCACGACCGCGTTGCAGCGGACCTCGTCCGGCGAGTGCGGGTCGACCGCGAGCCGCCGGATGACCTCCTCGTCGCGGCCCTTGGCCCGCCACACCTGCGCCCAGCCGAGCAGCACCCGCTGCACGCCGGTGAGGCCGTCGACCTCGGGCGCCTCGTCGAGCGACGTGCCGAGCGCGATCCGGTAGGCCTTGAGCGCGATCGACAGGCCGCCCAGGTCGCCGATGTTCTCGCCGATGGTGAGCGCGCCGTTCACGTGGTGCGAGCCGTTCAGCTGCGCGGGGGAGAACGCGTTGTACTGCTCGATGAGCGCCGACGTGCGCTTCTCGAACTCCGCGCGGTCCTGCTCGGTCCACCAGTCCTCGAGCCGGCCCTGGCCGTCGTACTTGGAGCCCTGGTCGTCGAAGCCGTGGCCGATCTCGTGACCGATGACCGCGCCGATGCCGCCGTAGTTCACGGCGTCGTCCGCGTCGGCGTCGAAGAACGGCGGCTGCAGGATCGCCGCGGGGAACACGATCTCGTTCATGCCGGGGTTGTAGTAGGCGTTGACCGTCTGCGGGGTCATGAACCACTCGTCGCGGTCGATCGGCCTCCCGATCTTGTTCAGCTCGAAGTCCTGCTCGAACGCGGACGCGCGGCGGACGTTGCCCACCAGGTCGTCGGCGCGGACCTCCAGGCCCGAGTAGTCGCGCCACTTGACCGGGTAGCCGATCTTCGGCGTGAACGCGTCGAGCTTGGCGAGCGCCTTGGTCTTGGTGTCCTCGCCCATCCAGTCGAGCGCGGTGATCGACTCGCGGTACGCCTCGACCAGGTGGCCGACGAGCACCTCCATCCGCTCCTTGTGGGACGGCGGGAAGTGCCGGGCGACGTAGACCTCGCCGACGGCCTCGCCCAGCACGCCCTGGACGAGCGAGACGCCGCGCTTCCAGCGGTCCCGGAGCTCCTGGGCGCCGGTCAGCGTGCGGCCGTGGAAGTCGAAGTTCGCCTCGACCAGCTCGGATGACAGGTACGGGGCGCGCGCGGTGATCGCGTGGTACGCCAGCCAGGCCTGCCAGTCCTCGACCGCCTCCGAGGCCCAGAGCCCGGCGAACGCGGTGGCGAACGACGGCTCGCGGACCACCAGCTCGTCGAGCGAGCCCTGCGGGGCGCCGAGCGCGCGGGACCACGCCTCCCAGTCGAAGCCCGGTGCGGTCGTCGCCAGCGCCGAGCGCGTCGTCGGGTTGTACGTGAGGTCGGCGTCGCGGTCCTTGACGACGTCCCAGTGGCCCGCGGCGATCTTCGTCTCCAGCGCGACGACCCGGCCCGCGGCCTCGTCCGCCGCCGCCTCGTCCGCGGACCAGCCGCCGAGCCGCAGCATCCGCGCGACGTGCGGGCGGTAGGCGGCCAGCACCGACGCGTACTGCTCGTCGCGGTAGTACGACTCGTCGGGGAGGCCCAGGCCGGACTGGTACAGGTAGACGACGTACCGCTCGGGGTCCTTGGCGTCGTTGTCGACCCAGAACCCGGTGCCCGCCGCGGCACCCGTGCGCTGCAGCGCGCCGAGCACGTCGGTGAGGTCCTGGCGGGTGGCGGCCGCGGCGATCGCGGACAGGTCGGGGCGCAGGGGCTCGGTGCCGGCCGCCTCGACCGCGTCGACGTCCATGAACGACGCGTACAGCGCGCCGATCTGCGCCTGCACGCCCGTGGCGCCAGCGGCCTCGCCGGCCTCGACGATGATGTCCCGGACCTGCTCCTCGGCCTGGTCGTGCAGCGCGCGGAACGAGCCGTCCATCGCCCGGTCGGCGGGGATCACGTGCTCGGCGGCCCAGCGGCCGTTCACGTGCGCGTACAGGTCGTCCTGGGGGCGGACGGCCGGGTCGAGGGCCGAGGTGTCGATGCCGCTGCGGGTCATGGTCGAGGAGGGTCCCTTCCGGTCGGGCCGGCGCGCGGCCGCGCACCGGGAGCCAGCCTAGGTCGCGGGGCCGACGGCGCGCTGCCCCGCGCGAGCCCCGCGCCCGGCCGGGACGCGGACGCCCGCGACGCCGCGGCCGGGCGTGCGGCAGGATGGCCCCATGCGTATCCATGTCGCCGCTGACCACGCCGGGTTCGAGCTCAAGGTCGCGCTGGTCGAGCACCTGCGCGCCGCGGGGCACGACGTCGTCGACCACGGGGCCGCCGAGTACGACCCGCAGGACGACTACCCGGCCGTCTGCTTCGCCGCGGGCGAGGCCGTGGTGGCCGACCCGGGCAGCCTGGGCGTCGTCATCGGCGGGTCCGGCAACGGCGAGCAGATCGCCGCGAACAAGGTCACCGGCGTGCGCGCCGCGCTCGCCTGGAACACCGACACCGCGCGGCTCGGCCGGCAGCACAACGACGCGAACGTCGTCGCGATCGGCGCCCGGCAGCACTCGGTGGACGAGGCGCTGGAGCTGGTCGACGTGTTCGTGAACGAGCCGTTCTCCCAGGACCCGCGGCACCAGCGCCGGATCGACCAGCTGGCCGCGTACGAGGCCGCGCGCGCCTGACGCGCCACCCTCGGCCCGCCTCGCCCCCGCCCCGCCTCGCCCGAGCACAGCCACCGAGATGGCAACGCTCGGCTGTCTCGCGGGTGCCGCGGACAGCCGAGAGGTGCCATCTCGGCGAGCGGGGGTCGCTCAGAACACCCAGGGGCACACCGGGGCGACCGGCCAGCCGAACGCGGTCGCCGCGCGGTGCAGCGCGTCCGGCCGGGCCGCCGTGACCTGGCCGGCCGTGGCCAGCGCCGTCAGGCTGCGGCCGCCCAGGTAGGCGGCGCCGAGCTCGCGGACGTCCAGCTCGAGGTCGGGTGCGGCCGTGCCGGCCGGCTCCACCCGGGCGGCGTAGGTGCCGTCGGCGCCGGCCTCGCCGGTGACCAGCCGCCACGCGCCGTCGTTCCCGGGCAGGAGCGCGTCGCGCACCCCGAGCACCACGTCGACCGGCGCGGCGTACCGGCGGCCGGTGAGCGCGGCGGGCACGTCGAGCAGCCGGACCCACAGGTTGTCGCTGACCTTCGGCACCGGCCGCCGGGTGTCGACCAGCAGCGCGAGCAGCAGGTCGTCGACGGGCAGCATGTTCGAGGCCACCGTCGTGGTCAGGTCGAGGTCGAGCAGCATCGACCACAGCCGGTGCGCGGCGGCGGCGTCGACCGAGGCGGCGAGCCGCACCTGCACCGGGTACTCGGGCCCGCCGTCGCCCCAGGTCTGCTTGCGCCGCAGGATCGCGAACGCCCGCGCCGCGCCGTCGGCGGCGTGCACCGTGACCAGCCGCGCCGGCTCGCCGCCGCCCCGCCAGGCCGCCGGGTCGGCGACCGCGATGCGCCGCAGGGCGTCCGAGCCGCGCCGGATCCAGCCCGGCCGGCCCGCGCCCGCCGCGGCGTACACGTCCTCGACCAGGCCCTCGTGCGCCGCCGGGTCCAGCGTCGCGAACCGCACGGTCAGGTCGGACGACCCCGGCACGTCCCGCAGCGCGGCGCCGCGGGGCAGCGTCAGGCGGACGTGGTCCGAGGCGGAGCCGTAGCCGTAGCGGCCGTAGATGCCCGGCTCGGCCGCGAACAGCGCCGACACCGGCTCGCCCCGGCCGAGCGACCGGTCGAGGTGCGCCCGGATCATCGTCGACAGCAGGCCGCGGCGCCGGTGGTCCGGCCGGACGCCGACCCAGGTCAGCCCGGCGCACGGCACCTCGCCACCGGGGGTGGGGAGGGTGAACGCGTACGAGCCGTGCACAGCGACGACCTCGCCGGCGTCGGTCTCGACGGCGACCGCGCGGTCGAGCGGCACCGCGAACGGCACCTCGGCGTCCAGCGCCGGGTCGTGGGCCGCCTCGGCGAACGCCATGGCGTCCACGGCGCGGTACTCCTCGACGCGGTCGGCGGTGATCTCGAACAGGCGGTACCCGGTGGTCGTCGCGGCGCTCATGGTCGCCATCCTGCTGGCCGCCGTCGGGGCGGGTCACGCGATTTCGCCCGGCGACCCTGCCGTGGCGGCACCTGGCCGCGCCCTCAGGGTGCTGGGTACCCTCGCGGCGTGACCCCGCCCGCCCCGCGCCGCCGCCGGGCCGCGAGCGTGCTCGACCGGGTCCGGGCGGGCCTGCGCCGGTACGGCGTCGGGTCGCAGCCCGCCCTCACCGCGATGCTGGTCGGCCTGACCCTGCTGGCGTCCGCGGGCATCGTCTGGGCGCGGCCGTGGGTGCCGCCGTCGACGTTCATCCTCATCGAGCTGCTGGGCGCGTTCCTGCTCCGGATGCGGGGGATGGTCGTGCTGTGCGCGGCGATCGTCGTGCAGTTCGTCGCGATCCCGCTCGCCGGGCTCGGGGACTTCACGCCGGGCACGTTCGTGCTGCAGGGCATCGCGATCGGCGCGCTGCTGGCGTTCGCCGCGCACCGCGAGCGGCTCGGGCTGCAGGGCGCGCCCGGCGAGCTGATGCTCGTCGACCTGCGGGACCGGCTCGCCGCGCACGGCGCCGTGCCGGCGCTGCCCGACGGCTGGACGGTGCAGACGGCGCTGCGGTCCGCGCACCGCGAGGCGTTCTCGGGCGACTTCGTCGTCGCGGCGCCCCGGCTGCAGGGCGCCGTGCTGGAGCTCGCGCTCGTCGACGTGTCGGGCAAGGGGCAGGACGCGGGCGTGCGCTCGCTCCAGCTCTCCGGCGCGCTCGCCGGGCTGATCGGGCAGCTGCCCGCGCCGGACTTCCTGCCCGCGGCGAACGCCTACCTGCTGGCGCAGGACTGGGACGAGGGCTTCGCGACCGCGGTGCACGTGAGCCTCGTCCTCGCGACGGGGGAGTACACGGTGTACTCCGCGGGCCACCTGCCGCCGGTGCACCTGGACGCCGGGTCCGGGGCCGTCGACCTGGTCCCCGCCCGCGGCGGGCCCGCGCTCGGCGTCCTCGAGGGCGCGGTCTTCCCGTCGGTGCGGGGCCGGGTCGACCCGGGCGACGTCCTGCTGCTGTACACCGACGGCCTGGTGGAGACCCCCGGCGGCGACCTCGACCTCGGGATCGACCGGCTCTGCGGGGTCGTCGAGAGCGTGCTGTCGACGGGGCGCGGCGACGCCGACGACGTGATCGCGCGGGTCGGCGCCGGCGAGGGCGACGACCGGGCGCTCGTGCTGGTGCGGCGGGGCTGAGGCGTGGACGAGGCGTACCTGGAGGCGGTGCTCGACCTGGTCGACGCGATCCCGTCCGGCCGCGCGATGACCTACGGGACGATCGCCGAGGCGGTGGCGGACCGGTTCGTCGCCGAGGGGCTGCCCGCGCGCGGCGGGCCGCGGCAGGTCGGGCAGATCATGTCCCGCGGCGGGTCCGGGGTGCCGTGGTGGCGGGTGGTGAACGCCGCGGGGTCCCCGCCGGCGCACCACGCGCGGGCGGCGCTGGAGCACCTGCGCGCCGAGGGGACCCCGCTGTCGGCGGACGGCACGCGGGTCGCGCTGCGCCGGGCGATCTGGTTCCCGGACGACTGAGCCGGCGACCCCGTCGCCGGTGCCCGGGCGACGGAGTCAGTGCGCCGCGACCGGCGCCTCCGCCGGGGCGCCCGCCGGGGCCGGGGCCAGCTCCGCGCGGGCCTGGCGGTCGGCGCGGGTGCGGAACAGCAGGGCCGCCATGACGGCGCCGCCCGCGAAGATCACCGCCGACCACGCGTACGCGGTGTCGAAGCTGTGCAGCGCGGCCTCGGCCGCGACCTCGGGCGTCACCGGCGCGTGGTCGGCGAGGTACGCCGAGGCGGCGGTCGCGGCCAGCGTGTTCAGCAACGCCGTGCCGATGGCGCCACCGACCTGCTGGCTCGTGGACACCAGGGCCGAGGCAGCGCCCGCGAGCCGCGGCGCGACGCCGAGGGTCGCGAGCTGGAACGACGCGGGCATGATCGACGCCATCCCCATGCCCATGAGGATCAGCCCGGGCAGCACGTGCGCGGCGTAGGTGCTGTCCAGCTCGAGCCGGGTGAACGTCAGCATGGCGGTCGCGGCGAGCAGCATGCCGATCGGCACCAGCACCTTGGGCCCGAACCGCGGGATCAGCAGGTTCGACTGGATCTGCGCGGTGACGATGATCGACAGCACCATCGGCAGGAACGCGACGCCGGTGCGCATCGGGGTGTACCCGAGCGTCGTCTGCAGGTAGTAGGTGAGGAACAGGAACACGCCGAACATGCCCGACCCGGCGACGAGGATGCCGAGGAACGAGGCGCCGCGGTCGCGGTCGAGCACGACGTCGAGCGGCAGCACCGCGTTCGCGGCCGTGCGCTGCCGGACGACGAACGCGACGAGCAGGACGACGCTCGCGGCGAGCGGGCCCCAGGTCAGCGGCGAGTCCCAGCCCTGCGGCTCGGCCTGCGAGAAGCCGAACACCAGGGCGAACAGCCCGGCTGAGCCGAGCACGACGCCGGGGACGTCCAGCCGGTGCCCCGCGGCGCCGCCGGCCCGGGAGAGCAGCACGCTGCCCGCGACGAGGGCGATCGCGGCGATGACGACGTTGACGTAGAGGTTCCAGCGCCAGTCGAAGTTCTCGGTGAGGTAGCCGCCGAGCAGCAGGCCGATCGCGCCGCCCATGCCGGCGATCGCGCCGAAGATGCCGAACGCGCGGGCGCGCTCCTTCGGCACGGTGAACGTGGTGGTCAGCACGGACAGCGCGGCGGGGGCGAGCACGGCGCCGAACACGCCCTGCAGCGCGCGGGCCGCGACCAGCAGCTCGAAGGTGCCGGCGGCGCCGCCGAGTGCCGAGGCCACGGCGAAGCCGACCAGGCCGATGAGGAACATCCGGCGGCGGCCGAACATGTCGGACAGCCGGCCGCCGAGCAGCAGCAGGCTGCCGAACGCGAGGGCGTAGGCGGTGACGATCCACTGCCGGTCGTTGTCGCTGAAGCCGAGCTCCGCCTGGGCGGAGGGCATGGCGATGTTCACGATGGTCGCGTCGAGGACGACCATCAGCTGCGCGAGCGCGACGGTCGCGAGGACGAACCAGCGACGCCGGTGCGGGACGTCGGCCGGGCCGGCGGCGGCCGCGGCCGGGGTGGTGGGTGCGGCGGATGAGGACATGCGGGTGCTCCGGTCGGGACGACGGTGTGGGGGGATGGCACGACGGTAAACCAGGACCGGCCAGTTTCGAAACCCCCGAGTCTCGATTTGTTTCCCCGGCGCGCGGCGGGCATGATGACGACGTCGAGAGGAGCCCGGATGGCCGCGCGCGAGGACGCCGCGGCCGTCGGCGCGCCCGCGGGCGGGACAGCCCCCGCCGCCCGCCGGCCCGGCCGGCGCCGCGACGAGTCGAAGGACGAGGTCATCCTCGCCGCCGCACGCGAGCTGCTGATCGAGCGCGGCTACGACGGCATGACGATGGACGCGGTCGCCGAGCGCGCCGGGGCGGGCAAGTCGACGGTCTACCGCCGCTGGCCGTCGAAGGTGCAGCTCACCGTCGACTGCCTGCTGTGCGCGAAGCAGATGACGATCGACGAGGTCCCCGACACCGGGTCGATCCGCGACGACCTGCTGAGCATCTTCGTGCGCGCCACCCGGATGAAGAGCGACGACCTGATGACGGGCCTGCTCACGGCGGTCCGCGAGGAGCCCGAGGTGCGCGCCGTGTTCCACGAGCAGTTCGTGGCGGGCCGGGTCCGGCTCGCGCGCGAGGTGCTCGAGCGCGCGCGGCTGCGGGGCGACACGGCGCCCGGGGTGGACCTCGACATGGTCGCGGCGGTCGCGCCGGCGATGGTGCACTACCGCAAGGTCGTGGCGCACCGGCCGATGGACGCGGAGTTCGCCGAGCGGCTGATCGACACGATCATCCTGCCGCTGGCGACAGGCCGGCCGGCCGACGCCGCGGCGGGCGAGCACGCCCTCCTCGCCGACGCGCGCTGACGCGCCGCGCCCACGCGCCGCGCCAACGCGCCGCGCCCACGCGCCGCGCCCACGCGCCGCGCCCACGCGCCGCGCTCACGCGCTGCGCCGACGCGCGCTGACGCGCTGCGCGGGCGACGCCGCCCCTGTCGCCGCCAGCGCCCGCTCGCCTCGCGCGCGCATGACGCCGAGATGGCAACTCTCGGCTGCGGCGGAGCTCCCGCGCACAGCCGAGAGTTGCCATCTCGGCGGGGTGCGCGCCTACGCGAGGGCGCGCTTGCTGCTGATGACGCCCGTGTCGAAGCCCGCGAGGTGCAGGCCGCCGTGGAACCGGGCGTGCTCGATCTTCACGCACCGGTCCATGACGACCGTCAGGCCCGCCGCCTCGCCGCGCTCCGCGACCTCCTCGTGCCACGAGCCGAGCTGCAGCCACAGGGCCTGAGCCCCGACCGCCAGGGTCTCGTCGAGCACCGTGGGCAGGTCGTCGTGCCGGCGGAAGACGTCGACCAGGTCCGGGACGACCGGCAGCGCGTCGAGCGACGGGTAGACGGGCTGGCCGAGGATCGACGTCTCGCGCGGGTTCACCAGGTAGACGTCGTACGGCGTGCTGGACAGCAGGTACGTCGTGACGAAGTACGACGCGCGGGCCGGGTTGTTGGACGCGCCGACGATCGCGATCGACCGGGTGCGGCGCAGCAGCGCGAGGCGGTCGGGGGCGCTCGGCCCCTGCCAGGTGCGCTCGGGCGTGGTGGTCATCAGTTCGCCTCCGGGACAGAGCAGGACGCGCCGCCGGCGATGCCGGTCACGGCCGCGCCGACGACGGGCGCGGCGGGGACGCTCGGGCGGGCGGCGGCAGCCGCGGCCCCGTCTGTGGCGCCGTCGGACGCCTCGCGCGGCGCCGTCGCGGCCGTGAGCGCCTGGTCCAGGTCCCAGAGGATGTCCTCCGGGTCCTCGAGCCCGACGCTGATCCGCACCAGGTCCTCCGGCACGCCCGCCGTGGCGAGCTGCTCCGCGGACAGCTGCTGGTGCGTGGTCGACGCCGGGTGGATGACGAGCGTGCGCGCGTCGCCGACGTTGGCCAGGTGGCTCGCGAGCTGCAGGTTCTCGATGAACCGGCGCCCGACCTCGCGGCCGTCGCGGTCCGCGGTCGCGGCGAGCCGGAACGCGAACACCGACCCGGGGCCGAGCGGCAGGTAGCGCTGCGCGCGGTCGTGGTGCGGGTGCGACGGCAGGCCGGCCCACTGCACCGACGTGACCCGCGGGTCCGCCTCGAGCCACTCGGCGACGGCCCGGGCGTTCGCCAGGTGCGCGTCGAGCCGCTGGGGGAGCGTCTCCACGCCCTGCAGCAGCTGGAACGCCGACTGCGCGGAGAGCGACGGGCCGATGTCCCGCAGCTGCTCGGAGCGCAGCTTCGTCAGGAACCCGTACTCGCCGAAGTTCTCCCACCACTTCACGTCGTTGTACGACGGCACCGGCTCGGTCATCTGCGGGAACTTGCCGTTGCCCCAGTTGAACCGGCCCGACTCGACGACGACGCCGCCGAGCGTGGTGCCGTGCCCGCCGAGGAACTTGGTGGCGGAGTGGATGACGATGTCGGCGCCGTGCTCGATCGGCCGCACCAGGTAGGGCGTCGACAGCGTGGCGTCGACCACGAGCGGGACGCCCGCGGCGTGCGCGACCTCCGCCAGGCCGGCCAGGTCGGCGACCTCGCCGGACGGATTCGCGACGACCTCGGTGTAGACGGCCTTGGTCTCGGGGCGGATCGCCGCGGCGTAGTCGGCCGGGTCGGTGCCCGCGACGAACGTGGTCTCGACGCCGAACCGGCGCAGGGTCACGTCGAGCTGGGTCACCGTGCCGCCGTAGAGCTGCGCCGAGGCGACGATGTGGTCCCCGGCCCCGACCAGCGCGGCGAACGTGATGAACTCCGCCGCCATGCCGGACGCGGTGGCGACGGCGCCGATGCCGCCCTCGAGCGACGCGATCCGCTCCTCGAACGCGGCGACCGTGGGGTTGCCGAGCCGGGAGTAGATGTTGCCGTACTTCTGCAGCGCGAACAGGTTCGCGGCGTCGGTGGTGTCGCTGAACACGAACGACGTCGTCTGGTAGATCGGCACGGCGCGGGCGCCGGTGGCGGCGTCGGGGATGGCCCCGGCGTGCAGGGCGCGGGTGCGGAAGCCGAAGCGGTGCTCGGAGCTCATCGGGCGGTGGCCTCCTCGGCCTCGGGGATCGGGGCGAGGCTAGCGCCGTCGCGCAGCAGCGCGGCGACCTGGTCCACGGCCCAGGGGTTCTGCAGGGACGTGACGTCGCCCAGCGGCCGGCCGTCGTGCAGCTCGGCCAGCAGCCGCCGCATGATCTTGCCGGACCGGGTCTTGGGGACCTCGGGGACGAGGACGACGTGCTTCGGCTTGGCGACCGGACCGATCTCGCGCTGCACCTGGGCCCGCAGGTCCTCGCGCAGCGCCGCGGCGGCGGCCCGCCAGGCGGCCAGGTCCTCGACCGGGCCGGGGGCGACGGCCGGGACGACGAACGCCGCCACCGCCTGCCCGCCGACCGCGTCCACGACGCCCGCGACGCCGGCCTCGCCGACCGCCGGGTGCGCGACGAGGGCCGACTCGATCTCGATCGTCGACAGCCGGTGGCCCGCCACGTTCACGACGTCGTCGACCCGGCCGAGCAGCCACACGTCGCCGTCGGCGTCCCAGGACGCGCCGTCGCCGGCCAGGAAGTAGCCGTGCGCGGCGAACGGGCGCCAGTAGGAGTCGCGGAACCGCGCCGGGTCGCCCCAGACGGTCCGCGCCATGCCGGGCCAGGTCCGGTCGAGCACCAGGTAGCCGCCGGAGCCGCGCGGCACCTCGGCGCCCGCGTCGTCGACGACCTTCGCCGAGAACCCGGGCAGCGCGCGGGTGGCCGAGCCGGGCTTCAGCGTCGTGACGCCGGGCAGCGGGGCGATGACGGCCGCGCCGGTCTCGGACTGCCACCAGGTGTCGACGACCGGGGCCGTGCCCGCGCCGAACTGCTCGCGGAACCACACCCACGCCTCGGGGTTGATGGCCTCGCCGACGGTGCCGAGCAGCCGGACCGTCGACAGGTCGTACCCGTCCGGCAGGCCCTCGGGGAACCAGGTCATGAACGTCCGGATCAGCGTCGGCGCGGTGTAGTAGACCGTGACGCCGTACCGCTCGATGACCTCCAGGTGGCGCTCGCGGTTCGGGGTGTCCGGCGTGCCCTCGTAGATCACCTGAGTCAGCCCGTTGCTGAGCGGGCCGTAGATCTCGTAGGTGTGCGCGGTGACCCAGGCCAGGTCCGCGGTGCACCAGTGCACGTCGTCGGGCTTCGCGTCGAACATCGCCCAGTGCGTCCAGGACGCGTGCGTGAGGTAGCCGCCGGTGGTGTGCACCAGGCCCTTGGGCTTCCCGGTGGTGCCGGACGTGTAGATGATGAACAGCGGGTGCTCGGCGTCGAAGGCCCGCGCCTCGTGCTCGTCGGAGGCCGTGTCCACGACGTCGTGCCACCAGACGTCGCGCCCCTCCGTCCAGGCCACGTCCTGCCCGGTGCGCCGGACGACCAGCACGTGCTCCACGTGGTCCAGGCCCTCGACCGCGGCGTCGGCGGCCGACTTCACCTCGACGGCCTGACCGCGGCGGAACTGGCCGTCGGACGTGACGAGCAGCTTGGCGCCGGTGTCCTGGACCCGGAACCGCACGGCCTCCGCGGAGAACCCGCCGAACACCAGCGAGTGCACCGCGCCGATCCGGGCGATGGCCAGCGTGACGACGATCGTCTCGGCGATCACCGGCAGGTAGACGACCACCCGGTCGCCGGGGCCGATGCCGAGGTCGGTCAGGGCGTTGGCCGCCCGGGACACCTCGCGCTGCAGGTCGGCGTACGTGATCGACCGCCGGTCGCCGCGCTCGCCCTCGGCGTGGATCGCGACCTTGTCGCCCCGGCCGGCGGCCACGTGCCGGTCGACGCAGTTCACCGCGGCGTTCAGGCGCCCTCCGACGAACCACTGCGCCTCGGGCACGGTCAGCTCGCCGTCGGGGCCCTCGACCGCGGGGGACCAGGTGTGCGCGGTGTGCCAGGGCTCGGCCCACTCCAGGCGGCGGGCGGCGTCCTCCCAGAAGCCCACGTGGTCGGCGTCCGCGCGCGCCCGCAGCCGGGCGGCCTCCTCGGGTCCCACGTTCCAGTCGCCGGCCGGGGCCGGGTACGCGCGGGTCTCGGTCTGCAGCGCGGCGATGGTCGCGCTCGTCGTGCTCGTCATGCCCACCTTCTCAGGAGCGACTTCTCGGCCAGGCCGATCAGCGCGTCGGTCAGCTTGCCCAGCAGCGCCAGCAGGACGATCGCGAGGATCGCCCGGTCGACGCGGCCGTTCTGCCCGCTGTCCATCAGGAGGAAGCCGAGGCCCATCGACGAGGCGATGAGCTCGGCGGCCACGAGGAACAGCCAGGACTGCGCGAGGGCGAGCCGCAGGCCCGCCACCACGGAGGGGACGGCCGCGGGCAGCTGCACCGCGCCCAGCAGCCGCGCCCCGCGGAGCCCGTACGCGCGCCCGGCCTCCACCAGGTGCGCGTCGACGTGCCGCAGCGCGGCGACGACGGTCGTGTACACGGGGAAGAACGCCCCGATCGCGATGAGGGTCAGCTTGGAGTCCTCGCCGATCCCCATCCAGAGGATCAGCAGCGGGACCCAGGCCAGCGACGGCACCGCCCGGATCGCGCCGAGCACCGGCTCCAGCAGCGCGCCCGCGAGCCGGGACAGGCCGACCACCGACCCCACCGCGAGGCCGAGCGCCGCGCCGACGAGGAACCCGAGGACGACGCGCTGGGTCGAGATCGCGACGTACTGGCCGAGCAGGCCCCGCTCCGCGAGGTCGACGGCGGCCGTCCAGACGGACGCGGGGCTCGGCAGCTGGTACGGCGCGACCACGCCCGACGTCGTGACCACGTGCCACGCGACCAGGAGCGCCGCGGGGACGAGCAGGCCGAGCGCGATGCGGACGGGCCGCCGCGCGAGCGGGCCGGCGCCGGGCCGGGCGGGGAGGCCGAGGCTGAACGGGTTCAGCCCGGGCAGCGCGCGGCCGCGGGCGTCCGTCACGGGCGCGGCGGAGCCGGTGATCGTCGCGGGGACGGGGGACATGGCGGGCTCTTCCGTCGGGGGGTCGGTGGTGCCGGGGCCGGGCCGGCGTCCGCGGCGGGACGCCGGCCCGGGTGCGGGGTCAGTCCGCGATCGTCGAGGGGTCGGCGTTCTCGGCGAACTGCGGGTCGAACAGCTCGTCCAGGGCGGTGTCCACCAGGTCCTGGCTCGACACGTCGCCGGACTCGACGAAGATCGGGCCGACGACCTCGAGCACGTCGCGCTGCGCCTGGCCGGGGACCGGGTCGATGTCGAGCGTGGTGCGCTCGGTGATGACGGTCTCGGCGACGGCCGGGTCGATGCCGGCGACCTCGGCGAGGATGTTCACCACCTCGTCGGGGTTCTCCTGCGCCCAGGCGCGCGCCTTCTCGTAGGCGTCCACGACGACCTGCGCCAGGTCCGGGCTCGCGTCCAGGAAGTCCTGCGTCGCGTTGAGGAAGCCGTAGGTGTTGAAGTCGACGTTCCGGTAGAGCAGCGTCGAGCCGGCCTCGGCCTCGCTCGCGGCCATCAGCGGGTCCAGGCCGGACCACGCGTCGACCGAGCCGTTCTCCAGCGCGGCCTTGCCGTCGGCGTGCTGCAGGTTCTGCACCTCGACGTCCGCCGGGTCGACGCCCGCCTCCTCCAGGGACTGCAGCAGGAAGAAGTACGGGTCGGTGCCCTTGGTCGCCGCGACCGAGCGGCCGGCCAGGTCGGCGACGTCGGTGATGTCCGAGCCGGCCGGGACGACGAGCGCGGCCCACTCCGGCTGGCCGTAGATGTCGATGGTCCGGATCGGCGAGCCGTTGGACCGCGCCAGCAGCGCCGCCGAGCCCGCCGTGGAGCCGACGTCGATCGCGCCGGCGCGCAGCGCCTCGTTGGCCTTGTTCGACCCCGCGGACTGCACCCACTCGACGTCGACGTCGTCGCCGAGCGTCTCCTCCAGCCAGCCCTGGTCCTTGATGACGAGGCTCAGCGGGTTGTAGGTGGCGAAGTCGACGGTCAGCGTGTCGGCGCTCCAGCCGTCGGCGGCGGACGCGTCGCCCGCGGGCTCGTCGGCCTGGGCGGCCTCGCCCTCGCCGGCCACGCAGCCGGCGAGCAGCAGGGTCGCGGCGACGGCGGCGGCGCCGAGGGCGATCGGGCCGCGCAGCCGGCGACGGGGGGCGGTGGTCAGGGCGGTCATGGGGTGCTCCAGGTCGGTGTCGGGGGAGGTGCGGGTCAGATCGAGTGGTGCGCGTCGGGGTCGTGCGACGGGTGGTGCGAGGGCACGCCGAGGCCGTCCAGCAGCTCGGCGCGCAGCTCGGCGAGCCGGGCGTCCGCGCGGTCGCGGGGCCGGTCGCCCGGGACGGTGATGACGGAGCGGACCGAGGCGGCGTCCGGCGCGGCGGGGTCGAGGGCGCCGAGCAGCACGACGCGATCGGCCAGGTACAGGGCCTCCTCGACGTCGTGCGTCACGAGGAGCACGGTCGTCGGGCGGCTCGCGTGCACCTCCAGCAGCAGGTCCTGCATCCGCAGCCGGGTCAGGGCGTCGAGGGCGCCGAACGGCTCGTCCAGGAGCAGCACCCCCGGTCGGCGCGCCAGCGCCCGCGCCAGGGACGCGCGCTGCGCCATGCCGCCGGACACCTGCCGGGGGCGCAGCCCCGTCGAGCCGGCGAGCCCGACCAGGTCCAGCAGCCGGGCGACCTGGTCGCGGGACTCGGCGCGCGGGGTACCGCGGGGCACGCCGAGCGCGACGTTGTGCGCCAGGGTCCGCCACGGCAGCAGGCGCGGCTCCTGGAACGCGACGGCGGTGCGCGGGTCGTACGGCGCGACCGGGGCGTCGCCGATCAGGATCGACCCCGCGTCGGGGGCGTCGAGGCCCGCGACCTGGCGCAGCAGCGTCGACTTGCCGCAGCCGGACGGGCCGATGACGGCGACGATCTCGCCGGCGGCGATCTCGAGGTCGAGGCCGGCGAGCACCGGGCGCGGGCCGGACGGGGTCGCGAAGGTGCGGGCCACGCCGCGGAGCGCGACGGGGCGGGCGGCGGCGGGGGCGCTCGCGGGATCGGCGGCGGAGCCCGGGGTGGCGGCGGCCGCGGTGGCGGCGCGCGCGGTGGTGCCGGCGGGAGCCGTGGCGGTGCTGGGGGCGGAGGTCATGGGGGTTCCCGGGTCGTGGGGCCACGTGGAGGCGGCGCGGGGCGGCGGGGCCGGGGCGCGTCGCGCACCGGTGCGGGTGCGCGGGCGACGGGCCGCGGGCGGGCGGGGTGCTGCCGGGGCGCGGCCGGTGGGCGTCGGGGGACGCGGGTCAGGCGGCGCGGGAGGTGCGCGGACAGCTCGCCGAGCGGCGACAGCAGCGCGCCGAGGCGGACATCGGCAGGCCCGGGCGCTGGGTCGTGCGCTGCATCGACCGGGCCACGGGCCGCCTCCTTCGCATTGTCTCGCCTGATGAGACGCAAGTGTTCACGTCTCGGGATCACCGCCGACAGTAGCGTCCGACGTGCGGCGCGACAACCCCGCCGCGCGGCGCGGGCTACGTCCCTCGCCCCCGCCCGCTCGCCGCCACCGCGCGCTCGCCCCGGGCTCCTCCGCTCGTCCACCCCGAGCGCCGCCGCTCCGCGCCGTCCCTCCGCCCGCGCGTCCACCGCGCGTCAACCGCTCGCCGAGATGGCAACTCTCGGCTGTCGTCGGTCGCCCGAGCGCAGCCGAGAGTTGCCGTCTCGGCGGGCGGGCGGGAGCGGTCGGGGTCAGCGGCGGGCGGCGCGCAGGGTGAGGTGGACCGCGATGCCGGCGAGCAGGCCCCAGAACGCCGCCGAGACGCCGCCGACGCTCACGCCCGACACCGTCACCAGGAACGTCACCGCGGCCGCCTCGCGGTGCCCGGCCGGGCCGAACGCGCCCCCGAGCGATGCCGCCAGGGTCCCGACCAGCGCCAGACCCGCCGCCGCGGCGATCAGCCCCGCGGGCGCCGCCAGGGCCACGGCCGCCACCGCCGCCGAGGCCACGGCCAGCACCACGTACCCGCAGCCCGCCACGACGGCCGCGCGCCACCGCCGTCGCGGGTCGGGGCCGCCCTCGGGCCCGGCCGCCAGCGCCGCGCTGATCGCGGCGAGGTTGATCGCGTGCCCGCCGAACGGGGCCGCGAGCACGGTCCCGGCGCCGGTCACGAGCATCACCCGGCGCAGGGGAGCGGCGTACCCGAACCCGGCGAGCACGGCGACGCCCGGGATGTTCTGCGACGCCATCGTCACGACGAACAGCGGCACCGCGACCGAGACCACGGCCGACCAGGACGGCTGGGGCGTCGTCCAGGTCAGCGACGGCACGAGGTCCGCGGCGTCGAGCGCGCGCACACCCGGCGAGGCCACGGCGATCGCCACTGCGAGCCCGATCGCCGCGGGCGTGGCCCAGCGCGGCGCCAGCCGCAGCAGCACCAGCCACACGACGACCACCGGCCCGACCAGCAGCGGCCGGTCCGCGACGGCGAGCACCGGCTGCAGGCACAGGTCGACCAGGACGCCCGCGAGCATCGCGTTCGCCAGCGGCACCGGGATCAGCCGCACCCAGCGCTCGAGCCGCCGCCACAGCCCGACCGCGGCGAGCAGCACGCCGCACAGCACGAACCCGGCGACCGCCTCCGGCCACCCGCCCGCCGCGGTCCCGGTGGTCGCGAGCAGGGCCGCGCCGGGGGTGGACCAGGCGACCGTGATCGGCAGCCGGGTGCGCGAGGCCAGCAGGATCGTGGCCGCGCCCATCGCCAGCGTGACGGCCAGCAGCCCGGACGCCGCCTGCGCCGGGGTGGCGCCGACCGCGCGCAGCCCCGCGAGCACGACGGCGAACGCGCTGGTGAAGCCGACGAGCGCCGTGACGACGCCCGCGGCGACGTGCGTGCCGCCGTCCCGTGCCGCGAGGTCGGAGGCGGTCGGGGCGGCCGCGTCGGCGGGAGCGTCATCGGGCCGGGTCACGCGCCGCACGGTAGCGCCGCGGTGTGTCGGCCGCGTTGCGGCGTCCGCGTCCGGCGTCCGCGCCCGGCGTCCGCGCCCGAGGTCGTCGGTTCCGTCCACCCGAGGGGGTGCGGAACCGGCGACCTCGGGCGGAACCGACGACCTCGCCCTCGGCGGTCAGCCCAGCAGGCCCGCGATCTGGGCCAGCTGGTCCGGGGCTGCCTGGACCAGCAGCGTCGTCACCGCGGTGCCCCGCCACGCCGCCGACTGGGCGCGCACGTCGTCCGGCGTGCCCACCAGCGCCACGTCCCGCACCAGCTCGGTCGGGACCGCGGACGCGGCCCGCGCGCGGTCGCCCGCCAGGTAGTGCGCCTGGATCTCCGCGCACGCCTCCGCGTAGCCGAGCCGGGCCAGCGCGTTCGCGTGGAAGTTGGCCCCCTTCGCTCCCATCCCGCCCGCGTAGAGCGCGACGAACGGGCGCACGGCGTCCGCGGCGGACTCGACGTCGGCGCCGAGCACCACCGGCACCGTCGCGGTGACCTCGAACTCCTCGACCGGTCGGGTCCCGGCGAGCCGGCGGTCGAAGCCCTCGGCGAGCAGCCCGCGGAACTCGTCGTCGAGCCGCGGCGCGTAGAACAGCGGCAGCCAGCCGTCCGCGATCTCGGCGGCGAGGGCGATGTTCTTCGGCCCCTCGGCGGCGAGGTGGATCGGCAGGTCGGCGCGCAGGGGGTGCACGGTCGAGCGCAGCGCCTTGCCCAGCCCCGAGCCCTCGTCCTCGGGCAGCGGCAGCCGGTAGAACGGGCCCCCGGCGCGCACGGGGCCCTCCCGGCGCAGCACGTCGCGGACGATCGCGACGAACTCCCGGGTCCGGGCGAGCGGCCGCGGGTAGGGCTGCCCGTACCAGCCCTCGACGACCTGCGGCCCGGACACCCCCAGGCCGAGCGTGAACCGCCCGCCCGACAGGTGGTCCAGGGTGAGCGCGGCCATCGCGGTGGCGGTCGGTGTGCGGGCGGCGACCTGCGCGACGGCGGTGCCGAGCCGGACCCGCGACGTGCGGGCGCCCCACCACGCGAGCGGCGTGAACGCGTCGGAGCCGTACGCCTCGGCCGTCCACACGGAGTCGAGCCCGAGCCGGTCGGCCGTCAGCACCGCCTCCGCGGCCCCGGGCGGGGGACCCGCCGACCAGTAGCCGGTGTGGTAGCCGAGCCGCATGCCGCCTCCTCGTCGTCGCGCGCTCGCCGGTGAGCGCGGCCGCGGCCCATGCTGCCGTGCGCGGCCGCGCGGCGCGAGGAGGTCGTGCGCGCGTCAGCCGAGCGACGGGTCGCCGGTCAGCCAGGTCAGGTGCGGTGCGACGGCGGGGAACCCCCAGCCGAACAGCCCGACGAGGACGGCGGCGAGCACGACCAGCGCGAGCAGCACCCGCACCGGCAGCGGCCCCGGCAGCCGGCGGAGCAGCCACGCGTACATCAGGCGCCTCCCAGGGCGAGGACCGGCTCGGGCGTGCCCTCGGCCCGGTCGAGCCAGCCGACGAACGCGGCGTAGGTGATCCACCGCTGGTCGTTGCCGAACTCGCCGAGGGTCCGCGAGTGGCAGGTCGTGAGCGTGAGCAGCCGCTCGGTCGGGGCGACGCCGGGCTGCCGCGGGACGGGCGCGAGCACGGACGACTCCGACGGGTCGACGATCTCGTGCGACGTGACCTCGTAGACGTACCAGGTGCTGGCGGTCTCGATCACGACGGCGTCGCCGGGGACGAGCCTGTCGACGTGCCGGAACGAGTCGCCCCAGGTGCGCCGGTGCCCGGCGAGAGCGACGTTGCCCACCTCGCCGACCTGCTGCGTCCCGGTGTAGCGGCCCGCCATCGCGCGGTCGAGCAGGTCGGGGGTGGTGCCCTCGACGACCGGCATCGCGTTCCGGGTCAGCCCCTCCCAGCGCGGCACGGTGAGCACGCCGATCACCTCGCCGTGGGCGACCGGGTCGGGGACCGGTGGGTCGTCGGTCCGCAGCTCGGCGGTCGTGGCGGCGGCGGGCGGGAGCGCGGCGCGCACCTCGGCGAGCACGGCGTCGGCGTCCTGCCGGGCCGTGACCGTCGTCCACCACAGCTGCCACACGAGGAACAGCGCGAGCAGCACGCCGAGGGTGATCAGCAGCTCGCCGAGGACGCCGGCCACCGACACCGGCGCGGGCGCGCGGCGGGCGCGGGCCGCGGCGCGCGGCCGGGCGCGCGGCGGCGCGGGGGCGGGTGCGGGCGGCTGGGTCACGCCGTCGACGCTAGGTGCGCCCAGCACCACTCAGTCGGCGACTGAGTGGTGCGCGGGCGAGGGATTGAGTGGGCGCGCGGACGGTCCGGGTGGGGGATCGGCCGGTCCCGGTGGGCGGCTCGGTGCCGCCCCCGTGGGCGCGTCGGCCGTCCCTGGTGGCCGGTCGCCCCGACCACCGGTCCGCGCACAGGGCACCCGCACCGGGCCGACATCCGCGGGCCCTAGGGTGTGCCCCGGGCGCCCCGCCGTCGTCGCAGCCCGCCCACCGATGCACCGCTCCACGGAAGGACCCCGCCCATGCCCGGCGCCGCTCACCACATCGCCCTCGTCGCGCACGACAACAAGAAGGTCGAGCTGCTCCGCTGGGCGGAGTTCAACCGCGGCACCCTGTCGCGGCACCACCTGTACGCGACCGGCACCACCGGCACGATGCTGGAGTTCGAGCTCGGCCTGCCGGTGACGCGGCTGCTGTCCGGCCCGGTCGGCGGCGACCAGCAGATCGGCGCCAAGATCGCCGAGGGCACCATCGACATGCTGGTGTTCTTCTGGGACCCGCTGGAGCCGCAGCCGCACGACCCCGACGTGAAGGCGCTGCTGCGCATCGCCGCCGTGTGGAACGTCCCGATGGCGGCGAACGTCGCGACCGCGGACATGCTGATCTCGTCGCCGATGCTGGGCGAGGAGTGGACCAGCCGCCCGGAGATCACCCCGCGCGCCTGGGACGGCAGCTCCCCGGTCGCCTGACGGGGCCGCGCACACCCGCCCTACGGTTTCCGGCCCCGCACCCTGCGATCGCAGAGGGCGGGGCCGGAAACCGTAGGGCCCGTGAGTGGGGCGCCGCGACCGGCGCCGGCCGCGGACCGTCGTCAGATGTAGATCGCCGGGTCGTCGATCTCCGGCTCCGGCGGGGCCGAGCTCGGCTTCTGCCGGATCTTCGCCGGGACGCCCACCGCCACCGCGCCCGCGGGCACGTCCTTCAGGACCACGGCGTTCGCGCCGACCTGGGCCCCGTCGCCGATCCACACCGGCCCGAGCACCTTCGCGCCCGCGCCGATGACGACGTGGTCGCCGACCGTCGGGTGCCGCTTGCCGCGCTTCATCGTCTTGCCACCGAGCGTCGCCCCGTGGAACAGCACGACGTCGTCGCCCACCACGGCGGTCTCGCCGACGACCACGCCCATGCCGTGGTCGATGAACAGCCGCCGGCCGATCGTCGCGCCGGGGTGGATCTCGACCCCGGTGACCGCCCGGGACACCTGGGACAGCAGCCGGGCCGGCAGCCGCAGCGCCGGCTCGCGCCACATCCGGTGCGCCACCCGGTGCACCCACACCGCGTGCAGGCCGGGGTACGCCAGCGCGACCTCGACCCGCGACCGCGCGGCCGGGTCCCGGCGCTGCGCGGCCTCCAGGTCCTCGCGCAGCGTGCGGGCGAACCGGCGCAGGCTGCGCCAGTGCTCGCCGGCGCCGGAGGACCCGGCCGCCGCGCGGGGGGCGGAGGACGCGCGCGCCGGGGTCGGCACCCCGCGGCCACCGGGCCGGGAGGTGCCGCCCGTGAGCGGCGGTCGCGTGGTCGAGGTCATGGCGATCAGTCCAGGAGGTCGGCGTACAGGATGGAGGAGAGGTAGCGCTCGCCGAACGACGGGATGATCACGACGATCAGCTTCCCGGCGTTCTCGGGGCGCTTGCCGAGCTCGATCGCGGCGTGCAGGGCGGCGCCGGAGGAGATGCCGACGAGCAGGCCCTCCTCCTTCGCGGCCCGGCGCGCGACGGCGACGGCGGTGTCGGCGTCCACGTCGATGATCTCGTCGTAGACGTCGGTGTCGAGGATCTCGGGCACGAAGTTCGCGCCGATGCCCTGGATCTTGTGCGGGCCGGGCTGGCCGCCGTTGAGGATCGGCGACTCGGCGGGCTCGACGCCCACGATCTGCACGCCGGGCTTGCGCTCCTTGAGCACCTGGCCGACTCCCGTGATCGTGCCGCCGGTGCCGATGCCGGCGACCAGGATGTCGACGCCGCCGTCCGTGTCCGCCCAGATCTCCTCGGCGGTGGTGCGGCGGTGGATCTCCGGGTTGGCCTCGTTGGCGAACTGGCGGGCCAGGATGGCGCCCGGGCGCTCCGCGACGATCTCGTTCGCCCGGTTGACGGCGCCCTTCATGCCCTCGGACGCGGGGGTGAGGATGAGCTCGGCGCCGTACGCGCGGAGCAGCGCGCGCCGCTCCTTCGACATCGACTCCGGCATCGTCAGCACGACGTCGTAGCCGCGGGCCGCACCGACGAACGCGAGCGCGATGCCCGTGTTGCCCGACGTCGCCTCGACGATGGTGCCGCCCGGCTTCAGCTCGCCCGAGCGCTCCGCCGCGTCGACGATCGCGACGCCGATGCGGTCCTTCACCGAGCTGGCGGGGTTGTAGAACTCGAGCTTGCCCACGACCGTCGCGTCGACGCCCTCGGTCAGCTTGTTGATCCGTACCAGCGGGGTGTTGCCGATGAGCTGCGTCGCGTCGTCGTAGATGCGTGCCATGTCAGTCCGTCCTTGGTTTCGTCGGCGGTGCAGGGAGCACGGCGCGGGCGCGCGCCCGGCCGCGGGTCGAGGGCGAGCGCTGGCCCGGGGTGGGCCCGGGTCGGGCCGGGAGCCGGCGTGCGGCGGTGCGGCCAGCGCTCTAGAGACAGCGACAGCGACGCGCTGCGGGGGTGCGCGGGGCGGGGCGCGACGGGAGGAGCGCGGTGCTCGGCGCGAGGCGCATGCCCGGTCCCCTCTCCCTGGTGGTCGGCACCCGACAGCGCCGACAGTAGCGCCAACGCACGCGGCCCCACAAAGATGCCCGGGCGCCCCGATCGGGTGGTCCCCGGACCCCGGTGCGGGCCCGGACGACGGCCGGCTTCCACCCCTCCACCGTGCGGCGCCGCCCCGGGTTCCGCCACCGGGAGCAGGGACGACGCCCCGGCGCGCCCCCGCCGGCCGGCGAGCGCGGGTGGCAGGATCGCCGCCATGCGGGTGGACGACGCGGCGGAGGACGTGCTCGGCGGCGACTGGGTGCAGCGCACGCTGCACCTGCGCCCGGACGCCCAGGGCGACGCCGTCGCGACCCTGGTGCACCGGCGGGACGCCGGCGCCGATCGCGCGCGGCCCGCCGTGCTCTACGTGCACGGCTTCGTCGACTACTTCTTCCAGACGCACGTCGCCGACGCGCTCGCCGACCGCGGCTACGACCTGTACGCCCTGGACCTGCGCGACTACGGCCGGTCGATCCGCGCGGGGCGGGAGCCGAACGACACCCGGTCGCTGGCGGTCTACGCGGAGGAGATCGACGCCGCGGTCCGCCTGGTGCGGGAGCGGCACGACCGTGTGGTGCTGCTGGGCCACTCCACCGGCGGCCTGATCGCGGCGCTCTGGGCCCAGCACCGGCGCGGGCGGGGGCTGGTCGACGCGGTAGTGCTGAACTCGCCGTGGCTGGACGTCCGCGGCTCGTTCGTCGAGCGCACGGTCCTCGCCTGGACGATCGAGCACGTCGTCGGCCGCGTCGCACCGCGTCTGGTGGTGTCGCACGTCGGTGAGCACTACGGCCGCGCGCTGCACGCGGACGGCGGCGGCGAGTGGACGTACGACCTGGCCTGGAAGCCGTACGCGGGTTTCCCGGTGCGGGCGGGGTTCGTCCGCGCGATCAAGCGCGGGCAGGCGGAGGTCGCCCGGGGGCTCGACATCGACGTGCCCGTGCTGGTGCTCGCGTCCGACGCGTCGGGGCCGGACGACAGCTGGCACGACGGGCTGCTCACCACCGACTCGGTGCTGGACCCGGCAGACATGCGGCGGCTCGCGCCCCGGCTGGGGCGGGACGTCACGTACGAGGAGATCACCGGCGGAGCGCACGACCTGGCGCTGTCCCCGCTCCCGGCACGGACCCGGTACCTCGACGAGGTCACAGGCTGGCTGGACGTGACGCTGGCCCGCGGCTGACCGGCGCCCCCGCCGCGAGCAGCACCCACGCAGCGGCGGCGGGCGCACCACCCACCCCGCCGCGGGCCGTGTACTGGTCCGACCATGAGCGACACCGACGTGCGGATCCCGGGGACCGCGAACTTCCGCGAGGTCCGCGCCACCGTGGGCGGCGGGTACCGGCTGCGCACGGGGTACCTGTTCCGCTCCGACGCGCTGTCCCGGCTCGGACGCGAGGAGCGCGCCGCGCTGACGGCGCTCGGGATCCGGCGGGTGGTGGACCTGCGGTCCGACCGGGACCGCCGGCTCGGCGGCCGGGACCGGCTCGGCGGCGGCGTCGAGGTGGTGCGCGTCCCGATGCTCGGCGGCTCCGCGGCGAGCTTCCTGGGCCGGTGGGAGCTGCGCGACGTCTACCGGGAGATCCTGGTCGGGCACGGTCCCGAGGTGCGGGCGGCGGTGCGTGCCGTCGCCGGGGCGCCCGGGCCGGTCGTCGTGCACTGCACCGCCGGCAAGGACCGCACCGGGATCGTGGTGGCCCTGGTGCTGCTCGTCCTCGGCGCCGACCGGGACGAGGTGGTCGCGGACTACGCCGCGAGCGAGGGGAACCTGGCGGGGGAGTGGACCGACCGGATGCTCCGGCGGCTGCGCCTGCTGGGCGTCCGGCCCGACGCGCGGCTGCGGGCGATGATCGGCAGCAGCCCGGCGGCGGTGCTCCGGGACGAGCTGGCGTGGCTCGACCGCGAGCGCGGCGGGGTGGCGGGCTACCTCGCGTCGGTGGGCGTCGGCGCGGACGACGTGGACCGGCTGCGCGCGACGCTGCTCGTGCCGGCCTGACCCCGGGGCCGGGACGGCGGCGCCGGCGTCAGAACAGCGGCCAGGGCACCGCGGGCATCTCGCCCTCGGGGCCGGGGAACCGGGGCTCGCGCAGCAGCCGGTCGCAGCGCGCGGCGAGCGCGTCGACCTCGGCGGGTGCGAGCAGCGTCGCGAGCAGCCGGCCGAGGTCGTCCTCCAGCCCGACCCGCACCCGCTCGACGCCCGCGACCTCCTCGACCGTCAGGGCGTCGCCGAGCCAGCCCCACAGCACCGTGCGCAGCCGGGGCTCGACGTGGAAGGTCACGCCGTGGTCGACGCCGAGCCGCCGGCCGTCCGGCATGGGCAGCACGTGGCCGCCCTTCCGGTCGGCGTTGTTCAGCAGGACGTCGAGCACGGCCATCCGGCGCAGCGCGGGGGAGTCCTCGTGCACGAGCGTGACGGGGTCGCCCTGCTCGTCGCCCCCCTCCAGGACGGTGCGGGCGCCCGCGGGCACGTCGGCGGACGGCACGACGTCGACGGGGTCCTGCTCGCGGTCCGGCTCCTGCCACAGCTGGGCCATGCCGGGGCCGAGGGGGCCGTCCCGCAGCCAGGTGCGGGGGACGACGCCCCAGCCGGTCGCCTCCGACACCAGGTAGGCCGCGACCTCGCGGTGCGCCAGCGTGCCGTCGGGGAAGTCCCACAGCGGCTTCTCGCCCGCGACCGGCTTGTAGACGACGCGGGTCCCGCCGATCTCGGCGAGGAAGGTCGCGTTGGACGCCACCGTGATCCGGCCCAGCACCTCGAGCGGGCCGCCGTCGAGGTCGGGCGGGGTCACGGCTGACATGGGGCCCATGCTAGGAGCGGGCGAGGACCCGGGCCCGCTCGCCGGGCCCGGGGCCTCGCCGGCCCGTCACATCGGCTCGGCGATCTCGCGCCCGTGCGCGGTGAGCGCCCAGATCACGAACACGTCCAGCGCGATCACGACCAGCGCCCACACCGGGTAGTACGGCAGCCAGGCGAAGGACGCGAGCCCGCTGACGACGGCCATGATCACGCCGATCGTCCGGGCCCAGACCGCGCCGCTGAACACGAAGAACCCGGCGAGCGCGACCACCGCCCCGAGGATCAGGTGCACCCAGCCCCACGAGGTGACGTCGAGCTGGAGGACCCACTCCTCGCCCGCGACGTAGAAGGTGTCGTTGACCAGGGCGACGATGCCCTGGAAGACGTGCATGACGCCGATCATGATCATGATCGTGCCGGCGAAGACGGTCATGCCGACCGCCAGGCCGCTGCGACGCTCGCTCATCGCGGTTCCCCTCCCGCTCCGGGCCGACCGGGCCCGGCGGGCCCGCTGCCGGGACCGACGCTAGGGAGGGGCGGGGTCCGGTGGCATCACCCGCGCCGAGTGGCTGCGCGGGGTCCCGCCGCTCAGCGGAGGTCGGTCGCGCCGCAGACGTGGCCGTCGGGGTCCATCGGCTCGCCGCACCGCGGGCAGGCGGGGCGACCCTGCGCGACGACCCGGCGGGCGCGCTCGGCGAACGCGCGCGCGGAGCCGACGGGGAGGCGCAGCACCATCGCCTCCTCGGGCTCCGGGTCCTCCGCGGCCAGGCGCTCGGCCTCCTCCTCGGAGTCGACCAGCACGAGCGGGAACGCCTCGACGACGATCTGCCCCGTCGCCTTGTCGAAGTGCAGCCGCATCTGGCCGAGGCGGAAGTCCTCCTCGACGGGCTGCTCCACCGGGTCGGCGTCCACGAGCTCGGCGAACGCCTCGGCGGGCACGCTGTACGGGTTGCCGTCGGTGGTCATGAGCTCGTCGAGGATCTCGTCGATCTTCTCGGCGAGGGTCGACGCCCACTCCTTCTCCATGGCGACCGAGGTCAGCCGGCGCCCGGTGCGCGCCTGGAGGTAGAAGGTGCGGGCCCCGGGCCGGCCGACGGTGCCGATGACCGCGCGGTCGGGCCAGTCGTGCAGGTGGAGGAGGGTGGCCATGGCCCCATGCTAGGAGCGCGGACCGACACCGTCGCGTGCGGCCTCCGCGGCGCCCGCGCCGCCGCCGACCGCCGCGTCCCCCGCGGGCGCCGCCGCCCGCAGCCAGGACAGGTCGCCGGCGTCGGTGTTGGTGGCGACGACCTCGGGCCGCGCCGGGCCGTACCGCACGACCGACACCGACGCGGGACCGGCGTGCAGCCGCTGGAACAGGTCGAGGTGCATCCCGAGCGCGTCCGCGAGCAGCGCCTTCACCAGGTCGCCGTGCGTGACCGCCGCCCACACCGCACCGGGCCCGTGCTCGGCCTCGACCGCGGCGTCCTGCTCCCGCACCGCCGCGACCACCCGGGCCTGCATCGCCGCGAGCGACTCCCCGCCCGGGAACAGCGCCGCGGACGGCTGGCCCTGGACGGTGCGCCACAGCGGCTCGTCGGCGAGCTCGCGCAGCGGCCGGCCCTGCCAGGCGCCGTAGTCGCACTCGGTGAGCCGGTCGTCGACGCGGAGCGGCGGGGTCGGGGTCTGCCTGGCCAGCAGCGCGTCGGCCGTCTCCCGGCACCGCTCGAGCGGGGAGCTCACGACCGCGACCAGCGGCACGACGGCCAGGCGCTCGGCGGTGCGGGCGGCCTGCTCGTGCCCGACGGAGTCGAGCAGCACCCCGGGGGTGCGGCCGGCGAGGACGCCCGTGGCGTTGGCGGTGGTGCGCCCGTGGCGGACGAGGAGGACGGTGGCCATGCGGTGCAGCGTAGGCAGGTGCGGGGGCGCGGCGCCGGGCGGGCGGCGGGCCGGGCCGGCGCGGTGGGCTACGGTCGGCCGGTGCGAACGGCGGGAGTGGTCGGCGGCGGCCCGGCGGGGCTGATCGCCGCGGAGGTGCTGGCCGGGGCCGGCGTGGCGGTCACCGTCTACGACCGGATGCCGTCCCCGACCCGCAAGTTCCTGCTGGCCGGCCACGGCGGGCTCAACATCACGCACTCCGAGGGCCGGGAGCGGATGCTCCCGCGGTACGGCGACGCCGCCGGGCGCCTCGCGCCGTTCGTCGACGCCTTCACCGCCGACGACCTGCGCGCCTGGTGCGCCGGCCTCGGCGAGGAGACGTTCGTCGGCACCAGCGGCCGGGTGTTCCCGCGCTCGTTCCGGGCGACACCGCTGGTGCGGGCGTGGCTCGCGCGACTCGACGCGCTCGGCGTGCGGATCGAGCGGCGGCAGCGGTGGGACGGCTGGGCCGAGGACGGCGCCGGGCTGCGGCTCGTCGGCGTCGGCGGGTCCGTGGACGGCGAGCGCCGGACGGTGCAGCACGACGTCGTGCTGTTCGCGCTCGGCGGGGCGTCCTGGCCGCGCCTGGGCTCCGACGGGTCGTGGGTCCCGGCGTTCGAGGCGCGCGGCGTGGCGACCGCGTCGCTGCGCGCGGCCAACGTGGGCGTCCGGGTCGGGTGGACGCCCGGGTTCGCGGACCGGTTCCAGGGCGTGCCGCTGAAGCACGTGGCGCTGACGGTCCGCGGCCAGGACCGGGCGCCGGTGCGCGGCGACGCGATGGTCACCCGCACCGGCCTGGAGGGCGGCCCGCTGTACGCGGTCGGGGCCGCGGTGCGCGCGGCGCTGGACGCGGGCGGCTGCGTGCTGGAGGTCGACCTCCGGCCGGACACCCCGGCGGAGCGGCTGGCCGGGCGGCTGGCCCGGCGGCGCCCGAAGGACTCCCGGTCGACGTGGCTGCAGCGCTCCGTCGGCCTGGACCCGGTGGCGGTGGGGCTGCTGCGCGAGGCGACCGGCAACGCGGTGCCGGACGACCCGGAGGCGGTGGCCGCGCTGATCAAGGCGGTCCCGGTCGAGGTGCCCGCGACCCAGCCGATCGACCGGGCGATCTCCAGCGCCGGCGGGATCCGCTGGTCCGAGGTCGACGAGCACCTGATGCTGCGGGCGCTGCCGGGCACGTTCGTGGCGGGGGAGATGCTCGACTGGGAGGCGCCCACCGGGGGGTACCTGCTGCAGGCGTCGTTCAGCACCGGGGTCGCGGCGGCGCGGGGGATGCTGGGGTGGCTCGCGCGGCGGTGAGGCCGACGGCGAACTGGCCCCGCGGCGGGGCGGCCGGTGGGATGCTCATCCGGTGACTCACGTGCTCTCGCTGCTCGCGCAGGACATCGACGGCGAGCGGGTGCTCCTGCCGGTCGTCGACGGCCGATCGCTGGTCGATCTCGTCCGCGAGTACGAGACGGCGCGCGGGTACGAGCCCGCAGGGGCGTACGGGGGTCTGCACCTCGAGCGCTTCCGGTTCGGTGACCTGGCGCACTACTTCCTGGCCACCGGCCGGGGCGGGTGGCCACGGGGCGAGCCGCTGTGCCTGCTGGGGTGCCAGTGCGGCGAGGTCGGCTGCTGGCCGCTGGAAGCCCGCGTGACGGTCACCGGGGACCGGGTGACCTGGTCCCACTTCGCCCAGCCGCACCGCCGAGCCTGGTCGTACGCCGGCTTCGGGCCGTTCGTCTTCGACGAGGGCGGGTACCGGGCCGCGGTCGCACCATGGAGCGGATGACGGGAATCGAACCCGCGTAGCCAGTTTGGAAGACTGGGGCTCTACCATTGAGCTACATCCGCGCACGCCCGCCGGGGCGGGCCGCCGGACCAGGGTACCGGCTCGCCGGTCCGGCTCGGTGCCACCGGTCCGCGCGGCGGGTACTCGGCCCACCGCTCGCGCGGGGGGCGCGCCCCGACGCCACTAGACTCCGGCCGACGGGATGTGGCGCAGGTTGGTAGCGCGTCCGCTTTGGGAGCGGAAGGTCGTGGGTTCGAATCCCGCCATCCCGACTCGGCTCACCGCCGGCCCGGTGGCCGCGCCTCCGGTCCCGGTCCCGCCCGGTTCCCCCCGGACGCCGGGGCCCCCGCCGCTAGGGTGACCCGGAGGTCCGAGGAATGAGGGTGACGTGGCGCGGAAGGTGACCGTCTACGACGTGGCCCAGCGGGCCGGGGTGTCGTCGGCGACCGTGTCGTTCGCCTTCACGCGGCCGGAGAAGATCAAGCCCGAGACGGTCCGGACGGTGATGGCGGCCGCCGACGAGCTGGGCTACGTGCCGAGCGCGAGCGCGCGGGGGCTCGCGCTGGGCCGGACCGGGGCCATCGGCATCTACTCCTACGACTACGTGCTGGACCCGGGTGACGACGTCGCGCCTCCGGCCGGCGCGGTGCCCAGCGGCCGGCTGTTCCCGCTCTACGCGGACGAGGTCCAGCGCGGCGCGCAGCTCGAGTGCCGCCGCCGCGGGTACGCGCTGATGCTCGGCGGCAACCGGGTGCCGGACCACCTGCCGCACCTGATCGAGGTGGCCGGCCGGGTGGACGGGCTGATCGTGTTCGCGGGCGCGCTGTCCGCGGAGGCGCTCGCGAAGGTCACCGCGCGGATCCCCGTGGTCGAGCTGGGCGGCGAGGAGCGGGCCGGCGCCCGCACCGTCCTCGTCGACAACCGCTCCGGCATGGAGGCGCTGACGCGGCACCTGCTCGCGGACCACGGCTACCGGCGGCTGGCCTACCTGGGCGAGCTCGGGACGCCCGAGTTCGTCGGGCGGCGGACCGGGTTCGTCGCCGCGCTCGACGCGGCCGGGGTCCCGGTGCCGGACGTGGTTCCGAGCCACCCGGGCGACGACGAGTCCACCCGCCGCGCCGTCGCCGCGCTGCTGCGGGCCGAGGAGCGGCCCGAGGTGGTGGTGTGCGACACGGACCAGTCGGCCCTGGTCGCGATCGACGCCCTGCGCGCCGCCGGGCTGTCGGTGCCGGGCGACATCGCCGTGACCGGCTTCGACGGGATCCTCGCCGGGCGGCTCGTGGACCCGGTGCTGACGACCGTGCGCCAGCCCATGGAGGAGGTCGGCCGGGCGGCGGTGGCGTCGCTCGTCGCGGCGATCGGCCGCCGGGAGCAGTCGGCTCCCGACACGCTGACCTGCACGTTCCTGCGCGGCGGGACCTGCGGGACCCACTGAGGCGATCGCCGGGGCGCAGGGGCTTGTCGCCACGGCGTTTACGCGCGTAAACTCGGCCGCGGGACACAGCGAGGTCTCCCCGGGGCGCCCCGCCCCGCACTCCTTTCTGACAGGGACGATGATGATCCGACGCAGAATCCCGGCGGCACTCGCCGTCACCACCGCAGCCGCGCTGCTCCTGACGGCGTGCGGGCGCTCGGACGCCCCGGCGGACGCCGGCGGCGCCCCCGCCGAGCTCACCGAGGGTGCGGCCACCGGCACGGTCACGATCTGGGCGCAGGGCACCGAGGGCGAGGCGTTGCAGGACTTCGTCGCGCCGTTCGAGGAGGAGAACCCGGACGTGGAGGTGCGCGTCACCGCCGTGCCGTGGGACTCCGCGCAGAACAAGTACCAGACCGCCGTCGCCGGGGGCACGACCCCGGACATCGGGATGCTGGGCAGCGACTGGATGCCGACGTTCCGGGACGCGCTGAGCCCGCTGCCCGAGGAGCTGGACACCTCCGGGGTGTTCCCGTTCGCCCTGGAGTCCACGGAGTTCGACGGCCAGAACCTCGCGATGCCGTGGTACGTCGAGACCCGGGTGATCTACTACCGCTCCGACCTCATGGAGCAGGCCGGGTTCGACGCGTTCCCGACCGACTGGGACGGGTTCAAGGAGCTCGCGCGCGCCTACCAGGAGAAGGCCGGCGCCGAGTTCGGCATGAACCTGTCGGCGGGCGGGTGGAACTCGTTCCTGAACAACCTGCCGTTCGCCTGGTCCAACGGTGCGACGGTCATGGACGACGGCCAGTCGGCGTGGACCTTCGACAGCCCGCAGATGGTCGACACGTTCGCGTACCTGAACTCGTTCTACACGGACGGCATCGCGGACCCGAGCCCGCAGAACGAGTCCGGGTCCGAGGTCGCGGACCTGGTCAGCGGCCGGGTGCCCATGTTCATCAGCGGTCCCTGGAACATCCCGGGTCTCGAGGAGGCCGGCGGCGCGGGCTTCGAGGACAAGTTCGACGTCGCGCCGATGCCCGCCGGGCCCGACGGGACCTCCACCTCGTTCGCGGCCGGGGCGAACCTCGGCGTCTTCAAGAACGCCGAGAACCCCGACGCGGCGTGGAAGCTCGTCGAGTGGCTGAGCCGCCCGGACGTGCAGACCGCGTGGTTCGAGACGGTCAACGACCTGCCGGCCCAGCAGTCCTCCTGGGAGGACGACGCGCTGACGAGCGACCCGCGGGTCCAGGTCTTCGGGACCCAGCTGCAGAGCGTCGAGATCGCCCCGACCCTGTCCACCTGGCCGCAGGTGTCGGCCGCCGGTGACACGCAGATCGAGCAGATCTTCCGCGGGGGCAAGAGCCCGCAGGACGCCATGGCCGAGCTGCAGGCGACCGCCGACTCCCTGGGCACCGGGCAGTGACGACCGCGACCGTCGACCGTGCTCCCGCCGCGCGCCGCGGCGGGAGCACGGGGGTGGCGGCGAGGAGGCGCCGCACCGCGGTGGTCGCCTACCTGTTCGCCGCGCCCTTCATCCTGAGCTTCCTCGTGTTCATGGTGTTCCCGCTGGTGAGCTCGCTGGCGATGTCCTTCACGGACTTCCGCAGCACCGACATCCCCACGCCGCTGGCGGTCGGGTTCGTCGGGGTCGACCAGTACGTGGCGCTGTTCCAGAACGCCCAGTTCGTGCGCTCGCTGCTCAACACCGTGTACTTCGTCGGGGTCGGCATCCCGTTGACGATGGCCGTGGCGCTCGCGCTGGCGGTCGCCCTGAACAACGGCATCACCCGGTTCCGCACCCTGTTCCGCGTCGGGTTCTACGCCCCGGTGGTCACCTCGATCGTGGCGGTCGCGGTCGTGTGGCGGTTCATCCTGCAGCCCGAGGGCCTGCTGAACACCGTCCTCGGCTCCGTCGGGATCACGGGGCCGGACTGGCTGGGCGACCCCGCGTGGTCCATGCCGTCGATGATCCTCATGGCGGTGTGGCGGAACATGGGCACGCTGATGATCATCTTCCTGGCCGGTCTCCAGGGGGTGCCCGCGGAGGTGCTCGAGGCCGCCGAGGTCGACGGGGCGAACGCCTGGCAGCGGTTCCGCCGGGTGACGCTCCCGATCCTGCGGCCGACGATGCTGCTCGGCGCCGTCCTGCTGTCCGTGGGCTACCTGCAGTTCTTCGAGGAGCCCTTCGTGATGACCAAGGGCGGTCCGCTGGACTCGACCCTGTCGATCAGCTACTTCACCTTCAACCAGTTCGGGTTCGGGAACTACGGCACCGCGTCCGCGGCCAGCTACGTGCTGTTCGTCGCCATCGCGCTGCTCAGCATCATCCAGTTCCGCGCGTTCCGGACGAAGGAGTGACCGTGACCGCACCGGCACAGGCCCCCACGCTCGCCGCAGCCCCCGTCGTCGCCACGCCACCGGCGCCCCGGCGCCGCGGCCGCGCCGCCCGCCGCGGGTCGGTGGCCCGCACCCTCGTCTACGTCGTCCTCGCGCTCGCGCTGGTGGCCACGCTCGTGCCGTTCGCGTGGATGTTCCTCGGCTCGGTGAAGCCGCAGGCCGAGCTGCTGCGCCGGCCGCCCACCTGGTGGCCCGAGTCGACCACCTGGGACAACTTCCAGGCGTGGTTCACCCGGCTCGACTTCGGGACGTTCTTCACCAACAGCGCGATCGTCGCGGTGTTCACCGTGGCCGGGACGCTCGTGTTCTGCTCGATGGTCGGGTACGCGCTGGCCAAGCTCGAGTTCCCGGGCAAGCGGGCGCTGTTCGTGTGCGTCCTGGTGACCCTGATGGTCCCGGGCGTCGTCACGTTCGTGCCGCTGTTCGTCGTCGTGAGCAAGCTCGGCATGGTCAGCACCTACCCGGCGCTGATCCTGCCGTTCCTCGCCGGACCGCTCGGGGTGTTCCTCATGCGGCAGTTCATCCGGGAGATCCCGGACTCGCTGATCGAGGCAGCGCGCATCGACGGGGCGAGCGAGGTCCGGATCTTCGCCCGGATCGTCATGCCGCTGTGCGGACCCGCGCTCGCGACCCTCGCGATCCTGACGTTCCTCAGCTCGTGGAACAACTTCCTGTGGCCCCTGGTGGTCGCGCAGAGCGAGGACATGTACACCCTGCCGGTCGCGCTGTCCCTCTACTCGGTGGGCCAGAACGCCACCAACTACGGCGTGCTCCTCGCCGGATCCGTCCTCATCATCACCCCCGTGCTCCTGCTGTTCGTGGCGCTCCAGCGCTACTTCACCCAGGGCATCGCAGCGACAGGAATCAAGTGACCACGACCGAGACCGAGACCGCCCCGGGTCCCCGCAGCACCGGCGACCGCGGCGTCGCGACGAGCGTGCACCCGGTGGTCCCCGGGTTCCACCCGGACCCGACCGTGTGCCGCGTCGGCGACGACTACTACCTGGCGAACTCGTCGTTCGAGTACGCGCCGGCGGTGCCGCTGTGGCACAGCCGGGACCTGCTCACGTGGCGGCTGCTGGGCAACGTGCTGGACCGGCCGGAGCAGTTCGCGCCGGGCGCGGCGGGCGCCAGCAAGGGCGTCTACGCGCCCACCCTGCGGCACCACGACGGCCGCTTCTGGCTCATCACGACCGACGTGTCCGGTCCGGTCGGTCAGATCGTCGTGCACGCCGAGGACCCCGCGGGGCCGTGGAGCGACCCCCTGGTCGTCCCGGGGCTGCACGGCATCGACCCGGACCTCGCCTGGGACGAGGACGGCACCTGCTACGTGACGTACTGCTCGACCGACCCCGGGCTCCCCGGGATCTGCCAGGCCCGGGTCGACCTGGCCACCGGCGCGGTGCTGACCGCGCCGCGGCGGCTGTGGAGCGGCACCGGCCTGGCGTTCCCGGAGGCCCCGCACCTCTACCGGCGGGGCGCGACCTGGTACCTGATGATCGCCGAGGGCGGGACGGAGCGGGGTCACGCGGTCTCCATCGCCCGGGGCGAGCGCCCCGACGGCCCGTTCGAGCCGGCGCCCGGCAACCCGTTCCTCAGCCACCGCAGCACGACCCACCCGGTGCAGAACACCGGGCACGCCGACCTGGTGGAGAACGCCGACGGCACCTGGGCGATGGTGTACCTCGGCGTGCGCCCGCGTGGCGTGACGCCCATGTTCCACGTCAACGGCCGCGAGACCTTCCTCGCAGGCGTCGACTGGGTCGACGGCTGGCCGGTGGTCGACGAGCTCCGGTACGTCCGGCCGCTCCCGGACCACTCGTTCACCGACGCCTTCCCGGACGGCCCGCTGCACCCCCGGTGGGTCAGCCCGGGCGCGGCGCCGGACGCGTTCGCGGCACCGCGGCCCGGCGGCGGGCTCGACCTGCGGCCCGCCGCGACGGCGGCGGGGGCGCCCGCGGCGCTGACCACCCGCGTCCTGGACCACGACTGGTCCGTCGAGGTCGACCTCGACCTCGACGAGGGCGGCGCGGCGCTCCTGGTCCGGCTGGACGACCACCACTGGTGCGAGGTCCGGGTGAGCCGGGGACGGGCGCACGCCGTCGTCCGCATCGGGCCGGTCGAGGCCCCGCTCGGCGACCCCGTCCCGGTCGCCGGGACCCCGGTCACCCTGGGCGCCCGGTCGGTCGCCTCGGCGACCTCCGGCCCCGACGACCTGCTCCTCGGGCTCGTCGTCGCCGGCGCCTGGCACGAGCTCGCGCGGGTCGACGGCCGGTACCTCTCCACCGAGGTAGCCGGGGGGTTCACCGGCCGCACCGTCGGCGCGCGCGCGCTCGACGGGCGGGTCGGCCTGCTCGCGACGCGGTACCGGTCCCACCCGGCCACCGCCTGACCCCCGCACGTGACGACCCGAAGGACCACCATGCGCATCCCCTCCGGCTTCCTGCTGGGTGCCGCCACCGCCTCGTACCAGATCGAGGGGGCCGTCGCCGAGGACGGCCGCGGCCCCTCGATCTGGGACACGTTCTGCCGCACCCCGGGACGGGTGCACGACGGCGACACCGGTGACGTCGCCGACGACCACTACCACCGGCTGGAGCAGGACCTCGACCTGATGGCCCGGCTCGGCCTGGAGGCGTACCGGTTCTCCGTGGCCTGGCCCCGGGTCGTCCCGGACGGGCGCGGCGCGGTGAACCGGCGCGGCCTGGACTTCTACTCCCGGCTGGTGGACGGGCTGCTGCAGCGCGGCATCCGGCCGGTGGCCACGCTGTACCACTGGGACCTGCCGCAGGCGCTGCAGGACCGTGGCGGCTGGCTGGAGCGGGACACCGCGTCGGCGCTCGCCGACTACGCCGCCGTCGTGGCCGACGAGCTCGGCGACCGCGTGCACACCTGGACCACGCTGAACGAGCCGTGGTGCTCCGCGTACCTCGGCCACGGCAACGGTGTGCACGCCCCCGGCCTCGTCGGCCGGGTCGAGCCGCTCGTCGCCGTCCACCACCTCAACCTGGCGCACGGGCTGGCGGTGCAGGCGCTGCGGGCGCGGGTGGTCGCCGACGCGCAGGTCTCCTTGACGCTCAACCTGCACGTCTTCCGCCCCGACGGACCCACCGGTCGCGACGCCCTCCGCAAGGTGGAGTCGCTCGCCAACGAGGTGTTCCTCGGGCCGGTGCTCGAGGGCCGGTACCCCGACGCCGTGCTCGAGACCACCCGGGACGTCACCGACTGGGCCTTCGTCCGCGACGGCGACCTCGCGCAGATCCACCAGCCGCTCGACGTGCTCGGCGTCAACTACTACAACACCAACCGGGTGCGGCTCTGGGACGGCACCGGCGCGCGGCAGCAGTCGGACGGGCACGGCCGGTCCGCGGGGTCGGCGTGGCCCGGGGCCGAGGACGTCGAGTTCCTCGAGCAGCCGGGCCCGCACACCGAGATGGGCTGGAACATCGACCCCGCCGGGCTGACGGAGCTGCTCACCGGCCTGCACGCCCGGTTCCCGGAGCTGCCGCTGCTCATCACGGAGAACGGCGCGGCGTTCCCGGACACGGTGGCCGACGACGGCCGCGTCCACGACGACGACCGGGTGGACTACGTCCGGCGGCACCTGCGCGCCGTCCTCGACGCCGTCGACGCGGGCGCGGACGTCCGCGGGTACTTCCTGTGGTCCCTGATGGACAACTTCGAGTGGGCCTACGGCTACTCCAAGCGGTTCGGCATCGTGCGGGTCGACTACGACACGCTCGAGCGCACGCCCAAGGACAGCGCGCTCTGGTACGCGGACCTGATCCGCTCCCGCGACCTGGGGACGTGAGCGCAGGGGGCACCGTCCGCTGTCGGGTCGGGGACGGACACGGTCACGTCGCGCGGCGACCGCCGCCGGGTCGGAGGGTCCAGAGCTCGTCGAGGTCGTCCGCACCCGACCGTGCGCGCACGGCCTGCCGGTACGACGTCAGGAAGAGCTCGAGGAGTCCCGACAGCAGCAGGTACTGACCGACCTGGAGGACGAACAGGGGCAGCACGCGGCCGGCCGTGGACCACGCGACGACACCCAGGAGCAGGGAGACCACCGCGCTCGTGGTGAGCAGCGCGACGCTCCCGCGGGCCCGTCGGTGCGCCGCCCGGACCCGGAGCGCGCGCTGCCCGGTCGCCCAGGCGTTCGCCACGAGCCCGAGGCCGAGGAGGACGTTCGTGGGGGCGACGAGCGCGCCGAGGTGCGCGATCCCGAGGACGACGCCGGCGAGCACCGCCACCCACAGCGCGAGGCGCGTGACGGTGAGCCGGTGCTCCCGGCGGAACCGGCGGTAGTACAGCCAGAGCCTCGTCGCGGCGACGACGACCAGGACGAAGACGGCGAGGGACCCGAGGACCTGCAGGGCCACGCGCGGCACGATCGTGAAGAACGACCCGACGACGACGGCGAGAGCCGCGCGGGCGGCGGCGCGCTGGCGGAGCAGCCCCGGGACGTCGATGCCGCGCACGGTCCGGAGCATCGCCCGGGTCCCCAGCCACGCCGACCGTCGCACCTTCCCGCCCGACCGGCGCAGGGCGAGGACGACGGACTCGTAGCTGCCGTACTCGCCGGACCCGACGTCGAGGACGAGCTCGGCGCCGCCGTGCCGCAGGGCACCGAAGAACGCCTCGGTGACGTCCCTCCTGTCCGCGGGCGCCGCCTGCTCCAGCCACGCGTCGAACGTCTGGTTGATCAGGACCGCGCGGGGCGACAGCGCGTCGACCTCCACCAGGTCGGTGCCCTCGACGCCCCAGGTCATCAGGTCGTGCTGGATCAGACCGCGAGCGCGGCTCGCGACCACACGCGTCGAGGCGGCGTCGTCGAACAGCAGCCCGATCACGCCGAACTCGGGGACCGTCTTCTCGACGACCTGCGCGAGCCAGGGAGCGGCCTCGGGGTCGGCCACCTCCGGGCTGAGCCCGGGGCCGTCGTTGCTGTAGACGCGGCGGACGCGGTCGCGGTGCTGCGGCTCGAGGCGCATGGCGGCGTAGACGGCGAGGTTGCCGCCCTTGGAGTGCCCGCCCACCCGCACGGGCCCGGAGGTCTCGCGCACCCGCGCGGCGAGGTAGGCGGCGGCGTGCTCCTGCGAGGGCATCACCTCGAAGCTCATGGTGAAGTCCTCCTGCCACCCGAGGATCGTGTTGTCGGTCCCGCGGTAGGCCACGAAGGTGGAGCCGTCGCCCAGGCGCGCCGTGACGGCCGCGAACTGCATGCCTCCGGCGGTGTCGACCGTGTCGACGTAGGCGGAGAGGCGGGCGTCCGCGAAGCGCGCGGAGCCGGCGAGGTCGTCGAGGAAGTCGATCGGGACGACGGTGAGCCGGCGCTCGTCCCGGTCGCGCAGCCGCCGCTCCGAGGCGTCGTCCGGGTCCCGGTCGCGCCAGGCCCGAGCAGCGTGCGCGACCGTCACCGACCCGCCGTCGCGGCCGGTCGGCACCAGACCGTCGAGGTCGAGGTACGCGAGCGCGCACAGCACGAGGTTGTCGACGACGTTGAACGGGCGCTCGGCGAACGACAGGTCCCCACGCCACCGGACGTACCCCCGCAGGTTCTCCACGGTCAGCCCCTCGCCGCGCCGGCGCCGCGGACGGCGGCGACCGCGTCGAGCACGCGTGCCGACCCCGGCGCGGTCAGCGAGGCGACGACGGCGTCACGGTGGGGGCAGCGGTCGAGGTCGGCGCAGGCCAGCACCACGACGCTGCGGAGCGCGGACGCGGCCCCCAGCCCCTGGACGTGCGCCGGCAGGGCGACGGAAGCGGCGCGACCGAGCAGGTCGGTCGCCGTCCTGGCCGCCTCGACGCACCGCCGGCACGAGGCCCCGGCCCCGGGCCGCGCCGTCCCGCTCCCGGCCACGTCGTGGGCCACCGTGATGACCGAGGTGCACCACGCGTGCGCAGAGGCGTGCGCGTGGGCGTCGTCCCCGACCAGGTCCCGGAGCGCGGCGGCGCCCCCGGCCCCGGGGTCGAGGAGGGCACGCAGCATCCCCGCCGCGCGGGGGTCGAGGTCGACCGCCACCCGCGCGTTGTACCGGGCGAGCGCGGACGCCGAGCGGTTGCGGGTCCCGGCGCCGGGCCGGACGTGGTCGCCGGAGGTGCCCGCGGTCGCCGTCACGAGCGGGCGTCGCCGCCGCACCGCAGCCGGCGAGGGCGGCGGCGTCGGTGCAGCGCGCGCGCGCCGACGAGCGTCGCGCCGACGAGGGCGAGCACCGAGACGATCGTCACGTGCCGGGCCATGGGGGCCTCCTCCTGCTGCCCGGCGGGCGGCGTCCCGGCCCAGTGTGCCGTCGGGGGGAGCGCGCGGTCGTCGGACGACGGTCGCAACCCGCCGTACGCCCGACGGCGTACCGGCCTCGCCCCGGCGTCCGCGGCCACCGCGGCCGCGTCCCGCGCAGGGAGCGTCGGCCGACCCACGCACCCCCGATCCAGCGGACCCGCCGAGATACTCCCGGCGGCGGATGCCGGCACCCGCGGTCCTCGCGCACCATGGTGGTCCCGTCGCGCGTCGGCTCCCGGCCGGCGCCGCACCCGACACGAGGCGGACCCGGATGCACTCCAGACCTGCGCGCGCGTCGTTCCGCGACGTCGCACGCTCGACCGTCCGCCTCGGGAGCGGCGGGCGCCCCACGACGGGGCAGCTGGCCCTCACGCTGGCCTGGCTCGGCGGCATGTTCTGGACGACGTCGGTCCGCACGGGGGAGTGGGACGCGCCCGACACGCGCCTGCTCGTCTCGATCGTCGGCGCGTGGGCGCCCCTGCTGCTGCGCACCTACCGGCCCGTCCTGGCACTGCTCGGCACGCTCGTCGCCGAGTCGATGATCCTCATCTTCCTCACGGTGCCGGACCCGATCGCCCAGATGCACAGCGGGATGGGCGCCTACCAGCCGGCTCCGCTCGCGACGACGCTCGCGGTCGCGACGCTCGCCTCGCGCGTGCCCCGGCGGGTCGGGTGGACCGCCGGGCTGGTCGGGGGGACCTGGCTGGCCGTCATCGGCGTCACGATGAACACCGGCGACACCCTGCTGACCGACCTGCTGGTGTTCTACCTGGTGGTCACGGCCGCGGCGGCCGGCGTCTGGCGGACCGGCCGCCGGGAGCGCGCACTCCGGATCGAGGCCGAGAACGCCGAGCGCACGCAGACCGCCGTCTTGGACGAGCGCCTGCGCATCGCCCGCGAGCTCCACGACGCCCTGGCGCACAACCTGACGCTCGTCAACGCGCAGGCGGGGGTCGCCCGGTACCTCCTGCGCACCGACGTCGACGCGGCCGAGCGCGCGCTGGGGGACATCGCCCAGCACACGGGCCGGGCGATCGACGAGCTCCGGGCGACGATCGGCCTGCTGCGCCGACGCGACGACCAGGAGGCCCGCGAGGCGGACGACGACCCGAACCGCTCGCTGCGTCCCGTCCCCGGGCTGGCTGCGCTGGACGAGCTCGTCGCCGGACTCGCGAGCGCCGGGGCGCACGTCTCGGTGTCCGAGTCCGGGACGCCGGTGCCCCTGGCGCAGCACGTGGACCTCGCGGCCTACCGCATCGTGCAGGAGTCGCTGACCAACGCGACGAAGCACGCACCGGGTCAGCGCGTGGAGCTCACCATCGCCTGGACCGCCGCCGGCGTGCGACTGCGCATCACCAACCCCACCGACCCGGAGCGTGCGCCCGGCCCGGGGACCCGGCACGGCCTGATCGGGATGCGCGAGCGCGCGGGTACCGCCGGGGGCGCCTTCCGGGCGGGGCCGACGGCGAGCGGCGACTTCGAGGTGGTCGCGACGCTGCCGGCGGCGCGGCGTCCCGTGGACGCGTGACCCGGCCGACCCGTACGGCAGGGGGCGTAGCCGCGGATACTGCGCCCGGGGGATCCGCGACGGGCGTCGGGTCAGGAGACTGAGGACGCGCCAGCCCCGTGGGAGCCGCCCCGCGGGCCGCGACGAGGGGAACCGCATGAGCCCGCACCCGATCACCGCCCGCTCGACCGTCGGCGAGTGGCTCGACCACCCGGTGGGCGGACCCGCGCTCGGCGAGCTGCTCGCGGCGGCCGGGAAGGACGCCGCCGCCCTCCAGCCGGCCCGCGCGCTGCCGCTCGAGCGCCTCGTCGAGCTGGGCGGGGGCCTCGTCCCGCAGGAAATGGTCACCGACCTGGTGCGCCGTGCGAACGGCGGGGTCCTCCCCGAGGAGAGCGAGGCGCCGACCACCGGGTGGCGGGAGCGGATCGTGCCGGGCCGGTTCGACGGGCGGACCGTCGTCGTGACCGGAGCCGCGTCGGGGATCGGCCGGGCCACCGCCTCCCGGGTCGCCCGCGAGGGCGGTCGCGTGATCGCGGTCGACCTGACCGAGGAGGGTCTGCGTGCCCTCGTCGCCGAGCTCGACGCCTTCGACGTCGAGGCCGTCGCCGCCGACATCACCGACCCGGAGGCCGTCGCCCGGATCGTCGCGGTGGCGGGCGACCGCGTCGACGGGCTCGCCAACGTCGCGGGCGTCACCGACGACGTCACGCCGCTGCACGAGGTGTCGGACGCCGTGTGGCGCCGGAACTTCTCGGTGAACGTCGACGGGACGTTCCTGCTGAGCCGCGCGGTGCTGCCGCTGATGCTGGCAGCGGGTCGCGGGTCCATCGTGAACGTCGCCTCCGAGGCCGCCCTGCGCGGTTCGGCCGCCGGGGTCGCGTACACGGCGTCCAAGCACGCGGTCGTGGGCATCACGAAGAGCTCGGCGTACATGTACGGGCCGTCGGGGATCCGGGTCAACGCGGTCGCCCCCGGCCCGACCCTGACCGCGATGCGCCCCGTCGTGGCGTCCGAGCTCGGCCGCGCCCGCGTCGAGACCGGCTCGGCCATCCGGCCGCCGGTCGCCGAGCCGGCGCAGCTCGCCGGCCCGATCGCGTTCCTGCTGAGCGACGACGCGGCCGACGTCTCGGGTGTGATCATGCCGGTGGACGGCGGCTGGTCGGCCGCCTGACCGTCCCTGCTCCCGCGTACTCCCCGAGAGGCACGACCGATGACCATCCGCGTCCTGCTGGCCGACGACCAGACCCTGCTGCGCGCCACGTTCCGGCTCCTGCTCGACTCCGCCCCCGACCTGGAGGTGGTGGGCGAGGCCGCCGACGGCGCGGAGGCCGTGGCGCAGGCGCGCGCGACCCGCGCCGACCTGGTGGTGATGGACATCCGCATGCCCGGCGTCGACGGGATCGAGGCGACCCGCCGGATCACCGCCGACGAGGCCCTGGCCGGCGTCAAGGTGCTGATCCTGACGACGTTCGAGACGGACGAGCTGGTGGTCGAGGCGCTCCGGGCGGGTGCGAGCGGCTTCCTGGGCAAGGGGGTGGACCCCGCCGACCTGATCGCCGCCATCCGCACGGTGGCGGCGGGGGACCAGCTGCTCTCCCCGCACGCGACGCGGGCGCTGATCGAGCAGGTGCTCAGCGCTCCGCGGGCGCGGGACCGCAGCCCGCTGCCGGGGATCGAGGACCTCACCGAGCGGGAGCGCGAGATCGTCGGGCTCGTCGCGCGGGGCATGTCGAACGACGAGATCGGCGAGCACCTCTACATCAGCCCCGCGACGGCCAAGACGCACGTCAGCCGCTCGATGCTCAAGACCGGGGCCCGCGACCGCGCCCAGCTCGTGGTCTTCGCCTACGAGAGCGGGCTCGCCGACGAGTCGCGGTGAGCGAGGCGTCCGGTGGCCCGTGCCGGCGTACGCCCGATGCGGTACGCCGATGCTCCCCGGGGCTGACGACGCGCCGCGGTCGCCCTGGCAGCCTCGGAGCACGCACCCCCGCCGACCCCCTGCGGCGGGGGTGCGGCCACCTCCCGCACCCCTACCGAGGAGCGCCGATGAACGACCTGCCCCCGGGCGGACGCCAGGACGGCGCCCGCGCCGCCGCGACCGAGCCCCACTACGCCGCGCTGGACCTGGTGGCGTCGCCCGACGCGCCGGTCGCGGCGCGTCGGTGGGTGGACCGCGTCCTCGTCGACGGTGCCGTGGCGCCCTGGCGGCGGGGCGAGCTGCGCCGGGTGTGCACCGAGCTCGCCCGCGAGGGGGTCCGGTGCGCGGACGCCGGTGCGCGCCTGCGGCTCGAGGTGGACGTGGTCGGGCCGGTCGCGCGGCTGTCCGTCACCGCCCCCGCCTCGACCCCCCGGCTCGGTGCGCGCGTCGTGGACGTGCTCCGGTCGGCGTTCGAGTGGGGCGTGGAGCAGGTGCCCGGCCGAGGGCGGCAGCTGTGGTGCCACGTCGAGCTGACGGCCTGAGCGGCGCGCGACCGGTCAGGCGTCCTGCGCCGGGCCACCGCCGCGCGGACCGGGGATCTCGGCGCGCCCGGCGAGGACCGCGAGGCCGTCGGCCACCTCGCGTCCGAGGTCGAACGTGGGGTCGAGGAGCCACTGCGTCTGCAGCCCGTCCCACAGCGCCATGAACCGGCGCGCGAAGCGGTGCGGGTCCACGCCGGGGTCGGCCCAGCCCTGGGCCTGGAGGTCGGTCAGGAGCTCGGCGTAGCGCGCGACGATCGCGCGGGTGCGCCGGGCGCCCCACTCGTGCGCCGGGTGCGTCGGGTCGGTCGCGGCGGCGGACATCGCGACGAAGAGGCGGAGCACCTCCGGGTCCGACCGCTCCGCCTCCACGGTGGCGGCGACGGCGGCCCGCACGTCCGCGACGCCCACCTGCTGGTGGGCCCTCGACCGGCGGTCGGCGTGCTCGAGGGCGCCGACGAGCAGGTGCTCGCGGGACGGGAAGTGGTAGAGCACCTGGGCCTCGGTGAGGTCGGCGCGTCGTGCGACCTCCGCGATCGTGACGCTCCGGTGGCCGGACTCGACGACGAGCTCGAAGGCGGTCCGCCGCACCGCCTCGACGCGGCCCCGGGTCTTGGCGTAGGGACCGCGCGGAGAGGGGGTCGAGCCGGACATCCGCCGAGCGTATCGGCCGCCGGAGGGCCGGTCGGGCCCCGAAGGCCAAAACGTTGGGAGTTAGGATTTGGCTGACGCCTCCGGGGACACGACGGGACGGGACGGGATGCTCGCGATCACCTCGGTCGAGGACGACCCCGCTGCGGCCGTCGAGCTGCAACGGCACCTGCGCCGCTACGCGGCCGAGCGCGGGGTCGAGCTCGCGCACACGTCGCTGCCGGACGGCGAGTCGCTGCTCACCGGCTACGACGGCGCCGACCTCCTGCTGCTCGACGTCGAGCTGCCGGGGCTGGACGGGGTCGCGGTGGCCCGCCGGGTCCGCGAGGTCGACCGGGCCGTCGGCATCGTGTTCGTCACCGCGTCGGCCGGTCACGCCGTGGCCGGCTACGAGGTCGACGCGCTGGAGTACGTGCTGAAGCCCGTGCGCTACCCGGCGCTCGCCCGCGCGCTCGACCGGGTCGCCGCACGCGCCGCGAGCCGACGGCACCGCACGGTCGTCCTGGACTCGGGCGCGCGGCAGCTGCGGCTCGACGCGGACGACGTCCTCGTCCTCGCGGCATCCGGCCACCACGTCGAGGTGCGGACGCTGAGCGGCCGCTACGGGGTCCGCGGCCCGCTCAAGCAGTACGAGGCGGCGCTGGCGGGCGACGGGTTCGTGCGGTGCCACCACGGCTTCCTCGTCAACCTCGCGCACGTCGTCGCGGTCGACGGGCTGGACGCCGCGCTGGTCGACGGCACGACGGTCCCGGTGGGTCGAAACCGTCGCACCGACTTCCTCGCCGCGCTGACCGACCACCTCGCCTCGCGGCGCTGACGCCGCCCGCCCGACAGTTTGTGCCTCCGTGGCCCCCGGTTGTGTGCGGTCGGCCCAAATTCGAGATGACTCGTGTTTGGCTACCGCCGCACGACCCCCACCCGCGACCCCCTCGCGGACGGGCACCGGGAACCGCGAGCGGGCGTAGCGCAGCGCCGCCGCAGGTCGACCGGAGCCCGCGCACCTGCACGAGAAGAGGCCAACGATGTCCAGGAAGCAACCACGACGGCTGTCCACGCCCGTGGCGATCGGCAGCTACGTCCTGTGCGCCGCGCTCGCCGGCGGGCTGGTGGTCGGCAACGCGTACGCCACCAAGTACTCCGACCTCGTGTCGGTCTACCTCGACCAGCCCACCCAGAAGGTCGTCACCGCCGAGGGCGAGGACGCCGACTACTTCACCTCCGACTTCGCGTCCGACGAGGACCGTCAGGCGTACCTGGCCGACGTGGGCACCCGGATCTCCGCCGAGGGGATCACCCTGCTCGAGAACGACGGGGCGCTGCCCCTCGCCGAGGGCGCGCGGATCAGCGTCTTCGGGCAGAGCGCCGTCGACCCGGTCTACGGCGGCACCGGCGCGGGCTCGCTCGACACCTCCCAGGCGGTCACCCTCGAGGACTCGTTCACGGACGCCGGCTTCGAGCTGAACCCCACGCTCTGGGACTTCTACGAGTCCGGCGCCGGCAAGTACTACCGCCGGTCGATCCCGGACGTGTACGGCGAGGGCGAGTTCGCGGTGAACGAGGTGCCGCAGAGCGCCTACACCTCCGAGGTCACGGCGTCCTACGCCGACTACGCGGACGCGGCGGTCGTCGTCCTCGGCCGCTCGGGCGGCGAGAGCAAGGACCTGATCGGCACCCGGGACGCCGGCACGGCCACCTACCTCCAGCCGACGCCCGAGGAGCGCGACCTCCTGGCCTCGGTGACCGCGGAGTTCGACACCGTGGTGGTCCTGCTCAACACGCAGAACCCCGTCGAGCTCGGGTTCCTGGACGAGTACCCGGTGAGTGCGGCCCTGTGGGTCGGTGCGTTCGGGCAGACGGGCGCCGCCGCGGTGGGCCAGGTCCTCAGCGGGGAGGTGAACCCGTCGGGCGCGCTGGTCGACACCTACGCCTACGACTCGCTGAGCGCCCCCAGCATCGCAAACCTCGGGTCGTACGAGATCACCAACTCCCAGGTGGACCGCGGCAACAGGTACATGGTCTACGCGGAGGGCGTGTACGTCGGGTACCGGTACTACGAGACCCGGTACGAGGACGCGGTCCTCGGCGCAGCCGGGGTCGGCGACTTCGACTACGCCACCGAGGTCCAGTTCCCGTTCGGGCACGGCGAGTCGTACACGACGTTCGACTGGTCGGACTACGCGGTGACGGAGGGCGAGGACGCGTTCGACGTCGCCGTCACGGTGACCAACTCCGGTGACGTCGCGGGCAAGGACGTCGTCCAGGTCTACCTGCAGCAGCCGTACACCGACTACGACCGCGAGCACGGCATCGAGAAGCCGGCCGTCGAGCTGGCGGGCTACGCCAAGAGCGCGGAGCTGGAGCCGGGCGCGTCCGAGACCGTGACGGTCGAGGTCCCGCGCGAGCTGATGAAGGCGTACGACGCCGACGGCGCCGGGACGTACGTGGTGGACGCGGGCGACTACTACCTGGCCGCCGGCACGGACGCGCACGTCGCGCTGAACAACATCCTCGCCGCCAAGGGGCACAGCACCGCCGACGGGATGACGGCGGACGGCGACGCCGCCCTCGCGCACGAGGTGACGGTCGGCGAGCTCGACGCGACCACGTGGGCGACGTCGGCCGCCACCGACGAGGCGGTCACCAACCAGTTCGCGGGCGCCGACCTGCGGACCTACGACGAGGGCTTCACCTACCTCAGCCGCTCCGACTGGACCGGTACCTGGCCGACGACGTACTCGGACGGCTCGTGGACCGCGCCGCAGCAGCTGATCGCGGACCTCGAGATCCCGGACGTCGAGGACCCCGACGCCGAGGAGCCCGTGCTCGGCACGGTCGACGACGCGTACGGCGAGCTGAACGCGGCGATGATGATCGGCGAGGACTACGACTCGCCCTCGTGGGACGCCCTGCTCGGGCAGATGACCGCGACGGAGCTGGACGAGCTGGTCCGCATCGGCGGCTACGCCACGAAGCGCGTCGACTCGATCCAGCTCCCGGCCACGGTCGACAAGGACGGCCCCGCCGGCATCTCCGACACCCTCGTCGGCGGCCAGTCGGGCATGGGCTACCCGCCCGCGATCGTGCTGGCGTCCACGTTCAACACCGACCTGGCGCGGGAGTTCGGCGTCGCGATCGGCGAGGACTCCCTCGACCTCGGCGTCGCGGGCTGGTACGGGCCGGCGCTGAACATCCACCGCTCGCCGTACAGCGGCCGCAACTTCGAGTACTTCTCGGAGGACTCCCGGCTCTCCGGCGTGATGAGCGCGGCGGTGGTCGACGGTGCGCAGTCCAAGGGCGTGCTCGTGTTCATGAAGCACTTCGCGCTCAACGACCAGGAGACGGACCGGATCGGTCTCGCGACGTTCGCGAGCGAGCAGGCCGTGCGCCAGCTCTACCTCGCGCCGTTCGAGGTCACGGTCCGCGACGGCGGCGCGCGCGGCGCGATGGCCGGCATGAACCGCCTCGGCCCGACCTGGGCCGGCGCGGACGCGGGCCTGATGACCGCGACGCTCCGGGACGAGTGGGGCTTCCAGGGCGTGGTCGTGACCGACCAGGCGTCCTTCGAGGTGTTCGCCTACGAGGACCTGCGCGCCGGCCTGGCCGCGGGCACGGACCTGTGGCTCAACACGGACGCGACCCTGTGGAAGCTCTCGGACGACGAGATGACCCCGACGGTGCTCGCGAACATGCAGCGCGCGGCGCACAACATCGCGTACGCCGTCACCGCGTCGAACGCGATGAACGGGCTCTCGGCCGGGTCCGAGCTGGTCGCGGTGACGCCGCTGTGGAAGTGGGCGCTGTACGCGCTCGACGTGCTGTTCGGCCTGGCGATCGTGGCGCTCCTGGTGGTCACGACCCGCAAGCTCGTCCGGCAGCGGCGCGGCGGTCCCGGTGCCTCCGGTGGCGCGGACAGCGAGGACGCCGGCGCGGAGCCGGACCCTCGCGAGGTCGCCGGGACGCCGTCCCGCTGACCACCCTCCCGGTCCTGGCCGGTGCGACCCGCACCGGCCAGGACCGCGCACCGCACGCCCCACCGCCTGGAGAGACCGAGCGTCATGATCGAGAACCTGACCCTGCTGGAGAAGGCCGCCCTGCTCACCGGCAAGACGGTCTGGGAGACGTACGACCTGCCGCGGCACGGCGTGCGCTCGCTCTGGCTGGCGGACGGGCCGCACGGGGTGCGCAAGCAGACCGGCGCCGCGGACCACCTCGGCATCGCCGAGTCGCAGCCGGCGACCTGCTTCCCGACCGCCGCGGCGGTCGCGAACACCTGGGACCCCGAGCTCGCCGAGGAGGTCGGGCGGGCGCTCGGCGCCGAGGCCGCGGCGCAGGACGTCGACGTGCTGCTGGGCCCGGGCCTGAACATCAAGCGCTCCCCGCTGGGCGGGCGCAACTTCGAGTACTTCTCCGAGGACCCGCTGCTGGCGGGGCGGATGGCCGCCGGGTACGTGCGCGGCATCCAGGCCGCCGGCGTGGCGGCGTGCTCCAAGCACTACGCCGCGAACTCCCAGGAGCTGCGCCGGATGGCGTCGGACTCCGTGGTCGACGAGCGGACGCTGCGCGAGATCTACCTGACCGCGTTCGGCATCGTGGTCACCGAAGCCGCACCGCGGACGATCATGTCCGCGTACAACCGGGTGAACGGCACGTACGCGCACGAGGACCCGTTCCTGCTGCAGCAGGTGCTGCGGGACGAGTGGGGCTTCGACGGGGCGGTGATCTCCGACTGGGGCGGCTCGAACGACGTCGTGGCCGCGGCGGCCGCGGGCGGGACCCTGGAGATGCCGGCGGCCGGGCTGGACTCGGCGCGCCAGCTCGTCGCCGCGGTGCGCGACGGCCGGCTCGCCGAGGCCGACCTGGACGCGCGCGCCGCCGAGGTGCTGCGGCTGGTCGCCGAGGCCCGCGAGCCGGGCACGGCGCCGGCCGTCGACGAGGCCGCGCACCACGCGCTGGCCCGCCGGGTCGCGGCGCGGTCGGCGGTGCTGCTGAAGAACGACGAGGCCCTGCTGCCGCTGGCGGCCGGGACCCGGGTCGCGGTGATCGGCGACTTCGCCTTCACGCCGCGCTACCAGGGCGCCGGCTCCTCGGCCGTGAACCCGACCCGGCTCGACACGATCCTCGACCTCATCGGCGAGACGGAGCTCGACGTGGTGGCGTCCGTCCGCGGGTTCCGCCGCGACGGGAGGCCCGACGAGGCGCTGCGCGCGTCGGCGGTGGAGGCGGCCCGGGGCGCCGACGTCGCCCTGCTGTTCCTGGGCCTGGACGAGATCGCCGAGTCCGAGGGCCTGGACCGGTCGACCCTCATGCTGCACGCGGCGCAGACCGAGCTGCTCGAGGCCGTGCACGCCGCGAACCCGCGCACCGTCGTGGTGCTGGCCGCCGGTGGTGTCGTGGAGATGCCGTGGCTCGGCTCCGCGCAGGCGCTGGTGCACGGCTACCTGTCCGGCCAGGCCGGCGCGGGCGCGCTGCTCGACGTGCTGACCGGCGTCGCGAACCCGGCCGGGCGGCTCGCCGAGACCGTGCCGGTGCGGCTGTCGGACACCCCGACCGCGGACACGTTCCCGGGGCAGCAGCGGACCGCGGAGTACCGCGAGGGCCTGTTCGTCGGCTACCGGTACTACACGACCGCCGGGGTGCCGGTGACGTTCCCGTTCGGGTTCGGGCTGTCGTACACCTCGTTCGCGTACTCCGGTCTGACCGCGACGGCCGACGCGGCCACGGTGACCGTGACCAACACGGGCGCCGTCGCGGGCTCGGACGTGGTGCAGGTCTACGTGCGGCGCGAGACGCCGGGCGTGCACCGGCCGGACCGCACGCTCGCCGGGTTCGCCCGGGTCGAGCTCGCCCCGGGGGAGTCGACCACCGTGACCGTCCCCCTGGGGGACGCGGCGTTCCGGCACTTCGACGTGGGCACCGGGGCCTGGCAGGTCGAGCGCGGCACCTGGACCGTGCTCGCCGGCGCGAACGTCGCCGACCTGTCCGAGAAGGCCACCGTCGAGGTGGCAGGGACCGTGCCGCCGGTGGCGGAGGACGCGGTCCCGGTCCGGTACCGCACCGGGGACGTCCGGCACGTGCCCGACGCCGACTTCGCGGCCCTGCTCGGCCGCCCGGTCCCGCCGGCCTCCTGGTCCGGGCCGCTCGGCGTGAACGACGCGCTCGGCCGGATGCAGACCGCGCGCTCCCCGCTGGCCCGGCTCGCCTACCGGGTGCTCGCGTTCCTGCGCGACCGCGCCGACCTCAGGGGCAAGCCCGACCTGAACATCCTGTTCCTGCTCAACATGCCGTTCCGGGCCATCGGGAAGATGACCAACGGCATGGTCAGCGCCGAGATGGTGGACGGGATCGTCCGCATCGTCAACGGCCACTTCTTCGCCGGCGCCGGCGCCACGATCCGCGGGTTCCTCCGCAACCGCCGCGCCAACCGCACCACCGCGCGCCAGCTGCGCGGCGACGCCTGACCTCCTGGAAGAGAGACCCGCTCGTATGTTCACCCGTCTCAAGGACGCCTGGGGCCGGTTCGCCACCAAGCGGCCGGGCGTCGCCCAGTTCGTCGTGTTCTTCGTGCTGAGCAACGGCATCACCGTGCTGCAGCTCGCGCTGATGCCGCTGTCGAAGTGGCTGTTCGGGATGACGTCCCTGGTCGACACCGCGTTCCAGGTCTGGCCGGTCGGCTCGAACCCGGACGGCTCGCAGTACTTCGTGTTCGACTACGCCGCCGGGGCCTTGCCGGCCGGCGGCGGCGGGCTCGCCTACTTCCTCGCGGTCCAGGTCACCATCCTGGTGGCGCAGGTGATCAACTTCTTCGCCCAGCGCAGCATCACGTTCAAGTCGAACTCCTCGGTGGCGAAGGCTGCCACCTGGTACGCGATCGCCTACGTGGTCATCACGATCGTGGCGGCCGCGCTGCAGGGCCTGTACAAGGCGCCGATCTACGACCTGTTCATCGACACCTGGGGCCTGGGCGGCACCGGCGAGACCCTCGCCGACCTCGTGGTCGTGCTGATCAACAGCGCGATCTCGTTCTGGGTGTTCTTCCCGATCTTCAAGGTCATCTTCAAGTCCGACCCGACGAAGGCCGCGCCCGCCGTCACCGTGGACGACCCGGTGGTGCGCTCGTCGTGAGCCCGGCGGGCACGGGTCGCGCCCCTGCTCCCGCGTGGACGCCCGCGGCGGTACCGGCCGTCCGGTCACGTACCCCGGACGTCGTACCGAGGACGGTCTCCCCGGCCGATTCGCCGGGACGCTCACGTCGCCAGGATCGAGGACGTCCGTCGGACCCGCAACGAGAGTAGAGATCCATGGCAACGTTCCTCGCAAGGCTCGGGCGCTTCAGCGCCCGGCGTCGGCTGGTGGTGGTGATCGCGTGGGTCGCCGTCTTCGCCGGCCTCACGGGCATCCTCGCGGTCAACGGGATGGGGGAGACGGCGGACGACTCGATCCCCGACTCGCGCGCCTCGCTCGCGCTCGAGCGCATGAACGAGGAGTTCCCGTCCGAGGGCTCCCAGGAGGACGCCCAGACCCTGCAGCTCGTCTTCCACCCGGACGCCGGCGCGGTGACCGACCCGGCCGTCGCGCGGGAGATCCAGTCCGTGCTCGACGACGCCGCGTCCCTGCCCGGGGTGCAGACGGTGAGCGACCCGCTCGACCCCGCGAACCCGTCGATCTCCCCGGACCAGAGCCTGGCCATCTCGACGCTGACGTACACCGGTCTCGACGACGAGCAGCAGGAGACGTCCTACGCCGCCGCCCTGGACCTGCAGCAGTCCGCGCCGGCCGAGCTGGGGGTGGAGCTGGGCGGCAACCTCGTCCCGCTCGGTGCCCCCGAGCAGGGCGTCGGCGAGATGATCGGCGTCCTCGCGGCGTTCCTCGTGCTGATCCTGACGTTCGGCACCCTGCGGGCCGCGGGCGCGAACCTGCTCACCGCGGCCTTCGGCGTCGGCGTCGGCCTGGTCGGCGTCTTCGCGTACGGGTCGATCACCCCGATCGGCGAGAACTCGATCATCCTCGCCGCGATGCTCGGCCTCGCGGTCGGCATCGACTACGGCCTGTTCGTCCTGTCCCGCTTCCAGCACGAGCTGCGCGGGGGGCGGACGGTCGACGAGGCCATCGGCCGGGCGACGGGGACCGCCGGGACCGCCGTGGTGTTCGCGGGCGCGACCGTGATCGTCGCCCTGGTGGCCCTGATGGTCGCCAACATCGGCTTCATCTCGGTCATGGGCTACGCCGCCGCGTTCGCCGTCCTCATCGCGGTCCTGCTGTCCCTGACCCTGCTGCCGGTCCTGCTCAAGACCATGGGCCTGAAGGCGCTGCCGACGAAGCACCGGCGGGCGCTCGCCGAGGGCCGCATCTGGACCGAGGGGACGACCGAGAAGCGCGGCTTCCTCAGCCGGTGGGGCACGACCGTCGTCCAGCACCCGGTCCTCGCCCTCGTCGGCGGCGCCGCGGTCCTGGTCACCGTCGCGATCCCCGTGCTCAGCATGAAGACGGCGTTCCACGTGCCGGGCGGCGCGGACCCCGAGTCCACCGAGCGCGCGGCCTACAACCTCGTCCTGGACGAGCTCGGCGGCGTGCAGAGCCCGCTCATCGTGCTCGCCGAGGGCGACGACGTCGCGGCCGACGCCGGGGCCGTCGAGGACGCGCTGTCCGCGCTCCCGGGGGTGCAGATGGTGACGCCCGCCGAGATCAGCTCCAGCGGCGACGTCGCCCGGATCACCATGATCCCCACGGGTGGCCCGATCGACGTCTCCACCCAGGACCTCGTCCACACGATCCGCGACCACGAGGACTCGATGGTCGACGGCGTGCGCCTGGAGGTGACCGGGGAGACCGCCATCGGCATCGACCAGGACGCGGCTCTGAACACCGCCCTCATCAAGTACGTGATCGTGATCGTCCTGATCTCGATGGCGCTGCTGGTCCTGATGTTCCGCTCGATCCTCATCCCCGTGATCGCCACCGCCGGCTACCTGCTGTCGGTCCTGGCGTCGTTCGGCGCGAGCACGGCCGTGTTCCAGTGGGGCTGGGAGTTCCCGCTCATCACCGCCGCGCAGGGCGACCCGATGATGAGCCTGCTGCCGATCCTGCTGGTCGGCGTGCTGTTCGGGCTCGCCATGGACTACCAGGTGTTCCTGGTCTCCCGGATCAAGGAGATGCACGACCACGGCATGGCTCCGAAGGACGCGATCGTGGAGGGCTTCTCCCGGGCGGCCCCGGTGCTCGTCGCCGCGGCGTCGATCATGACCGTCGTGTTCGCCGGGTTCGCGTCCAGCTCGTTCGCCATCGCCGCGTCGATCGCCTTCGGCCTCATGATCGGGATCGTCGCCGACGCGTTCATCGTCCGGATGATCCTCATGCCGGCCGCCCTGTCGCTGCTCGGCAAGGCCGCCTGGTGGATCCCGGCGTGGCTCGGCAGGGTGCTGCCCCGCATCGACACCGAGGGGCACGCGCTGCAGGACGCCGTCGATGAGCCTGAGCGCCGGCCGGAGCCCGAGCTGGTCCGTCCGTAGGGCGCGGCGTCGGCCGGGGTCGCCGCAGCGGTGGCCCCGGCCGACCTCTGCCCCCGCAGGTCGACGGGGCGCTCACGGCGGCCCACCTCCCGCTGGCCGAGGCCTAGGAGGCGCGGCCGCCCGGCACGGGCCGCCACGCCCGCGCCGTCGCCTGCACCACCTGCGCCCAGGGGGTCGGGTGCAGGCCGAACGCCGCCTCGGTGGCGCGGGCGTCCAGCACGAAGGGCCGCTCCCACTGCCACAGCACCTCGGTCAGCTCGCGCAGCACCGGCACCACGGGGGCGAGGGCGCGGACGGCGGCGCGCGGGAAGCGGCGGAGCCGCGGCTCGGGGGCGCCCTGGGGCACGGCCGCCGCGAGGTCGGTGAGCGCGCGCCGCACGGTCACGGGCTCCGGGCTCGGGACGTGCCAGGCGCGGCCCCACGCCCGCTCCTCGGTGGCCACCGTGCGCAGCAGCCGCGCCACGTCCTCGACGGCGGTGAAGCTGTGCGGGAGGTCCGGGTCGCCGAACACCCGGGCGGGCCGCCCGCGCAGCGTCGCGTCGGCGTACCGGCGCAGGACCCCACCGGCGGCGGTGACGTCGGGCCCGAGGTAGTCGGCGGCCCGCACCTCGGTCGCGCGGACACGACCCGCGGCGTGCGCCGCCAGCGCGTCCCGCCACATGTCGGCGCGCAGCCGGCCCTTGTGGCCGGTGGCGGCCAGCGGCAGGTCGGTGGTCAGCGGCACGTCCACGGGGCCGTACCCGTAGAGGTTGCTCGTCGTGACCAGGACGGCGCCCGAGCCCTCGGCCGCGCGCAGCGCCGACGCGGCGAGCGGGGGCCACAGCGCGGCCCACTGCTGGTAGGACGCGGGGTTGGCGCAGTTGTACAGGGCGGTCGCGCCGCGCGCGACGGCGGCGAGCGCCTCGGCGTCGCTCGCGTCGGCGGCGACGCGGGTGACCGCGGGGTGGTCGAGCCCGCCCCCCGACCGGGTCACGACGACGACCCGCTCGCCGTCCCGGGCGAGCAGGTCGGTCAGCGCGGTGCCGACCGGGCCGGAACCGATGACCACGTGGACGCCCATGGGTGCTCCTCTGCTGCAGGGTTCGGATCAGTGATCGCAAGTGTGAACACCGTTCGCGTTTCTGGCAAGACCCGGCTCCGTCGTGCTCGCGCGGGCCGCAGCGCGTGCCACCCTGGGCACCATGTCGTCCGTCCCGTCGCCCGCCGAGGGTGCCCGTGCCCGCGCCCGGCGCGAGCTGCTGCGGGAGATCACCGATGCGGCGCGCGCGCAGCTCGCCGAGGTGGGCGCGGCGGCGCTGTCGGTCCGCGCCGTGACCCGCGAGCTCGGCATGGCCCCCTCGGCGGTGTACCGGTACTTCCCGAACCGGGACGCGCTGCTCACGGCGCTGATCACCGAGGCGTACACCGGTCTGGCGGACGCCGCCGAGCGCGCGGAGCGCGGCGCCGACCGCGCCGACCTGCTCGGTCGGTGGCTGGCCGTGCACCGCGGCGTGCGGGGGTGGGCGCTGGGCCATCCGCACGAGTACGGGCTGATCTACGGCTCGCCGGTCCCGGGGTACGCCGCGCCCCAGGACACCACCGCCCCGGCGTCGCGGGTGCCGCTGCTGCTCGCGGCCGTCGCGGTGGATGCCTGGATCGCCGGCCACCGCGCGCCCGGCGCCGACCGGGTGCCCGACGCGCTCCGGGCGGACGCCGGCGCCCTGCTCGCCCTGGCCCTCGCGGGCCGCCCGTCGGACCAGGTGCCCGCTGCCCGGGTCGGTGGACCCGCGGCTGCCGCTCGCCGTGGTGGACGCGTGGACGGAGCTGTACGGCTGCGTGAGCTTCGAGCTGTTCGGCCACTACCGCGGCGTCCTGCGCGACCCGGGCGCGCACCTCGACGCGGTCGCCCGGCGCACCGCGACCGCCCTCGGCCTCCCGGGGGAGCGGCCGGGTCGCTGAATCGCGCCGGGGTGCGTGCGCGACCCGCGGGTGCGGGCGCCCCCGCACCTGTGCTTCGATAGGTAGACGAACTCGTCTACCCAGGGAGCGGACATGGCGGAGCAGCAGGCGCGGCGGGGCGGCGGCCTCGCGCGGACGGTGGGTCGGGTCGGTCTCGGGGCGGTGCTCGCGTTCGCCGGCACCAGCCACCTCACGTTCGCGCGCGAGGAGTTCCGGGCGCAGGTCCCGCCGTGGGTGCCGCTCGACGAGGACCTCGTCGTCCTCGGCTCGGGGGTCGTCGAGATCGCGCTCGGCACGGCGCTCGCCGTCGCGCCCGCGCGGCACCGCGCGAAGGTCGGGTGGGCCGCGGCCGCGTTCTTCGTCGCGATCTTCCCCGGCAACGTGTCGCAGTACCTCACGCACACCGACGCCTTCGGGCTCGACACGGACGCCAAGCGGCTCGCCCGGCTGCCCGGCCAGGGCCTGCTGGTCGCGTGGTCGCTGTGGTCGACCGGCGCGTGGCGCGCGTGGCGGGGCCGCCGCCGGACCTGAGCCTGCTTTGGCGGCGGCGTGGCGCGGTGGCGTAGGCTTCGTGGGCCGGTGCGGCGAGCCATGCCCGCGCGCGCCGAAGCGTGCCGCCCCTCGGGGTAGAGCGGGGAACCGCCCGACCGGCCCGCCCCAGCGCCCACGCCGGGCACCCCGGCGCAGACGAATCCGAGCAGTTGGAGAGCACTGAAGTGAAGAGCGCCGTCGAGACCCTGGAGCCCACCAAGGTCAGGCTGACCGTCGAGGTTCCGTACGACGAGCTCAAGCCGAGCATCGATCACGCCTACTCGCACATCGCGGAGCAGGTGAACATCCCCGGCTTCCGCAAGGGCAAGGTCCCGCCGCGGATCATCGACCAGCGCGTCGGCCGCCCGGCGGTCATGGAGCACGCCGTCAACGAGGGGCTGTCCGGCTTCTACGCCGAGGCCGTCCGCGAGAACAAGCTGCGCCCGCTCGGCCAGCCCGAGGTCGACGTCACGAAGGTGCCCGGCCTGGTGCCCGGCGAGACCGACGGCGACCTGGTGTTCACCGCCGAGGTCGAGGTCCGGCCCGAGATCGAGATCCCGTCGCTCGACGGCCTGTCCGTGACCGTGGACGACTCGGAGATCACCGACGAGGACGTCCAGGGCCGCCTGGACACCCTGCGCGAGCGCTTCGGCACCCTGGTCGGCGTCGACCGCCCGGCCGCCGACAAGGACTTCGCGGTGATCGACCTGGTCGCCAAGATCGACGGCGAGGAGGTCGACACGGTCTCCGGCGTCTCCTACCAGATCGGCTCGGGCAACATGCTCGAGGGCCTGGACGAGGCGCTGACCGGCCTGTCGGCCGGCGAGACCACGACGTTCTCGACCACGCTGGTCGGCGGCGACCACGCCGGCGAGCAGGCCGAGGTCACCGTCACCGCGTCCTCCGTCAAGGAGCGCGAGTTGCCCGAGGCCGACGACGACTTCGCGCAGATGGCGTCGGAGTTCGACACGGTGGAGGAGCTCCTGGCGGACCTGCGCGAGCAGGCCACCAAGATCAAGGCGCAGAACCAGGCCGTCCAGGCCCGCGACCTGCTCCTGGAGCAGCTGCTCGAGCAGCTCGAGATCCCGGTCCCCGCCGGCGCCGTCGAGGCCGAGGTGCACCGCCACCTCGAGTCCGAGGGCCGCCTGGAGGACGACGTGCACCGCACCGAGGTCACGGAGCAGGCGCAGACCGCGCTGCGCAACCAGATCCTCCTGGACACCCTGGCCGAGAACCTCGAGGTCAAGGTCAACCAGGGCGAGCTCGTCGACTACCTCGTGAGCGCGTCCCGCCAGTACGGCATGGACCCGAACACGTTCATCCAGACCATCGACCAGCAGGGCCAGATCCCCGCGATGGTCGCCGAGGTCGCGCGCTCGAAGGCCCTCGCGGTCGCGCTGCGGCACGTGGCGGTCGTCGACGGCTCCGGCGCGGCGGTCGACCTGTCGGAGTACATCGGCACCGACGAGGAGGACGCGGCGCAGACCGCGCTCGAGGACGCCGCCACCGCGGCCGCCGAGGGCGACGAGGACGCGACCGAGGCCACCGAGGCGCCCGCCGAGGACGCCAAGGCCTGAGCCCCGGCACCCGCACGACGCGAGGGCCCCGCACCGTCACCGGTGCGGGGCCCTCCGCGCGTCCCGGGCCGGGTGCACCCCCTGCGCCGACAGCGAAACGGGGCCCGACCGGGACTGATGCCGGGCGGGCCGGGCGTTAGGGTCGCTGACAAGCAACCAGTCCTGATCGAGGGAGCGTTCGTGAACGACCAGACGCCGGCCATCGCCCGGGCAGAGTCCGGGGGACTCGGCCTCAACGACTCCATCTACAACCGGCTCCTCAAGGAGCGGATCATCTGGCTGGGGTCGGAGGTCCGGGACGAGAACGCGAACGCCATCTGCGCCCAGATGATGCTGCTCGCGGCGGAGGACCCGGACAAGGACATCTTCCTGTACATCAACTCGCCCGGCGGCTCGATCACCGCGGGCATGGCGATCTACGACACCATGCAGTACATCCAGCCGGACGTCGCCACGGTGGCCATGGGCATGGCGGCCTCGATGGGGCAGTTCCTGCTCTCCTCGGGCGCCAAGGGCAAGCGCTACGCCACCCCGCACGCCCGCGTGATGATGCACCAGCCCTCCGGCGGCATCGGCGGCACCGCCACCGACGTGCGCATCAACGCCCAGCTGATCCTGCACATGAAGACGGTGCTCGCGGAGCTGATCGCCGAGCAGACCGGCAAGTCGGTCGAGCAGATCACGGCGGACTCGGACCGCGACCGCTGGTTCACCGCCCCCGAGGCCCTCGAGTACGGGTTCGTCGACAAGGTCGTCACCCACGCCGGCGCCGTCACCGGCGGCGGCGGCACCGCGGCCTGACCGACCCCCGCCGACCAGAACAGACCTCGTAAGGAGAACTCGTGAGCACCGAGTCGCAGTTCATCGCCCGCGCCGGGCGCCTCGCCGGCGGCTGGGGCGGCACCGCCGGGTCCGTCGCGACCTCGCCGTCGTCCCGCTACGTGCTGCCCCAGTTCGAGGAGCGCACGGCGTACGGCTTCAAGCGGCAGGACCCGTACACCAAGCTGTTCGAGGACCGGATCATCTTCCTCGGCGTGCAGGTGGACGACGCCTCCGCGGACGACATCATGGCCCAGCTGCTGGTCCTGGAGTCGACCGACCCCGACGGCGTCATCACGCTCTACATCAACTCGCCCGGCGGCTCGTTCACCGCGCTGACCGCGATCTACGACACGATGCAGTACATCAAGCCGCAGATCCAGACGGTGTGCCTCGGCCAGGCGGCCTCGGCCGCCGCGGTCCTGCTGGCCGCGGGCACCCCGGGCAAGCGCCTGGCGCTGCCGAACGCCCGCGTGCTGATCCACCAGCCCGCGATGGAGGGCGGCGGCTACGCCCAGGCGTCGGACATCGAGATCCACGCCAACGAGCTGATCCGGATGCGCGAGTGGCTCGAGGAGACCATCGCGCACCACACCGGCCAGCCGCTGGACAAGGTCCGTCAGGACATCGAGCGCGACAAGATCCTCACCGCCAAGCAGGCGCACGAGTACGGGATCGTCGACCAGGTGCTCGAGAGCCGCAAGGGCGCGATCGCGACCCGCGTCGAGCCGTGACGCCGCCCGGGGGCCGCTGAGGCCCCCGCGGCACCCCGCGCGCCCCGCCGCGACCGCCTCCAGGGTGGCCGTGGCGGGGCGCGCGAGCACCGCCGGACGGGCGAACCCGTCCGACACGCCCGGCGCCCGGTGCGTGGCGGGCTGACACCGGGCCCGCCGTGGTGTGCAATGGACCGATGGGCGGTCGGCCGTGGTCGGCCCGCCCGGGAGCGCAGTGACTCGCGACCGACCGGTCGCACCGAGGGAAGGGGACGCACGTGGCTCGCATCGGGGACGGCGCGGACCTTCTCAAGTGCTCGTTCTGCGGGAAGTCGCAGAAGCAGGTGAAGAAGCTCATCGCGGGTCCGGGCGTCTACATCTGCGACGAGTGCATCGAGCTCTGCAACGAGATCATGGAGGAGGAGCGGGCGGAGGCCACCGAGATCGGGATGGTCGAGCTGCCCAAGCCGAAGGAGATCTTCGGGTTCCTCGAGCAGTACATCGTCGGCCAGGAGCCCGCCAAGCGGTCGCTCGCGGTCGCGGTCTACAACCACTACAAGCGCATCCAGGCGGGCGAGGCGACCCCGTCGGTCGGCACCGCGCAGGCCGAGGACTCGGTCGAGATCGCGAAGTCGAACATCCTGCTGATCGGCCCCACCGGCTGCGGCAAGACGTACCTCGCCCAGACCCTCGCGCGGATGCTCAACGTCCCGTTCGCGATCGCGGACGCCACGGCCCTCACGGAGGCGGGCTACGTGGGCGAGGACGTCGAGAACATCCTGCTCAAGCTCATCCAGGCCGCGGACTTCGACGTGAAGAAGGCCGAGACCGGGATCATCTACATCGACGAGATCGACAAGATCGCCCGCAAGAGCGAGAACCCGTCGATCACGCGGGACGTGTCCGGCGAGGGCGTGCAGCAGGCGCTGCTCAAGATCATCGAGGGCACGACGGCCTCGGTGCCCCCGCAGGGCGGCCGCAAGCACCCGCACCAGGAGTTCATCCAGATCGACACGACGAACGTGCTGTTCATCGTGGCCGGCGCGTTCGCCGGGCTGGACGAGATCATCACCAGCCGCTCGGGCCGCAAGGGCATCGGCTTCGGCGCCCCGCTGCACAGCGCGGACGACAAGGACGTCTACGGCGACGTCATGCCGGAGGACCTGCTGAAGTTCGGGCTGATCCCCGAGTTCATCGGGCGCGTCCCGGTCATCACCACGGTGTCGCCGCTGGACCAGTCCGCGCTCGTCCGGATCCTCACCGAGCCGCGCAACGCCCTGGTCAAGCAGTACCAGCGGATGTTCGAGATCGACGGCGTCGAGCTCGAGTTCACGCAGGACGCGGTCGAGGCGATCGCCGACCAGGCGCTGCTGCGCGGCACCGGCGCGCGCGGCCTGCGGGCGATCATGGAAGAGGTCCTCCAGCAGGTGATGTTCGAGGTGCCGAGCCGCGACGACGTCGAGCGCGTCGTCGTCAACCGCGGCGTGGTCCTGGAGAACGTCAACCCGACGCTGGTCCCGCGGCAGGCGCCCGCCAAGCGCACGCCCCGCGAGAAGAGCGCCTGACCTCGTCGTCACGCCCCCTACGATCGGGGGCGTGACGACTTCCAGCACCCCGGCCGGCACCCCCGCGCTCCCGCCCGAGCTCGCGCGCCTGCGCGGCAGCATCGACAACATCGACGCGGCCCTCGTCCACCTGCTCGCGGAGCGGTTCAAGGCGACGCAGCAGGTCGGCGTGCTCAAGGCCCGGCTCGGGCTGCCCGCGTCCGACCCGGGCCGCGAGGCGCGCCAGGTGGCGCGGCTGCGGGACCTCGCGCACCAGGCCGACCTCGACCCGGTGTTCGCGGAGAAGTTCCTCGCGTTCATCGTCGAGGAGGTCATCCGGCACCACGAGGAGATCGCGGCAGGGCCGGACGGCCAGCGCGCCCCGGCGACGGCCTCGGACGACCCGGTCACCGACTGACCGCCGCGGTCCGCGAGGCGCCCGGCCGGGAACTCGCCGCCCTCCGGGGTGGCGCGGTGCGACTGGCTGTCAGAGGGTGGGAGGGGTCAGGACCGGTCGGTCGGTGCGGCCCGGACGGCGCTGCGCCGGCACGACCCACGCAACCGGACCCTCGGAGGTCGCTCGTGGAACTGCACTGGCTCAAGCCCCTGCTCGGACGTCCCGCCCCGTTCATCACCATCCACCTCGACGCGACGCGTGCCGACGCGTCCGGCGACGAGGAGGTCGCGGGCCGGTGGCGGGCCCTGCGCAAGGAGCTGGAGCGCTCGGGGGCGGCCGCGGCCGTGCTGGACGAGATCGAGGAGCGGGTGACCCGGCCCACCGGGGTCGCCGGCCCGCACGGGCGGGTGTTGATCGCGGACGCCGAGGGCGTCGTCGTGGACCGCGTGCTCAAGGAGTCCCCGGCGCAGTCGACCGCGCACCTGGACGACGTGCCGGTGCTGCTGCCGGCGGTGCGCGCCGCGGACCAGGCCACGCGGTTCCTGCTGGTCGAGGTCGACCGGCAGGGCGCGGACCTCACCTGGTCCGACGGCTCGGGCCTGCGCACCGCGCAGAAGGAGTCCGTCGAGGGCGACCACGACGAGCTCCGCAAGGTCAAGGAGAGCGGCGACGGCTGGAAGGCCCGGCGGGTGCAGATGCGCGCCGAGGACTCCTGGGAGCGCAACGCCGAGACGGTCGCCGCCGAGCTCGACAAGCAGGTGGTCGAGAAGAAGCCCGAGATCGTCCTCGTCACCGGTGACGTCCGTGCGGTCTCGCTGCTCTGCCACGCGGTGGCGCCGCGGACCAAGGACGTCCTCGTCGAGGTCCCGGGCGGCTCCCGCGCCGACGGCGTCAAGCAGGACGTGTTCCACCAGCGGGTCGCCGAGGCGCTCGAGGCGTTCCGGCAGCGCCGGCGCGAGGAGACCCTCGCGCGCTACCGCGAGGAGCTCGGCCGCGGGGGAGCGGCGGTCACCTCCGTCGACGACGTGGTCACCGTGCTGCAGCGCGGCCAGGTCCGCGAGCTCGTCCTGCACGAGGACGTCACGCTGCCCGGCTCGGCGCTCGGCGACCGGCAGCTGTGGGTCGGCCCGGACCCGCTGCAGATCGCGTCCAGCGAGGACGACCTGGCCGGCATCGGCGTCACCGAGGGCGCGCGGCGGATGCCCGCCGACGTGGCGCTGCTGCGCGCCGCGCTCGGGCAGGACGCCGGGCTCGCGATCGCGCTCGACGGGCAGGTCGAGGCGGTCGACGGGGTGGGCGCGGTGCTGCGCTACACGGACGGGTCGACGCCGAGCGAGGCGGTGCCCACGCAGTCGGCCGACCAGCGCCGGCTGCACGACGTGGTCTGATCCCGCGAGTCCCCCGGACAGTGGAAGGTTCTGACCGGCGCGCGCACGGCGTGTCGGTCAGAACCTTCCACTGAAAGCGCGCGGAGGCGCGGTCAGTGCTCCCGGGTGTCGACGTAGAGCTCCTCGACGTCGGCCGCGAAGTCCTTGAGCACCAGCGCGCGCTTCACCTTGAGCGACGGGGTCAGGTAGCCGTTCGCCTCGGTGAAGTCGCCGTCGAGCACGCGCACCTTGCGGATGGACTCCGCGCGGGACACGGCCTCGTTGGCGCGCGCGGCGGCGCGGTCGAGGGCCGCCAGCACCTCGGGGTGCCTCCCCGCGGCGCGGACGTCCATCGGCGGCAGGCCGTGCATGGACAGCCAGCCGGGGAGCATGTCGGCGTCGAGGGTGACCAGCGCGCCGATGAACGGGCGGCCGTCGCCGACGACGACGACCTGGCTGACCAGCGGGTGGCCGCGGAACCGGTCCTCCAGCACGGCGGGCGCGACGTTCTTGCCGCCCGCGGTGACGATGAGCTCCTTGGCGCGGCCCGTGAGCCGCAGGTAGCCGTCGTCGTCCAGGGTGCCGATGTCCCCGGTCGCGAACCAGCCGTCGGCGTCCAGCACCTCGGCGGTGGCCGCGGCGTTGTCGTGGTAGCCGCGGAACACGTGCGGGCCCTTCGCGAACACGTTGCCGTCGTCGTCGACCCGCAGCGACGTGCCGGGGTACGCGGGGCCGACGGTGCCGATCTTGATGAGCCCGGGGCGGTTGACCGCGGACGGCGCGGTGGTCTCCGTCAGGCCGTAGCCCTCGAGCACCACGAGGCCGAGACCGCGGTAGTAGTGGCCCAGCCGCTCGCCCAGCGGGGCGCCGCCCGAGATCGCGTACCGCAGCGAGCCGCCCATCGCGTCCCGGAGCTTGCGCAGCACCAGGGACGACGCCAGGGCGTGCGCGGCCTTGAGCTGCGCGGACGGCCCGGAGGCGGTGTCGAGGGCGCGGGAGTAGGTGATGGACACCTTGGCGGCCCAGCGGAACAGCTTGAGCTTCGCGCCGTGGCCGGCCTTCTGCTCGGCGGAGTTGTAGACCTTCTCGAACACCCGCGGGACGGCCAGGATGTACGTCGGCCGGAACGACGCGAAGTCGGCGAGCAGGTTCCGGGTGTCGGGCGTGTGGCCCAGCGGGGAGCCCGCCTCGATCGCGACCATCTGGATGAAACGCGCGAACACGTGCGCGAGCGGCATGAACAGCAGGGTGCGGGACCCCGGGGTCGCGCACACCTCGGTCAGCGCGGCGACGCCGTTGCGGGCGTTGTCGACGAAGTTCCCGTGGCTGAGCTCGACGCCCTTGGGCCGGCCCGTCGTGCCCGAGGTGTAGATGATCGTCGCGAGGTCCGCGGCGGTGGCCAGGGACCGGCGGCGCTCGATCTCGGCGTCCTCGACGCCGGTCCCGGCCGCGACCAGGTCGGCGAGCCCGCCCTCGTCGACCACGACGACCTCGCGCACGGCAGGCACGGCGTCGCGCACGTGGCCGACGACCGCGGCGTGCGCGGCGGTCTCGACGACGACGAGCGAGGCGCCGGAGTTCGACAGGATCCACTCGACCTGCTCGGCCGAGGACGTCTCGTAGACCGGCACGCCGACGCCGCCGGCGAACCACACCGCGAAGTCGGTGAGCGTCCACTCGTAGCGGGTGCGGGACATGATCGCGACGCGGTCGCCGCGGCTCGAGCCCCTGCGCGACCAGGCCCTTCGCGAGGGCGGTCACCTCGCGGACGAACTCGGCGACCGTCACCGGCGCCCACGAGCCGCCGAGCCCGGTCGAGCGCTCGAAGATCACGCTCGACGCACCGCGGGCCAGGCGCCGCAGCAGCAGGCCGGGCACGTTGAGCGCGGGGTCGTGCGGGGCGGGCGTGTCGGCGCTGAACTCGCGCATCGGTGCTCCTGGTGCGGGGGTCGGGGGACCGGGGCGCGCACCGCGCTGACGAGCGGCGACGACCGTTCGCGCCATGCTATCGGCCGCCTGAGCGCCCACCCGGGACCCGGGACGACAAGACCGGGCCGCCGGGATCGTGGGATCCCGACGACCCGGTCGGGGTCGTGCGTGGCGCGGCGGCGCGCCGGGTGTCAGGCCACGTCGGTGTGCGTCGGGTCCAGCACCCGCTGCAGGAACGTCTGCGTGCGCGCCTCCCGCGGCGCCCCGATGACCTGGTCCGCGGGGCCGTCCTCGACGATCACGCCGCCGTCCATGAAGACCACGCGATCGCCCACGTCGCGCGCGAACGCCATCTCGTGCGTCACCACGATCATCGTCATGCCACCGTCGGCGAGGTCCCGCATGACGCCGAGCACGTCGCCGACGAGCTCCGGGTCGAGGGCGGAGGTCGGCTCGTCGAAGAGCATGAGCTGCGGGTCCATCGACAGCGCCCGGGCGATCGCGACCCGCTGCTGCTGCCCGCCGGACAGCTGCGCCGGGTGCGCGTCCGCGCGGTCCGCCAGGCCGACGCGCTCGAGGTTGGCGCGGGCGATCCGGTCCGCCTCCGCCGCGGAGCGCTTGAGCACGCCCCGCTGGGCCATCGTGCAGTTCTCCAGCACGGTCTTGTGCGCGAAGAGGTTGAACTGCTGGAACACCATCCCGACGTGCGTCCGGACCTGGTCGATGTCGACGTCCGGGTCGGTCACGTCGACGCCCAGCACCTCGACGGCGCCGCCCGTCGGCTCCTCCAGCAGGTTCACGCAGCGCAGCAGGGTCGACTTGCCGGAGCCCGACGGGCCGATCACGCAGACGACCTCGCCGGCGTGCACGTACAGGTCGATGCCGGTGAGCACCTCGCGCTCGCCGAACGCCTTGCGGAGGCCGGCGATCCGGACCACGGGGGCGCCGGTCGGTGCGGCGGCGGTCATGTGCGGCTCCTCGCGCCGGTGCGCTTCTCCAGGTACCGCGCGAGCTGGCCCAGGGGGAGCGTGATGAGCAGGTAGCAGGCGCCGATGAGGAACAGCGGCGTCAGGCCGCCCTGCGCGCTGTTGAGCGCGTCGCGGCCGATCTTGGTGAGGTCGTACTGGCTGACGGCCAGGCCGAGCAGGAACACGAGCGAGGTGTCCTTCGTCAGCAGGATCAGCTCGTTCGTCATCGGCGGCAGCACGATCCGGAACGCCTGCGGGACGACCACCTGGCGCAGCGTGCGGCCGTGGGACATGCCGAGCGAGCGCGCGGCCTCCACCTGGCCCTTCGGCACGGCCTGCAGACCGGCGCGCAGCGTCTCCGCGATGTAGGCGGCGGAGACCAGGCCGAGCGCGAGCGCGGCCTTCGTCGTGACCGACGGGATGTTCACGCCGAACGCGATCGGCACGGCGTAGCCGAACGAGATCACGACCAGCAGCGCCGGGATGCCGCGGAAGAACTCGATGTAGACGATCGCGATCCACCGGTACAGCGCGACCGACGACATCCGCATCAGGGCGAGGGCCGTGCCGAGCGACAGGCCCACCGCGAACCCGGCCGCGGTGTACGTGATCGTGTTGAGGAACGCCCGCGGCAGCTGCGGGGCGATCGCCGCGATGGCGTCGGTGTTGAAGAAGTTCGTCCCGACGTTCTCCCAGTCGATCGCCAGCGCGACCGCCACCAGGACGACCACGAGCAGCGCGTACTGGGCGAGCCGGAAGACCCGCGCGCGCCGGCGCGGGCTCCACCGGCGCCGGGACGCGGGAAGCGTCCCGGGCGCCGGCGTGGACGTGGTCGTCACGTCAGCCGTCCGACGGGCTCGGCGACGCCGACGCGGTCTCCGAGCTCATCGGCGCGGTGCCGATGTACTGGGTGTAGAGCTCGTCGTAGGTGCCGTCCTCGCGGATCCGCTCCAGGGTGGCGTTGATCTGGTCGAGCAGCGCGGTGTTGCCCTGCTTCACGCCCAGGCCGTACTGCTCGCCGGTCGAGAAGTTCGCGCTGACCTCGAAGCCCTCGGAGACGTACGGGCCGAGCACCGCGATGTCGTTGACGACCGCGTCGACCTGGCCGGTCTTGAGCGCCTGGATCTGCAGGCCGAGGTCCTCGAACTGGACGGTCTGCAGGCCGTTGTCGGTGGCCCAGGTCTCGCCGGTCGTGGCCTGCTGGACGCCGACGGTCTTGCCCTCGAGGGTCTCCACCGAGTCGATGTCCGAGCCCTCGGGGACCAGCAGGCCCTGGTCGGCGTCGAAGTACGGGTCGGAGAAGTCGATCTTCTGCTGCCGCTCGGGGGTGATGGTGATGCCCGAGGCGACGACGTCGCAGTTGTCCGTGTTGAGGTCCGCGCCGGACTGGATGCCCTCGAACGGGGTCACCTTGGTGGTGAGCGTGACGCCCAGGTCGGTGGCGACCTCGTTGACGATCGCGATGTCGAGGCCGACGACCTCGCCGTCCTCCTCGTACTCGAACGGCTCGTAGGGCGGGTTCGTGCAGAGGGTGAGGGTGCCGTCGCTGACGAGCTGGACCCCGCCGTCGGACGAGGCGGCGTCGTCGCCGCTGCCGCCGCAGGAGGCGAGCAGCAGCGCCGCCGCGACGGCGGCGGGCAGGGCGGCGAGGGTGCGGGTGCGCATGGGTGACTCCTGGTGGGGGAAGACCGGCCGCAAGACTATACATTCGCGACGATACGTATGCATAACCAGTCCCGGTGGGGACGAGAGTCCCAGACTGCCACGCCGGCGCGCACCCGCACCCCGCGCGGGAACCGGGCGTGAACGCCACCCGATCCTCGCGCCACCCACCGATCCGGCGGGTGGCGGCGCGAGAATCCGGTGGGGACCGGGGCGTCTGCGCGGGCGGCCCCGCAGACGCCGCGAGGGCGCACCCCCGCGCGGGGGTGCGCCCTCGTCGTGCGCGTGGCGCCGTCAGGCCGTGGGCTTCTGCTTCGGCTCGGGCGGGAGCAGCTCGGCGTCCCGGGCCACGACCGTCGCGTCCGGGGCGTCCGGGACCTCGACGACGTCGAGCTCGCCCGTGGCGCGGCCCGCGGCGCGGACGTCGCCGAGCGCCACCTGCACGCCCGGCAGCAGCGTCGCCGGGACCTCGAGGCGGGCCCGCAGGATCTCGGTCCGCATCGAGACCTTGGCCTCGGACTTCAGCTTCCGCAGCGCGGCCAGGGCCGAGCCCGCGGCCGCGACCACGGCGTGGTCGCCGTCGCCCGCGGCGGCCCGCAGCGGGTCCGCGTCCGGCCACGGCGCGCGGTGCACCGAGCCCTCGCGCCACCAGGACCAGACCTCCTCGGTCGCGAACGGCAGCACCGGGGCGAACAGCCGCAGCAGCACGTCGAGCGCGAGGTTCAGCGCGGCGCGCGCCGACGCCGTCTCGGCCGTGACGTCCGCGTCGGCAGCGCCCGCGCCGTACGCGCGGTCCTTGACCAGCTCGAGGTAGTCGTCGCAGAACGTCCAGAAGAACGTCTCGGTGAGCTCGAGCGCGCGGGTGTGGTCGTACGCCTCGAGCGCCGCCGTCGCGCGGTCGACCACGTCCGCCAGGCCGGCGAGCATCGCGCGGTCCAGCGGCACGGTGACCAGGGCGGGGTCGAGCGCCGCGGCACCCTGCTCGGCCGAGCCGAAGCCCAGCACGAACTTCGACGCGTTGAGCACCTTGATCGCCAGGCGGCGGCCGATCTTCATCTGGCCGACCTCGAACGCCGCGTCGGTGCCGAGGCGGGCCGAGGCCGCCCAGTACCGGACCGCGTCCGAGCCGTGCTCCTCGAGCAGGCCCATCGGCGTGACGACGTTGCCCTTGGACTTCGACATCTTCTTGCGGTCGGGGTCCAGGATCCATCCCGAGATCGCCGCGTCCTTCCACGGCAGCGACCCGTGCTCCAGGTGCGAGCGGACGACCGTCGAGAACAGCCAGGTGCGGATGATGTCCTGGCCCTGGGGGCGCAGGTCCATCGGGAACACCCGCTCGAACAGGTCGGGGTCGGTGCGCCAGCCGCCCGCGATCTGCGGGGACAGCGACGACGTCGCCCAGGTGTCCATGATGTCGGGGTCGCCCACGAAGCCGCCCGGGACGCCGCGCTGCTCGGCGGTGTAGCCGGCGGGCACGTCGGACGACGGGTCGACCGGCAGCTGGTCCTCTCCGGGGAGGATCGGGTGGTCGTGGTCGACCTCGCCCTCGGCCGACACCGGGTACCAGACCGGGAACGGCACGCCGAAGAACCGCTGGCGCGAGACGAGCCAGTCGCCGTTCAGGCCGCCGACCCAGTTCTCGTACCGCACGCGCATGAAGTCGGGGTGGAACCCGAGCTCGGTGCCGCGGGCGAGCAGCTGCTCGCGGAGGTCGGCGTCGCGGCCGCCGTTGCGGATGTACCACTGGCGCGAGGTGACGATCTCGAGGGGCTTGTCGCCCTTCTCGAAGAAGTTCGCCTTGCGCTGGGTCGCCTGCGGCTCGCCGTCCAGGTCACCCGACTCGCGCAGGCCGGCCACGACCGCCTCGCGCGCCGAGAACGTCGTCCTGCCGGCCAGCTCGCCGTACAGGGCGCGGCCGGCCTCGTCGGTGATCCAGTCCGGGGTGTCCCGGACCAGGCGGCCGTCGCGGCCGATCACCGAGCGGGTCGGCAGCTGCAGCTCGCGCCACCACTGCACGTCGGTCAGGTCGCCGAAGGTGCAGCACATCGCGATGCCCGCGCCCTTGTCCGGCTCGGCGGCCGGGTGCGCCAGCACCGGGACCTCGACCCCGAACAGCGGGCTGGTCACCGTGGTGCCGAACAGGTGCTGGTAGCGCTCGTCGTCGGGGTGCGCGATGAGCGCGACGACGGCGGGCAGCAGCTCCGGGCGGGTGGTCTCGATGAACACCGGGTCGGCACCGCCGCGGTGGAAGGCCACCTTGTGGAACGCGCCCGGGTAGTCGCGGGCCTCGAGCTCGGCCTGCGCCACGGCGGTCTGGAACGTCACGTCCCACAGGCCCGGCGCCTCGGCCTGGTACGCCTCGCCCCGGGCGAGGTTGCGCAGGAACGCCTGCTGGGCGACGGCGCGGGCCTCGCCGGAGATGGTCTGGTAGGTGCGCGACCAGTCGACGGACAGGCCGAGCCGGCGCCACAGCGCCTCGAACTGCTGCTCGTCCTCGACGGTCAGCCGCTCGCACAGCTCGACGAAGTTGCGCCGGCTGATCGGCACCTGGTCGGCGGCCTTCACGCTCTTGCCCTCGCCGCCGACGTGCGGCGGCTCGAAGCCCTCGTCGTACGGCAGCGACGGGTCGCAGCGCACGCCGAAGTAGTTCTGCACGCGGCGCTCGGTGGGCAGGCCGTTGTCGTCCCAGCCCATCGGGTAGAACACCTCGGCGCCGCGCATGCGGCGGTACCGGGCGACGACGTCGGTGTGGGTGTACGAGAACACGTGGCCCACGTGAAGCGAGCCGGAGACGGTGGGCGGCGGGGTGTCGATGGAGTACACCTGCTCGCGGGTCTTCGACCGGTCGAACGCGTACGTGCCCTGCTCGGTCCACGCGCCGTCCCAGCGGTCCTCGACGCCGTCGAGCGACACCCGGTCCGGTACCTCGCGCACCGCGCGTACGGCCGCGGCGGCGGTCGTCGGGGGTGCGGCGGGCGTGGCGGCGGGGGACAGGTCGGTCATGGGCACACATCTTCCCAGATGTCCGGGGACTTCCCGACGCGGCGGGACGTGACCGGGACGCGAACGCCGGGCGACGCCCCGGTGAACCGTCGTGGGCCGCCGCGACCCGCGCGGCGAGGCTGTGTCACAGTGCCCGTCGGCCGCCCGGGACGTGGTGCGGCCGACGGGCGGGAGGAACACGTGGGCGAACCGGACGGGCTGCTGCGGTCGGGGCTGGCGGCGGCGCCGCGGACCCTGGCGGACGTGCTCGCGGCCACGGTCGCGGCGCACGGTGACGCGCCGGCGATCGACGACGGCACCACGGTGCTGACGTACGCGGAGCTGGACGCGGTCGTGCGGGCGGCTGCGGCGGCGCTGGCGGCCGAGGGGATCGGGCCGGGGTCGCGGGTCGGCGTGCGGGTGCCGTCGGGCACCGCCGAGCTGTACTCGGCGATCCTCGCGGTGCTGGCCGCGGGCGCGGCGTACGTGCCGGTGGACGTCGACGACCCCGACGAGCGTGCGCGGACGGTGTTCGCCGAGGCCGCCGTCGACCGGGTGCTGGCCGAGGGCGACCTGCGCGCGCTGGTGGCGGCGGGGCGGCGGCGCGGCGCGGGTGCGGGCGGGGCCGTGCGCCGTCCCGGGCTCGGCGACGACGCCTGGATCATCTTCACCTCCGGGTCGACCGGCGCCCCGAAGGGCGTGGCCGTCACCCACCGGTCGGCGGCCGCGTTCGTCGACGCGGAGGCGCGGCTGTTCCTGGCGGACGCGCCGCTCGGCCCGGGGGACCGGGTGCTCGCGGGGCTGTCGGTGGCGTTCGACGCGTCCTGCGAGGAGATGTGGCTGGCCTGGGCGCACGGCGCCTGCCTGGTGCCCGCGCCGCGCGCGCTGGTCCGCACCGGCATGGACCTCGGCCCGTGGCTCGTGGCTCAGGGGATCACGGTCATCTCGACGGTGCCCACGCTCGCGGGCCTGTGGCGGCCCGAGGAGCTGGCCGGCGTGCGGCTGCTCATCTTCGGCGGCGAGGCCTGCCCGCCGGAGCTGGCGGCGCGGCTGGTCACCCCGACCCGGGAGGTGTGGAACACCTACGGGCCCACCGAGGCGACGGTCGTGGCCTGCGCCGCGAGGATGACCGGCGAGGGCCCGGTCCGGATCGGGCTGGCGCTGGACGGCTGGGACCTCGCGGTCGTCGGCGAGGACGGCACCCCGGTCGCCGAGGGCGAGACGGGCGAGCTGATCATCGGCGGCGTCGGGCTGGCGCGGTACCTCGACCCCGCCAAGGACGCCGAGAAGTACGCCCCGGCGCCGGGCCTCGGCTGGGACCGGGCGTACCGCAGCGGCGACGTCGTCCGGCTGGACCGTGCCGGGCTGCTGTTCGTCGGGCGCGCGGACGACCAGGTCAAGATCGGCGGCCGGCGGATCGAGCTCGGCGAGGTCGAGGCGGCGCTGGGCGGGCTGCCGGACGTCGCCGGGGCGGCCGTCGCCGTGCGCCGCACGCCGGCGGGGACCGCCGTGCTGGCCGGGTACCTGGTGCCGGCCGAGGGCGCGACGCTCGACCTCGGCGACGCGCGGGCGCGGCTCCGGGAGGTGCTGCCCGCGGCGCTGGTGCCGCTGCTCGGGGTCGTCGACGCGCTCCCCACCCGCGGGTCGGGCAAGGTCGACCGGGACGCGCTGCCGTGGCCGCTGCCGGGGGCCGGGTCCCCGGGCGGGGGCGGGTCGGGCGAAGCCGCCGGGCCCGTGGGCCTGTCGCCGACCGCCGCCTGGGTCGCCGAGCGGTGGACGGCCGCGCTCGGCGCGCCGGTGTCCGGTCCCGACGACGACTTCTTCGCGGCCGGTGGCGGCAGCCTCGTCGCGGCGCAGCTGGTCTCGGCGCTGCGCGAGCGGTTCGGCACCGTGACCGTCGCCGACGTGTACGAGTACCCGCGGCTCGCGGACCTCGCCCGCCGGCTGGACGAGCTGGAGCCGGCGGCACCCGCCACGGAGCGGGTCGTCGTGCCCACCCCCGGGCGCGCGCAGGCGCTGCAGATCCTGCTCGGCGTGCCGATCGCGGCGCTCGTCGGACTGCGCTGGCTCACCTGGCTGCTCGCGGCGGAGCAGCTGCTCGCCGCCACCGGGGCGGTGCCCTGGCTCGAGCCCGTGCCGGCGTCCTGGTGGTGGCTCGCCCTCGGCTGGCTCGTGCTCATCAGCCCGCTCGGCCGGATGGGCTCGACCGTCCTGGTCGCGCGGACGCTGCTCCGGGGGCTCAAGCCCGGGCGGTACCCGCGCGGCGGGTCGGTGCACCTGCGGCTGTGGTTCGCGGAGAGCTGGGCCGCGGCCGCGGGCGCCGAGAACCTGTCCTGCGCGCCGTGGACCGCCGTCTACGCCCGGGCGCTCGGGGCCAAGGTCGGGGTCGACGTGGACCTGCACACCGCGCCGCCCGTCACGGGCCTGCTGACGCTCGGCGACCGGTGCGCCGTCGAGCCCGAGGTCGACCTGCGCGGGCACTGGCTGGACGGCGACGTGCTGCACGTCGGGCGGGTGCGGATCGACAAGCGCGCGACCGTCGGCACCCGGAGCACGATCGCCCCGGGGGTCCGCATCGGGCAGGGCGCGCAGGTCGCGGCCGGCTCGGCGGTGCTCTCCGGGGTCGCGCCGGGCGAGCTGTGGGCGGGGTCGCCGGCCTCGTTCGTCGGGCCGGCCGCGGAGCCGTGGCCCGAGGGCCGGGCGCCGCGCGGGCGCCGGTGGATCGGCGTGTACGGGGGCACGGCCGCGGCGCTCGCGGCTCTGCCGGTCGTCGCCGCGACGGCCGGCCTGCTGGTGGTCGCCGCGGGCGTGCGCGACGCGGGGTCGTGGGGCGGGGCGTGGGACGACGCGCTGCTGGCCGTGCCGTTGGCCGCGCTGGCGTCGTTCGCCGTGCTCGCGCTGGTCACGCTCGCGGGCGTCCGGCTCCTCGGGATCGGCGTCGCGGAGGGCTACCACCCCGTGCGCAGCCGGGTCGGCTGGCAGGTCTGGGCCACCCAGCGGCTGATGGACGACGCGCGCAGCACGCTGTACCCGCTGTACGCGAGCACCCTGACGCCGCTGTGGTTGCGCGCGCTCGGCGCGCGGGTCGGCCGGGACGTCGAGGCGTCGACGGTGCTGATGCTGCCGTCGCTCACCACGGTCGGCGCCGGGTCGTTCCTGGCCGACGACACCCTGATCGGCTCCTACGAGCTCGGGCGCGGGTGGCTGCGCGTCGAGCGGGCGAAGGTCGGCAAGCGGGCGTTCCTCGGCAACTCCGGGATGATCGCGCCGGGTCGGGCGGTCCCCAAGCGCGGGCTCGTCGCGGTGCTGTCGGGTGCGCCCGAGCGGGCCAAGCCGGGCACGTCCTGGCTCGGCTCCCCGCCGGAGCCGCTGCGCCGGACCCCGGGGGACTCGGACACGTCCCGCACGTTCGACCCGCCGGTGCGGCTGCGGGTCGCCCGGGCGCTCGTCGAGGCGTGCCGGCTGCTCGCGGTGGTCGTGGCGTTCGGGATCGGCGTCGCGGTGCTGCTGGTGCTCGGGGAGGTCGCGCACGCGCGCGGCCTCGGCGCGGCGGCGCTGCTGTCGCCGGCGGTCGTCGTGGGCGCCGCGGTCCTCGCGTGCGCCGTGGCCGTCGTCGCCAAGTGGGCGCTGGTCGGCCGGATCCGGGCGGGGGAGCACCCGCTGTGGAGCGGGTTCATCTGGCGCAACGAGCTGGCCGACGCCTTCCTCGAGGTGGTCGCCGTGCCGTGGCTCGGCCCCGCGACGGTCGGCTCGCCGGCGATGAACCTGTGGCTGCGGGCGCTCGGCTCCCGGATCGGCCGCGGGGTCTGGTGCGAGACGTACTGGCTGCCCGAGGCCGACCTCGTGGCCCTCGGCGACGGGGCCACGGTGAACCGCGGGTGCGTGCTCCAGACGCATCTGTTCCATGATCGGGTGATGAGCATCGACACCGTCCGCCTGGACGACGGCGCGAGCGTCGGCCCGCACGGCGTGGTCCTGCCCGCCGCGAGCCTCGGTGCGGGCGCCTCCGTCGGCCCCGCGTCGCTCGTGCTGCGCGGCGAGTCCATCCCGGCGGGCAGCCGCTGGACCGGCAACCCGGTCGCGCCGGTGACCGCGTGACGGGGGGTGCGGGGGCGGTCCCGGCGACGGCCGCGGCGCAGCGCGTCGACCCGTACCTGCCCGACCGCGGCCCCGGCGGCCTCGACGTGGCGCGCTACGAGCTCGACCTGGACTACCGGGTCGCGACCAACCGGCTCGACGCCCGCGCGGTCGTGCACGCCACCGCCGCGACCGACCTGGACCGGCTGTCCCTCGACCTGGTCGGGCTGCAGGTGTCCCGGGTCCTGGTCGACGGGCGGCGCCCCGGGCGGTTCGCCGTGCGGGACGGGCGCCTCGAGGTGCGGCTGGCGCGCCCCCTCGCGGCCGGGGCGCCGGTCACCGTCGAGGTGCACTACGGCGGCAGCCCCGGCCCGCGCCGCGGGCCGTGGGGCGAGGTCGGCTGGGAGGAGCTGACCGACGGCGTCATCGTCGCCGGCCAGCCCGACGGCGCGCCGTCCTGGTTCCCGTGCGACGACCGGCCGTGCGCCAAGGCCGCGTTCCGGATCGCCGTCACCACCGAGGTCGGCTACGAGGTGGTCTGCAACGGCGCGCTCGTCTCCCGCCGCCAGCGGTCGAGCCGGGTCCGCTGGGAGTTCGAGCAGCGTGAGCCCACCGCGCCCTACCTCGCGACCGTGCAGATCGGGCGGTACGAGCGGACCGCGCTCGCAGGAGGGCCCGTCCCGCAGGACGTCGTCGCCCCGCCGCGGCTGCGGGCCGCGCAGGCGCACGACTTCGCCCGGCAGCCCGAGATGATGGCGCTGTTCGTCGACCGGTTCGGGCCGTACCCGTTCGACCGCTACGACGTCGTCGTCACCGACGACCCGCTGGAGATCCCGCTCGAGGCGCACGGCCTGTCCGTGTTCGGCGCCAACCACGTCGACGGCCGCCGCGGGACCGAGCGGCTGGTCGCGCACGAGCTCGCCCACCAGTGGTTCGGCAACAGCCTGACCGCCGCGACCTGGCGGGACATCTGGCTGCACGAGGGGTTCGCCGCGTACGCCGAGTGGCTGTGGGAGGAGGCCTCCGGCGGGCGGTCCGCCGACGCCCAGGCCCGCACCGTCCGGCAGCGGCTCGCCGGCCTGCCGCAGGACCTCGTCATCGGCGACCCCGGCGCCGACCTCATGTTCGACGACCGGCTCTACAAGCGCGGTGCCCTCACGCTGCACGCCCTGCGGACCGACCTCGGCGACGGGGCGTTCTTCGACGTGCTGCGCGCGTGGACGGCGCGGCACCAGCACGCCACGGTGACGACCGCGGCGTTCGCGGCGTGCGTCGCGGACGTGGCAGGGGTGGACCCGGGCGCGCTGCTGGGCGCGTGGGTGGGCGCGGCGCCGCTGCCGGCGCTGCCGCGGAGGCGCTGACGCAGCGTCGCTGACCTGAACGGCGCCCGGTGGCGGTGGTGGGTGTCAGGCCAGGGGGGAGGAGCTGTCGTCGAGCGTCGACGACGCGTCCTGCGGCAGCAGCGCGGCGAGCGCGGCGATGTGGTCGGCGCCGGCGTCGACGTCGGTCAGCCACCAACGGGTGCCGGGGGCGGGGGTCAGCGCGGCTGCCGCCCCCGGGTCCACGACCCGCACCGCCGGCCGGCCGGCCGCGTCGGACACCCGGAGCGCCCGCGGGTCGACCGCCAGGCCCGTGCCCGCGGCCTTGAGCACCGCCTCGGTGCGGGACCAGGTGCGCAGCAGCCCGTGCGACCCGGCGGCGGGCGGCTCGCCGGGCGCGAGGACGACGCGCGCGAGGTCGTCGCCGATCGGGCGCACGGGCTCGACATCCACCCCGACCGGTCCGGCATCGCACAGCGCGACGACGACCAGGTCGCCCCCGCGGCTCAGCGACACGTGCGGCACCGGCCCGCCGTCCGCGCGGTCCGCGACCGGGACCCCGTGCGCCGCCGACCCGCAGCGGGGGCAGCGCCGCCGCACCCGGACGGCGTCCGGCTCCACCCTGCACGCCTCCGCGACGGCGCGGCGCGCGAGCAGCAGCACCGAGGCGACGGCGTCCCGGTCGGCGGGCGCGGCGCGGTCGAGGCGCGCGCGCTCGTCGGGGGTCAGCCGCTGGCGCAGCACCGCCGCGGGGACGACGCCGGCGCGGCGCACGCGGATCAGGGGCACGGCGCCATCCTCCCGCGATCGGGGCCGCGACCGTCCTGGTGGTGCGTACGCGGTGTGCCCGCGGGCGGAGCGGGAGTTCGTTCCGGTGGTGCGTACGCGGTGTACCCGCGGGCGGAGCGCGAGTTCGTTCTGGTCGTGCGTACGCGGTGTACCCGCGGGCGGAGGGCGAGTTCGTTCCGGTGGTGCGTACGCGGTGTACTCGCGGACCGAGAGGGGAGTCGGTACCGGTGGTGCGTATGCGGTGCACCCACGGCCTGAGAGAGGAGTCGGTACCGGCGGCGCGTACGCGGTGTACCCGGGTGCAGAACCGACCCGTGCCCCGCCCGGCGCGGGCCGGACCCGCGAGGCGTCAGGCGGCGACGGCCTCGCGGGCCGGCTCGGCGGCCTCGTCCGCGGGGGAGCGGTGCGTGAAGCGGTGGAACGTCGCCCGGGTGCCGCCCTCGCTGCGCCGCGCCAGGGCCAGGCCGACGACGACCGCGCCGAGCAGCGGCCCGACGCCGCACGCGACCATGCCGGCGCGGGCGCCCAGGTGCTCGCACACCCAGCCGATCAGCGTCCCGGACACCGCCTGCGCGCCGAGCAGCACCAGGACGTAGAGCGCCATGACGCGGCCGCGGACGTGCGGGGCGACCGTCGTCTGCACGAGCGTGTTCGAGCCCGTCAGGTACAGCAGGGTCACGACGCCCATCGCGATCAGCACCGTGATGAACACCGGCCGGGACGGCGCGGCGGCGGCGAGCAGCTGCAGCAGCCCGATCGCGCCGGCGAGCAGCACCAGGTGCGTGATCCGGCTGCCGCGCCGGCGGGTCGACAGCAGCGCCCCGGTGAGCGCGCCGACCGCGAGCATCGACGTGAGCAGCGCGTAGCCGCCGGCCTCGGTCCGGAACACCTGGTCGGTGTAGGCCGCGAGGACGGTCGCCATGTTGACGCCCGTGACCGCGACGAACCCGACGAGCACCACGGACCACAGGATCCGGGGGCTGCGCCGCACGTACGTCAGCCCTTCGCGCAGCTGGCCCTTGGCGCGCGCGACGACGGGCGTCGCGGTGAGCTCGGCGGTCCGCATGACCACCAGCAGGGCGACCGCCGCGTAGCAGGCCACCGCGTTGAGCAGGAACGTCCAGCCCTCGCCGACGGCGCTGATCAGGCCGCCGGCGACCGCCGGGCCCACCAGGCCGCCGAGCTGGAACACCGCGGAGTTCACGCTGATCGCCTGGCGGAGGTGCTGCGGGCCGGCGACCTCGTGCACGAACGCCTGCCGCGCCGGGTTGTCGAACACCGTCGCGAGCCCGCTGACGAACGCGGCGACCAGCACGTGCCAGGCCTGGACGTGCCCGCTGAGCGCGAGCACGCCGATCGCGAGCGTCGAGAGGCCGAAGACCGACTGGGTCACCATGAGGACGCGCCGGCGGGGGAACCGGTCCGCGACGACGCCGCCGACGAGCCCGAGCAGCAGCATCGGCACGAACTGCAGCGTGACCGTGAGGCCGACGAGCGCGGCCGAGCCGGTCAGGCTGAGCACGAGCCAGTCCTGGGCGACGCGGGCGGCCCAGCCGCTCGTGTTCGTCAGGACCTGCGAGAAGACGTAGAGCCGGAAGTTGCGGACGCCGAGCGCGGCGAGCGTCGCGTTCCGGGGCTTCGGCGCGGCGGGCGCCGAGGAGGCGGCGGCAGCGGCGTCGGCGGGGGTGTCGGCCACCGGCCGGGGGCGGCGGTGCAGCGCGAGGCGCGGGCCGTGCAGCGTGCGGCTCAGGCGGCTCGTGGCAGCGGTGGCGGTGCGGCGGGTGCGGGTCGGGGACGGGGCGTGGCGGCGAGCCGAGGGCACAGGTGTTCCTTGCTGAGGCGATGCGGTGAGGTGTCGGTGCGGAACTCAGGTCCGTGACGAGTCGTGTCCCTCTAGGCTACGGCGCGCGCCGCGATTTCTTGAGGTGATGGCGGCAATCACTGTGATCACGTTCTGTAATGATGTGGTGGAGGCGCCGCAGGTCAGCGGCCCGCCGCCCGAGCCGGAGGATCGTCGTGTTTGACCCCGACCAGCTGCGCACTTTCCTCGCCGTTTCCGAGACGTTGAACTTCACGCGCGCCGCGGCCCGGCTGTCCCTGTCGCAGCCCACGGTGAGCCAGCACGTGCGCAAGCTCGAGGACGCCGCCGGGCGCCGCCTGCTGGACCGCGACACCCGCGGTGTCGCCCTCACCGACGACGGCCAGGCGATGGCGACGTTCGCCCGGACGATCCTCGCGGCCCACGACGAGGCGACGCGGTACTTCACGGGCTCCGCGATGCACGGCCGGCTGCGGTTCGGGGCGGCCGACGACCTGGCGCTCGCCCAGCTGCCGCGCGTGCTCCGCGACTTCCGCCGCCTGCACCCGCGGATCAACCTGGAGCTGACCGTCGCGCAGAGCGGCGCCCTGCACCGGCGGCTGCACGCGGGCCAGCTCGACCTGGTCTACATCAAGGAGGCGACCGGCCAGGCCGAGGGCCAGCTGGTGCGCCGGGACCGGCTCGTGTGGGTCGCGGTGCCCGGGACGGCGGTCGACGCCGAGGCGCCGGTGCCGCTCATCACCTACCAGGGCGCGTCGCTCACCCGGCAGGCCGCGGTCCGGGCGCTGACCGAGGCCGGGCGGCCGTGGCGCACGACGTGCAAGGTGATCGAGGTCAACGGCGTGCTCGCCGCGCTCCGGGCCGGGCTCGGCATCGCCGTCCTGCCGCAGAGCCTGCTGCCGGAGGACCTGGTGCAGCTGCCGGCCGCCGCGCTCGGGCTGCCGGACCTCGGGGACGTGGACATCACGCTGGTGGCGAACCCGCAGTCGCCGCGCGAGCCCATCGACGCGCTGACGACGGCGATCCTGGGCCAGGCGCCGCGCTGACCTACGCGGCCCCTGACCACTCGACGGTCTCGAGGACCGGGTGGCGACGCACGCTGTCGACCAGCTCGGCTGACCCCGCGACCCAGGTCCCGTCGAGGTCCCAGTCGGTCCAGACGAACCACGAGCGGTCCGCCGGCCAGACGTTCGACGGCGTGAAGTCGTGATCGCCCCCGTTGGCGCGCACGAGGGTCGGAAGGGCGGCGAGGGGCCCGACCCAGAGATCCGGCACGTCCCACTGCCCGCTGCTCAGGCCGCCCCAGAAGGCGAAGCACTCCGTGTCGGCGGGCGTCACGCCTGCGAGGACCTCCAGCAGCGCGGCGAAGCTCGTCAGGTCGAGCGACCCCTCGTGCGGCCAGCGGATCGTCCTGCTCGGGACGGCGTCGTGGAACCACCGGAAGCACGGCGGCACCGAGCGGTTACCGCTGTCGTTCCCGGGGCGGGCGAGGTAGTCGGCCCACGTCACACGCCGCCATGGCCACCCGCGCCCCCGTCGCTCGTGGATCGCCGACAGGACCCACGTGCTGTCCGGCCAGTGCCCCTCCGGGGCGTAGCCCGTCGAGCCCTCGTGCTCGGGTCGGTCCTGCAGCCACGCCATCGCGGGCCCGGGATCGAGCACGCGGCGCATGCGGTCGGTGCGGCTCATGAACGGAACCTCGCGGATCACCGCAGGTGGCGGAACCGCCGTACGGGTGCAGCCGTGCCCGGAACCGCGCCGAGTCAGCCCGGGTCGCCGATCCGCTCCAGGGCGTCGACGACCAGGTCCCAGAACCGGTCCCGGTCCAGCTCGAGCGCGATCGCCGTCGGGCAGTCGGCCGGTGCGGGGGCGCGCAGGTCGACGACGGTCATCCCGGTGGTCAGCTCGCCCGCGAGCTCCACGTCCACTGGCGCCCGCCGGACCGTCATCACCGACGGGTCGATCACGTAGGCCACCGCGCACGGGTCGTGCACCGGCGGCGCGTCGAACCCCATCGTGTCCCGGTACGACGCGGTGAAGAACGCGAGCAGCTCCTCGACGAACCGGGCGGGCGCGGTGCCGACGTCCGCGATCCGGCGCACGACCTCCGGGGTGGCCAGCGCCTGGTGCGTCAGGTCGAGCCCGACGACCACGACGTCCCACCCGGCGCGCAGCACGACCCGCGCGGCCTCCGGGTCCTCGCGGATGTTGAACTCCGCCACCGGCGACCAGTTCCCGGTCCGGTACGCGCCGCCCATGAGGACCACCTGCCGCACCCGGTCGACGATGCGGGGCTCCCGCAGCACGGCCAGCGCGATGTTGGTGAGCGGCCCGGTCGGGACCAGCGTCACGGTGCCGGGCTCCCGGCTCATCACCGTCTCGACGATCAGGTCGACCGCGTGCCGCGGGTCGAGCGCCTGCGCGGGCTCGGGCAGGACCGGGCCGTCGAGGCCCGACTCGCCGTGGATGCTCGGGGCGTGGTCCCGGACCCGGACGATCGGGCGGTCCGCCCCGGCGGCGACCGGGACGCCCGTCAGGCCGGCCACCCGGGCGACGGCGAGCGCGTTGCGGGTGACCTTGTCGAGGTCCTGGTTGCCCGCGACGGTCGTGACGGCGAGCAGCTCGACCTCCGGGCTGCCGTGCGCCAGCAGGAGGGCCACGGCGTCGTCGTGGCCGGGGTCGCAGTCGAGGATGATCGGGCGGGGCATCGGTGCTCCTCACGTCGGCCGCCGGGGGAGCGTCGCAGCGGGCGGCGGGGCGGGTCAAGACCCGCGCGCGTCGCGCGGCCGGAATGTCCCGGTAACACCCGCTGGTTAGGCTCGACGGTGGGGCGCGCGTCCGCGCGGCCCGGGCACGAGGGAGAGCGTTCGTGGCACAGGGTGTGGTGGCCGAGGGCCTGCAGGTCGGGTACGCGGCGATGCTGGAGCAGTTCCATCCGACCGAGGCGGTCGAGCTGTCCGCCTACGCGGAGTCCCAGGGGTTCCTCGGCACGATGGCGGCCGACCACTACCAGCCGTGGGTGCCGCAGCAGGGGCAGTCGGCGTTCGTGTGGAACGTGCTGGCCGCGCTCGGCGAGCGCACCACCGGCGACATGGGCCCCGGCGTGACCGCGCCGACGTTCCGCTGGCACCCGGCGATGGTCGCGCAGGCGTCGGCGACGCTGGCCGCGATGTACCCGGGGCGGCACTGGCTGGGCCTGGGGTCCGGCGAGGCGCTGAACGAGCACATCACGGCGCAGTACTGGCCCGAGGCGCCCGAGCGCATCAACCGGATGTTCGAGGCCATCGACATCATCAAGAAGCTGTTCACGGCCTCGCTCGCCGGCAAGGACGTCAAGCACGCCGGTCAGTTCTACAAGGTCGAGTCGACCCGGCTGTGGACCATGCCCGAGGTCGCCCCGGAGATCCTGGTCGCCACCGCAGGCCCCGTCACGGCCAAGCGCGCCGGCAAGCACGCCGACGGTCTGATCACCGTCGGCGCCCCGCTGGAGAAGATCAGCGGCCTGTTCGGGAAGTTCGACGAGGGCGTCCGCGAGTCGGGCCGGAACCCCGAGGACCTGCCCAAGGTGCTCCAGCTGCACCTGTCCTGGGCGGACACCGACGAGCAGGCGCTCGAGAACGCCATGGTCGAGTGGCCCAACGGCGGCATGAAGTTCCCCAAGGGAGACATCCGGTCCCCGTTCGACTTCGCGCAGATGGCCAAGCTCGTGCGCCCCGAGGACTTCGAGGGCCGCATGGTCATCTCGGCCGACCCCGACGTGCACCGCGCCGAGATCCAGAAGTACGTCGACCTCGGCTTCGACCGCATCTACCTGCACAACGTGGGCCGCAACCAGCGCGAGTGGATCGACGTGTTCGGCCGCGACGTGCTGCCGAAGCTGGTGCGCTGACCGTGACCGACGCCGAGGCCGGCCCGGTCTCCGCCGCGGCCGACCTGCTCACCGCCTGGGGCGTCCCCGGCATCGGCGAGGTGCGCCCCGGCGACGACCTGGCCGCGCTGCTCGGCGACGCCCTGGCGGCGGACGCGTCGGCCCGGCCGGCGACGGCGCTCGCGGACGGCGACGTGCTGGTCGTGACGAGCAAGGTCGTGTCCAAGGCCGAGGGCCGTGTCGTCCAGGCGGCGGACCGCGAGGCGGCGATCACCGCCGAGACGGTGCGGGTCGTCGCGACCCGCGAGCACCCCGGCGGCGTCACGCGGATCGTCGAGAACCGGCTCGGCCTGGTGATGGCGGCCGCGGGTGTCGACGCGTCGAACGTCGACGAGGGCACGGTCCTGCTGCTGCCCGAGGACCCGGACGCCACCGCCCGGGCGCTGCGCGCGGCGCTGGGGGAGCGGTTCGGGGTGACGCTCGGGGTCGTGATCAGCGACACCGCCGGGCGGCCCTGGCGGCAGGGCCAGACCGACATCGCGATCGGCGCCGCGGGCGTGCGGGTGCTGGACGACCTGCGCGGCTCGACGGACACCCACGGCCGTCCGCTCCAGGTGAGCATGGCGGCCGCCGCCGACGAGATCGCCGCCGCGGCCGAGCTGGTCAAGGGCAAGGCGACCGGACGGCCCGTCGCGGTGGTGCGCGGGCTGGCGCACCTCGTGACCGTCGAGGACGGGCCGGGCGCGCGGGTGCTGGTGCGGACCGGGCCGGACGACATGTTCGCCGAGGGCACGGCGGAGGCGTACGCGCGGGGCTGGAAGGACGCGGCGGGCGCGTCGGGGCCCACCTCGGCCTGACCGAGCTGGTGCCGAGCAGGTCGACATCGAGCACGAAGGGCGCGACTCGTGGGTCGCGCCCTTCGTGCTGCGTCCCACGGACGGGTCGAGGTGGAGCGACCGTTGCTCACCGATGAGTAGCAAATGTCCTCCATGAATGCGCCGCGGCGCTCATTTCGCGTGCATATGCAACGAATGTCCTCCGTGGCAAGAGGGGCTTGATCCGCGCATTCGCTCGTGGATATCTTCCGCGTAGCCCCGCAAGGCTGCGGGTGCAGAATTCGAGGAGAGGATTCACCGTGATCGCGATGCTGCTGTCCGGCGGGCCGGATTCGACCGTGCTCGCGCACCGCCTGGTGTCCCAGGGGGAGCGACCGCTCGCCCTGACCATGAATCTCGGCGATCGAGAGGCGCCGAAGAACATCGAGAGGGCGTCCGTGGTCGCTCACGAGCTCGGTCTGGAAACCGCGGTCATCGACGTTGCCGACGGCGTCCGGCGGTCGTTCGGGAAGCCTTACCCGCAGTTCATGCGGATGGCGGCGCAGATCCACGACGACGTCGAGCCGTTCGGGTCGGGGGTCGCGCTCTCGCTCGCGTCGTCGTTCGCGGCGTCCCGCGGCTGCGACGCCTTGCACTACGGCGTCCACGGGGACGACACGATGTACCGCGACAACGTCCCGGAGTACTTCGCGGCTCTGAGCACCGCGATCTCGATCGAGCTCGGGCGGCCGTTCGCCGTCGAGACCCCGCTCATGGGGATGAGCAAGCCGGAGGTCCTGCGGCTCGGAGCCGAGCTCGGTGTCGACCTCGGCTCGACGTGGAGCTGTGCCTACGCCGGCGACGTCCAGTGCGGGACCTGCCTGCCGTGCACGCTCCGTCAGGAGGCCTTCGTCGCCGCCGAACTCGTCGACGACACCGTGTACGCGGCGCGGCGGCCTTCGTCGGAGTCCGTCGACGAGGTCGTGGGCGCCTAGTGCCGGCTTCGGCGCAGGGCGCCGGCAGCGCGGCGGCGCGGGCAGTGGTGCGGAACGTGCGGTTCCGCACCCTGCTTGCGGGGCAGACCCTCCAGTGGGTCGGATCGTCGGGAACCACGATCGCGCTCGTCTTCGCCCTGCTGGGAACCCAGCACGGCGGCGTGGGCGCCGGGCTCGTGCTCGCCGCGCGCGCGCTGCCGGTGACGGTCCTGGGCCTGCTCGGGGGTGTGGCCGCGGACCGCCTGAGCCGCCGCGACGTGGTCGCTCTCACGGCTGGTGCGTCGGCGCTCTGCCAGGTGGCGGTCACGGTCGTGATCGCGAGCGGCCTGTCCAACCTCGCGGTGGTGCTCGTGGTCGTCCTCGTCCTCGGTGCGGCTGAGGCCGTTGGTGCGTCCTCGATGTACACCTTCCCGGTGGAGATCGTCGAGAAGGCCCAGCTCCAGTCGGCGCAGGCGGTGCTGCGCACCGTCAGGAACGGCGTCTCCGTGATCGGGCCCGGCGTGGCGGGCGTGGTCGTCGTTGCGCACGGGGCGGCTTGGGTCACGGCATTCAACGCGGTGGCCGTCGGCGCCTCGGCGCTCCTGCTGCTGCGCCTTCCGCGGATCGCTCGGACCGAGTCGCCGCGTACCAGCGTGCTCCGGGACCTCCGAACCGGGTGGGCCGAGTTCATCGCGACCCGGTGGCTCGTCGCGAGCGTGGGCGCGTTCTCCGTGGCGCTGTTCAGCTGGGCAGGTGCCTACTCCGTGCTAGGCCCGCTGCACGTCTCGGGGCGGCCGGAGGGGGCCGCGACATGGGGCCTCGTCGCTTCGAGCCTCGCGGCCGGGTACGTGGGTGGTGCGCTCGTCGCGATCCGGTTCCGCCCGCGACGACCGGTCGTGTGGTCCTTGCTCTTCCAGGCCGCCACAGCTGTCCTGCCGCTCGCGATCGTCCTGGACGTGCCGCTCGCCGGGCTTGCGGTGGCCGCAGTCGCAGCGGGCTTCTGCATGGAGCAGGCAGGAGTCGTCTGGGCCGCGTCGATGCAGGAGTTCATCCCGGAGGACGTGCTGGGCCGAGTCTCGTCCTACGACTACGTCGCGTCGTTCGGCCTGGTCCCGCTGGGCTACGCCCTCGCGGCACCGCTCGCCGGGTCGACGAGTCTCCCCGTCGCGGCAGGGGTCCTGGCGCTCGCGATCGCGTTGCCGACGATCCTGGTCGCGGCGACCCCGATCGCGCGGGCCGTCGAGCGCCAGGTGGTGCCGGCATGAACGGGGCACTTCCGGGTACGGGCCCGACCGGCTATCTGACGCACGGGTTGGAGCTGCCCGAGCTCGGGGAGGTGACGGTGTTCGTCCGGGAGGGGCCGGAGCAGAGCTGTGCCTTCGTGCTCGGTGAGCTCGCCGAGGGCTGTCTCGTGCGCGTCCACTCGCGGTGCGTGTACGGCGACGTGTTCGGTGCGGCGGACTGTGACTGCGGATCCCAGCTGGCAGTCAGTCTCGCCCGCATCGCCCACGAAGGGGTGGGAGCGGTGATCTACCTCGATCAGGAGGGCCGCGGCTGTGGGCTCGCCGCCAAGGCGATGGCGCACCGCCTGGCGGAGCAGGAGGGGGTGGATACGTTCACCGCCTTCGCTCGCATGGGGTTGCCGAGCGATCCGCGCGACTACTCGTGGGTCTCCCGGTTCCTGCTCGATCGAGGCCTGACGGCGATCCGGTTGCTCTCGAACAACCCGCGGAAGATCGACGCTCTCAAGGATGCCGGGATCGCTGTCGAGAGGATTCCGCTGGTGATGTCCGCTCATCCTCGGTCCGCCGCGTACCTGGCGGCGAAGCGCGGCGACGGGCACCTGCTCTGAAGCTGTCCGGGGCCGGCGAAGCCGCCGGCCCTCAGCGGGCCGGCGGCTGGCCCGCGATCTGCGCCGACTGCCCCGTCGCGCCCGGCTCGCCCGCCGGGATCGGCTCGGCGATCACCGCGGTGCCGTACGCGCACACCTCGCTGAACTGCCCGATGGAGTCGGTGTCGAACCGCATCGCGACGATCGCGTTGGCCCCGCGCTGGGCGGCCTCCTCGGTCATGCGGCGCATCACCTCGTGCCGGGACTCGTACATGATCTTGGTGTACTCGGGGATCTCGCCGCCGCCGATCGAGCGGAAGCCCGCCGTGAAGTTGGCACCGATGTTGGTCGAGCGCACGGTCAGGCCCATGACCTCGCCGAGCACCGCCTGGATGCGGTAGCCGGGGATCTCGTTGCTGGTCACCACGATCATGCGGCGATCGTGCCAGCACGGGACCTGGCGCGGCGAACCGGGCGCGCGGGATCACCCGGCCGCCGGGTCCGCCGCCACCCGGTCGGGCGCGGATAGCATCGCGCCGACGGCGGGGGGCACGACGAGAGGGAGGCCCGGGTTGGGCACGTCCGAGAAGTTCCAGTACGGCGACGGTCGGTGGGGCGGCGACCTCGCGGCCGCCCCGAGCCTGGCGATCGAGGTCCAGGACAGCGACATCGCGGTCATCGACTACCGGCCGGCGCCCGAGGGCCTGGGGCGGTTCTACCTCGGGTTCCAGCCGCGCGACCTGTACGACGACCCGTCCGAGAGCGAGCCGGTCGACGTCGAGGCCGAGGCGGAGGCCTTCGCCACGTGGGCCGAGTCGGTGGGCGCGCTCGACGTGCAGCCGAACGAGGTCCGGCGGCTCATGGCGATCGAGGGCGAGGAGCCGGAGGACACGTTCGTCGAGGAGACGGTGGTCCGGCTGCTGCGGCTCGTCGGGCTGTCGGTGCCGAAGGGGCTCGCGGGCTAGGGGTTCTCCGGGATGACCTCACACCCGGGTGCGCTGCGTCGTCGACAGGGCGACGCGCGGCGCCCGCCGTGCGCGAGCACGAGCACGAGGAGCAAGAGATGAGGATCGCCGTCTGCGGCGGGACCGGGGTGGTCGGGCGGCACGTGGTGCGCGTCGCGGCCGAGCGGGGGCACGACGTCGCCGTCCTGAGCCGGAGCGCGGGCGTCGACGTCGCCGGCGGTCCCGATGCCGCGGTGGACGCCGCGCTCGCCGGTGCCGACGTGGTGGTCGACGTGCTCAGCACGACGACGCTGTCGGCGCGGCGGGCGGTCGGGTTCTTCGAGGCGACGACCCGCCGGCTGCTCGCCGCGGAGGAGCGCGCCGGGGTGCGGCACCACGTCGCGCTGTCGATCGTCGGCATCGACGGGATCGAGGCGTCGTACTACGCGGGCAAGCTGGCGCAGGAGCGGCTGGTGGCCGCCGCGGCGGTCCCGCACTCGATCGTGCGCGCCGCGCAGTTCCACGAGTTCGCCGGGCAGATCGTGGCGCGGGCGTCGCTCGGGCCGGTGACGCTCGCGCCGCGGACGCTGACCCGCCCCGTGGCGGCGGCCGAGGTCGCCGAGCACCTCGTCGAGGTGGCCGAGGGTGGGCCGGTGGGCCGCGCGCCCGACCTGGTCGGCCCGCGGGACGACACCCTGGCAGGCATGATCCGCCGCCAGTCGACCCACGACGGGACGGGCCGCCGGGTGCTGGAGATGCGGCTGCCCGGCGGGTACGGCGCGGGCCTGGCGTCGGGCGCCCTCCGCGGCGGCCCCGAGGCGCTCCGGGGTCGCCTGACGTTCGACGACTGGCTGCGCTCGCCGGCCCGAGACGTCTGACCCGCGCGCGCCGCCCCGGCAGGCTCGTGCGTCGAGCGAGCAGCCGACGCGTCGAGCGAGCAGTCGGCGAGTACTCGCTCGACGCGTCGAGTACTCGTCGCCGGCAGGCCGGGCGGGGTGCCGGGTACGCGCGTCGGACGCGACCCGGGCCGCCGACCCGTGACGACTACCCCATCACCTGGACGGACGAAGAGGACATCATGCGTCTCCGTCTTGAAACCTCACCCTCCTGGTGACATGGGAGGTCGCTGGTCACCTCGTATGCTGCGCCGCGTGACCGCTCAGACTGCACCGCTCATCGCATCTACGAAAGCCACGCTCGGCTTCGTCTTCGCGTTCCTGTTTGCTCCGCTCGGGGTCGTGCTCTCGATCCTCGCTCTGAAGGAGACGAGAACGGGCGCCCGAAGTGGCTATGGACTCGCCGTCGCCGGCATCGTGATCGGAGCCCTCGGTTCGCTGGTCTGGCTCGTGCTCGTCGCCACTATGCTCACGGTGGTTGCTGGCAGACCTAGCTAAGCGATCCCTGATCGTCTCATCCGCCCGGACTCGTGATGTGCTGGTGCCACTCCACAGGCGGCGACTTCTAGCACCGGCCTTCACCTTCGAGTACACGCTGAGGTGAGCGCCCCCCGCCGGAGATCAGGCCTTCGCGGCGCGCGCCGCAGCCTTCGCGGCCTGCTTGGTCTCCCGGACCCGACGCAGCGACTCCGGGTCGCGCACGTCGGCGATCGACCGCGGCACGTCGTCGGCGTAGGCGCCCGCCGCCTCCTGCCACCCGGCCGGGGTGACGCCGCGCTGCTTGGCGAGCAGGGCCAGGAAGATGCGCGCCTTCTGGTCGCCGAACCCGGGCAGCGCCTTGAGCCGCTTCAGCACCGTGGTGCCGTCCGGGTCGCCGTCGGTCCAGAGCCGGGTGACGTCGCCGTCGTACCCCTCGGCGACCGAGCGGGCGACCGCCTGGATGCGGCCCGCCATCGACCCGGGGAACCGGTGCACGGCCGGGGGAGTGGCGCACAGCGCGGTGAACTCCTCGGGGTCGGCCTCGGCGATGCGCCGGACGTCGAACCCGTCCATGCGCTGCTGGATCTTCGCCGGGCCCGCGAACGCCGACTCCATCGTGACCTGCTGGTCGAGGAGCATCCCGACGAGCAGGGCGAACGGGTCGGAGTCGAGCAGGCGGTCCGCGTCGGCGTCGCCGGTCAGCCACAGGGTCATCGCGCCATTGTGCCCGAGCGCGGCGAGCCGCCGATCTCACCCGCCGCGGGTGCCACGGGGCGTTGACCGGAGGGCGACGCGGGCGGACCGTGGACGGGGTACGAGGGGGTACCGCCATGCGCCGCCGACTGCTCGCCCTGCTGTCCGTCCTCTCGCTGCTGCTCGGGGCCGCCGTGCTCACGGCACCCGCGGCGTCGGCCCATCCGTACTGCGGGCAGGTCTGGGGTTCGCTCGCGAGGGGCGTCCCGGGCATGTCGGCCGGCCAGCTCACGGACGTGCGCGCGGGTCGGCACGACTGCTACGACCGGCTCGTCCTGGACGTCGACCGGCCGCTCACCGCGTGGTCGGTGCGGTACGTCGACCAGGTCACCGCGGACGGCTCCGGCGCCGTCGTCCCGGTCCGCGGCGGGGCGCGGCTCGAGGTGATCGCGCGCGTGAACGTCGTCCCGACCGACGCGTTCTTCGTCGGCGTCGGCACCGACCTCGTGAGCACCGCGGGCTACCGGACGTTCCGGCAGGTCGCCTGGGCGGGCAGCTTCGAGGGCGTGTCGACCGTCGGCCTGGGTGTGCGGGCGCGGCTGCCGTTCCGGGCGTTCGTGCTGCCCGGGCCGGGCGCGGGCTCGCGGCTGGTGGTCGACGTCGGGCACCAGTGGTGCGCGACGGGGCACACCGACTGCTGAGGTCCCTCAGGGAGCGACGGGCGCGGCGGCCGCCGCGGGCGGGACTGCCTTGTCGACTACGCCCGGGTCGCCGAGGACCGTCGCCCAGCGCAGGTCCGGGCAGTCCGCCGCGGTGGCGCAGAAGCGCGCGGGCTCGTGCGCGCCCCAGCCCAGCGGGATGCCGACGACCCCGAAGAGGCAGCCCACGAGGGTGAGCACGGACATGACGCGCTGCCGCACGCTCATCGCCCCGCCTCCTGCCCGGCCCGTCGACATCCTGTCCTCCCTCCCATCGGCGACGCACCGCCCGGGTGGAGCGCGCATCCGGGTGATCGCGAGAGGCTGACCCGGCGGACGCGCCCTGCCAGGATCGGGGGAGGACGGCCCGCGCGGAAGAGGGGGAGCACCCATGACCGAGGTCACGGAGTACGTCGCGTCGCTGCCCGACCCGGAGCGGGCGGTCGTCGCCGGGCTGCTCGACCGGGTGCCGGCGCTCGTGCCCGACGCCGAGCAGGGCACGAGCTACGGCATGGCCGCGTACCGCCACCGGGGGCGTCCGCTCGTGGCGGTGGCGGTCGGACCGCGCGGGTGCACGGCGTACCCGTTCAGCTCCGACGTCACGGCTGCGGTGCTGGTGACCCTCGACGGGTTCGACGCCACCAAGGGCGGCATCCGGTTCACCGTCGACCGGCCGCTGCCGGGCGAGGGCGTTCGAGCGCTCGTCACGGGTCGCCGGGCCGAGATCGACGCGGCGCTGGACCGGCGGCGCGCCTGACGATGCCGCGCGGACGTCGGACGCGCGCGCCGCGCCGTCGCGGCCCCGCGTAGGGTGCGTCCGTGCTGCTCGGTCGGTGGGTCCTGGTCGTCCCGGTGAAGGACGCGCGGCGCGGCAAGACCCGGCTGGCCGACGTGCTGGAGCCGCGGGCGCGGGCCGCGCTCGTGCGGGCGATGGCCCTCGACACGGTCGAGGCGGTGCTCGCGAGCCCGCGCGTCGCCCGGGTCGTGGTGGTGACCGCCGACCCCGAGGTGACGTCGGCTGCGGCGGCGCTGCCCCGGGTGCGCGTGCTGCCCGAGCCGCCGCCGGCGCCCGAGGACGCCGCAGGCGGCTGGGCGTCGCTCGACCGGGCCGTGTCCGCCGGGGTGGCCGCGGCCCGCGGTGAGGCGCCGACCGCGCACGTCGCGGTGCTGCTGGGCGACCTGCCCGGGCTCGACCCGGCCGAGCTCGACGCGGCGCTCGCGGCCGCCGAGGCGCACCCGCTCGCGGTGCTGCCGGACGCCGAGGGCACGGGGACGACGCTGCTCACCGCCCGGGCGGGGGCGGCGCTGCGGCCGGCGTTCGGCGGCGGGTCGGCGGCGGCGCACCGGGCGCTCGGGCACGCGGAGATCGCGCTGCCCGCGGACGCGACGCTGCGGCACGACGTGGACGTCCCCGCGGACCTGGCGGCCCTCGTCGCGCGTGGGGTCGGCGGACGGACGGGTGCGCTGCTCCGGCGGCTGGGGCCGCTGGGCTGAGGGCCCTCGCGTCAGTCCTCGAGCCCGAGCACCGTGATCGGCGAGTACCCCGCCCGGTCGGCCAGGCACGCCACGACCCGCTGCGCGTCGTCGCGCGTCGCGCCCTCCACCAGCTGCACGGTCACGGCCGCCGGCGGCCAGACGGCCGGTGTGATCGCCGACAGCACGGCCGGGTCGTCCCAGCAGGCCGCGGCGTCGCCGGTGACGTCCGGGCCGGCGACGACGCTCCACGGTCCGGGGTCCGCGACGACCGGGATCCGGGGGAGGCCGTCGGCGAACACCAGCACCAGGGCCGCGATCCCGCCCACCGTCACGGCCGCCCGCACCGCCGCCCGCCGCCGTCGCATGCCGCCTCCCGGGTCCGTGGTGCTCTCGCTTCGACGGTAGCGGGGCGCTCGGCCGCGCGGGGGCGGTTCGGCGGGTCCGTCCTGTCGGGCACGCCCCGGCGCGGTGACTTCACGCCCGGCTCGCCGGGCGCCCGGGCGCGTCAGAGCCCGACGAGCGCCAGCGCCTCCGCCGCGATCCGCGCCGTCGCCGGCACGTCCGTCATCAGCGTCGGCGCAGCCGCCGCACGCCAGCCGTCGGCGGCCAGCTTCTCCGCCGCCTCCGCGTCGACGGTGTCCACCAGCCACGCGTCCAGCACCCCGGCGCGCTCGCCCGAGCGCGCGGCGTCGTCGCGGTGCCCGTAGTACCGCGCGACCGCCTCGGCCGTCGCCTCGACGCCGATCGTCGCCAAGCACTGCGCTGCCATCCCGCGCACCGGCGCGCCGCCGACGATCGGGGAGACCCCCACCACCGGGGTCGCGGTCGACGCCAGTGCCTCTCGGACCCCCGGCACGGCCAGGATCGTCGACACGGACACCACGGGGTTCGACGGCGGCACCACCACGACGTCGGCCGACGTGATCGCGTCCAGCACGCCGGGCGCCGCCTGCGCGGAGTCGAGCCCGACCTGCACGAACCGCAGCGCGGGCAGCGCGGCGCGGTGCCGGACCCACCACTCCTCGAAGTGGATCGTCCGCTCGGCACCCGGGCCGCCGTCGGGGTCGGCGACGACGACGTGCGTCTCGACCGGCTCGTCCGCCATGGGCAGCAGCCGCACGCCCTGCTCGGCGAGGCCCCACCGGCGGGTCAGCAGCGCAGTGGCCTCCGACAGCGTGCGGCCCTCGCGGAGCCACTGGGTCCGGGCGAGGTGGGTGGCGAGGTCGAGGTCGCCGAGGGTGAACCAGTCCCAGCCGACGCCGTAGGCCGCGAGGTCGGTGCTGACCCGGCTGGTCTCCTCGCGCCGGCCCCAGCCCTGCTCCTCGTGCACGGCGCCGCCGAGCGTGTACATGAGGGTGTCGAGGTCCGGGCACACCCGGACGCCGTGCAGCCACATGTCGTCGCCGGTGTTGGCGATCACGGTGACCTCGGCGGTCGTGCCGCCCCGGCCGTCGGGCAGCCGGTCGCGCAGCAGGGCCAGCAGGCCGCGGGTGAACCGGGCGCCGCCGACGCCGCCGGACAGGACGGTGATCCTCATCGTGCTCCTTCGGGGACCGGCTCGGGCCGGGTGCTCTCGGGGTGCGCGTCGGGCACCGGGTCGCCGAACGCGATCACCGGCCGCCCCGTCCGCGGGTGGGTCAGCACGGCGCAGTCGACGCCGTAGACCGCCCGGACCAGGTCGGCGGTGAGCACGTCGCGCGGGTCGCCGGCCGCCACCAGCCGCCCGTCCGCCAGCACCAGCACGTGCGCGCAGTACGCGGCCGCCAGGTTGAGGTCGTGCAGCGCGGCGACCGTGGTGCGGCCGAGGTCGCGGACGAACGCCAGCAGCGACAGCTGGGCGCTGACGTCGAGGTGGTTGGTGGGCTCGTCGAGCAGCAGCAGGTCGGGCTCCTGCGCGAGCGCCCGGGCGATGTGCACCCGCTGCCGCTCGCCGCCGGACAGCGCGGACCACGCCCGGTCGGCCAGGTGCGCCGCGTCGGCGGCGGCCAGCGCGCGGTCGACGGCGGCCTCGTCGGCGTCGGCGCCCCAGAGCGTCCGGTACGGGATCCGGCCGAGCGCGACGACCTCGCGGACGGTGAGCGGGACGGTCGACGACGACTCCTGCTCCAGCAGGGCGACTCGGCGGGCGCGCTCGCGCCGCGGCACGGTGTGCACGGGGACGTCGTCGAGCAGCACGGCGCCGGCCTCGGGGTCGAGCAGGCCGGCGATGAGCCGCAGCAGGGTGGTCTTGCCGGCGCCGTTCGGCCCGAGCAGGCCGGTCAGCGCGCCGGCCGGCGGCGTCGCGTCCACGCCGTCGACGACCCACCGGCCGCCCAGCCGGGTGCCGAGGCCCGCGATGCTCAGGTCCACGCCGACCCCCTCCCGCGCCGCAGCAGCACCGCGAACACCGGCACGCCGATCAGCGCCGTGACGATGCCGACCGGCAGCTCCCGCGGGTCGAACAGCGTGCGGGCGCCGGTGTCGGCCCAGACCAGGAAGATCGCGCCGACGACGGCGGCGACCGGCAGCAGCCGTCGGTGCGCGGGCCCGGTGAGCGCGGACACCGCGTGGGGGAGGACCAGGCCGACGAACCCGATCGACCCGCTCACCGCCACCATCGCCCCGGTCAGCAGCGCGACCAGGGTCATCAGCACCCAGCGGGTCCGGTCGACGTGGATGCCGAGCGCGGCGGCGGCGGTGTCGCCGAACGCGAACGCGTCCAGGCGCACCGCGGAGGCGACGAGCACCGTGCCGACGACGACGAGCGCCCCGGCCGCGATCGCCACGCTCTGCCAGGTCGACCCCGCGAGCGAGCCGAGCAGCCAGTTGAGGATCTCCCGGTAGGAGTCGCCGGTCGCCGACCAGAAGATGACGAACGACGTCCCCGCGGCGGCCAGCTGCGACACCGCGAGGCCCGCCAGCACCGCGCGCCCCGGCGTGAGCACGCCGCCGACCCGGGCCAGGCTCAGCGTCGCGACCAGCGCGGCGAGCGCCCCGGCGAACGCCGCGACCGGCAGCAGCAGGCCCACCCCGACGACGAGCACCGCCACCGCCCCGAGCGACGCGCCGGACGACAACCCCAGCAGGTACGGGTCGGCGAGCGGGTTGCGGGTCAGGCTCTGCATCACCGCGCCCGCCAGCGCGAGGCCCGCGCCGACCGCCGCGCCCGTCAGCACCCGGGGCAGCCGCAGCTCCCACACGATCGCGTCGGTCAGCACCGGCACCCCGCCGTCCGCGCCCGCCGCCGGGCCGAGCCCGAGGTGGCCGGCGATGCTGCGCGCGACGTCGGCGACGGCGATGTCCGCGGGGCCGATCGTCACGCACACGAGCACGGTGGCGACCAGCAGCGCAAGGCCGACGAGCAGGGTCGGCAGCAGCGGCGGGCGCCACGGTGGCCGGTTCCCGGGGGCAGCGCGCGCGTCGAGTGGACGATCCTGACCGGCACGCCGACGGCGTGTCCGGCCGGATCGTCCACCCGGGGGCGCGGTGGTCGTCATCGGTGCGGTCAGCCCTCCAGGTCCGCGAGCTGCTGCGACAGGTCGACCACGGCGTCGGCGTTCCGGACGCCCGCCTCGGCCGCGGGGAACGGCACGGTCAGGTACCGGTGCTCCTTGACCGCGGTGAGCTGGCTGGTGGCCGGGTTGCCCTCGAGCATCGCGATCTTGCTCTCGGCGGTGTTCCAGGTGGCGTCGACCAGCACGATGACGTCGGGGTCCGCGGCGACGACCTGCTCCCAGCCGGCCGAGGTCCAGGTGTCGTGCACGTCCGCGAAGATGTTGGTCAGCCCGGCGGCGTCCATCATCATCTGCGGGGCGCCGATGCCCGCGCCGACGTACGGGGTGTCCGTGCCCGACGAGTACCAGAGCGCGGTGGTCTCCTGGGCCGGGGGCTCGACGGCGTCGAGCGCGGCCTGCTGGTCGGCGACGAGGTCCTCCGCGCGGTCCTCGACTCCGAACACCGACGCGACCTCGCGGATCTCGTCGAACAGGCCGTCGAAGGTCAGCGGGTCCGGCATGTACCCCTCCTCCTTGCACGCCGCGGGGGAGACGTAGGTGCCGATGCCGAGGCCCTGCAGGGCGGAGCGCTCGCCGGCGCCGTCGTCGGAGAAGTTCGACTCCCAGCCCGCGTAGACGAAGTCGGGCTGCACCTCGAGCAGCGCCTCCTGACCGGGGACCTTGTCGGACAGCACGGGGACCGCGTCGTAGGCGGCGGCGTACGCGTCGGGCACGGGGCCGTCGGCGAACGCCGTGCCGACCAGGCTGTCCTCCAGGCCGAGGGCGAGCAGCATCTCGATCGAGGTCGACTTGATCGCGACGACCCGCTCCGGCGGGCTGTCGACGGTGACCTCGGTGCCGCAGTTGTCGAGGGTCACCGGGGCGAATCCGTCGGCGGACGCGGTCGAGCCGGGGGCCTCGGAGGTGCCGTCCGCGGAGGCGGTGCCGCCGGCGCAGGCCGCGAGCGCCGCGACGGCCAGGGCGGCGGGCGCGGCGAGGACGAGGCGGGTGGCGCGGGTTCGGGTGCGCCGGGCCGGGGCGCCGCTGCGGGCGGTGGTGCGAGGGGTGCTGCGCACGGGGTGGGGCTCCTGACGGGATGCGGCGACGGCGCGGGCGGGCGGGGCCGCGGCGACGTCGTCGGCGGTCCGGGCGCCCGCGTCGGACGCACGGTCCGACGGTGGACGCTGGGGGAGACGGACCCGTGGGCGACGCCGGAGGGCGTCCGCCGCTGCGGGCCGGGGGAGGGTGCACGTCGCGCCCGGTGGCCGCGCCGCCCATGCGCGGGCGACGACACCCAGGCCACATCCGGCCTGGTCCGCGACCACCCTACGCCCGCGGGCCACCGCGCGGCGCGCCCCGCCGCGCTCTGCGCGCCACCCGCGCACGCCGCGCCCGCCGCGCCGAGTCTCCACTTCCGGCCTGCACGCCGATGCCGCCGCAGAGTCCTCAAGTGGAGACTCGGCGACACCACGCCGAGATGGCAACCCTCGGCTGTGCGGAGGCGGCGCGGCGCAGCCGAGAGTTGCCATCTCGGCGAAGCGGGGCAGGGAGCAGCGTGGGCGGCGGGCGCGGGCGCTACGCGCCGGCGGCCAGGGCCAGGGCGGTCGCGGCGCGGGTGACCTCGTCCGGGCCGCCCGCCAGGGCGCCGACCGTGACGCGGACGTGGCCCGGACCGACCGCGCCGTCGGCGACCTCGCCAGCGCGGAACGGCCGGCCCGGCGCCACGCGGATCCCCGCCGCCGCCAGCCGGACCAGCGCGGTCGCCTCGTCGGCCACCGGCACCCACAGGTTGATCCCGTCGCCCGGCTGCACCTCGACGCCGCGCTCGGCGAGCGCCGTGGTCAGCGCCCGCTGCCGCGCGTAGTACGTCCGACGGGCCTGGGCCACGGCCGCCAGCGCCTCGCCGTCGTCGAGCAGGTCGGCCAGCACGTGCTGCAGCAGGCGACTGGTCCACCCCGGCCCGAGCATCCGGCGCGCGACCACGCGGTCGAGCACCGCTGCGGGCCCGCCGACGGCGGCGATCCGCAGGTCCGGCCCGTGCGACTTCGAGTACGACCGCACGTGCACGACGCGGTCCGGCAGGTGGCTGCCGAGCGACACGTCGGCGGACGACGCGATCTCGCCGGAGTGGTCGTCCTCGACGATCGTCAGCCCCGCGCCGGGCGTCGCCGCCAGGTGCTTCCGGACCACCGCCGCGAGCTCCCGCGCCCGGGTCGACGTCATCGACACACCCGTGGGGTTGTGCGCGCGGGGCTGCAGGACGACCACCTCGGCGCCGGTGCGCAGCGCCGCCGCGAGGGCGTCCGGGCGCAGGCCCTGGCGGTCGAGCGGCACCGGCACGCGCTCCAGGCCGAGCTGGTCGCACAGGTCGAAGATCGGCGGGAACGACGGGTCCTCCACGACGACCCGGTCGCCGAACCCCGCGAGCTGCTCCAGCGTCCGGCTCATCGCGTCGACCGCGCCGTCGACGACCGTGACCCGCTGCGGCGTGAACGGCCAGGACGCGCGGAGCAGGCGCTCCAGCGGCTCGACGACGGGTGCGCCCAGGTAGGACCCGGTGCCCGCGGCGGGGGTGGCCGCGGCGACCCGGGCCAGCGCGCGCCCCAGCGGGGGCAGCAGCGCGGGGTCGGGGGTGCCGGCGGACAGGTCGAGCGCCGGGCCCGGGCGGCGGGTCGGCGCGAGGGGCGCGGACGGCCGTGCCGACGGCGCGCCGGCAGCGGCCGGGGCGACCCGCTCCTCCCCGGCGTCCGACCGCCCGCCCGCCGCCAGGTCCCGGTACCGCGGCGGCAGCCACGACGCCGGCTCCGGCAGCACGACCGTGCCCGCCCGCCCGCGCGACGCCACCAGCCCCACGGCGGCCAGCGCCTGCCACGCCCCGCTGACGGTCGCGGGGCTGACGCCCAGGTCGGCGGCGAGCCGGCGCACCGTGGGCAGGCGGTCGCCCGGCCGCAGGTCGCCGCTGCGCACCAGGCGCGAGACGGCGGCGGCGATCCCCCGGGGACTGCGGTCCTCCACGTGCTGGGCCACGTCCATGGGCGTCATCGTGCCCCCGCCCGACCCCGTGCACGGCCCGCCCCGGACCCGGGCGCCCCAGTGTTTACAGCCCCGTCATCGACGTTCTCGGGGCCGTTACGGGCAGTAACGCCGCAGAAACGTTCAACCCCCACAGTCACATTCCCATCGGGTCCTCGCGGCCCGGTCCCAGCACCCGGCATCACCCACTGCGGAGGTCCCTCATGTCAGTCGTGCGCGTCGCCTTCACCCAGGCCACCTGGACCGGCGACAAGGAGTCGATGATCCAGCTGCACGAGGACTGGACGCGCAAGGCCGCGGCCGAGGGCGCGCAGGTCATCGGCTTCCAGGAGCTGTTCTACGGCCCGTACTTCGGCATCACGCAGGACACGAAGTACTACGAGTACGCCGAGACGGTCCCCGGCCCGACCACCGACCGGTTCAGCGCGCTGGCCAAGGAGCTGGGCATCGTGATCGTGCTGCCGATCTACGAGGAGGACCAGCCCGGCGTCCTCTACAACACCGCGGCGGTCATCGACGCGGACGGCACCCTGCTGGGCACGTACCGCAAGCACCACATCCCGCACCTGCCGAAGTTCTGGGAGAAGTTCTACTTCCGGCCCGGCAACCAGGGGTACCCGGTGTTCGAGACGGCGGTCGGCAAGATCGGCGTGAACATCTGCTACGACCGGCACTTCCCGGAGGGCTGGCGGGTGCTCGCGCTGAACGGCGCGGAGATCGTGTTCAACCCGAACGCCACCGCCCCCGGCATCTCGAACAAGCTGTGGGAGGTCGAGCAGCCGGCCGCGGCGATCGCGAACGGGTACTACGTCATCGCGAACAACCGCGTCGGGCTCGAGGACAACGAGTACGGCGACGAGGCGGTGAACTTCTACGGCTCGTCGTACGCGGTCGGCCCGGACGGCAACTACGTCGGCGAGGTCGGCTCGACGAGCGAGAACCAGCTGCTGATCCGCGACCTGGACCTCGACGTGATCCGCACGACCCGCGAGCGGTGGCAGTTCTTCCGCGACCGCCGGCCGGACGCCTACGGGCCCATCGTGGCGCCGTGAGCGGGGGATCGCGATGAAGACCCTCATCACCGGCGGCACCGTCGTCAACGCGACCGGCCGCGGCGCCGCGGACGTGCTGATCGACGGCGAGACGATCGTCGCGCTGCTGCAGCCCGGCTCCACGGCCCTCGGCGTCGACCTGCGCAGCACCGTCGACCGCGTCATCGACGCGACCGGCAAGTACGTGATCCCCGGCGGCATCGACGCGCACACGCACATGGAGATGCCGTTCGGCGGCACGTTCGCGTCCGACACCTTCGAGACCGGCACCACGGCCGCGGCCTGGGGCGGGACGACGACCATCGTCGACTTCGTGGTGCAGTACCCGCACGAGAACCCGGTCGACCAGTACGCGCTGTGGCACCAGAAGGCCGCCGGGAACTGCGCCGTCGACTACGCCTTCCACCAGATCCTGTCGGACGTGCAGGACTCGTCGCTGCACGCGATGGACGAGCTGATCGCCGAGGGCGTGACGTCCTTCAAGCTGTTCATGGCCTACAAGGGTGTCTTCCTGTCGGACGACGGACAGATCCTGCGGGCGATGCAGAAGGCGTCCGACAACGGCGCGATGATCATGATGCACGCGGAGAACGGGTCGGTCATCGACACCCTCGTGCAGCAGCACGTCGCCCGCGGCGAGACCAGCCCGTACTACCACGGCGTCTCCCGGCCCTGGCAGGCCGAGGAGGAGGCGACGCACCGGGCGATCATGCTCGCCGACCTCACCGGCGCGCCGCTGTACATCGTGCACGTCTCGGCGAAGCAGGCGGCCGAGCAGATCGCCCAGGCCCGGGACCGCGGCCAGAACGTGTTCGGCGAGACCTGCCCGCAGTACCTGTACCTGTCGCTCGAGGACCACCTCGGCGCGACCAGCGCGCAGTGGGGCGACTTCGAGGGCGCCAAGTACGTGTGCTCGACGCCGCTGCGGTCGAAGCACGAGGGCCACCAGCACCAGATGTGGAACTCGCTGCGCACGAACGACCTGCAGCTCGTGTCGACCGACCACTGCCCGTTCTGCATGAAGGACCAGAAGGAGATGGGGATCGGGGACTTCTCGAAGATCCCCAACGGCATCGGCTCGGTCGAGCACCGGATGGACCTGCTGTACCAGGGCGTCGTCACCGGCGAGATCAGCCTGGAGCGCTGGGTGGAGATCTGCTGCACCACCCCCGCGCGGATGTTCGGCATGTACGGGCAGAAGGGCGTGCTCGCACCCGGCGCCGACGCGGACGTCGTGGTCTACGACCCGAACGGCCACACCTCGATCGGCGTCGGGAAGTCCCACCACATGGCCATGGACTACTCGGCCTGGGAGGGCTTCGAGGTCGACGGGCACGTCGACACGGTGCTGTCGCGCGGCGAGGTCGTCGTCGACGGCGGCCTGTTCCTGGGCCGCGCCGGCCACGGGAAGTACGTCAAGCGCGGCCTGTCCCAGTACCTGATCTGACGACCGGCCCCACCCGACCCCCCGCACAGAAGGAGGCACGCCCATGGATTTCGGCGTCGTCCTGCAGAACGACCCGCCCGCCTCGAGGGTGGTCGACCTGGCCCGCCAGGCGGAGACCCACGGGTTCGACTACGTCTGGACCTTCGACTCGCACCTGCTCTGGCAGGAGCCGTTCGTCGTGTTCTCGCAGATCCTCGCGGCGACCCGCAAGGTGATCGTCGGGCCCATGGTCACCAATCCGGCGACCCGGGACTGGACCGTGCTGGCGTCGTCGTTCGCCACGCTCAACGAGATGTACGGCAACCGCACCGTGTGCGGCATCGGCCGCGGCGACTCCGCGGTGCGCACCCTGGCCGGCAAGCCGTCGAACCTCGCGACGCTGCGCGAGTCGATCCACGTCATCCGGGAGCTTGCGAACTCGCGGCCGGTCGAGCACAACGGCCGCAAGGTGCAGTTCCCGTGGTCCCGCGGCTCGGCGCTCGAGGTGTGGGTCGCCGCCTACGGGCCGCTGGCGCTCAAGCTCACCGGCGAGGTCGGCGACGGGTTCATCCTGCAGTGCGCCGACCCCGACGTGGCGTCGTGGATGATCCGGACGGTCCGGGACGCCGCTGAGCGCGTCGGCCGCGACCCCGACGCCATCAAGTTCTGCGTGGCCGCCCCGATGTACGTCGGCGACGGCGACTCCCCGGCGGCGCGGGCGCACATGCGCGAGCAGTGCCGGTGGTTCGGCGGCATGGTCGGCAACCACGTCGCGGACATCGTCGCCAAGTACGGCCAGGGGTCGCAGGTGCCGAAGGCGCTGACCGACTACATCGAGGGCCGGCAGGGCTACGACTACAACGAGCACGGCCGCGCCGGGAACTCGCACACCCAGTTCGTCCCGGACGAGATCGTCGAGCGGTTCTGCCTGCTCGGCTCCCCGCGCGAGCACGTCGAGAAGCTGCAGGCGCTCCGCGAGCTCGGGGTCACCCAGTTCGCCGGGTACCTGCAGCACGACAACAAGGACGAGACCCTGCGGATGTACGGCGAGCGGGTCATCCCGGCGATGGCCGAGCACGTCGTGGCGACGGCATGACGACGGGGGTCGCGGGCCCGGGCGTCGCGGAGGCCGGGGACGCGGCGGTCGTCGCCCCGTCGGCGGCCGCGCTCGCACCGGCCGCCCGCCGGACCCGGACGCTGCCCGCGCCGCTCCGCGCGCTCCGCCCGGTCGCCCTCGGTCTCGCCGCCCTGGTCCTGCTCGCCGCGCTGTGGGAGCTGGTCAAGGTGGTCGTCCCCGAGGACGGTTGGAGCCTCGGCGAGCTCCGCGTCCTGCCGCGCACCACCGACCTCGCGATGCCGCACGTGACCGAGATGCTGGCCCGGCTCGGCGAGCCGCTCACGTCCCAGCCGGGCGCCGACCCGCTGTGGCTCGCGGTGCTCCGCGCCGGCGGCACCAGCCTGCGGATCGCCGCGGTGTCCTGGGTGATCGGCGTGGTCGTCGGGTTCGGCCTCGCCCTGCTGATGACCCGGTTCCGCGTCGCGCGGTCCGCGGTGCTGCCGCTGGTCGTGCTGAGCCAGACCGTCCCGCTCATCGCGCTCGCCCCGCTGGTGAAGGGCTGGGGCTCCAAGCTCGAGCTCGGCTTCACCTGGGAGCCGTGGATGTCGGTCGCCGTGATCGCCTCGTACCTGGCGTTCTTCCCGGTCGCGGTCGGGGCCCTGCGCGGCCTCACCTCGCCCGACATCCTGCACCGCGAGCTGTTCGCCGGCTACGCCGCCTCCTGGTCCCAGGAGCTGGTGCGGCTGCGGCTGCCCGCGAGCGTGCCCCACCTGCTGCCCGCCCTCCGCCTGGCGGCCACGAGCGCCGTGCTCGGCGTCGTCGTCGCGGAGGTCTCGACCGGGATGCCCGGAGGTATCGGACGCATGATCCTCGAGTTCGCCAACTTCGCCAGCAGCGACCCCGCCAAGCCGTGGGCGCCCATCTTCGGGGCCGTGCTGCTCGGCCTGGTCGCCTCCGGGGCGGTCGCGCTGCTCGGCACCGCGCTGCGCCGGTTCCGCCGGGCGGAGGCGACGGCGTGAGCGCGCCGACCGCCACCGGGGCCGCACCCGGCGCCACCCCGACGGGCACCGCCGCCGCCGTCCAGGTCTCGGGCGTCGGCCGGGTGTTCCCCGGCGAGGGCGGCCGCTCGGTCACCGCCCTGGAGCACGTCGACCTCACCGTCGGCGCGGGGGAGTTCGTGTCGCTGATCGGCCCCTCGGGGTGCGGGAAGTCGACCCTGCTCCGCCTGGTCGCCGACCTGGACTCCCCGACGTCGGGCTCGATCGCCGTGTTCGGGAAGCCCGCCCGCGAGGCGCGGCTCGGCCACGACTACGGCATCGCGTTCCAGCAGGCCGGCCTGCTCCCGTGGCGCACCGTCCGGGCCAACATCGAGCTGCCGCTGTCGCTGCACGGCGTCGGCCGCGCGGCCCGCCGGGAGCGCGCGGACGAGATGCTCGCGCTGGTCGGGCTCACCGACTTCGCCGACCACTTCCCGGACCAGCTGTCCGGCGGCATGCAGCAGCGCGTCGCGATCGCCCGGGCGCTGGCCGAGCGGCCCAGCCTGCTGCTGATGGACGAGCCGTTCGGCGCGCTCGACGAGATGACCCGCGAGCGCCTCCAGTCCGAGCTCGTGCGGATCTGCGCCGAGACGCAGGCGGCCGTGGTGTTCGTCACGCACTCGATCCCGGAGGCGGTGTTCCTGTCCGACCGCGTCGTGGTGATGTCGGCGCGGCCGGGGCGGATCGCGGGGATCGTCGACGTCGGGCTCGGCCGGTCGGGGTCGCGCGACGACGGGCTGCGCGAGGACGAGGCGTACTTCCAGGCGGTCACGGCGGTGCGCGAGGCGCTGCACGGCGGGTCCGACGTCCCGAGCCGCGGGGTGGAGACGCGGTGAGCGCCGCGTCCTGGGGCCACCGCGCCGCCCCGCTGCTGCTGCTCGCCGCGCTGGTCGCCGCGTGGCAGGCCGTGGTGACGCTCGGCGACGTCCCGCCGTTCCTGCTGCCGAGCCCGGCGGCCATCGCGGGCGAGTTCGCCGAGTTCCTGCCGACGATCGCCTCGGCCGCGCTCGTCACCGGCACGAACGCGCTGGTCGGGCTCGTGATCGGCGCGGTGGTGGCGATCGCGGCCGCGGTCCTGGCCTCCGCCGTGCGGGCCGTCGACCTGCTGCTCGACCCGGTGGTCGCGGGGCTCGCGGTGGTGCCGGTCGTGGCGCTCGCCCCGGTGCTCTACACGATGTACGGCGCCTCGGTGGAGACCGGGCGGCAGATCGTGGTGGCCGTCGCGGTCGGGGTGCCGGTGTTCGTGAACACGCTGCGCGGGCTCCGGCAGGTCCGGCCCGTGCACCGGGACCTCATGCGCGCCTACGCGGCCACGCCGCGGCAGGCGACCCGCGCGGTGACGATCCCGACGGCGCTGCCGTTCGTGTTCACCGGCCTGCGGCTCGCGTCCTCGCTCGCGGTCATCTCGGCGATCGTCGCGGAGTACTTCGGCGGCCCGCGGTCCGGCATCGGGTCGTTCATCACCACGGCCGCGGCGGGGTCGAACTACGCCCGTGCCTGGGCGTACGTGCTCGGCGGCGTGCTCGTCGGGCTGCTGTTCTACGGGGCCACCTCCGCGGTCGAGCGGTGGGGGACCCGCGGGGTGCGCCGGGCCTGACCTGCGCGCACCAGAACGTCCCGCGCCCGGGGGTCGGCGTGGGCCGGCACCACCCCGCCTGCCGACGGCGCCAGGAGGGCTCTCCCGTGATGCGACGACAAGGGGACGACATGAGGAACACCACCAGGCGGGCCCGCCTCGGGCTCGGGGCGCTCGGCGTCGTGGCGGCGCTCGCGCTGACCGCGTGCGGCGGCTCGGACGACACGGCCGGGTCGACGGAGTCGGGGAGCAGCGGCGACGGGGGCCTGACCCCCGTGAAGCTCCAGCTCCAGTGGCTGACCCAGGCCCAGTTCTCCGGCTACTACGCCGCGCTGGACCAGGGCTACTACGAGGACGCCGGCCTCGACGTCGAGATCCTCCCGAGCGGCGGCGACATCGTGCCGCAGGACGCCCTCGCGAACGGCGAGGTCGACTACGTGATCGCGTGGGTGCCGAAGGTGCTCGGCTCGATCGAGCAGGGCGCGGACATCACCAACGTCGCGCAGATCTTCGAGCGGTCCGCCACGCTCCAGGTGTCGTTCGCGGACGCGGGGATCGACTCGGTCGCGGACCTCGAGGGCAAGACGATCGGCTCCTGGGGCTACGGCAACGAGTGGGAGCTGTTCGCGGGCCTCAACAAGGCCGGCGTGACGGACTTCGAGATCGTGCAGCAGGCGTTCGACATGAACGCGTTCCTCGCCGGCGACATCGACGCGGCGCAGGCCATGACCTACAACGAGTACGCCCAGCTGCTCGAGACCGAGAACCCCGACACCGGCGAGCTCTACCAGCCCGAGGACTTCAGCGTCATCGACTGGAACGACGAGGGCACGGCCATGCTCCAGGACGCGATCTGGGCGGACGCGGGCCGGCTCGCCGACGACCCCGAGTACGCCGAGACGACGGTCGCGTTCCTCAAGGCGTCCATCCAGGGCTGGATCTACGCCCGGGACAACGCGCAGGAGGCCGCCGACATCGTCACGGCCGCCGGCTCGACCCTCGGCACCAGCCACCAGCTCTGGATGACCAACGAGGTCAACAAGCTCATCTGGCCGTCGACCTCCGGCGGCATCGGCCTGATCGACGAGTCCGCCTGGGACGCCACGGTCGAGATGGCCAAGGAGACCTCCAACGAGACCGGCGCGACGATCATCAGCGCCGACCCGCCGGAGACCGCGTACTCCAACGAGTACGTGCAGCAGGCGCTGGACGAGCTCGAGGCCGAGGGCGTGGACGTCGAGGGGGCGGACTTCGAGCCCCTGACCGTCGAGCTCCAGCCCGGCGGCAACTGACCGGGCCGGGGCGGCGGCGTCCGCCGCGCCGCCGTCCCGACCCCACCACCCCTCCCCACGGAAGGCCCGCACCCATGACCGCACTCGACGCCGACGGCGCGCTCGCCCTCGAGCTCGACCGCGCGCACGTGTTCCACTCCTGGTCCGCCCAGGGCGCGCTCGCCCCGCTCGTCGTCGCCGGCGCGTCCGGCTGCGAGGTGACCCTGGCGGACGGCCGGACCCTGCTCGACTTCAGCAGCCAGCTCGTCAACACCAACATCGGCCACCAGCACCCGCGGGTCGTGGCGGCCATCGCGGAGCAGGCCGGGCGGCTCGCCACCATCGCCCCGTCGCACGCCGTGCTGCCGCGGGGCCGGGCCGCCGAGGCGATCCTCCGGCACGCGCCGGAGGGCTTCTCGAAGGTGTTCTTCACGAACGCCGGGGCCGACGCCAACGAGAACGCCATCCGGATGGCGCGCCTGGTCACCGGCCGGGACAAGGTGCTGTCGGCCTACCGGTCGTACCACGGCAACACCGGCGCGGCCGTGGTCGCGACCGGTGACTGGCGGCGTGTGCCCAACGAGTACGCCCGCGGGCACGTGCACCACTTCGGGCCCTACCTGTACCGGTCGGAGTTCTGGGCCACGACGCCCGAGGAGGAGGGCGAGCGCGCGCTGCGGCACCTGACGCGGGTCGTCGAGTCGGAGGGGCCGGCGTCGATCGCGGCGATCCTGCTGGAGTCGATCCCGGGGACGGCGGGCGTGCTGGTGCCGCCGCCCGGGTACCTGGCGGGCGTCCGGGAGATCGCGGACCGGCACGGCATCCTGCTCATCCTGGACGAGGTGATGGCCGGGTTCGGCCGCACCGGGTCGTGGTTCGCGTTCGACCAGCACGACGTGGTGCCCGACCTGGTCACCTTCGCCAAGGGGGTCAACTCCGGCTACGTGCCCGCGGGCGGCGTGCTGATGTCCGACCCGGTCGCGCACGCGTTCGACGACCGGGTGTTCCCGGGCGGGCTCACCTACTCGGGCCACCCGCTCGCGATGGCGGCGGTCGTCGCGACCATCGAGGCGATGGAGGACGAGAAGGTCGTCGAGAACGCCGCCCGGATCGGCGCCGACGTGCTGGCGCCGGGGCTCGCGGCGCTCGCGGACGCGCACCCGTCCGTCGGCGAGGTCCGGGGGACCGGGGTGTTCTGGGCGCTGGAGCTGGTCACGTCGCGGGCGACCCGGGAGCCCGTCGGCGCCGCGGCGATGGGCGCGGTCAAGGCCGGCCTGCTCGACCGGGGGCTGCTGCCGTTCGTCCAGGACAACCGCATCCACGTCGTCCCGCCCTGCGTCGTCACGGACGCCCAGGTCGCGACGGCCCTGGCGGCGTACGACGAGGTCCTGACGGCCCTGGACGCCACCCTCTGACCGCGGCGCGGGCGGGCACCCCGGTCCCCACCCGATTCTCGCGGCGTGCCCCGATCGATCGGGGTGCGGGGCGAGAATCGGGTGGGAACCGGTCGTAGGGTCGATCCGGCCGCCCCTCCCGACGCCACCGTCCCGCGCGCGTCCCGCGCGCGATCCCGCGCACCATCCCCGCACCACCGAGAGGACCACCCCGCATGTCCGAGACCGCCACGCCCGCCCTCCGCGCCGTCGTCACCGGCGCCTCCAGCGGGATCGGCGCCGCGACCGTCCGCCGGCTCCGCGCCGAGGGCTGGGACGTCGTCGCCGTCGCCCGCCGGGCCGAGCGGCTCGAGGCCCTGGCCGCCGAGACCGGCGCCGAGCCGTTCGTCGCCGACCTCACCAGCGACGACGACGTGGCCCGGCTGGCCGCGCACGTGGCGGAGACCGGCGGCCTCACGTCGCTGGTCAACAACGCGGGCGGTGCGCTGGGCCTCGACCCGGTCGCCGAGGCGGACGTCGAGGGCTGGCGCCGGATGTACGACATCAACGTGCTCGGCACCCTGCGGGTGACCAAGGCGCTGCTCCCGCTGCTCAAGGCCAGCGGCCGGGGCGACGTCCTGGTCGTCACGTCGACGGCGGCCATCGGCCCGTACGAGGGCGGCGCGGGCTACACCGGCGCCAAGCACGCCGAGCGGATGCTCACCACCACGCTGCGCCTCGAGCTGATCGGCGAGCCGGTCCGGGTCATCGACATCGCGCCCGGCGCCGTCGCGACCGAGGAGTTCTCGCTCGTCCGGTTCGGCGGCGACGCGGAGCGCGCGGCGAAGGTCTACGAGGGCTACCAGCCGCTGCTCGCCGAGGACATCGCGGACGTCATCGCGTTCGCCCTGACCCGGCCGCACCACGTGAACATCGACACGCTGGTCGTCCGGCCGCGGGCCCAGGTGTCGAACACCCAGACCGCGCGGTCCTGATCACCCGGTCGCGGTGCCGGGCGGTCGTCACGACCCACCCCGGCGCCGTGACCGGCTCGGGCGTCACGCCCCGGCGCTCACCGTGCCCTCCATCTCGTCCGCCCGGCGGATGTGCCGCGTCACCCACGGGGACAGCGCGAGCAGGATCAGCGCGAACGCCAGCGCCACGGCGCCGATCCCGCCGAAGTACGCGGTGTCCGACGAGCCCTCGGTCGCCTTGATGAGCTGGGCCGTGATGGCCTGCCCGGCGGCCGGCGCGAGGAACCACACCGCCATCGCCTGGTTCCGGAACGCCCGGGGCGCGAGCAGCGTGGTCGCCGCCAGCCCGACGGGGGACAGGCACAGCTCGCCGAGCGTCTGGATCACGTAGACGACCACGAGCACCCAGGCGGGCGCGAGGCGGTCGACGAACGCCGCCGACGCGAGCGCCATGACGAGGAACGACAGCGCGGCGAGCGCCAGGCCGATCGCGAACTTGGTCGCGGTCGGCGGGCGGTCGTGCGTCTTGGACCAGATCCACGCGAACACCGGCGCCAGGATGATGATCGACAGCGGGTTCACCGACTGGAAGAACTCGGGGCTGATCGTGACGCCGAAGAACGACAGCTCGGTGCGGTTCTGCGCGAACGAGGCGAGCGTCGTCGCCGCCTGCTCGAAGATCATCCAGAACAGCATCGCCGCGACGAACAGCGGGATGTACGCGAGCACGCGCGGCCGCTCGGCGTCGGTGACCTTGGGGGAGCGGTACATCACGATGAAGTAGGCGACCGGCGCGATGAACGCCAGGTACGACATCGTGTCGATGAACGTGTCCAGGTTGAACCCGCCGGCCACGAGCGCCGCGACCAGGCCGACGACGACGATCCCGCCGAGGATGACGAGGAACCCGCGGACGAGCTTCACGCGCTCCTCGGGCCGCACCGGGTTCGGCGCGACGCCGCCCGCCCTGCCGAGGTACTTCGCACCGGCCACGAAGAACACCAGCGCGATCGCCATGCCGACGGCCGCCACCAGGAAGCCCGCGTGGTACCCGCCCCAGGCGCGCGCGGCCCCGACGAGGAACGGCGCGGTGAACGAGCCGATGTTGATGCCCATGTAGAAGATCGAGAACGCCGAGTCGCGGCGCTCGTCGTCGCGGGCGTACAGCTCGCCGACCATGCTCGACACGTTCGGCTTGAGCAGGCCGGTGCCGAGGGCGACCAGGGCGATGCCGAGGTACGAGAACCCGGCGGACGGGATCGCCAGGCAGACGTGGCCGGCCGCGATGATGATGCCGCCGATGAGCACCGACCGCCGGGCGCCGATCACGCGGTCCGCGAGCCAGCCGCCCACGACCGACAGCAGGTAGACGCTGGTGCCGTAGATCGACACGAGCGCCAGGCCCGTCGTCTCGGCGATGTCCAGGCCGCCGTTCGCGACCGAGTCGGTCAGGTAGTACAGCAGGATGGCGCGCATCCCGTAGTAGCTGAACCGCTCCCACAGCTCCGTGGTGAACAGCGTCATCAGGCCGCGCGGGTGGCCGAAGAACGCGCGGTCGCCGGCCAGCTTGCCGGCGGGGGGTTCGCCGTGGGCGGCGGTGGTCATCGGGTGGCTCCTGACGCTCGTGGTGGCGCGCCCGGACGACACACCGAAATCCAGAATGTGGCCCCGGCTCGCAGCACGGCAACAGGACCATGGGCCCGTGAGGTGGCGGGCGGCCGCCGGTAACGGCCCGTGCGAGCGCCGCTGCTACGGTCGCCTCGTCCGGACGGGCCCCCGCCGTCGCACCGCACCGCGTCTCCACCGACCGCGAGGGGCTGCCCCATGTCCAGCGACCGCCGCACCACCCCGCCGATCCACGGGCGGGCCAGCTTCCGCACGGCGATCGACCGCACCGAGTTCCCGGAGCATGGGCTCGACCCGGACGAGGTCTACGAGCTGCTGCACACCGGTCTCATGCTCGACGGGCGCGAGACGCTGAACCTCGCCTCGTTCGTGACGACGTGGATGGAGCCGCAGGCCGAGGCGCTGATCCACGACACGCTGCGCAAGAACCACATCGACCACGAGGAGTACCCGGTCGCCTCGCTCGTCGAGGAGGCCTGCGTGCACATGCTCGGCGACCTGTTCCACGCGCCCGACCCGGCGACGGTCGTCGGCGTCGCGACCATCGGGTCGTCCGAGGCGATCATGCTCGGCCTGCTGGCGCACAAGCGGGCGTGGCAGCACCGGCGGCAGGCCGCGGGGGAGCCCGCCGACCGGCCGAACGTCGTGTTCGGCGCCGAGACGCACGTCGTGTGGGACAAGTTCGCCAACTACTTCGACGTCGAGATGCGCAAGATCCCGATGCGCCCGGACCGGTACACGATCACCGCCGAGGACGTGGCGTCGCGGGTGGACGAGCGGACGATCGCGGTGGGCGCCGTGCTCGGCACCACGCACATCGGCGAGGCGGACCCGATCGCCGACATCGACGCCGCGCTGGTGCGGATCAAGGCCGACCGCGGCTGGGACGTCCCGCTGCACGTCGACGGCGCGAGCGGCGCGTTCATCGCGCCGTTCGCCGAGCCGGACCTGGCCTGGGACTTCCGGCTGGAGCAGGTCGCGTCGATCAACGCCTCGGGCCACAAGTACGGCCTCGTGTACCCGGGCGTCGGGTGGCTCGTGTTCCGCGACGCGTCCCGGCTGCCCGAGGACCTGGTGTTCAGCGTGAACTACCTCGGCGGCGCGCAGCCGACCTACACGTTCAACTTCTCCCGCGGCTCCGCGATGATCCAGGCGCAGATGTACAACTTCCTGCGGCTCGGACGCGACGGGTACACCGCGATCGTCGAGACGATGCTCGCCAACGCGCGCTACCTGAACGAGGCGCTGAAGGCCACGGGCCGGTTCGAGATCCTCAACCCGGGGCTGGCCGAGCCGGTCGTGACGTTCCGGCTGTCGGGAGACCCGGGGTACGACGTCTACCACCTGTCCGCGCGGCTCCGGGAGAACGGCTGGATCGTCCCCGCGTACAGCCTGCCGCCGGACGCCGAGGACGTGCACCTGATGCGCGTCGTCGTCCGGCTGGACCTCAGCCGGCTGATGATCGACCAGCTGCTGCGCGACCTCGACCTCGCGTGCACCGCGCTCGAGGCGGAGTCGCCGGTGCCGCGGGCGCACCACGCCCCGGACCTGTGGACCGCGCCCGCGCACGCGGCGGCGCGGAGCAAGGCGCGGACCGGCCTACGGCGGTGACCGGCGCGGGGCCGCCCGGGGACGCGGCGCGGGCGGTGCGCGCCGGGCGGCCGGTGCGCGCCCGGCGGCCGGCGGGAGCACCGCGGCCCAGCGCCGCGAGCGTCCGGCTCGGGCTGCTGTTCGGCCTCGGGTCGGTGTGCTTCGCCGTCGGGTCGCTGCCGCTGTACGCGGCGCGGGTCGCGCCCGCGGTGGCGGCGTGGACGTTCGTGGTCGGGTCGGTGCTGTTCACCTCGGCGGCGGCGTTCCAGGTCGCGGGGACGCCGCGGGACGACCGCCTCGACCGCGCGGCGGCGCTGGTGCAGCTGGTCGGCACGGTGTGCTTCAACGTCAGCACGTACGCGGCGACGCGGGACCTCGCGGCGCCGTCGGCCCGGCGCCTGGTGTGGGCGCCGGACGTGTACGGGTCGGTGTGCTTCCTCGTGGCGAGCGTCCTAGCTTGCGTGGCCGTGCGGCGAGCGGTGCGGCCGCGGGCGGTGCACGGCGTGCCGGGCTCCGTGCCGGGCTCCGTGCCGGGCACCGCGACGGGCGAGCGGGGCGCGCCGGCGGCGCCGGGCGCGCGGGTCGCGTGGCGGCGCGGGTCCGTCGACTGGTGGGTGGCGGCGCTGAACCTCGCCGGGTCGGTGGCGTTCGGCGCGGCGGCGGTCGCGGCGCGGTACGTCGCGGGCACCACCGAGGAGACGAACGTGGCGCTGGTGAACGCCGGGACGTGCGCGGGGGCGGTGTGCTTCCTCGCCGGCGCGGCGCTGCTGCCGGTGGGGTCGGTCCGCGAGCGGTCGCGCGCCCGCGGCGCTGCTGCGTAGGCCAGGTGGGGCTTGAACCCACGACCGACGGATTATGAGTCCGCTGCTCTGACCGGCTGAGCTACTGGCCCTCGTCGACCCCCGAGGCTACCAGCGGGCCCCGAGCGCCCTGACCTGCGGGTCCCCGGGTCGCGTTGACACCTCCGCGCGCCCCGCACTAGCGTCTGCGGAAACCGGTTGCGAAACACCGATCTAGCAAGGGAGCTAGCCATGTTCAGCACACCTCGGTGGTCCCGGGGCCTCACGGCGGCCGCGGTCCTCGGCACCGCGGGCCTGGCCCTGACCGCCTGCGCGCCGTCGGCGCCCGCCCCGTCGGGCGCGGGCTCCGGCGCGTCCGGCGACGCCACCAGCATCACCGTCGGCATGGAGGCCGGGTCCCCGCACGAGGCCTTCTACCGGGAGCTGGCGGCGGAGTTCACGGAGGAGACCGGCATCGACGTCGAGATCCTCGGCGTCCCGCACGACACCATGCACCAGCAGTTCCTCTCGGACGCGATCGCCGGCGGCGGCGCCTACGACGTCCTGACCGTCGACCAGCCGTGGATCGCCGAGTTCGCCGAGAACGGGTACCTGTCCCCGCTGGGAGACCGGCTCGAGGACGCGGACCGCGACGACTTCGTCGAGCACACGCTGGACACGGTGAGCTACGACGGCGAGCTCTACGGCCTGCCGTTCCTCGTGCACAACCTGGTCACGTACTACCGCCCGAGCCTGCTCGAGGCCGCCGGGCTCGACGGCCCGCCGACGACGTGGGAGGAGTACCGGGCGGCCGCGGCCGCGACGACGGATCCCGCCGCGGGCGTCTACGGGACGATGGTGCCGGGCAACCGGGACGGCGAGGTCGCGACCCGGTTCGAGAGCTACGTCCAGCAGACCGGCGGCGACATCGTCGACGAGGACGGCGCGCCCACCATCGACACCCCGGAGGCGCGCGACGCCTTCGACCTCATGACCGGGATCCAGTTCGAGGACCAGTCGAGCCCGCAGGGGCTGCACGACCTGTCCGCGATGCAGGGCCAGTTCCTCGAGGGCAAGGTCGCCATGATCTCCATCTGGCCGTACCTCTGGGCGCAGGCCTCCGACCCGGCGCAGTCGAAGATCGCCGACGACGTCGCGGTGGCCCTCAACCCGGGCGACCCGGACCAGGTCAGCACGACGTTCTCCTGGGGCTTCGGCGTCTCGGCGTCCTCGGACGCGCAGGACGCCGCGTGGCAGTGGGTGAGCTGGGCGACCAGCAGCGACGTCCTGGCGCGCAAGGCGATCGAGCAGCTGTCCCCGGCGCCCCGCACGTCGTCGATGGAGACGCTCGCCGCGTCCGACGAGCTGTCGCAGGCCGACCGCGACGCGCTGGCGGTGTTCTCCGAGTCCGTCGAGGCGAGCACCACGATGCCGATGACCCCGGCGTACGCGCAGTACCAGACGGCGATCGCGGAGGCCGTGTCCGCCGTCATGTCGCAGCAGCAGACGCCCGACGAGGCCCTCGCCGCGGCGCAGTCCGAGATGGAGCGGGCAGCTGGCCGCTGACCTGCGTGGTGGCGGCCGGCCGGGGACGCCCGCCCGCCACCACGCACCGGCCGGCCCCGTGGTCGCCGACCCCGGGACGCCCGGGCGCCGCGCCACGGTCCGCAGGGGCGGCCTGCTCGCCGGGCGCCGGCGCGCCGGCGTGCTGCTGACCCTCCCCGCCCTGCTCGCGCTCGCCGCGACCGCGCTGTACCCGCTGCTGTGGACCGTGTCCCTCAGCCTGCAGGAGTTCAGCGTGGCGGTCGGTGGGCCCGCGCCCTCGTTCGCGGGGCTCGACAACTACGCCCGGGTGCTCGGCTCGCCGGCCTTCTGGACGGCGCTCACGCAGACGCTGGGCTACGTCGTCACCACGCTCGTCGTCGAGCTGGCGATCGGCATCCCGATCGCCCTGCTCCTGCAACGCGAGACGCGCGGCCGCAAGGTGCTGCGCCTCGTGCTGGCCCTGCCGCTGATGATCGCGCCCGTCGTGGCGTCGATGGCGTGGAAGTTCCTGTTCTCGCCGGGCTACGGCCTGGTCAACGAGGGGCTCGCGCTCGTCGGGATCACCGGGCCCGCCTGGTTCGCCGACCCGTGGTTCGCGCGGACGACGATCCTGGTCACCAACGCCTGGCTCGCGGTGCCGTTCGTCGTGCTGGTGCTCCTCGCGGGCCTGGCCAACATCCCCGGCGAGCTCAAGGAGGCCGCCCGGACGGACGGCGCCTCGCCGTGGCAGACCTTCTGGCGGATCACGCTGCCGCTGCTGCGGCCCTCGATCCTCATCATCCTCGTGATCCGGCTCGCCGACGCCTTCCGGGTGTTCGACGCGGTGTACGTGATGACGGGCGGCGGTCCGGGCTCGTCGACGGAGGTGCTGAGCACCTTCCTGTACCGGCAGATGTTCACCGCCACCGACTTCGGCGGCGGGGCGGCCACATCGGTGCTGTTCGTGATCGTCATCGGCGTCACCGCCGGTGCGGTCTTCCTCTGGCTGCGCCCGCGAGGTGAGCGATGACCACCCTGACCCTGCCCGCCCGCGGGCCGCGGACCACCCGGCGGGTCGCCCGCGGCACCGCCACCGGGCTCGTCGCCGCGGCCGCGTCGTTCCTGTTCCTGCTGCCCGTCGTCTGGGTGGTCGCGACGTCGCTGAAGCCGGACGTCGAGATCTTCGCGATCCCGCCCACCGTGCTGCCGGAGTCCCCGACCACGACGCACTTCGCGTCGGTCCTCGGGAACGAGACCGTCCTGCAGTTCTTCCGGAACAGCCTGCTCGCGGCGGGCGGGGCGACGGCCGTCGGGCTGCTGCTCGGGGTGCCCGCCGCCTTCGGCTTCGCGAAGTTCCGCTACCGGTTCTCCGGCGTCCTGCTGGGGTCGGTGCTGGTCACCCGGATGTTCCCGCCCGTGGCGCTGGCGCTGCCGTTCTTCCTGCAGTTCCGCCAGCTCGGGCTGATCGACAGCCCGCTCGGCCTGGCGATCGCGTACCTGCCGATCGTGCTGCCGCTGATCATCTGGATGCTCGAGGGCTTCTTCCGCGAGCTCCCCGAGGAGCTGCTGGAGGCGGCGCGGCTGGACGGCGCCGGCACCCTCGGCACCATCGGGCGGATCGTGCTGCCGATCTCGACCCCCGCCGTCGCGGTCGCGGCCCTGTTCGGGTTCCTCGCGGCGTGGAACGAGCTCGTCATCGCCCTGTCGCTCACCCGGACCCCCGCCGCGCAGACCATGCCGGTCGGCATCTCCGGGTACATCACCCAGTTCCAGACGCTGTGGGGCGACATGACCGCGGCCGCGGTCGTCTACCTGCTGCCCGTCCTCGTCCTGACGCTGCTGTGCCAGCGGGGCATCATCTCCGGCCTCACCGCGGGCGCCACCAAGGGCTGAGCCGCCCGCCCGCCGCACGCACCCTCCCGCACCGCCCCCCGACGGCGCGCCCCCGAGCGCGCCCCGAGCACCACCAGGAGCACCCCGTGATCGAGATCCGCACCTCCGGCCCCGACGGCGCCCACGGCGTCGAGCTCTGGTCCGCCCCGGACGCCGGCGCCGAGCGCCTGCTCGCGAGCCCCGCGCCCGCCGTCGTCGAGGTCCACACCGGCGACCCGGCCGACTGGCGGGGGGAGCGCGTGCCCGCGCCCTACGCCGAGGTCGTCCGCGACGGCGACGCCCTGCTCGCCACCGCCCGGGCCCGGACCGCCGCCGGCGAGGTCGTGGTCGTGGACCGCTGGGCGCCCGAGGGCGACGGCGTCCGCGTCGACCGCCGGGTGCGGGTGCCCGCTCCGGTGCCCGGGACCGCGGTGCGCGCCGTCCTCGACCTCGACGTGGTCGGTACCGGGTTCGACGAGCGGGCCCAGGTGTTCGCGCCGCCCGCGCTGTACGACCTGAACGACGTCGACGGCGACGGCGTCGAGGACTACCTCGACACCCGCGAGCTCGTGTTCCGGGACGACCGGCTCACCGGCCTCGCCGTTCTCGCGTACGCCCCGGGCCGGGGGCTCGGGGTCTGGCTGTCCCGCCAGGACGTCCCGGCGCACGACGACGCCCCGGACCGCGCCCGCGGTCAGCAGGCCTTCGCTCAGCGCACGGACATCGGCTCGCTCGGCCTGCTGGACCGGCCCGGCGGCTGGTCGCTGTCGGCGGCGTACCCCTTCGTGGAGCGGGCGCGCTCGCACGCGCTGACGGCCCGGGACCGGGAGCCGTGGGGCGCGTTCTGGCCCGTCGACGACGCCACCGACCTCACCGTGTCCTACGGCGTCGGCGTGGTGCGCGGCGCGACGGCGACCGACGCGCTGTGGCACCTCTGGGGTGCCCGGGTGGCGCACCTGCGGCCGAGGCGCGTCGAGCTGCCGGTGCCCGTCGAGGACCTCACCGCCCTGCGCCTCGACGCGCTGCTGCCGTACTACCGGGAGAACGCCACGACGGCGGGGTTCGTGACGAACTGCCACCCGCAGGACGGGCGCCAGCTCGGCGACGTGCTGCAGTACGGCTTCACGGGGCAGACCGTGCTCAACGCCCTGCACGTGCTGAACCACGCCCCCCAGATCGCGGACCCGGCGGCGCGCGACAAGGCGCTGCGGGCGGTCGAGAGCTTCGTCCGGCGGGCCGGTGGCTCGCCGCTGGGCCTGGTGCACACGCTCTACGACTTCGACTCCGAGCGGGACGCGAGCTGGTGGAGCGGGCTGCTGCTGCCGCTGGCGTACGCGGAGGAGGGTGCCGACCTGCGGGACCTCATGGGCCCGGTGCTGGAGCACATGGCCTACGCGGTGGACGCGCTGTCGGGCGCGCCGGACGGCACGTACCTGCGGTGCGTCGCCGAGGAGCACCACGCCCTGCTCCGCGCCTACGCCGCGGAGCGCGAACGCGGCACGGTGCACGAGGAGTGGCTCGCGGTCGCGCGGTCCTTCGGGGAGTTCCTGCTCGGGGCGCAGGAGGAGGACGGGTCCTGGCGCCGCGCCTACGCCTTCGACGGGTCGGCGCTCGTCGAGCCGCGCGCGTGGTTCGGCCGGGCGGAGCTCAACCAGAAGTCGTCGACCGCGACCGCGGTGCCGTTCCTCCACGAGCTCTTCCAGGCGACCGGCGACCCGCGCTGGCGGGACGCCGCGGTGCGCGCGGCCGGGTTCGTCGCCGAGCACTTCGTCCGGGGGCTCAAGTTCAACGGCGGCATCCACGACTCGATCTACGCCCGGGCCCAGCTCGTCGACTCCGAGAGCATCCTGTTCTCGCTGCGGGCCTGCCTCGCCGCCGCCGAGCTCACCGGCGACGACGACCTGCGCGCGGCCGCGGTGGACGCGGCGCGCGTGCTGGCCACCTGGGTCTACCTCTGGGACGTGCCGCTGCCGCCCGGGAGCACGATGGCCGGGTACGGGTTCCGCAGCACCGGCTGGAGCGCCTGCGACACCGCGGGCGCCGGCTACATCCACCCGTACGAGCTGCACGCCGTGCCCGACCTGTTCGAGGCCGCCCTGATCGGCGACGACGACGTGCTCGCCGAGGTCGCGGACCTGGTGCTGCACGGCTCGAACGAGACCGTCGCCACCCCCGGGCGCGACTGGGGGTACGCCCGGCCCGGGCTCCAGGAGGAGGGGCTGCTGGTCAGCTGGTGGCTGATCGACGACCCGATGTTCGTGGACACCGGCTTCGGCGGTCGCGGCAAGGGCGAGGGCAACAAGACCTGCCTGCCGTGGATCTCGGCCGTCGGCATCGACGCCACCGACGAGGTCCTGCGGCGCTTCGGCACCACCGACCTGCGGACGTGCTGGCAGGACCGCCGTCGCGCCGCCGTCGCGTCCCGCTAGGGTCGGCGGACACAGGTGGTGGACGTCACGACCGCCCCGCCCGGGTCGACCGGGCGGGGCGGCGACGCCGGGGACGACGGGAGCGCGCGGGCGATGGGTCGGGAGAGCGGCGACGTCGTGCAGCAGCGCCCGGCCGCCCGCGCCACGCTCGCGGACGTCGCGCGGCGTGCCGGGGTGTCGAAGGGCACCGCGTCCAAGGCGCTCAACGGGCGCGGCGAGATCCGGCCCGAGACGCGTCAGCGCGTGCTGGAGGCGGCCGACGCGCTGTCGTTCACGCCGTCGGTGCTCGCCCAGAACCTCGCCAACGGCCGCACCGGCACCGTCGGGGTCCTGACCAACGACCTCGAGGGCCGGTTCGTCATCCCGATCCTCATGGGCGCGGAGGACGCGCTCGGGGCCGGCCGCATCTCGGTGATCCTCACCGACGCGCGCGGGGACGCCATCCGCGAGCAGCAGCAGCTGCGCACCCTGCTCGAGCGGCAGATCGACGGGCTGATCGTCGTCGGCGGCCCGCGCACGGACCCGCGCCCCTCGCTCGGGCAGGACCTCCCGGTGCCGGTGGTCTACGCCTACGCACCCTCCGAGGACCCGCAGGACCTGTCGCTGGCCGCCGACAACGTCCAGGCCGGCCGCATCGCCGCCGAGCACCTCTGGGACCTCGGCCGCCGCCGGATCGCCTACGTCGGCGGCGATCCCACGTACGCCGCGTCCCGGGAGCGCGAGGCGGGCGCGGCGGCAGCGCTCGCGGAGCACGGCGCGACCCTGCTCGGCACGGGCTCCGGCTCCGGGAACTGGAGCGAGCGCTGGGGCCGCGCGGCGACCACGCGCCTGCTCTCGCAGCACCCCGACCTGGACGCGGTCGTCGCCGCGTCGGACCAGCTCGCGCGCGCCGCGCTCGACATCCTGCGGGACCACGGCCGCCGGGTGCCGGAGGACGTGGCGGTGGTGGGCCACGACAACTGGTCGCTCGTCGTGACCAACACCCGGCCGGAGCTGACCAGCGTCGACACCCGGCTCGAGCTCCTCGGGCGGACCGCCGCCAGCCGGCTGTTCGCCGCGCTCTCGGGGGACGAGCTGGGGGCCGGGGTGGAGCTGCTGCCGGTCGAGCTCGCGGTGCGCGGCTCGACCGTCGCGGACGGCTGAGCCGCGGCGGTACGGGCGCCGGTGGGTCCGGGGTCCGGTCGCCCGGGATCCGGCTACGGTGGGTCACCGTGCCGCTCTTCTCCCGCCGCCACGCCCTGCCCGACGACGTGCGCCGCGCCCTCGACCTCCCGGCGGGCGACCGGGTGCTCGCCGTCGCCGCGTCGGGCGACCGGTGGCTCGCCGCCACCCGGCAGGCGCTCTACGTCGCCGGCGGGCCTGCCGACGCGCCGGTGCGCCGGCACCCGTGGTCGGACGTCGACCGGGCATCGTTCGCGCCCGAGCCGCCCGCCATCACCGTGCACTGGGTGACCGGTTCGGTCGAGGTGCTGCCGCTGGACCCGCCCGTGCCGGTCGCGTTCGCGCAGACCCTGCGGGAGCGGGTGCAGTCCTCGGTCGTGCACGTCGAGACCGTCACCGTGCCGGGCGCCGGGCCGGTCCGGGTCGCGCTGCGCCGCGGGGACGGCGGGGAGCTGTTCACGCAGGTCATCGGCACGGGGCGCGTCGACCTCGCCGACCCGGGCGTGGCCGCACTGCTCGACGCCGCGGAGGCCCGGGTGCGCGCGGCGGCCGGCCTGCGCGCGTGATCCCGGCGGTGACCGGGACCACGCGGGACGTGTCAGGAGCAGCCCCGGAGGGCTGCTAGAGTTCTTCCCGCACGATCCCTCGTAGCTCAATTGGCAGAGCATCCGACTGTTAATCGGACGGTTACTGGTTCGAGTCCAGTCGAGGGAGCAACCACGACGGCCCGCCCCCTGCATCGCGCAGGAGGTGGGCCGTTCGCGTGCCCGGGGTGCGGGTGCGCACCAGGGCCGGGCGATGTCGTCACGTGCCCTGCTCGCGCAGCGTCGTCGCCAGCTCCTGGACGTACAGGTCGATCCGGATGACCTCGTCGCGCGTCCACGCGGCGGGCAGACGGCTGTAGGCGTTCAGCGCGACGGTGGTGACCTCGTCGACGTATCCCGGCAGTGCGACGAAGGAGCGGTAGCCGTGGACCCGTGCGCGCCGGTTCCACCGGGGCCAGCGCCTGTCGACGTCGAGATCGTCCACGACCACGCTGCTCAGCTGTCGGATCGCCTCGAGGCAGGGGCCGGCCCCGTCGTCCACCTCGAGCTGGTCGCACGCCGCGGCGGCGGGATCGCTGCTCGCGACCTGGTCGAACCGGTCGCCGGTGCGCAGGATGACGCTGCAGGCGGGGACCCCGGTCCGTGAGGGTGCCGCAACGGCGAACGCGTCGAGGATCTCGTGCACGATCTCACCGGCTCTCGGGCGCGACCCGCGCCACGGCCGGCGAGGGAACGCCCCGGTGGGCGCCTGGTCGACTCCGACCTCGCCAGTGTGGCACGGACCGGGCCGAGAACCGATGGCCGCGCGACAGGACGGATCGAACCGGGCGTGCGATGCTGGAGCTGTACCGTCGCCAGCCTCGACGACTCCCGGCGGTCGCGCCTCGGTCCGGATCGGGCATCGCAGCGCGCGCCGGGACACAAGGGGTCACCGTTGAGCAGCGACGCATACGAGGTGCACGTCCTGCTGCAGGACCTCGACGGCGGACGCCCGCGGTGGTGGCGCGAGCGTTCCGGGGCCGGGCCGCCGAGGACGGTCCTGGAGCTGCACGTCCCCCCGCGCCGCGGTGCGGTGTGGATCGCCCGGCACTGGGCGAGCGACCGAGCCCGCGAGTCGGGGGTCCCCGACGGGTCCCTGCCCGACATCGAGCTGCTGACGAGCGAGCTCGTCGCCAACGCGATCGTCCACGGGACCGGGGGCGAGGTCGAGGTGCGGTTCAGCGTCGACGGCGACTGCGTCCGGGTCGAGGTCTCGGACACCAGCGCCGGCCGGCCGCGGGTCCGGCCCCCGGACCCGGGCACGCCCGGTGGGCAGGGGCTGCGGCTGGTGTCGATGCTCGCGACCGAGTGGGGCCACGGCCGCCGCACCGGCCGGACCGGCAACACCGTGTGGTTCACCATCTCGATCTGACCGCCCGACGGTCGGGCGGGCGAGACGCTCAGCCGCCGGCGGCACCGACGTCCACCGCGACCGACGGGTCCGCTGCCCTACAGCTCGCGCAGCACCCGCAGCGCCTCGGCGTGCACCGTGACGTCCCGCTCGATCGAGCCGACGACGAGCACGCGCATCGCCGCCCAGTAGTCGCACCGGTCGGTCTCCATCAGGACGCAGATCGCACGGTCGACGGTCGAGCGGTGGTCGAGCAGTGCGCTCAACGCCTCCCGGTCCTCGGCACCCTCGTCGCCTCGATGCTGACGCACAGGGCGAACGTACCGCGCGATCCCGACGGGCGGTCGGAGCTCCGGTACGTGCTCCGAGCGGGCCTAGGGTGTGCGCCGTGGGACTGTTCAGCCGCAGGTCGCGAGAGCACGAGCCGGTCCAGCCGGGGGCCGGTGCGTCGCCCGGCCAGGAGCCGCCGTCGGCGCCTGCAGCCGCACCGCCCGCCGCCGAGCCCGGCTCCGGCGTGCGCCACGACCGTGTCCGCGAGGCGCTCGGCACCTGGGCGGAGCGCAAGGACGCCCGGACGTTCGCCGACGTGCTCCGCCGCGCGGTGTCCGGCGAGCTCCTGCTCGACGTCACCGACTCCCGGCTCGCCGACCCCGCCCGGGGGTTCCAGCAGGGCGACACGCTGGCGATCGCGTCGACCCGGGACAACGCCGGCGCCGACCTGCTCGTCGCGTTCACCGGTCACGACGAGCTGCAGCGGATGCGGCAGGCGGCAGGGCGGTCGCTCGTGCAGCCCGCCGCGGCGGTGCTGGCGCAGGCGGTGCGCGACCACCAGGGCATCGTGATCGACGGCCGCGCGCCGGGCGCGTTCATCGCGTACGCGGCGGAGATCCGGCAGCACCTCACCGAGGAGCCCGAGGCGGTCGCCCGGCTGACCGAGGCGACGACGACGCGGTCGCTGCCGTTCGCGCAGTACGTCGAGGCGCTGGCGGCGGGGCCGCTGTTCGTCCCCGTCGCGGCCGGGGCCGAGGACGGGTCCGACGGGTCCGACGGGCCTGCCGGGCCCGCCGCCACCGGTCCGGACGGCGGCGCGTACACCGTGGTGGGGACGTCGCCCGCGGAGGTGTGGGCGTGGCGGCCCGGCGGGGAGGTCCGGCGGGTCGGCCTGGGGGAGGTCGCCGCGGCGACGCTCGCCGCGGCGCGGGCCGGGATCGTGGTCAACCCCGCCGGCCCGCCGGTCGTGGTCCCGGCCGCCGCGCTCCCGCGCTGACGGGCGCGGACACGCCCGCGGGACCAACGGCCCGCCGTCGTCGCGCCCGCCGTCTGGCAAGATGCCCCGGTTCGTCTGAATCGCCGCAGCAGGAAGTCAGGGTCATGCGCAGGATCGCCGTCGCCGGCATCGTGGGAGTCGTCGCACTCGGTCTCGTCGGGTGCGGGGAGCTCTCGGTCCACCGGACCGGGTCGCCCGACGCCCAGGAGATCGCCGAGGCCCGGGCGGCGCAGAGCGAGTAGCGCCGGCGTGCCGGGTCAGTCCGCCGCCTCCGGCGGCCACACCACCCGGAACCGCTCCAGCACGATCTCGTCCTGCTCGCTCCACACCGCGCCGCGCGCCGCGCAGGTGCGCTCCCAGTAGATCCGGTGCTGCTCCCGCCAGCTGCGCAGGCTGCGGTCGTCCTCGCCCTCGTCGAACGCGAAGTCGGCGTCGACCTCCCGGAACGGGGCGATCCGCAGCTCGGTCGTCCGCAGCACCAGCTGCGGCCTGCCCCGGCCGTCGCACGCCACCCAGTGCGCGCCGATGCGGGGGAGCGCCTCGCCGCGGTACGCGAACTCGGCCACGAGCTCGGCGGTCGCGCGCTTGGTGCCGTACCGGACGATGCCGAGGAGCTCGTCGCTCAGCTCGACGGAGTCGCCGAACCGGTCGACGACGTACTCGTCGCCGGCGGCGACCGCCTCGGGGTGGGCGGAGACGTAGGCGCTCCAGAGCGCGGCGGCCGCGTCGGTGTCGAGCGGGCCGGGCGGGGTGCGGTGGCTGGTCACCCGGACATCCTGCCGCCCGGCGCGCTCGACGCCGAGCGGATACGGGACGCGTCGAGCGCCTACCCACGGGATAGGCGCTCGACGTGTCGGGTAGGCGCTCGGCGGCGTCCGGCGGCCGGCGGGGCCAGCGAGACCGCGGCGTGCCGTGGGCGGGTCCGCCCCCCGCTACCGTGGCGGCATGGCGATCATCCACCGGGCCACCCTCGTCCCGACCAAGGCCGAGCTCATCGCCGCCTGGCTCCCCGCGCAGCCGTGGTGCGGCGGCGCGGCCGCCGAGGTGGTGCCGGTGGGCGCGTACCGGTTCGACGACCCCGAGGGCGAGGTCGGCATCGAGTCGCACCTGGTCGAGGCCGGCGGCCGGCTGCTGCACGTCCCGCTGACCTACCGCGGGGCCCCGCTGCCGGACGCCGAGGAGTGGCTGGTCGGCACGATGGAGCACTCGGTGCTCGGCACCCGCTGGGTGTACGACGGCCCCGGTGACCCCGTCTACCGGGACGAGCTCGCCCGGGTGGTCCGCGAGGCCGACACCCAGGTGCGGATGTGGGTCGAGACGCCCGACGGCCGGGAGGAGCGCGAGCCGACGGTGCGGGTCCGGGGGAGCGGCGCCGCCGACGCGGACGCGACGGACGCGACCCCGGAGGTCGTCGTCGTGCGCGAGCCCCGCCCGGGCCTCACCGCGCCGACGGCCCGGACGCTCGTCGGCACGTGGGCGGGCCAGGACGAGCCGGTCGTGCTGGCGTACCTCGCCTGACCCGCGACCTCCGGTCGCCCCGCGTGAGGTCGGCACGACCTCACGCGGGGCCCGCGGCTACGCGAACAGCGCCTGACCCACGAACGGCCCGTCGTCGGCGAGCGCCGGCGTCCCGTCCGGCCCGGTCGGCAGCGTCCCGTCGGTCACGCCCGGCGGCACGGCGTACAGCCCCGAGCCGGTGTGCACGAGGTACTCCATCAGCCCGTCCTGGGACGACAGCCGGGTCTGCATCGGCACGAAGTGCGTGCGCGGGTCGACGACGAACGCGAGGAAGAACAGCCCCGCGTCCAGCCGGCCGAGCGCGTCGTTGCCGTCGGTGAAGTTGTACCCGCGGCGCAGCATCCGGACGCCGTCGTTCTGGGTCGGGTGCGCGAGGCGGACGTGCGAGTCGAGCGCGACGAGCGGCTTGCCGTCGCCGCCGGTGGCGTCGAGGTCGGGCTCGGTGAACTCGGTGCCGCCGGACAGCGGCGCGCCCTCGCCCTTGTTCCGCCCGACCAGGGCCTCCTGCTCGCGCAGCGACGACCGGTCCCAGGTCTCGATGTGCATCCGGATCCGGCGCGCGACGAGGTACGTGCCGCCGGTGAGCCAGGCCGCGTCGCTGCCGCCCTCGGTCGCCGCGGCCGCGGGCACCCACACGTGCGCCTCGACGTCGGCGGTCTCCTCGGCCTTGAGGTTGGCGGTGCCGTCCTTGAAACCGAACAGGTTCCGGGGCGTCTTCTGCGCGGTGCTGGTGGAGGAGGTCCGGCCGTAGCCGAGCTGGGTCCACCGGATGCGGGCGGTGCCGAACGCGGCGCGCGACAGGTTCCGCACGGCGTGCACGGCGACCTGGGGGTCGTCGGCGCAGGCCTGGACGACGAGGTCGCCGTCGCTGCGGGCGGGGTCGAGGTCGTCGCCGGCGAAGTGCGGCAGCTCGACCAGGCCCGGCGGCAGCCGCCCCCCGAGCCCGAACCGGTCGGCCTCGGCGCCGGGCGCCCCGACGAACAGCGACCGCCCGAAGCCGAACGTGATCGTGAGCCCCGCGGCGGGCAGGTCGGCGGCCTCGCCGGTGTCGTCCGGCGGCGCGTCGTAGGGCCCGGAGGCGGGGGCGAACTGCCCGGCGGGCAGGCCCTGCGTCATCCGGGCGGCCATCACGGTCCACCGGCGCAGCAGGTCGACGAGCGCGTCCCGGTCCGTGGTCGTCACGTCGAACGCGGCGAGGTAGAGCCGGTCCTGCGCCGGGGTGACGATCCCCGCCTGGTGCGCGCCGGTGAACGGGTAGGTGCGGTCGGCGCCGGACGGCGACGCGGCGGGCGCGGGGGACCGGGCGGCGTCCACCGCGACGGCTCCCGCGGCCCCGGCGGCGGCCGCGCCCGCGACGAGGCCGCCGCCGAGCCCGAGCAGCGCGCGGCGGGACATCCCGCGCCGGGCACCCGCGCCGTCCCCGGGCGCGACCTCCCCGGGCGCGGCGTCCCCCGCCGCGCCCGGGACCCGGTCCTGCGCGTCCGTGTCAGGCCCCCGTCACGGTCGTGGTCAGCCGGGACAGCGGCTCGGACAGCGCGTCCACCGCGGCGGCCAGCTCCGTGACCTGCGCGTCGGTGAGGTCGGTGTACGGGGCGAAGCCCGCCTCGACGGACCCCTGCGCGGCGAGCAGCGCCTCGAGGTCGGTGAACCGCTGGTCGAGGTCGGCGGCCAGGTCGGGGTCCTGCTCGGTGACGACGTCCTGGAGCACCTCGTACGCGACCCGGGCGCCGTCGACGTTGGCCTGGAAGTCCCAGAGGTCCGTGTGCGACCAGATCTCCTCCTCGCCGGTGACCTTGCCGGTGGCGACCTCGTCGAGCAGGCCCTTGGCGCCGTTGGCGATCTGGAAGGCCTCGAAGGTGAAGCCGTCGGCGGTGACCTGGTCGACGAGCTTCTGGGTGTTCGCGACGAGGTCGTCCGCGGCGGCGGCGCGCTCGTCGGCGGTCAGCGGCACGTAGGTCGCACCGCCGTTCGCGTCGGGGGCGGGCTGCCACAGGTCCTTCTCGATCAGGTGCCAGCCGGTCCAGGCCTGGCCGTCCTCGAGGTCGGCCTCGCGCAGGTCGAGGGCGGGGTCGAGGTCACCGAACGACTCGGCCACCGGCTCGACGCGCTCCCAGTGCACCCGGGTCGCGGCGTACAGGTCGCGCGCCCGGTCGTCGTCGCCCGCGGCGTACGCGTCGGCGAACTCCTGGGTCCCGGCGATCAGCGAGCCGACCTGGTCCTTCACGTACGCGACGTAGGACGTCTCGGCGGCGGCCAGCTGGTCGGCGGTGTCGCCCGTCGGGCCGACGTCCTGGCCGGAGTCGGTGACGGTGAACGCGGCGCGGATGCCGTCGCCGACCATGCCGGGCTTGCACGCCGTGTAGTAGTCGCCGGGCGCGGCCTGGACGACGAGGTCGCGGGAGATGCCGGGGCCGATGTTCTCGATCTCGGACACGATCCGCAGCCCGTCGTCGGCCAGCAGGTAGAACTCGGTGACGTCGCTGCCGTCGTTCGTGACGGAGAAGGTCAGGGTGCCGCTGGGAGCGCTGTCGGCGGAGACCTCGCAGGCGTCGGCGGTCGAGCTCACGGTCAGCGCGCCGGGTGCGTCGCTGCTCGCAGTGCCGCCGGCGGGGTCGTTCGGGACGCACGCCGCGAGCAGCGGCAGCAGGGCGACCGCGGCGGCGGCGCTCCAGGAGGTGCGGGACATCGGGGCTCCTTCTCGGGGCACGGGTCGACGAGCCGGGGCGGCGGCGGGGGCGCCGCGCGCGGTGCTCGGGGGTCAGGCGGCAGGCAGGGGGGAGGTCGTGCTCGGCGCCGGCGCGGCGGGGCGCGCGGGCGGGCGGCGGAAGGCGGTCCGCACGAAGAACGTCATGGTCGGGACCACGTAGGCGGTCCACGCGATCGCCTGGAGCCAGGTGGTCGCGGGCGTGAAGTTCAGGACGCCCTTGAGGAGCGTGCCGTACCAGCTGGTCGGCGGGACGGCGGCCGAGACGTCGAACGCCAGGCTGTGCAGGCCGGGCAGGATGCCGGCCTCCTGCAGGTCGTGGACGCCGTACGACAGCACCCCGGCGGCGACGAGCACGAGGAACGCGCCGGTCCACGCGAAGAACTTCTGCAGGTCCAGCCGCATGACGCCGCGGTAGAGCGCCCACGCGACGAGCACCGCGGTGGCGAGGCCGAGCGCGGCGCCCAGCAGGGGGGCGCCGGTGCCGCCGCGGGCGCCGGTGCTCGCGGTCGCCTGGGCGCTCGCCCACAGGAACAGCGCGGTCTCCAGGCCCTCGCGGCCGACGGCGAGGCAGGCCATCACGACGACGGCCCGGCGGCCGGCCGCGGCGGCGTCGTCCAGCCGGTGCTGCAGGTCGCCCTTGAGGTGCCGGGCGGTGCGCGCCATCCAGAAGATCATCCAGGTCACGAGCCCGACGGCGACGATCGACAGCGAGCCGCCGATCGCCTCCTGCGCGGTGAACGACAGCCCCTGCGGCCCGAAGGTCAGCAGCGCGCCGAACCCGAGGGACACCGCGACGGCCACGCCCACCCCGGCCCACAGCGCGGGCAGCAGGTCGCGGCGCGCGGTGCGCACCAGGTAGGCGATGAGGATGCTGACGACGAGGGCGGCCTCGAGGCCCTCACGCAGGCCGATCAGGTAGTTCGCGACCATCGGGCGGCTCCGACGCGGGTGGTGGTGGACGGCACGGGGGTGCCCCGCCGGCGGGGCGCCGCGAGGGGCTCCGCCGGTAAGGCGAGGCGAACCTTACTCGCGCCGCCGGGTGCCGCGGAACACCGTCCCGGGCGGCGATCGCGCGGCGCGGGGGTCCCGGCGGAAGTCGTCGCACGTCATCGGGGCAAATCGGGACTTTCGTCCCTGCGGGTCGGCCGGGGTCGCGTGGCCCGGTGCTGCCGCGGCGGTGCGCGCGCACGAACGGCTCACGCCGGGCCCCGGTGTCACCGCAAGGAGCCCCGCCGCCCGCCGGTGCCGCCGCCGTCGGCACGCAATCGGTGCCCCCGGCCCCCTGAATGGCTTTTCCGTCTCCCCGAACCGCATTTCGGCCGCGGGTGCCCGGAATGCCGCCGCGCGCAACGAAACCGCAGGTCAGGACCGGTTTTGCGCTGGCCGGAGCGCTCCGGTTGAAATGGTTGTCACCTGTCCGGTGATCGATTCAGCAGCAGCAGGAGGTGCAGTGCTCTCTCGTCCCGGGGCGACGTCCCTCCTGCCGTTCGAGGCGGACCCCACCACGCTCGGCCTCGTGCTCGCGGCGGCGGGCGTGCTCGCCGCCCTCGCGCTCCTGGTGCTGCTCCGGACGCGCCGTCGCCGGGCGGCCCGTCGCCGCGCCGCCGCCGGCGACGCCACCGTGCCGGACCCGGCGACCGCCGCGCCGGGGCCGGCACCCGCCGGGTCGGGGGTCGCCCCCGAGGCCCCCGGCCCGGACCGGGTCGTGCCCGCGTTCGTCCCGACGCCCGCGGCGGGGGTGCTCCTCGCCGGCGGCCCGCCGCCCTTGGACCCGTCGGCGCACCCGGCCACGCCGCCCGCGGACCCGCTCGCCGCGTCCTCGGCGGCGTTCGCCGTCGCCGCCCGCCGCGACATCTCCCTGCTCAACCGGCAGCTCCAGGCGCTCGACGAGCTCGAGCAGACCGAGACCGACCCCGACACGCTGCAGCAGCTGTTCCTGCTCGACAACCTCACGATGCGGCTGCGCCGGGGCGCGGAGTCGCTGCTGGTGCTCGCCGGGAGCCCGCCCGGCCGCCGGGTGCGGGACGCCACCCCGGTCTCGGACGTCGTCCGCACGGCCAGCGCGCAGATCGAGGCCTACGAGCGCGTCCGGGTCGACCTCACGGACGACCCGCCCCTGGCGGCGGTGCACGTCGTCCCGGTCGCGCACCTGCTCGCCGAGCTGCTCGAGAACGCCACGGTGTTCTCGCCCCCGGACACCGTGGTCGACGTCGTCGGGCTGTGCGACCCCGAGGCGATGCACGTCACCGTCCGCGACAGCGGGCTGGGCATGACCGCGGCGGAGCTCGACCGCGCGCACGCCGCCCTCGGGTCGCGGGCCGGCGTCACCGCGGCGACCGACCGGCTCGGCCTCGTGGTGGTCGGCCGCCTCGCGGACCGGCTCGGCATCGGCGTGACGCTCGCGCCGCGCCCCGACGGGCAGGGCACCGAGGTGACGCTCCGGCTGGCCCGCGAGCTGTTCGACGTCGCCGGCCCCGACGACGAGGGCGACGCGCCCGTCGACAGCGCGCCGGTGCTGCCCGAGCCCGTCCTGCTGCCGCCGGTGCTGGACCCGGACACGCTGGCGCCGGTCGCCGGCGGCGACGGGCCCGGCGGGCCGGTGCCGGCCGCGGCGCCGTACGTCCCGGAGCGCACGGTCCTCGACGAGCCGGGCCGGCCCGCCGGCGTCCCCGGCCCGCGCCGCAGCGCGAGGTCGCGGGCGCACGCGGCCGACGGGCCGCCCGGCGCACCGGTGGGGACGTCGCCCGAGCACGCCGCGCTGCCGTCGTTCGACGCGATCCTCGCCGGGACCCCGGTCGGGGGCGTCCCGGGCGGACCCGGAGCGCCCGCCACGTCGCCCGCACCGGACCTGCCGGCGGACCCGCCGGTCTACGGGTTCGTGCAGCACCACCCCGAGGTGCCGCACGCCCCGGGCTCGCGCCGGCACGCCGCGCGCGCCGCCACCCAGCCGGTCGCGGTCGCGGCGCACCCCGCGACCCCGGTCGCCGCCCCGGCGCCGCCGACCCCCGCCGCCGGCGTCCCCGGGCCGACCGGCGCCGCCCCCGTCGCGGCCGGGCGCACGTTCCTGCCCCAGGAGCCCGCCGACGCGCCGTCCTGGTCGCCGCAGGGCGGGCCTGCCGCGCCGGGGTGGACCGGCGAGCAGTCGCCCCTCGCGGAGCGCGCGTCCCTCCAGCAGCAGGCGCTCGCCGCGCTCAGCTCGATGTCGTCCTACCGGCCCCAGGTCGCCGAGGCGGGCGCCCCGACGCTCACCCGGCGGCTGCCCGCGGCCGTCGACGCCGCCTCCGACCCGGCGGAGGAGGCGATCGTGCGCGACGCCGAGGCCCTGCGCGCCCGCCTGACGGCGTTCCGCGCCGCGACCCGGCGGGCCCGCGAGGACGGCGCCGCCGACCCGGTCCACCGCGCCACCCCGACCGCCACCCCGACAGCCACCCCGACCCCCGCCCCGACCCCGTTCGCCGAGGAGATGCGATGACCGACCCGACACCGCGCCGGCGGGAGTTCGTCTGGCTCCTCGACGAGTTCGTGCGCTCCACGCCCGGGACGACGTTCGCCCTCGTCGTGTCCGCCGACGGCCTCCTGATGACCATGTCGCAGGGGGTCGACCGGACCCGCGGCGACCAGCTCGCGGCGATCGTCTCCGGCATCTCCAGCCTGACCCGGGGCGCGGCGCGCGAGCTGGGCGGCCGCCAGGTCGCGCAGTGCGTCGTGGAGCTGGACTCCGGCTTCCTGGTCCTCATGCACGTGTCCGGCGGCTCGGTGCTCGCCGTCGCCGCGGACACCACCTGCGACGTGGGCGTCGTCGGCTACGAGATGGCGATGCTCGCCAGCCGCGCGCAGACGACCCTCACCCCGCAGCTCGTGTCCGACCTGCGGCGCGAGCTCCCGGTGGACAGCCCCGCACGGACGGAGGCCTGACGCCGTGACCGACCCCCGCCGCGAGCGCCGCGCCGCGCCCGAGGTCCGCCCGTACGTCATCACGGGCGGCCGCACCCGGGCGGAGGGCGATGACGTGCGCCTGGACACGCTCGTGCAGGCGGACGGCTCGGCGCACCCCGCGCTCACCTCGGAGCAGCGGGCGGTCCTCGCCGGGCTGGCGGGCACCTACCTGACCGTGGCCGAGGTCGCCGCCCGGATCGAGGTGCCGCTCGGCGTCGCCCGGATCCTCGTCGCCGACCTGGTCCGGGCCGGGGCCGTGCGGGTGCACGACCCGGCCGTGCCCGGGCTCGACGCCGCCGCGGCGACCGACCAGGAGCAGCGCTACCTCATCCTCGACGTCCTGGAGAGTGTCTACGATGGCATTTCCGCCCTCTGAGGGCCCCGGCCCGCTGGGTCCGGAGCAGCCCGTGGTGCCGGCCGGCGCCCCCGCCGCGCGCGCGGACGGGCACGCCGCCGCCCACGCGAACGGGCACGCCGCCGCCCACCGGGCGGAGGCGCCGACGGTCGTGAAGATCGTCGTGGCGGGCGGGTTCGCCGTCGGCAAGACGACGTTCATCGGGTCGATCTCCGACATCGAGCCGCTGAACACCGAGGCCGCGATGACCGAGCACTCGCTCGGGGTGGACGACGCGGGCGGCCGGACCGCCGCGAAGACCGCCACGACGGTCGCGATGGACTTCGGGCGCATCGCGCTGCCGGGGTCGCTGTGGCTGTACCTGTTCGGCACCCCGGGCCAGGACCGGTTCCTGTTCATGTGGGACGACCTGGTGCGCGGCGCGATCGGCGCCGTCGTGCTCGTCGACACCGACCGCCTGGACCAGTGCTTCCCCGCGGTGGACTACTTCGAGTCCCGGGGTGTGCCGTTCGTCGTCGGCGTGAACTGCTTCGACGGCGTCGCCAAGCACCGGCTCGAGGACGTCCGCGCCGCGCTCGCCATCCCCGCGCACGTGCCGGTGCTGTACACCGACGCCCGGTCGCGCAGCGCCACCAAGCAGGCGCTGCTCACGCTGGTGCGCCTCGCGATGGAGGGGCTGCGCCGTGGCTGAGCACGTCGAGCCCACCGGGGCGGTCCGCGCGGTCGGCGCGCGCGACCTCATCTTCTCCACAACCGACGGCCGCGGGGTCATCGAGAGCGCGAACCAGGGGTTCACCCGCGTCGCCGCGCACCCGTGGGCCGACCTGGTCGGGGCGCCGCACAACATCATCCGGCACCCGCAGATGCCGGCCGGGGCGTTCAAGCTGATGTGGGACACCCTGCAGGCGGGGCGGCCGTTCTCGGCCTACGTGCAGAACCTCGCCGGCGACGGCGCGGCGTACTGGGTGTTCGCGACCGTCACCCCGCTGGGCGACGGCTACCTGTCCGTGCGGATCGCGCCCGGCGTCGAGGCGTTCTGGAGCGCCGCCGCCGGCGCCTACGCCGACGTGCTCGTGGCCGAGCGGCAGGCGCGGGCCGAGGGCCTGGGCGGCGTCGCGGTGGCCGAGGCCGGGTGCGCGCGGCTCGCGGAGCGGATCGGCCAGCTCGGCTTCGCCGACGCCGAGGAGTTCATGCACACGGTCCTGCCGGCGGAGGTGGTCGCGATGGCGGAGCGGCGGCGACCCGTCGACCCCGCCGAGCAGCACGCGGGCCCGGTCGGCAGCGTGCTCGCCACCTGCGTCGCCGTCGACCGCGAGGTCGCCGGCCTGATGGCGCGGCTCGACGGGCTGCACGCGCTCGCCGGGCGGCTCCAGGAGGTCGAGCGGGACGCGCTGGCCGCCGTGGCCGCGCTCGCCGAGGTCACCGAGCTGGCGCAGCACGCGTCCGCGACCGTCTCGCAGGCCGCTCCCGTCCTGCTCAGCACCGCGGGCGCCATGTCGACGCTGGGCGACGAGGTCGGGGAGATGCTCGCCGACCTCGCGCCGGAGCTCGGGGCGGCGCGGCGGGCCGTGCTGCGCGTCCGGTTCCGGATCGCGCTCGCGCGGCTGCACGGCGACGCGGTGGTCGACGCGGCGCGCGAGATCGACCGCGGCAGCGCCCAGCTCGGCCCCGAGCACCTGGCGCAGCTGTGCGCCTGCCTGCGCGACGACCTGGCGACCGCGAGCCGGGACCTGGCGGACGGCGGCGCCGTGCTGCGGCGGGTGGGTGCGGGGCTGGAGGTCGCGCACGAGCGGCTGCGCCGCACCGACCGGTTCCTCGCGACCTGGCGGGTGCAGGTGCCGCGCTATCAGGTGTCCCGGCAGCTGGCCCCGTACGTGTCGCCCATCGACGGCCGGCTGCGGATGAGCCACGAGCAGCTCGCCGCCCTGCGCGACCTGGCGGACCGGTGCGCGGCCGAGGCGCAGCCGTTCGACGACGGGCCGCTGCGCGTGCTGGTCGACCGGGTGGCCGCCGCCGCGCGCGGGCTCGCGCCCGCCGGGGTGCCGCCGCTCAGCCCGACGGGGGGCCCGCTGTGAAGCAGCTCGCGGAGATCCTGCTCGAGCGGGGCCTCGTCGACGAGGACCAGCTGCTCGCCGCGCTGGACGCGCAGGTCGCGACGCGCGCGCCGCTGGGCCCGGCCCTCGTGGCCTCGGGCGCGCTCACCGAGGAGCAGCTGGTCGGGGCGCTCGCCGAGCAGGCGGGCATGGCGTACGTCGACCTCGACACCGCCGACCTCGACCCGGCCGCGGTCGCGCTCGTCCCCGGGCCGGTGTGCCGGCGGCACGTGGTGCTCCCGGTGCGGACCGAGGACGGCGCTCTCCTGGTCGCGATGGCCGACCCGGGCAACGTGCTCGCGCTCGACGACCTGCGCTCGCTCACCGGCCGGCCCGTGCGGCCGGTCGTGGCCTCGCGGCGCGCGCTGGAGGCGGCCCTCGACCGCTGGGTGCGTGCCGACTCGGAGATCGCGGACCTCAGCCAGTCGATGCAGGAGACCCAGACCACGACCGGGGAGATCGCCGAGATCGGCGACGTCCTCGACGCCGACACCCCCGTGGTGCGCTGGGTGAACCTGCTCGTCACGCAGGGGATCGCCGACCGCGCCTCGGACATCCACGTCGAGCCGGCCGAGCACGAGCTGCGGGTGCGGTACCGCATCGACGGGGTGCTCAAGGAGCAGCAGCCCGCCCCCAAGGGCATGCAGGCCGCGATCCTCTCCCGGATCAAGGTCATGTCGGACATCGACATCGCCGAGCGGCGCAAGCCCCAGGACGGCCGGATGTCCGTGGTGCACCAGGGCCAGAAGATCGACCTCCGCGTCGCGTGCCTGCCGACCGTCTGGGGCGAGAAGATCGTCATGCGGGTGCTGGACAACTCGACCGCGCGGCTCGCCCTGCGCGACCTGTCGTTCTCCGAGCGCAGCTTCGAGGTCTACCACCGCGCGTACTCCAAGCCCTACGGGATGATCCTGGTCACCGGCCCGACCGGCTCGGGCAAGTCGACGACGCTCTACGCGACGGTGAACGCGGTCTCGAAGCCGGAGATCAACGTCATCACGGTCGAGGACCCGGTCGAGTACCGGCTGCCCGGCATCAACCAGGTCCAGGTCAACCCCAAGGCCGGGCTCACGTTCGCGGGCGCCCTCCGGTCGATCCTGCGGTCCGACCCGGACGTCGTGCTGCTCGGCGAGATCCGCGACCACGAGACGGCGCAGATCGCGGTCGAGGCGGCGCTCACCGGGCACCTCGTGCTCTCGACCCTGCACACCAACGACGCCGCCTCGGCCGTCACCCGGCTCGTCGAGATGGGCATCGAGCCGTTCCTGGTCGGGTCCGCGCTGGACGCCGTCGTCGCCCAGCGGCTCGCCCGGCGGCTGTGCACGAAGTGCCGCGAGCCCTACGAGCCCGCCCCGGCCGAGCTGCGGTCCGCGGGCTTCACCTGGCCCGACCCGACGCGGCCGGTCGAGCTGTTCCGGCCCGTCGGCTGCCCGGCGTGCTCCGGCACCGGGTACCGCGGCCGGCTGGCGCTGCACGAGGTCATGGAGGTCTCCGAGCCGATCGAGCGGCACGCCGTCGCCCGCTCGTCCGCGCAGGAGGTCGCCGCCACCGCGCACGCCGAGGGCATGGTCTCGCTGCGCGAGGACGGGTGGCAGAAGGTCTGCGAGGGTCGCACCTCGCTCGAGGAGCTGCTGCGGGTGGTCGTGTGACGACGCCCTGGTACCAGTCGACGGCCGTCCGGCCCGGTGCGCCGGTCACGGCGGAGCCCGTCGCGCCCGAGCCGGTCGCGTACCGGCCCGCGCCCGAGCCGGTCGCCCCGGCCGACCCGCTGACCGCCGTCGTCCAGGAGGGCATCGGGCTCGACGCGTCCGACATCCACCTCGCCGCCGACCACCCGCCGCTGCTCCGCGTGCACGGCGAGCTCCGGCCGTCGCGGGTCGTGGGCGTGCTCGCCGACGCCGCGGTCCGGGCGGTCGTCGAGCAGATGGCGACCCGCGAGCAGCTCGCGCGGTACGACGCCGACCACGAGCTCGACTTCTCCCACGAGGTCGCCGCCGGGTACGCCGCGCGGGTCAACGTGTACCGGCAGAGCGGCAGGACGGCGGTCGCCATGCGGTTGATCCCGGACCGGATCAAGGGCCTGGAGCAGCTGGGCCTGCCCCCGGTCGTCGCGTCGTTCGCGTCGATGCCGCGCGGGCTCGTGCTCGTCACCGGCCCGACCGGCTCCGGCAAGTCCATGACCCTCGCCGGCATCCTCGACCTGGCCAACCGCACCCGTCCCGACCACATCCTCACGGTCGAGGACCCCATCGAGTACCGGCACCGGTCCCAGCGGTGCCTCATCACCCAGCGCGAGATCGGCGACGACACCGACTCGTTCGCCGCCTCGCTCCGGCACGCGCTGCGGCAGGACCCCGACATCATCCTCATCGGCGAGATGCGCGACCCGGAGACCATCCAGACCGCGCTCACCGCCGCCGAGACCGGGCACCTCGTGTTCGCGACCCTGCACACCCAGGACGCCGCCCGCAGCGTCGAGCGCATCGTCGACTCGTTCCCCGCCGACGGCCGGGAGCTGGTCCGCACCCAGCTCGCCGGCACCCTGCGCGGGATCGTCTCGCAGACCCTGTGCCGCCGTGCCGACGGCAGCGGCCGGGTGCCCGCGGTCGAGGTCCTCATCACCACGCCGGCGGTGCGCGCGCTCATCCGCGAGGGTCGGCAGCACCAGCTCTACTCGACCATCCACTCCGGCGGCGACGTCGGCATGCAGACGCTCGACCAGGCGCTGTCCGCCCTGGTGCTGCAGGGGCTCATCACCTACGAGGCCGGGCTCGACAAGGCCCGCGACGTCGAGGCGTTCGAGCGGCTCTGCGGGCGCGGCGCCGGCGGCTACGGCACCGGGGCGGGGGTGCGCTGATGGCCGGCGGGATGAAGACGTTCGAGTACGCCGTCGTCGGGCCGGACGGCCGCCAGGTCACCGGCCGCATCGAGGCGTCGACCGAGCGCGCGGTCGCCACCCGGCTGCGCGAGCTGAACCTCGTGCCGACCTCGATCGCCGAGGTCGCGAGCTCCGGGATGAACAAGGAGCTGTCGCTCGGCGGCAAGAAGATCAAGCCGGCCGACGTCGCGATGGTCGTGCGGCAGCTCGCCACGATGGTCCGCGCGGGCCTGCCGCTGCCGCGGGCGCTCAACGTGCTGGCCGAGCAGTCCGAGAAGCCCGCGCTGACCGAGGTGCTCCGCGACCTGAACACGCAGGTCGGCGGAGGTGCCTCGCTCGGCGAGGCCGTGGACCGGCACGCCGCGGTGTTCCCGCCCGTGGCCCGCGCGCTGATCGCGGCCGGCGAGGTCGGCGGCTTCCTCGACGAGGCGCTGGCGTCGGCCGCCGCGGGGATGGAGTCGGACCTGAAGCTCCGGCGGACCATCAAGGGGGCGATGGTCTACCCCTACGTGGTGCTCGGGATCGCGGTGCTGGCGACCGTGGTGATGCTGGCGTTCATCGTCCCGGTGTTCGCGTCGATCTTCGAGGGCCTGGACGCGGAGCTGCCCGCCCCCACGCAGGCGCTGGTCGTCATGTCCGACGTGCTGACGGTCGCCGCGCTCCCGCTGACCGCCGCCGGCGGGGCGTTCGCCTGGTGGTGGAAGCGGCACCGCCGGGACCTGAAGGTCCGCGAGGCCGTGGAGCCGCGGCTGCTCCGCGCCCCGCTGGTCGGGTCGCTCATGCGCAAGCTCGCCATCGCCCGGTTCACGCGGAGCCTGTCGACGATGGTGAGCTGCGGCGTCGCCCTGGCCCGCGCGCTGGAGGTCGTCGGACCGACCAGCGGCAACATCGTGATCGAGCAGGCGGCCGCGCAGGCGGGGGAGTCCGTGCGCGGCGGCGAGTCCTTCGCCGAGAGCCTCGAGCGCACCGGGGTGCTGCCGTCCCTCGTGGTGCAGATGGTCACCGTCGGCGAGGACGCCGGCGACCTCGACGGGATGTTGAAGCACGTCGCGGACTTCTACGACGACGAGGTCATGAAGGGCACCGAGGCGCTGACGAGCGCGCTCGAGCCGCTGCTGCTCGTGCTCATCGGCGGCATCGTCGGCGGAATGCTGCTCGCCCTGTACATGCCCATTCTGACCGTGACCAGCAATATGTGATGGAAATGGTGATGACAATGAGAGCAATGCGACGTCCGGAAGAGTGCGACGACGGCTTCACCCTGACCGAGCTCCTGGTCGTGATCGTGATCATCGGCATCCTCGCCGCGGTCGCGGTCCCGCTGTACATCAACCAGCAGTCGCGGGCGCGGGACTCGGCAGCCCAGACCGACGTCTCGGGTCTCGGCCGGGAGATCCAGGCGCAGCTCGTCACTGCGGACGCGACGAGGATCCGTGTGGGGTACGGCCCGCTGGTCGCCGGAGGCACGTCCGGCGTGACCTACCGGATCTCCACGGAGAACGGGGCATCAGGGTCGTGGGAAGGCCTCGGTCGGGTCTCGGCCCACGTCTTCCTCGCCCAGGCGAGCGGCGCGGCCCAGAGCAAGGGCGGCACCTTCATCACGAGCCCGGAGGGCAGCTGGACGGGCTTCCCGCTCGTCGTCCACGACCCGATCAACCCGACGGCGACCGTCCTGACCGAGACCAACTGGTGCGTGCACGTGTCGGTGGACAACGGCAAGACGCCCTGGGGCACGTGGCGGTACTCCGCGATGCGCGGGCTCGAGGACGGCCGCTGCGGTCAGTACTGAGCGCCGGCGGACGCACAGACCTGCCGTCGAAGCCGCCCGCACCGGTGCCCCACGCGGCGACGGATGAGGACGCGACACCGGATCGCGACCTCGCACCCTGCACCACCTGAAACCGAACACGGAGGACAGAGACATGTCTGCACGTCTCAGGCGAGCACGTGAGGACGAGAGCGGCTTCACCCTCACCGAGCTGCTCGTCGTCATCGTCATCATCGGGATCCTGGCCGCGGTCGCGGTCCCGCTGTACATCAACCAGCAGGCGCGGGCCCGCGACTCGGCCGCCCAGACGGACGTGTCCGGCATCGGGCGGGAGATCCAGACCCAGCTGGTCACCGGCGACCCGACGAGGATCCGGGTCGGGATGAAGTTCGACGCCGCCGGTGACCCGGTGAACTACTGGATCGCCGAGGCCCCCGGAGGGACGCAGGAGGACCTGGGAGCGGTGTCGGGGACCGTCAGGCTCCGGACCGGCGCCGGGGGCGCGGTCGCCGACGCGACGGTCGAGGTCGCGCTGGTGCCGCACCCCGACTCCTCCGACCCGGTCAACCAGCACAACTGGTGCGTGAACGTCCAGACGGACGCCGGCAAGGAGAAGGACTTCCGCTACTCCGCGCAGCGGGGCCTCGAGCCGGGCACGTGCGCGTGACCGACGGCCGGTGACCGCCGGGGAGAGCATCCCCGGACCCGCAGGGGGCAGCACGACCGCCACCCGTCCCCGGAGCACGCGCTCCGGGGACGGGTGGCGGCCCCCAGGCAGCAGAGAGGGACCACACGTGACACAGCGACGCATCGGCGTCGACCTCGGCCGCACCGCCGTCCGGGTCGCCGAGGTCGACGGCGCGCCCGGCAAGCGGCTGCGGCTGCTGCGGTTCGGCGAGCACCCCCTGCCCCCGGGCTGCGTGGAGCGCGCGGAGGTGATCGACCCCCGCCGGGTGTCCGCGGCGGTGCGTCGCGCGTGCAAGACCGCCGGGGTGCGCAGCCGGGACGTCGTGCTCGGCGTCGCGGGGGAGCACGCGATCGTCCGCCCGATGACGCTGCCCGCGGCGAGCCGCGAGCAGATGCGCGCGTCCCTGCCGTTCCTGGTGCAGGAGAGCCTGCCCGTGCCGGTGGCGGACTGCGTGCTCGACTTCTACCCGATCCGCCGCGACGGTCAGCAGGTCGAGGGCCTGCTGGTCGCGGTGCCGGACGCGGCGACCGCCGCGGCGGTGCAGGCGGTCGAGCAGGCCGGGCTGCGCGTCGTGGGGGTGGACCTCGCGGCGTTCGCACTGGTCCGGGCCGTGGTCGTGCCGAGCGGCCCGCACGCCGTGGTCGCCGTCGTCGACGTGGGTGCCGACGGCATGCAGATCGTGGTCGCCGAGCACGGCGTGCCGCAGCTCGTGCGGTTCGGCGCGGTCGCCGGCGCGGCGCTGGTGGCGGAGCTCGCGCGGATCCTGCAGGTGGACCCGGACACCGCCGAGCAGGCGCTGCGCGACGACCGCGCGCTGCACGGCGACCTCGCGCCGGTGGTCGCCGGGCACACCGAGCGGATGGCCGCGACCGTCGCCGAGACGCTCGCGTTCCACGCGCAGAGCGGCAACCGCCCCGTCGAGGCGGTGCTGCTGACCGGCCGCGGCGCGGGTCTGCCCGGGTTCGGCCAGTACCTCGCGACCTTCGCGCGCGTCCCGGTGTCGCTGCCCCGGGCGGACGGGGTGTTCGCGGTGGGCGGCAGGGCGGAGCGCGCCTGCGACGGGAGCCTGCCCGCCTGGGCGGTCGCCGCCGGGCTCGCCGTGGGTGGTGCCGCGTGAGCCCGCTGCTCCAGCGAGGACGTGCGCCGGAGAGGGGAGCTGCGCGAGCACCGTCGGGCGCACGACCGGTCGTCGACCTGCTCCCCGACGGCGTGCGGAACCGCCGCGCGCTGCGCGCCGTGCGGGTCCGCTGCGTCGCGCTGCTGCTCGCGGTGGTGCTGGCCCTGGTCGGGGCGCTCGCCTGGGGGTGGAGCACGCGGTCGTCGGCGCAGTCGCGGCACACAGCGGCGCGGGCGGAGTCGGACACGCTCGCCGCGCAGCTCGCGACGTACTCGGATCTCGTGAACCTCCGGTCGGAGATCACGGCGGTGCGGTCCGCGATCGCGGACGGGATGCGCAACGAGGTGCTCTGGGCGGACCTCGTCGTGCGCCTCGTCCTCAGCGTGCCGCCCTGGGCGGACCTGGAGAGCATGGCGATCCTCATCGTCTTCGAGACGGAGTACGAGACCCGCGCGGACGACGACCCGTTCGACCCCGGCGGCGCGATCGGCACCGTGACGTGGGTGGCGCACGTGCCGACCCTGGAGCAGAGCGGAGCGCTGCTCAGCGCCCTCGACGCCTCCGACGGGCTGTTCGGTGCGACGTTCACCTCCGTCGACCTCGACGAGCAGACCGGCTGGCACAAGGTCTCGGGGACCGTCCGCCTCGACGACTCGGTCCGGTCCCACCGGTACGACGACGACGGTGACGGCGACGACGCGCAGGAGGAGGCGGCATGACGGGGGCGCGCAGGCTCTGGTGGGCGGCGACCGTCGCGGTCGCGCTGCTGCTCACCGCCGGGTGCTGGTTCCTCGCGCTCTCCCCGGTGCTGGACGAGGCTCAGGAGGCGCGTGCAGCGGCGGACCGGGCCGAGCAGACCAACGAGGACCGGCGGCTCGAGATCGCGCGCCTCGCGGCGGAGCGGGAGAACCAGCCGGCGCTGGAGGCCGAGCTGGTCGAGCTGCGCCGGAGCTTCCCGACGACCCTGGAGCTCGAGCCGTTCGTGCAGCGGCTCGCGGACCTCGCCGCCCGGTCGGGTGCGGTCGTGCGGTCCGTCTCGCGCGCGGATCCCGCGGCGAGCGAGGTCGGCGGCGGCCGGCTGTACGAGGTGCGGGTGAGCCTCGACGTCGAGGGCGCGATCGAGCAGAAGCTCCAGTACCTGAGCGACCTGCAGTCGATGGACGACCGGCTGTTCCTGGTCACCGAGTGGAGCAACCCCGGCGACGACCAGAGCATGACGATCACCGGCTACACCTTCGTCCTGGTCGACGCCGACGCGGTCCCCGCGGCCGACGCCCCCGCCGAGGAGGCCGCCGACCCCGACGGCGAGGCGTCCCCGTGACCCGCCGTCCCGCCCGGTGGCGCCGCGCCCGCGACGAGGGCTTCACCCTCGTCGAGTCCGTCGTCGCCACCACGCTGTTCGGCATCTTCGCCGCGACGCTGCTCACGTTCGTGATGGGCACGTTCCGGATGTCGGTGGAGACGCAGCGCCGGCTGACCGCGACGCACCTCGCGTCGGGCTCCGTCGCGGAGGCCCGGGAGCTCGCCGCGCGCCCCGCGGTCGTCGCCGGCGGGCCGGCCGCCCCCTCGATCGACCTGACGTTCCTGGACGGCACGAGCGTCGTCGACGTGGGCGGCACGCCGTTCCAGGTGACGCGGACGAGCCGCGCGGTGACGGCGGCCGGCGACGACGTGTGCGAGGCCGGGCTGTCCGGCGCCGCCGCGGCGGCCGCGCTGGTGGAGGTGACCGTCGAGGTGTCGTGGTCGACGGGGTCCGCGCCGGTGCGGCTGGTCGAGCGTGCGGCGCTCGCGGGACACTCCTTCGTCGTGGTGCGGGTGCACGACGAGACGGCTCCGGTCGCGGGCGTGAAGGTCGAGCTGCTGACGTCGGCCCAGCGCACGGGCGGCACGCCCACGGCCTCCTCGACGACGACCAGCGCCGGCGGCTGCGCCGTGTTCGAGGTCGACCCCGCCGCCGACCCCGCGCCGTACTACTGGTACGCGGTGCAGGCGGGCGACGCCTCGTCGGCCTCGGCGCAGTACGTGACCGCGGACGGGCGGTTCAGCACGGGGGCGCAGTACCTCGGCCGGGCCGAGGCCGGGATCGTGCGGTCCGCCGTCGTCGAGGTGCGCCGGGAGGCGACGCTGCGGTTCACGGTGCTGGACGCGGCCGGCGACGTCCTGACGGGCGAGCCGGACGACATCGAGGTCACGCTGGTCGCCACCGACGGGCACGCGGGCCGGGCCGAGCAGGTCCGGTCCACCGCCGAGACCGCCGAGACCCCGGTGGCCGACGACCGCTCGCAGGCGTCGTGGCGGTACCCGATGCGGCACCGGGACGTGGCCACGGAGGTCCCCTGGTGGGAGGGCGGGGGCACGCCCGTGGTGTCGCCCTCCGCGGTGACGATCACGACGCACCCCGTCGACCAGGAGGTCGAGCCCGGCGGGACGGCGACGTTCGACGTCGAGGCGACCGGTGACGGGACGCTGCACGTGCTGTGGCAGGTGTCGAGCACGGGCGGCTACTCCTGGTACGACCTCGACCAGGGCGACGAGCTGACCCAGGTGCAGCTCGCGCCCGGTCTCGTGCTGCCGGACGGCACCGCCGACCTGGGCAGGATGTCCGTGCGCGCCGTGGTGTCGAACGAGCTCGGCCACGCGGTGTCGCTGACCGCGCGCGTGCTGCTGACCGGTGCCGAGGAGGAGGACGAGGAGGAGGACCGGGCCGATCCCACGGTGATCACGGTGCCGCCGACCGACCAGGACGCGTCCGTGGGCGACGCGGTGGTCCTCGAGGTCGCCGCCGAGGGCGAGGGCCCCTTCGACGTGGTGTGGCAGTGCTCGTCCGACCGCGGCCTGACGTGGACCGACGTCGCCGCCGAGGTGGACATGTGGACCTGGACCACGCCGGCGCTGACGGCCGGTCAGCACCTGATGTGGTGCCGGGCGGTCGTCATCGGGACGGGCGGGATCGCCGTCTCGCCGCCGGCGACCATCTCCCTGTTCGCCGGGACGCGCGAGTTCGTGCTGCGCGCGCTCTGGCCGGCGGACTACACGCTCTGGATCGGCTCGCGGCCGGGGGCGCTGGTCCCGGTGCCGCTGCAGCCCGGCCGCGGCGTCGACGTGCTGCTGCACCAGGACGGCAGCGTGCTGGCGGTCCGCGACGCCGACGGCGTCGTCACGACGTCGGGGGACGGTGCGCCGTGACCGCGCTCCGAGGTCGCGCGGGCCGGTCCGCTGCCGACGCCGGCGTCACCCTCACCGAGCTGATCGTCGCCATGGCCGTGTTCGCGATCGTCCTGGTCGGCGTGGCGGCGCTCACCGCGGGCATCCAGCGCTCCGACCGCGCGGCGTGGGACCGGGTCGACGACGTCGAGGAGGGCCGGTACGCCCTCATGCAGCTGTCCCGGGTGATCGGGCGCGCGGTGGTGCCGACGACGGTCGGCGGGCGGGAGCGGGCCGCGTTCGCCGACCTCGCGCCGGACGCGCTCACCGTGTACGCGGACCTCGACAACCCGGGCGGCGGGGCCGGGCCGTCGCGGGTGGAGTACGCGGTGGCCGACGGGGCGCTGACCCAGACCACCCGGCGCGCCGTGGCGGGCGACCGGGCCACCTACTGCGCGGACGACGAGGCGACGCCGGAGTGCGAGGGACGGGTGCAGGCCGTCGTCCTCGCGCGCGCCCTCCGGGACGGCGGCGACCCGCTGTTCACCTACCTCGACGCCGCGGGGGACGAGACCGACGCCCCGCACCTCGTCCGCACGGTGCTGGTCTCGCTCGCCCTCCAGCAGGACCCCACCACCGGCGACGAGCCGACCCGGTTCACCGACCGCCTGACACCCTCGGGACTGCTGCCATGACCCGCCGCCGCCGGCCCGACGCCGGCCTGTCCAGCGTGACCGTGCTGTTCACGTTCCTGGCGCTCACCGCGCTGGCGATGGTCACGGCCGTGTACGCGGCGAACGCCGTCCGGCCCGCTGCCCGGCAGGCGCACTGGACGCAGGCGGGCGCCGCCGCCGAGGCCGGTGCCGCCGACTACCAGCAGCGCCTGCTCGCGGACCCCGCGTCCTGGCTGGACGTGGACTGCGACGACCCGGCGCTCGTGGGCCAGGACCCGGACGTGGTGCCGCACGCCTGCGCGTGGGCCGCCGGCGAGACGGGCTGGGCGCCCGTGACCGAGGGCGACGACCCGGCCTCGTCGCCCGCGTACCACTACGAGGTGACGACTGCTCCCGACGAGCTCGACGACCTGTGGGCGACCTCGCTCACCCTGACGGTCACCGGCCGGTCCGGCTCGGTGGAGCGGGTGCTCGAGGTCCGGTTCGCCCGGGCGTCGACGGCCGACCACGCCCTGCACCAGGCCACGGACCTGGTCGAGCCGACGACCTGGGCGGAGGGCCGGCGCGCGCTGGGGCTGCCGACGGACCTGGCCGACGGCTGCGGCGCCGGCACGCTGCTCCTCGCGGCCGACCGGCCCGACGACTGCGCGAACCTCGCGACGCTCGCGGCCGGCGACGCGATCACCGGGAGCGTCCTGACGCGGGACCGGCTGGCGGTCGGCGGCACGGACCCGACGGCCGACGCCCCGCTGGTGGACGGCGAGTACGCCACCGCGGACGCCGCCTGCGAGCCGGTCGACGGGGACCCCGCCACCTGGACGGCGTGCGTCGGCACGGCCTCCGGCGGGGACGCGTCGGCGGCCGAGGCCGAGGCGCTGCTCGGCGGCTGGGCGCCGGTGCAGCGGACCTGGACCGCGCTGCCGACGAGCACCGCGACGCTGTACGCCGACGTGCCGGGCTGCCACTACTACGGCGCCACCCGGATCGTCGGCGAGGGCAGGGCCATGCGCGTCTGGTCGCCCGGGACCGCCGCCGCGGCGGCGCGGGGCGCGACGGTCGCGGTCGCCGGCCCCGACGGGGTGACGCCGACCTGCGGCACCGGGACGGTCGAGGTCCCGGACGGGCTCGCGGTCGTCGTCTGGACCACGCCGCAGGAGCACGCCGGCCCGGCCGGCACCTGGACCGTCGACACCCCGCTGGACACCGTCACCCGGGAGATCGGCGGCGACGGCCCCTACGGCCGGCTGCCCATCGGGAGCTACGGACCGACCCCCGATCCCGCGCTCGGCGCCGGGTGGCTGACCGGCGCGATCGACCCCGAGACGACCCGCACCACCAAGTGGGCCCGGTACGGCAACCTCTACCTGGAGGGGCAGTTCTCGCCCGGCGCCGACGACGGCGGCGGCGGGCTGACGTTCGTCGCGCAGGAGTCGGTCGTCGTCACCGGCGACGTGCTCCGCACCGGCGCCGGGCCGGGCGACGGCTGCGCCGACGTCGGCACCGAGTGCCTGCTCGGGATCGTGGCGGGGCGGGACGTCGAGGTGCTGAACCCCGTGGTCGCCGACCTCGTCGGGTCGGGCACGGACGCGGACGACGCCCGCTGGGAGTTCGGCCTCGAGATCGGGGCCACCACGGTGCGGGCGCCCACCGAGGCCGAGAGCCGCGTCGGGGACTGGTTCGACTCCTGGCCGCACCGGTACAGCGACTACCGGACCGGGCTGACCCACCCCGAGAAGGACGCCGGCCCCGGGCTGCAGATCCAGGCCGCCGTGCAAGCCCTGTCCGGGACGCTGCGGGTGCAGCACCACTGGACCGCGGACCCCGGCTTCGACGTGGTGGTGCACGGCTCGCTCGCGCAGCGGTACGCCGGGGCGGTCGGACGGGCGGCCGTCGACGGCGACGGCGGGCACTACCCGACGATCGTGCACGACCCCGCGCTCACGAGCGGGACGCCGCCGTACCTCGCGCCGCTGCTCGGCGAGGCGTGGGAGGTGCGGGCGGTGACGGAGCTCGGGGCGCGCTGAGCGGCCGCCGTGCGGTGCCGCCGTTGCGGCGTCCCCTCGGGCCCGAGCGAGTACTCGACGCGTCGAGCGAGCAGTCGCCGACTGCTCGCTCGACGCGTCGGTTGCCCGCTCGCGGGGCGGGCGCGCCGGGCGGGCGTGGCCGGGGGCGACCGGGGCCGCGCCCGGCTACGCCAGCAGGCCCAGGTACCAGGCGCCGAGCCGCCCGCCCACCGCGATCCCGAGCCAGGCCCCGGCGAGCATCCACGGCCCGAACGGGATCCCCGACCGGCGGCCCGCGCGGCCGGCGAGCACGAGCCCGACGGCGTACAGCCCGCCCAGGAGGAACGCCGCGAACCCGCCGACGAGCAGCACGTCCCAGCCGAACCACGCCAGGCACAGCCCGAGCACGCCCGCGAGCTTCACGTCGCCGAGCCCCATCCCGCCCGGATACGCGAGGGCGGCCGCGAGGTAGAACGCGAGCAGCGCCGCGCCGCCGACCGCCGCCCGGCCGAGCGCCGCCCAGTCCGCCTCGCCGCCCGGGTTCCAGGACGCCAGCGCGAGCAGCGCCGCGCACACCGGGTACGCGGGCAGCACGAGCACGTCGGGGAGCCGGTGGACGTCCAGGTCGATGAGCGTGAGCGCCACCGAGAGCGCCGCCAGGTACAGCAGGACGGGCAGCGTCCACGCGACGCCGGCGGACGCGGCGACGACCGCGAACAGCAGCCCCGTGCCCGCCTCCACCAGCGGGTACCGGCGCGCGATCGGCGCGTCGCAGTCGCGGCACCGCCCCCGCAGCAGCAGCCAGGACAGCACCGGGACGTTGTCCCGCGCGCGGATCCGGTGGCTGCAGCGCGGGCACGCCGACGGCGGCCGGGCGACCGACCCGCCGCGCGGCACGCGCCAGACGACGACGTTGAGGAACGAGCCGATCGCGAGGCCGAGCACGGCGGTGGTGAGGACGAGCGGGGCAGCGGGCACGGGGCTCCTCGCGGGTGCGGGGTGGGGCGGGACGTACGTCGGAGGACCGGTGCGGCGGTGCGCACGCGCGGAGGTCCGGGCGGCGGGCGGTCCTGGTGCAGGTCGTCAGGCGTGCTGGTCGTCAGGCGTGCGGGTCGTTAGGCGTGCGGGTGGGTGGCGAGGTAGGCGGCCACGATCGCGGCCGGGAGGCGTCCCCGGTCGGCGACGCGCAGGCCGCGCTCGCGCGCCCAGGCGCGGACCCGCACGGGGTCCACGACCCGGCGGCAGTGCCGGCACCCGCGCTCTGCGGGGCCGGACGGCGGGGCCGGGTCGGCCGCCGGGCCAGCTGCAGGGTCGGTCCCGGGGTCGGCTCCGGGGGCGGTCGGGGCCCCGGCCGCCGGTGCGTCGCCGGGCGGGGACGGTGGTACCGGGTCGGGTGGCGTCCCGGTCCCGCCGGGGCGGTCGGTGTCCGCCCCGTCGACCGCGTCGACGGCGTGGTCCGCGGCGTCCGGACCGCCGGACCCGCACACCACCGTCCCGCCCGAGCGCAGCCAGCGGGTCAGCGTGTCCAGGGCCGCCTGCACGGCGGCCGGTTCCGGCAGGCCGGGGTCGTCGGGCGGTGGGTCCGCGCGGGTGTCCTCGGGCGGGCTCGCCGGCGGGTCCGGCGGTGGGTCCGGCGGCCGGTGGTCGGCGCGGTCCGGCGGCGGGCTGGGCGGCGGGCCGGCGGGCAGGGGCAGCCAGCCGCACGTGGCCCGGTCGGTCGGGAGGGCGGTCAGGTCGGTCATCGGGCGCTCCGGTGCATCGGTGGGGAGGCGCGTCCCCGGCGCCGGGTCGGTGGCCGGCGTCGGGGGAGCCGCGCCGCCGCCGCCCGGGCTCGCGGGTTCACCGGTGCAGGTCCGGCGTGGCGCACGTCCTGCTTCCAGGGGTACCCGCACCGGAACCGCGCGCAAATGGCGGCCATACCTACTCAAATGGCTTGTTCGCGCGGATGCGTCGGGTGCTGGGCCCCGGGTCCCGAGGGCGGCGCGCGGGTTGCGGTTAGCCTCGACGTGCGATCGCGGGCGACAGCCTCAGCGCGGGACCGCACGTCACAGCAGCCGACGATCGGAGTGCAGCCATGGCCCCTCGACCGACGACCCACGACCGTGCCGCGACCCGCGCGGCGGACGGCTCTCCGCAGGCCACGCGCCCGGCGAGGCAGGTGTCCCGACGCTGGCGCGGCCTGGGCGCCGCCGGTGCCGTCGTGCTCCTCGCGGCGTGCGCCTCCGGGCCCGGTTCCGCGGGCGACGCCGAGTCGCCCACGACCGGGCCCGCGACGCAGTCGCCGACCCCCGTCCTCGCGCTCGTCGCGGGGTCGTCGGTGGTGGGCCTGCCCGACGGCCTCGACGCGCCGCCGGTGGACGCCGTGGCCGGCGCGGCACGGACGGAGGACGACACGCTGCTCTACGTCGTCACCTACGGGTCGGGCAGCTGCCCGGGCGTCGCCGACGCCACGACGACCGACCCCGGGGACGGGACCGTCGCGGTGACCTTCCCCGAGCCCGGGGACGGGCCGTGCACGATGGACTGGGTCCCGGCGACGACGGTGGTCGCGCTGCCGGACGGCGTCGCGTCGGACGGCGAGCTCACCGTGCAGGTCGGGGACCTCGGGCAGGTCACGCTGCCGGCCGGGTCCGACGAGCCCGCGTGGGTGCTGTCGGAGCGCTGAGCCCCGGGGCGACGGGACACGCCGGGCTGCGTCCCCAGGGTGGGACGCGGGCTGGCGGCGGGACGGGGCGGGCTCGCTAGAGTCGGTGGCTCAGCCGCGCACGACCGTCCCCGACCCGGGAGCACCACCGATGCGCGCACGCCCCGACAGCCCGCCGCCCCGCGCGGCCCACGACCACCCCGCCCCGCCCCGTGCCGGTGAGGCGGGCTCCGATCCGCCCCCGCCCGGTGCGGCATCCGCAGGGCGCCGTCGCGCCGCACGGGTCGTCTCCGTCCTGCTCGTGGCGGTCGTCGCGGCGGGCTGGGGTGTCCTGCGCGAGCGCGACGCGCGGGCGGCCGAGGCGCACGACCAGGCCACGGCGGCGCTCGCGGTGGCGGCGGGGCTGCTCCGCGACGCGCGGCACGAGGGCCGGACCGCGCTCGCGGGCTCGGCCGGGCGCGTGGCCCACAACGCGGTGCGGACCCACCTCGCCGCGCTGCTCGTCGACCTGCCCGCGACCGCGCCCGACCCCGACCTGCCGCGCGCCGCGGCGACCACGTGGGCCCTCGCGCAGTCCGAGGCCGCGACCCACCGCGCGGGTCTGATCTCGGAGGCGGCCTCGGCCGCACGGTCGGCGCAGGACGCGTGGGAGCACGACCGCGCGCGCGGCGCGCACGCCGAGGCGGTGCAGGCGCTGTCGCGCCTCGCGGACGAGGCTCGCGCGGCGCTGGCGGCGTCCGAGGGTCGCGTGCTCGACGACGCCGTCCGGGAGGTGCTCGCGGCGGCGCTCGCGGAGGCGGACGAGGCGCTCGGCTCGCCGGTCCCCGAGGGCACGGCGGAGCTGGACGCCGCGGCCGGCACCGCCCGGGGCTGTGCCGACGCGCTCGCGGCCGCGCGGGCGGACGTCGCGTCTGCCGAGGAGGCGTGGCAGGCGGAGCAGGACCGGCTCGCGGCGGAGCGCGCCGCGGCCGCCCGGGCGCAGGCGTCGTCGTCGGCCGGGACGCGCGGGACGGCGGACACCGCGTCCGGCGGGACGCGGTCCGCCGGCGGGTCCTCCGGCGGCTCGACGACCGGGACGGGCGGCGGCCGCTACGACGGCTGGCTGTCCCGCTGGTCGCCGGGCGACCCCGTGCCGGACGGCTGGACCGTGGTCGTCGAGACCGAGGGCGGCGGCTGGGGCGGCGACGAGTTCGGCAACGTCTGGGAGCTCGAGTGACCGGCGCGCACCCGGGGAGGCGCCGCTGAGCACAGCCTGACCCCGACGAGACGACGCACGACCGACCGCACCCAGCGGAGAGGGCCCGGTGCTGGCACACCGGACCCTCGCGCCCGCTCGACAGTTCCTCAGGAGACCTGACATGCAAGCACGGCCATCTTGGCATGCCCGCCGCGCCACCTCGGCGCTGCTCGCCGCCACCCTCGCAGCGGGGGCGGGCCTCGCCCTGCTGCTCGCCCCCGCCCCGGCACCGGCCGCCGCGGCGGTGCCGGCGACCGGCATCAGCATCACCCCGTCCGGCTACGGGCCCGTCCAGCTCGGCCCGCTCGACGGGCCGGCCGGGTCCGACGAGCACGGGTACTGCGTCCAGGCGCGGGTGACCGCGTCCGGACCCGCCGACACCGTCCGCGGCGCGACCCACGTGGACGACCCGCAGCTGGCGGCCGCGCTCGCCCGGCACCGCTGGTCGACGGACGACCTGACCCAGGCGGCGCTCGGTTACGAGGTGCACCAGCGGCACCAGCGCCCCGGCACGATGGCGGGCGGCGACGTCGATGCCGTCCGCGGCCTGCTCGCGGCCGCGACCCCGCAGACGGTGAAGGACCGGGCCGCGCAGATCATGGCCCAGGCGGCGGCTGAGGCCGGGCCGTGGACCGGCGTCGCCGGGGCGGTCACCGGGGAGGGCACCCGGACCGGCGAGATCCGTGGCATCCACCTGCGGTCCGCGTCGGGCCGGCTGGTCGCCGGGGTCCCGTTCACGGTCACCCTGAGCGGTCCGGCGACCCTGGACGCCTCCGGCACCCGCACCTACTCCGGCACGACCACGGCGGCGCCGATCACGCTGGGCTGGACCGCGACCGGCAACGGCACGGTGACGTACCAGGTCCGGTTCCCCGACGCCTGGCGCACGACGCTTACCGTGCTCGAGCTGGCCGCGAACCGCCAGGACCAGCTCACCTACGGCAACCGGCCCGGGCACGACCCGGCGGAGGTGACGGTCCCCGGGGAGCCGTTCGAGGTGGTCCGGGACTTCCGCCCGCGCGCGACGACCACCGTGCGCGACGTCGTGGTCGGCGCCGGGGACCCGCTCGTCGACGTGGTGACGTTCGCCGCGGCGCCCGGGGACCAGTGGGCCGTGCTCGACGGCGTCCCGGTCGCCCTGCCCGCGGACGTCACCTGGTACGGGCCGTACGACAGCCCGCAGCCGCAGGCCGCGGCACCGCCCGCGGGCGCGCCGGTCGCCGGGGTCGAGCGGGTCGTCGCCGAGGGCCCGGGCACGGTCAGCACCGCGGGCACGGTGCGCGCGAGCGGGCCGGGCTTCTACACCGCGGTCGTCACGATCCGCCGGGCCGACGCGGGTCCGTTCGCCGACTACGTCCGCGAGGACTTCGCGGCACCCTGGTTCGAGGAGGTGGAGACGGCGGTCGACCGGTTCGACCTCGTGCACGAGTCGGAGGTCCGGGAGTACAACGTCGCGCCGGGCGGCCGGGCGTTCGACCGCATCACGATCAGCGGCTACCCCGACGACCACGGCCAGTTCGGCGGGCTCGGCGGCTGGGCGCCCGACCTCGGGGAGGCGACCGTCACGGTCTACGGCCCGCTGGCGGCGGCGCCCGACGGCCCGGAGGTCCCCGAGGACGCCCCGGTGCACTGGACGGACACGCTCGCGGCGGTGGACGGCGTGTTCGAGGTCGGCTACGACGACGCCCACCCGGTGCTCGCGCCGGTGCGGGCCACCCACCCCGGCGGCGACTACTTCGTGTTCGTCTACGCCTTCGCCGGGGACGACCGGGTCGAGGCCTACGTCAGCCCGTTCGACGACGTGCGGGAGGTGTTCTACGTGCCCGGCCCGCCCGAGGTCGTGGTGCCGCCGTCCGTCGTGACCCGGGCGCAGCCGTCCGCCGCTGCGGGTGCGACGATCCACGACGTCGCCCTGGTCACCGGCACGACAGACCCCGGCGACCACCTGGTGTTCCGGGCCTACGGCCCGCAGGACCCGGAGGCCGAGGCGGTGTGCGACGAGGACACGCTCCTGTGGACGTCCGAGGCGGTGCCGGTACCGGGGGCCGGCCTCTACGACTCCGGCAGCGCGCCGGCCCCCGACCGGGAAGGTGCCGTCTACTGGGTCGAGACGCTGCACGCCGCGGACGGGTCCGTCCGGCACGCCGGCGTCTGCGGGCTGCCCTACGAGACCACGCTCGTGACCGCGGACCTGGCGGTCCGGACGCAGGCGCGCTCCGGTGCGCAGGAGGGCTCGGTCGCGCCTGACGCCGGTGGCGACGGGCTGCAGGGCTCGGCCGCGCCCGAGGGCTCCGGCGAGCCCGACGTGGGCGGCGACGGGCCGGTCGTCGGCGACGCGCTCTGGGACGTCGTGGTCGTCAGCGGGACGGTCCCGGCGGGGGCGACCACGGTCGTCGACCTGTTCCACGCGCCGGAGGGCGAGCCGCTCGACTGCGCCGAACCGGTCTGGACGTCGGCGCCGATCCCGCTGGCCGACGGCCCGGGGGAGTACGTCACGGGCCGGTACCCGACGACCGAGCCCGGCACCTACGGGTACGTCGAGCGCACCACCGCCGCGGACGGCACCGTGCTGTCGACCGGGGAGTGCGGCGACCCCGCCGAGACGCTGACCGTCGCGGCGCCCGCGCCCGAGGCCGCACCGGAGCCGGAGCAGCCGCTCGCGGTCACGGGCGCGGACGCGGCGCTCCTCGGCGGGGCGGCGCTGCTCCTCGTCGCGGGCGGGGTGGCCGTGGCGGTGCACCGGGCGCGACTGCGGCGCGCGCTCGACGCGACGGCCGCCGACGAGGGGTGGCCCGCGCCGTGAGCCGGCGCCCGCGGCGCGCGGTCCGGCCGCGCGCCGCGGGCGCTGCTCGGCCGCGCGCCGCGGGCGCTGCTCGGCCCTGTGCCGCGGGCGCTGCTTGGCCGTGTGCCGCGGGCGCTGCTTGGCCGTGTGCCGCGGGCGCTGCTCGGCCGTGTGCCACGGGCGCTGCTCGGCCGTGTGCCGCGGGCGCTGCTCGGCGCTGTGCCGCGGGCGCTGCTCGGCCCGGTGCCGCGGGCGATACCCGGGCCCGTGCCGCGGGCGCTCCTTGGGCCCCACGGCGCGGTGCTCGGCGTGCGCCGCGGCGCGATGCCCAGCCGCAGGTCACCGCCCCCGGGGGGGCTACGATCACGGCAGGGACCTGGAGCGCCCCGGGACGCGGCGGCGGCGGTCGTCGCACCGCCCGGACCTCGCCCTCGACGACCAGGAGGGGTGAGCGGATGACCCGGGGCCGGCTGCGCGTGCTGCTCGGGGCGGCGCCCGGTGTGGGCAAGACCTACGCCATGCTCGAGGCGGGCCGCGACCTGCGCACCGACGGCCGCGACGTGGTCGTCGCCGTCGTCGAGACCCACGGCCGCGCCGCCACGGCCGCGCTGGTCGAGGGCCTGGAGGTCGTGCCGCGCGCCCGCGTCGAGCACCGCGGCATCGCGCTGACCGAGCTCGACCTCGACGCGGTGCTCGCCCGCCGCCCGCAGGTCGCGCTCGTCGACGAGTACGCGCACACGAACGCCCCCGGCTCCCGGAACGACAAGCGCTGGCAGGACGTCGCGGAGCTCCTCCACGCCGGCATCGACGTGCTGACCACGGTGAACATCCAGCACATCGCGTCGCTCAACGACGTCGTCCGCACCATCACCGGCGTCCCGCAGCGGGAGACCGTCCCGGACGCGGTGCTCCGGGCGGCGGACCAGATCGAGCTCGTCGACCTCGCCCCGCAGTCCCTGCGCGACCGCCTCGCCGAGGGCAACGTCTACCCGGCGGAGCGCGTCGACGCGGCGCTGTCGAACTACTTCCGGCTCGGCAACCTCACGGCGCTGCGCGAGCTCGCGCTGCTGTGGCTCGCCGACGAGGTCGACTCCGCGCTGCGCTCCTACCGTGCCGAGCACGCGATCGACGCGCCCTGGGAGGCGCGCGAGCGCGTCGTCGTCGCGCTGACCGGCGGGCCCGAGGGGGAGACGCTGCTGCGCCGCGGCGCCCGGATCGCGGCCCGGTCGGCCGGCGGGGAGCTGCTGGCCGTGCACGTCAGCGCCCAGACCGGCCTGCGGGACACCGACCCCGGGGCGCTCGCGGCCCAGGCGGCGCTCGCCGAGCAGCTCGGCGGCACCTACCACCAGGTGGTGGGGGAGGACGTGCCGACCGCGCTGGTCGAGTTCGCCCGCGCGCGGGACGCGACGCAGCTCGTCATCGGGCTGAGCCGACGCGGCTGGCTCAAGGCCGCGCTCACCGGCCCGGGCATCGGCGCCACGGTGATCCGGCAGGCCGGACCGATCGACGTCCACATCGTCAACCACGCGGCGGCGGCCGGCGCGCGGCTGCCGCTGCCCCGGGTGACGGGCGCGCTGACCGTCCGGCGGCGGCTGCTCGGGTTCGCGCTGTGCGTGCTGCTCGGCCCGCTCCTCACCTGGTGGCTGGTCGCGGCCAAGAGCGTCGACTCGCTCGCCAGCGACGTGCTCGCGTACCAGCTGCTCGTCGTGGTGATCGCGCTGGTCGGCGGCCTGTGGCCCGCGCTGCTGACCGCCCTGCTGTCCGGGCTGACGCTGAACTACCTGTTCGTCGCGCCGACCCACACCGTCACGGTCAGCGAGCCCGTGCACGCCCTCGCCCTGGCCCTGTACGTCGTCAACGGCGCGCTGGTCGCCGCGGTGGTCGACCTCGCGGCGCGCCGCACCCGCGCCGCGCACCGCGCCCGGGCGGAGTCCGAGCTGCTCGCCACGGTGGCCGGCGGCGTGCTGCGCGGCCAGGACGCGCTCGGTGCGCTGATCGAGCGCGCGCGGGAGGCCTTCGGGCTGGCGGGCGTGCGGCTGCGCGCGGACGACGAGGTGCTCGCGGAGTCGGGCACCGTCCGGCCGGGGTCGCCGCACGTCCCGGTGGACGAGCACACGGTGCTGGACCTCGACCGCGGCGACGGCGTCCCGCGCGGCACCGACTCCGCCGTGCCGGACGTCGACGGCGCGGACAACCGCCTGCTCGGCGTCGTCGTCGCGCAGGTCGCCGCCGCCCTCGACCACCAGCGGCTGAGCCGCACCGCCGACGCCATCGGCCCGCTGCGCGAGACCGACCAGGTGCGCAGCGCGCTGCTCTCCGCGGTCAGCCACGACCTGCGCCGCCCGCTCACGGCCGCCACGACCGCCGTCGGCAGCCTGCGGTCCCAGGACGTCGACTGGTCGCCGGCCGACCGCGAGGAGCTCCTCGCGACCGCGGACGAGAGCCTGGCGACCCTGACCGGCCTCGTCACGGACCTGCTGGACGTCAGCCGGCTGCAGGCGGGCGTGCTCGGTGTCTCTGTGCGTCCCACGGACGTCGACGACGTCATCCTGCCCGCGCTCGACGAGCTGGGCCTCGGGCCCGACGACGTGCACCTGGAGCTCGACCCGGCCCTGCCGCCCGTAGAGGCCGACCCCGCGCTGCTCCGCCGCGTGATCGTCAACGTCCTCGCGAACGCCGTGCACGCGAGCCCCGCGGGCGTGCCGGTGCGCGTGCAGACGAGCGCGTTCGCCGACCGGGTGGAGATCCGCGTCGTCGACCACGGCCCCGGCGTCCCCGCCGGCCGGCGGGCGGACCTGTTCGTGCCGTTCCAGCGGCTCGGCGACACGGACAACGCCACCGGCCTCGGGCTCGGCCTGGCGCTCTCGCGCGGGTTCGCCGAGGGGATGGGCGGGACCCTCGGGCCGGAGGACACCCCCGGCGGCGGGCTGACCATGGTGATCGCGCTGCGCCAGGCCGGCGCCGCGCCCGGCCCGGGGGAGCGCGCGGCGTGAAGATCCTCATCGCGGACGACGACCCGCAGATCCTGCGCGCCCTGCGCATCACGCTGCGGGCCCGCGGCTACGAGATCCTCGTCGCCACCGACGGGGTGTCGGCGCTGAACCAGGCGATCGAGCACAAGCCCGACCTGTACCTCATCGACCTCGGGATGCCGCACCTCGACGGCGTGGAGGTGATCCAGGGGCTCCGCGGCTGGACGACGGCGCCGGTCCTCGTGCTGTCCGGGCGCACCGGCTCCGCCGACAAGGTCGAGGCGCTGGACGCGGGCGCCGACGACTACGTGACCAAGCCGTTCGGAGTCGACGAGCTGTTGGCCCGGATCCGCGCCCTCACCCGGCGCGCCTCGGGTGGCCCCGATGCCGAGCCGCTGGTCCGCATCGGCGACGTGACCGTCGACCTTACCGCGACCACCGTGACCCGGGACGGCACGCCGCCCGAGCCGGTGCGGCTCACGCCGACGGAGTGGCGGATCCTCGAGATGCTGGTGCGCAACGCCGGCCGCCTGGTCACCCGGCAGACCCTGCTCTCCGACATCTGGGGCTCGGAGCACATCACGGACACCGGCTACCTGCGGCTGTACCTGTCGCAGCTGCGCAAGAAGCTCGAGCTGGACCCGGCCGCGCCGCGGTACCTCCTGACGGAGCCGGGCATGGGCTACCGCTTCGACCCGACGGGCGGCAGCGGCCCGTCGGGGACCGGCGCGGCGGTCTGACCCTCGGGCCGTCGCGCCGCCCCGCCGTGCCGCCCCGCCGCCGCGCCGCCCGTCGGGCTGCTCATCCCTTTCGACCGACCTGATCCCCACCCGATCGTCGCCCAGCACCCCGAACGATCCGGTGGCGGGGAGACTTCTCGCTGGGGATCAGGAGCGAGCGGCCCCGGCCGCGCGAGCCCGGCGGGCGTGGCGAGGGTGGTCCGGGCGTCCGCGACGGCCTGCGAGTCCGCCCGCCCGGGTGAACCTGCGCATCGTCCGGCTGACCCCGGTGGCGGTCCCGACGCCGCGCTGGTAGCCGCGGGCCGGTCGGCACCCGTCCGCGATGTGAACGCGCACACCGCTGACCTGCGGTTCTGTCCGCTCTCGGGTGGTACTTGCCGTTCTGTCCGATTTCTGTATAGTTCTCCTCGTTGAGCGACAACGGCAAACCCGCTGCAAGGCGGGGACGCAAAGCCACGGGTCCCAAGGGGACAGCCGGGCTACCGAACCGACTAGGAGTCACCATGACGTACCCCCTCGAGGCCCAGATCCCGACCCAGGCCTCCGCCTCCCTGCTCACGCCGGGTGAGGTCGCGGTCATGTTCCGGGTCGACCCGAAGACGGTCACCCGCTGGGCCCAGGCCGGCAAGCTCTCCGCCGTCCGCACCCTCGGCGGCCACCGCCGGTTCCTCGAGTCCGAGGTCATGGAGCTGCTCGGCGGCGTGCCGCAGCAGGCCGGCCGCCTCTGAGGCGCAGCACCCCGCAGCATCGCGAACGGGCCCCCGAGCACACGCTCGGGGGCCCGTTCCGCGTTCCGGGGAGGACCGACCGCGGGTCGGGTGGAAGGTCTGGCCCGACACGCGCGCGGCGTGTCCGGCCAGATGGTCCACCGGACGTGCCCCGCCCGGACCTCAGCCCGGCAGCGGGTCGAGCACCGTCGCCAGGACCGCGCGCCGGACGTCCGCCGCCGGCCGGTCGGGCTGGAACGCCAGCCACTCCAGCCCGGCGACGAGCGTCGCCCCGAACATCGCCGCGGCGGTGAGCGAGGGGTCCCGGTGCGGCCAGGACGCCTCGACGACCTCGGCGAACACCGCGAACGACTCGTCGCGCACCTGCCGGATCGAGTCCTGCCAGTCGCGCCCGGTGCGGAACACCTCGGCCACCAGCACCTTCGCGAAGTCGGGGTGCCCCTGGATCTGCGCGAGCAGCTCGTGCACCAGCGCGCCGACCGCGTCCCGGCCCTCGCGCCCCTCGGCGGCGCCGCGGAGCGCGGTCGTCAGAGCCTGCTGGCCCTCGGTGAGCACGGTCTCGAACAGCGCGCCCTTGGACCCGAAGTTGTAGTAGACGCTGCCCTTGGCGACTCCGGCGCGGTCGGCGATGTCGTCGACCGAGGTGGCGGAGAACCCGCGGTCGGCGATGAGCGCGACGGTCGCCGTGATGATGGCCCGGCGGGTGTCGCGCCGGCCGGTGCCGGGGGAGTCGACGGCCCCGGAGGGCGCGGGGACGGCGTCGGCGGCGGCTGGCATGGGACCCAGCCTCTCAGATCGACAGGGCGGGGTGCAGACGGGACAGTGTCCACGTGCGCTGCCGCGCTGCGCGCCACGAGGTGATCGCGAGCGAGCCGAGCAGGAACGCCGCCAGCGCCGCGACCGAGGTCCACAGCCGCGCGTCGGTGCCGCCGGTGGTGAGCTCGCGCAGGCCGGTGACGGCGTAGGTCATCGGCAGCGCGGGGTGCAGCGCCCGGAAGAACGCGGGCGTCGTCTCGACCGGGTAGGTGCCCGAGGCGGCGGTGAGCTGCAGCATCAGCAGCGCGATGATCGCGACCTTGCCCGCCGCGGCGCCCAGCACCGCGATGAGCATCTGCTGCACGGCCAGGAACGCGCCCGCGACCAGCACCGTGAACGCGGCGGTGCCGAGCGCCGTCGACCAGCCGAGGCCGAGCCCGAAGTGCACGACGGTCAGCAGGATCACGACCTGGCCGACGCCGATCGCCAGCGCCGGCAGGTAGCCGGCGAGCGCGATCCGCCAGCCGCGGGCGGGGGTCGCGAGGCCGCGCGGCGGCAGCGGGCGGAGCAGCAGCCACGTGATCAGCCCGCCGACGAACAGCGCGAGCGGCACGAAGAAGGGCGCGAAGCCCTCGCCGTAGCCGTCGGCCGCGGCGACGTCGGTGCTCGACAGCCCGACGGGGGTGCTCAGGGCGCTCGCCCGGTCGGACCGGGTCGCGTCGGAGTCGTCCGGGATCTGCGCGGCGCCGTCGGCCAGCTTGTCGGCGAGCTCCTGGCTGCCGTCGCCGAGCTGGTCGGAGCCGTCGGCGACCTGGGTCGCGCCCGAGGCGAGGGTGCCGGTGCCGGACGCGAGGTCGGCGGCGCCGGACGCGAGCGTGCGCGCGCCGGAGTCGAGGTCGGACGCGCCGGAGGCGAGGGTGCCCGCGCCGCCCGCGAGGTCGGACGCGCCGGCGGCGACCTGCGCGGTCCCGGACGCGAGGGTGCCGGCGCCGGACGCGAGCTCCGCCGTCGACGAGGACAGCGTGCCGAGGCCGGACGACAGGGCGGCGGAGCCGTCCCGGAGGTCGTGGGCGCCGGTGACGAGCGCCTGGAGGTCGGCCGCGGCCTTCGTCTGGCCGTCGGCGGTCGTGGGCAGGCCGAGGTCGGCGAGGGTCGTCTGCATCGCCTGGAGCTGGGCCTGGATCCGATGCGCGGCGTCGGTGTCGCCCGCGGCGGCCTGCTCCTGCGCGAGCGCGGTCAGGTTCGTGGCGACGGACCCGAGCCCCGTGCTCGCGCCGGACAGGCGGCCGAGGGTCGTGGCCGCCTTGTCGACGCCGTCGCTCAGCTGCTGCGCGCCCGCCGCCAGCAGCCCCGACTTCGTCGCCGCGTCGGACGCGCCCGCGGCCAGCCGCTGCGCGCCGTCCGCCAGGTCCGCCGCGCCCGAGGCCGCGGTGCCCGCGCCCGACGACAGCGTGCCCGCGCCGCTCGCCAGCGTCGCGGCCCCCGAGTCCAGCCGGCCGGCGCCGCTCGCGAGGTCCGCGGCCCCCGACGACAGCCGGGCCGCGCCGTCGGCGGCCGAGGTGGCCCCGTCGGCGACCTGGTGCGCGCCGGTCGACAGGTCGCCGCTCGCGGCGGTGAGCGTCAGGGCGCCGTCGGACGCCTGGGCGAAGCCGTCCCGCGCCGAGCCGAGCCCGACGAGCACCTGGTCCGCGGCCTGCTCGCCGATGGTGGCGGACACCGCGGCGCGGATCTGCGTCATCGCGCTGCGGCCCAGGGTCGAGGCCAGGTAGGAGTTGGCGTCGTTGTAGGTGACGTCGATCTCCGCGGACGTCGGGGCGTCGCCGCCGATCGACGCGATGTCGGTCGAGAAGTCCCCGGGCAGCGTCACCGCGAAGTAGTAGGTGCCGTCGGTGACGCCCGCGGCGGCCTGGTCGGCGTCGACCTGCCGCCAGTCGAGGGCGTCGGAGCCGAGGAGCTCGTCCACGACGTCGTCGCCGGCGCGCAGCGGCTCGCCGTCCCGGGTCGCCCCCTCGTCGGCGTTCACCAGGGCGACGGGCAGCCGGTCGAGGTTGCCGGTCGGGTCCCAGTAGGCCCAGAGGTAGAGCGCGCCGTAGAGCAGCGGGATGGCGAGCATCGCCACGACGGCGAGCTTCGGCAGCACGCCGCGGCGGAACCGGCGCAGCTCGGTGCCGGTCGACAGGGAGGAGAGCATTCGGGGTCCTCGGGAAGGAGAAGCGGGAGAATTCAGGCGGCGGGCACGGCGTGCGGGCCGGTGGCGAGGTTCACGACCTCGGGGGCGGCCCACCAGCGCATCCGGGCGACCTCGTCCAGCGAGGCGACCGACGCGATCACGGTGGTGCCGGCGGCGGCGAGCGCCTCGAGCCGGGTCCACACCGTCTGCCGGCGGCCGGAGTCGTGCACCTGGTCGACGTCGTCGACGACGAGCAGGTCGGGCTCCTGGGCCAGGGCGAGGGTGACCCGCAGCAGCATCGCGTCGACCTCGTCCAGGTCCCAGATCACGGTCTGCACGCGGGGGAGCGGGCGCTCGCCGAACACCGGCCCGGCCAGGTCGGCAAACCGCTCCTGGGAGACGCGGCCGGTCCAGCGGTACCAGGGTGACAGCCAGGCGAACCGCTCGCGGACGACGTCGCCGACCGTCACGGAGTCGTCGAGCTCGTCGACCCCGGCGAAGCCGGCCACGGCGGCGCGGCGCTGCACGACGGACCGGCGGCGGGGCAGGTCCTCGCCGAGCACGGTGAGCTCGGTGCCGCGGTCGGGGACCATCCGGCCGGCGAGCGTGAGCAGCAGGCTGGACCGGCCGGCGCCCTGCGGGCCCTGGACGACGGTGAGCGCGCCGGTCGGCAGGTCGAGGTCGACCGGGCCGTAGACCGGGCCGCGGGTGCCGGTGAGCACGAGGCCGCGGGCGCGGACGGCCGACGGGGGCGGGGTGGGCGCGACCTCGGGGTCCGGCGCGGCGGCGTCGGGCCGGGCGCCGGCCTGCTGCTCGGCGTGCGGGTGCGCGACGCGCTGCTGCTCGGCCTCGCGGGTCGGGGTGGGCTCCGAAGACACTGTCGCCTCTGATCGTTTCGCACTGACTGGTCAGTACAAAGATAGGACGGCCGCCGCGTGGCGTCACGCCGGCACCGGCGTCTCGCGCGTCACACCGCGCCCGGCGCGGGCGGGCGGCAGGACGGCGGAGCGGCGACCGGAGCCGGACGGCCATGTCCGATCGCCGCTGGACTCCCACACCGCCCAGGGGTGGGATGGGTCCATGACCAGCACCTCGCACCCCGCCGCGCCCGTCCTCGACGCCCGGGCCCGCCGGCTGCACGCGCTGCACGACCCGGCCGCGCCGCTCGCCCTCGCCAACGCGTGGGACGTCGCCAGCGCCCGGGTGGTGGAGGCGGCGGGCGCCCCCGCGGTCGCCACGACGAGCGCGGGCGTCGCGTGGTCGCTCGGCCTGCCGGACGGGGACCGGCTCGACCGCGACGCGCTCCTGGCCGCCGTCGCCCGGATCGCCGGCGCGGTCGCGGTGCCCGTGACGGTGGACGCGGAGGGCGGGTTCGCCGCCGAGGCGGCCGACGTCGCGACGACCGTCGCCGGGCTGCTCGACGCGGGGGCGGTCGGCATGAACATCGAGGACGGCGGGCGCGCGCCGGAGGAGCTCGCCGCTCGCGTCGCGGCGGCCCGCGCGGCCGCGGACCGGGCCGGCGTCGCGCTGTTCGTCAACGCCCGCACGGACGTGTTCCTGCGCGGGCTCGGGGCTCCGGAGGGCCGCGGGGCCGAGGCCGTGGCCCGGGCCCGGCGGTACGTCGAGGCGGGCGCGAACGGGATCTTCGTGCCCGGGGTCGCCGACCCCGCGACGATCGCCGAGCTCGCCGCCGCGATCCCGGTGCCGCTCAACGTGATGGCGGTGCCGGGCCTGCCACCGGTCGCGGAGCTCGGCCGGCTCGGCGTCGCCAGGGTCAGCCTCGGGTCGTCCGTCGCCGAGGCGGCCTACGCGGTCGCGCGCCGGGCCGCCGTCGAGCTCGCGGGGCCGGGCACCTACGGCGTGCTCGCGGACGGCGTCGACTACCGGGAGCTCGACGCGCTGGTCGCCGCCGGCGCGGCGTCGTCGGACCGGTCGTCGGGCGCGGCGTCGTCGGGCGGGGCGGACCGGCCGTGACCGAGGCCGCGCACGCGCGCTGGGCCCCCGGCGATCCCGGCTTCGAGGAGCGGTACCGGGCGATCGACGCGCGGGACACCCGGTTCGACGGGCAGTTCGTCACCGCGGTGTCGTCGACGGGCATCTACTGCCGCCCGTCCTGCCCCGCCCGCACCCCGCGGCGGGAGCACGTGACCTTCTACCGGACGTCCGCGGCGGCGCACGAGGCGGGCTACCGCGCCTGCAAGCGCTGCCTCCCTGAGGCCACGCCCGGCACGCCGGAGTGGGACCTGCGCCGCGATGCGGTGGGCCGCGCCATGCGGCTGATCGGCGACGGCCTGCTCGACCGCGGCGGGGTGGACGCGCTCGCCGCCGAGCTCGGGTACACGCCGCGGCACGTGCACCGGATGCTGGTCGCCGAGCTCGGGGCCGGACCGCAGGCGCTCGCGCGGGCGCGCCGCGCGCAGACCGCGCGGGCGCTGCTGGTCGGGACGACGCTGCCGGTGACCGACGTGGCGTTCGCGGCGGGGTTCGGCTCCGTCCGGCAGTTCAACGACACGATCCGCGAGGTGTTCGCGGTGCAACCGACCGAGCTCCGCGCCCGGGCGCGGCGGGCGGAGGGCGCGGCACTGCCCGCGGGTGCGGCCCGGGCACGGGCCGGGGCCGAGGGGTCGTCGGGGTCCGCGGGCGCCGCCGGGTCGCCGGGTGGCCCCGGCCGCGCACCGGGTGAGCGGGCCGGTGCGTCGGACGAGTCCGCCCGTGCGCTCGGGGTCGCCCCGCAGGTGCGGCTCGACCTCGCGCTGCCGGTCCGGCAGCCGTACGACGCGCGCGGGGTCCTCGGCTTCCTCGCGGTGCGCGCCGTCGACGGCGTCGAGGTGGCGGACCTGCCCGACGGCGGCCCGCTGCGGTACGCCCGCACGCTGTCGCTGCCGCACGGCCCCGGCGCGGTCGAGGTCGTGGCGACGCCCGACCGCCGCGGCGGGTGGCGGCTGTCCGCGCGGCTGGAGCTCGCCTCGCTCGCCGACGTCGGGACGGCGGTGGCGCGGGTGCGCCGGCTGCTCGACCTGGACGCGGACCCGACGGCGGTCGACGCCGCCCTGGGGCTGGACCCGGTGCTCGCCCCGATGGTCGCCGCGACGCCGGGGATCCGGGTGCCGGGCACCGTCGACCCCGCCGAGCTCGTCGTCCGGGCGATCGTCGGGCAGCAGATCTCCGTCGCCGCCGCGCGGGGCCACCTCGGGCGGCTCGCCGCCGTCGCGGGCGCCCCGTACGCGTCGGCGATCCCCGGGCTGGAGCGGCTGTTCCCGACGTCGAAGGAGGTGCTCGCCGCCGTCCCGGTGCCGGTCCCGGGCGCCGACCCCGACCCGGACCGGCCGCTGCGGCTCCCCGCGCGCCAGGTGGCCGCGGTGCTCGCGGCGGCGGAGGCGCTGGTCGACGGGTCGCTGCCCGCGCACGTCGGCGCCGACCCGGTGACGCTGCGGGAGCGGCTGGTCGCGCTGCCGGGCGTCGGCCCGTGGACCGCGGCGTACGTGGCGATGCGGGTGCTCGGGGACCCGGACGCGTGGCTCGCCGGTGACGTGGCGCTCGTGGCGGGCGCGACGGCGGCGGGCGCGCTCGACCCCGGCCTGCCCAAGCCGGCGGCGCACCGGGCCCTGGCGGCGCGCGCTGCCGCGTGGTCGCCCTGGCGCTCGTACGCCGCGATGCACCTCTGGCGGGCCGCCGCGGCGCGCTGACCAGGCCGCCTCCGTGCCGCGCGCCCGGTCCGCGGATGCCGGTCGTGGCATGGAAGAATCGCGGGCATGGCGATGAGAGAGATCCGCGTGGTGGGCGACCCGGTGCTGCGCACCCCGTGCGAGCCGGTGACCACGATCGACGCCCGCGTGAAGGGCCTGGTCGAGGACTTGCTCGAGACGGTCGACCACGAGGGTCGCGCGGGCCTGGCCGCGAACCAGATCGGCGTCGGCCTGCGGGCGTTCTCCTGGAACATCGACGACGAGCTCGGCTACGTGCTGAACCCCACCATCGTCGAGCTGTCCGAGGACTACCAGGACGGCGACGAGGGCTGCCTGTCGGTGCCCGACCTGTGGTTCCCGACCAAGCGCGCCTGGTACGCGCGGGTCGTCGGCACGGACCTGGACGGCAAGGAGGTCGTCGTCGAGGGCGTCGAGCTCATGGCCCGCTGCCTGCAGCACGAGGTCGACCACCTGGACGGCCACCTCTACATCGACCGGCTGGACCGGTCCGTGCGGAAGAAGGCGATGCGCGCCATCCGCGAGACCCTCTGACGGGTCGTCGGGGCGCCCGGAACCCGGACGATCCGGGCATCGAGCAGGTGATGAGGGCCGGAGCGCTGGTGCGCACCGGCCCTCATCAGGCATGCTGTCCTCAGCACGCCGCGCGTGCAGGCTGTGGAGTCACGTGTCCGGTAGGGACGAGGTCGTTGGGGAAGGCGAACCTCGAGCCGATCCGGGAGGGATGACATGGCAGGTGCGATCACCCGCGGTGTTCTTTTCGTGCACTCCGCGCCGCGCGCGCTCTGCCCGCACCTCGAGTGGGCGGCGGGCAACGTGCTGGGCATCCGTCTGTCCATGGACTGGACGGAGCAGCCCGCCGCACCGGGGATGTTCCGTGCCGAGCACTCGTGGCAGGGGACCTCCGGCACTGGCGCGCGCCTCGCGTCGGCCCTGCGTGGCTGGACGCACCTGCGCTACGAGGTCACCGAGGACACGAGCCACGGCAGCGACGGCGCCCGGTGGAGCCACACGCCCGAGCTCGGGATCTTCCACGCCCAGACCGACGTGCACGGCAACGTCGTGGTCCCCGAGGACCGCATCCGCGCGGCGCTCGAGCTGGCCGACGCGCGCGCCGTCCGCGAGGAGCTGGCGCTCGCGCTGGGGCAGGCGTGGGACGACGAGCTGGAGCCGTTCCGGTACGCGGGCGCAGGCGCGCCCGTGCGCTGGCTGCACCGCGTGGGCTGACGCGCCCGGGGTGCGGCGCGAGGGCGTGGCCCCACGGCGCCCGTGCCCCGGCGTGCGGTCACGCCCGCCGAGCGCGGTACCTCGCGTCGAGCGCGGTAGCTGGAGCGACCGCGCTCGGCGCGAGCGACCGCGCTCGGCGCGGCCGCGGTCAGCCGTCGGCGGTCGGCGGGCCACGGTCAGCCGTCAGCGGTAGAAGCGCGCCGCGCGGTCGTACAGGTCCAGGACCTCGTCGCGGCGGGCCGCCGTGGGGAACCGGGCCGGCTCCGCGCGGGCGGCGGCCGCGAGGTCCGCGACCCAGCGGGCGAAGAACGCGCGGTGCTCCGCGGCGTCCGGCCCGGGCCCCTCGACGTGCACGGGGCTCGTGTGGGCGAGCCGGATCGTCCGCGGGTCGGGCTGCCGGGCGCGCGCCGCGACCCACCCGGCGCCGCGCAGGTCGAGGACGGTGTCGAGCACCGGCCCGTCGGAGGCGGCGACGACCCGCCCGTCGACGACGAGCTCCACCCGCACGGGCCCGGGCGCCGACCCGCCGGTCGAGCCGCGCGCCGACGACCCTGCCGGTCCGCCCGGCGTCCCGCCCGCCGCCCCGCCCGGCGCCGTCCGGGCCACCGCCCGCACGCGGTGCCGCCCCGCGGGGACCGTCGCGCCCGGACCGACGCCGCCGACGCGAAGCGCGAGCAGCGGTCCGTTCGTCACCACCGACCGCCCGGCCCGCAGCCCGGCGTAGAAGCCGTCGACGGTGAGCGGCCCCGGCGCCTCGACGTAGACCCGGTCGTACCCGGGCTGTGCGGGCAGCACCCCCGACGCCGACCCGGCCGACGCCGGCAGCCGCAGCCCCAGCCCGAGGTACCGGTACCAGAGCCCGAGCTGGTACCGGGCCGCGCCCTCCGGCCCGGGGTGCGCGGCACGGTCGCGCGGTCGGCCCCACGCCTCGTTGGCCAGCATCCCGCCGGGCACGAAGTGGTTGTTCAGCACGCCGACCGCGTCCGGGGCACCGGTCGCCACCAGCACCGGGGCGTCCCACCAGGTCAGCTTCTCCGCGTCGACGAACGCGCCGGCGGCCCGCGCGGCGTCGATCAGGGTGCGCGCGGGCGGGGACCACCAGTCGTCGGCGCCGGTGCCGGGCAGGTCGGGCACGTCGACGCCGTGCAGCAGCACCGCGCCGCCGCCGCGCTCGTCCTCGGTCACGGGCGCGACCGCGTGCCGGTCGCCGTCGACGGTCAGCGCGGCCCGCGGCACCCCGCCGGCCCCTGTCGGCCGGCCGCCGACGGTCGCCGGCGCCTGCTCGTTCCACCGCGTGACGAACGCCCCCACGTGCAGGTCCTCCGCCCGCAGCACGGCCGCGGCGTCGGCGAGCGGCCGGTGCACGTGCAGGTCGCCCGACCACCACCCGTCGGCGGCCAGGTCGGCCCACCGCTCCGGCACGCACGCGACCCGCGCCCCGCCCGTCCTGACGTCGACGACCCGCTCGACGCGCCGGTGCTCCGGCCCGCGCTCGACGACCACGGAGCACGTCCCGCGCGGCACGGGCACCTCGGCGGCTCCGTCGACGAGGAAGTGGGCGGTGTACCCGGGCTCGATCGCGGAGCCGTCCGTCGGGTCGAGGTCCATCCCGAGCACGCCCGGGCGGTCGCTCGCCGTCCGGTCCCGGACGGCGTCCTCGGGCGCGTGCCACGCCCCGTCCGGCCCGTGCACGGTCACCCGCGCGGGCCTGCCGGTCTCGATGATCAGCGTCGGCACGCGTCGACCGTAGCGAGCGCCCCGGGGCGTCCCG